>NZMG01000034.1 GCA_002694465.1 Flavobacteriaceae bacterium | reverse complement strand
TTTCTGGACGAACGTATGCCACTTCTGGCTTGCCGTCTAGCATTATTTCAAATTTTAAATTTTTCATAAACTGTTTCGTTAGTTACCCGTTAATAAATTGTTCTACGCAAATTCGTATGGATCGTATCCAGCTTCTTCTTGGTTTTGTAAATTTGGTTTAGTTCTATTTTGTTCTGCAAACTTAGTAAAATACTCAGCTACATAATCTATAGTTTGCTCCCTGTTTTTTAATAATTCTTCAAATATAGCTACAGCATCTTCAAGTGATATCTTTTCATCTTTTAGTTCTTCATCAAAATCTTTATATGAAGACATCATTGTAGATTCAATAAAGTCATCTCTAAAGTTTCTTCCACCAAATATATCATCATTTATTAAAGAATCTAAGTTACCTTTAACAATAATATTATTTTTTACATTGTTGAAAAAACTATCTCTATTAAAGTCTCCACCTTGATTAACTCCGTTTATTAACATGTTTATAGCATTTTGAGAATCTTTATCAATCTTTTTAGAATCAATATAGTCTTTTATTTCATGTAAGTGCATATAAGAAGTACCTGGTCCATATGGGTTTGACATCTCGTAAACTATTTCATCGTTTACTATTTCATATTTTTTTTCACCAGTCATTATTTTTGTTATATCTTGAGAAAACCCAGCGCCTAATTTAAATACAGGGTTTTTGCCAAATTCATTTTCATCTGAAATAATTTCTGACACATCTTGTTTTAAGTTTTCATTTTCTATAATATCTGAAGCTTTTTTATATGCAGACTGTAGAATATTATTTCTTTCGTTAGCGTCATTACTAGCAGCATAATATTCTCTTGTTTGTCTAGCCCACTCTTCTAACGATTTTTTATCACTAGCTGTTAAGCTACTTCTTCTGTTAAGCTCTAAATCTATAATTCTTTTAAATTCTTCTTGCATAACTTATTACTGTTTAACACCTTCGTGATATTTATAACCTTCTAATTGAGTACCCATACTAGTTAGTTGACCACCAAACTGCTGCATGCCTTGTTGTACCGCTTGATTACCCGCTTGTTCTGCACCAATAGCGGCTTGAGCATACATATTTACAGACTGTTGATCCATACCCATTAGTTGTGCTTGTTTTTGCATCTCCATTTGTTGAGATTGTCTTTCTCCTTGCGCTTGTAGTTGTTGTATTTGAGAAGCTTGTTGTTGTCTAGCCATTTGATTTTGCCTTTCTTGCTGTCCTATATTAGCCGCTGATCTTTGTGAAGCTAATTGACCTTGTCTAGATAATGAAGCGGCTAAAGCTGCTACGCCAGAGCCACCAGCAGCACCTCTAAGGCCTTGCATTATATTAGCTTGACTTTGTTGAAAAGATTGTCTTTCAAACTCTGCTTGCTGTTGATTAACAGTTAAGTCTTCCATAGTATTTTCTAAATCCATAAATGGATTACTAGTATCTAAATTTTCATATATAGCCCTCTGTCTATCAAGTTTCCTTTGAGCATCTCTTTGTTTACCCTCCATTCTTTTTCTCATTTTATTTTGAGCTATACCACCATATATTGCTCCACCGGCTGAAACCGCTAGACCTACACCTACTGCTATAAATGACATTATTTATTTGAGTTTTTATTGTTCATAATTATTTTTTTATCTAAATTTAAAGCATTACTTAGCTTTTCTATTTCATCTAATGATATATCTTTATCATTAAAATCTTTTGCTATTACTTCTTCTTCTACTTCTTCTGGAGTTTTTTTATCTGTAGCGTGAACGGTTATAAACACACAATCTTCATGTGCATATATAACTCTTTTTGTACCTGGCTGTGTTACCCCATTATAAGGAGCTTCAATTGTTTTAACGCCATCTTCTGTTAGAATAGACATTTTACCTTTTGTTAAAAAAAACGGATGTTCTTTTTTATGTATTTTAGTTACAAGCAATAATCCAGCAGGATTAAATATTTCTCTAATATAACAACCACCAGCAAAAGTATGTTTAACAGGATTTAACTTGTTTAGTTCTTCACCAACCATAGCCCCACCTTCTACCATCTGATTATGTAAGTCTGTTATTTTATTTCTATAATCTTGCCTTTTTTTAATTTCTTGAGATATCTCCCAAGCTTCATCAAAAGTAAAAGTATGTTTTAAACCTAATTCTTTTGTTTTTTCTACAAATTGTTTTTTTAACTCTTCTTTTGATAAAGGATTATTAATAGCTTGATTATCTATATCTTCTAAATCCATATAATTAAATTTTATTACTATTATATAGTTACATTTTTTAACAACTATTTACTACTTTCTGCTATTTCGCAAGATATAGCATACAGCTCTGCTTTTTCAGTAGAGTTGTTTATGAGTTTAGTTTTGCCAAAATAACCTTTTATATCACCTATGTTTACTTCATTGTCTTTTGCAAATAAAATAAAATCAGTTTCAGTAGGCGGCGTTGTATCTGCTGATATATTACATATTACATAAAATCCACCACCACTAAATGTTATTTCATCAACTGTTCCTATTGTTATCATAGCTTGCTGCTCTGTAATATCAGGAGCGTTAAATATATCTGCTGGATTAGAACTAGTAGTAATAATAGGTAAATTAGGACTAAAATTAAGTAAGCTTTGTCCAGATACATAATAAACCATGTCTCCAACTTGCAATGAAGCTGGAGCAAATGTTTGTTCTTCAAAAAATAATTCTATTAATGGCATATTTTAATTTTAAGCTGTTGTTATTATTTGATCTAAATCTAAATTCATTGTTACATCTTCAGTTCCCCATTTAATTATATTTACATCTGCTGTTAAAGTACATGTTCCAGGTGTTGATGTTGGCAGCCCTGCCATGCTTATATTTGTTATTTCTATTTGAGTACCTCCATTAGTAGCAGACACTGAATTAGTCCACATTGAAGCACTAGCGTCAGTACTAGACCAAGTTGGTATACCTTCGGTAGCGCCTACAGCTGCTATTCTTTTTCCACCATCTGATGTTATTGAGTAACTTATTTTAAAATAAGAAGAAGTCGTGCCTTCAGAATAATTTTCTCTATTTCTTATTTCATACGCAAACGCATTAGCTTTTCCAGTTTTAGTAAATACAGTAGTAGGTCCAGTATAACCACCATCTGTTTCAGAAACTGTTAGTTTTAAAACAGGATCCATGTGCTGCTCAATAGTAAAATGAGGCTCTTCACTTGGCATATTTCTACCAAATACAGTTTCATTTAATGGAAATAAGTTTATAAAATATTTTTGTTTTCTAGTAAAAGTAGCAACAGCATCGTCAGCGGCCGTCACAGACTGAGATAACACGGCTTCTGTTGAGCTATTTAAAGCTGTTACTGTAACAGTATCACCTGTAGATATAGTGTCCATTTTTAACCTGTCACCAACTCTAACATTAGTTAAAGCATCAAAAGTTGCAGTAGTGCCACTTAAACCACCACCCATGTTAATTGCTGTTGTTAGTATTGTAGAGTTATATGCTGGAAAATATTGTGAATATTCGCAATAAGGAGAACCACTTTCAAGTTTTTTATTAATAGCGTCTATTTCACCATATACGGGATTTAAAACTTTAGTAGTTGAAAAGTATGTAGCATCTACTAATCTTTGTTCAATTATAGATTTTTTGTCAACGTCATCTGTTACAGTAAAGTTAAACTCGCTGCCTGGTGTTCCAAATATTTTTATTAATCTAGTTTCTCCTGCAGGACTTATTTGTGGTGGGCCAAAATCTACTCTTGTTATTTTTTTTACTACTTGAGGTATAGTCCCTTTATCTATGATTAATTTAACTTTACCTCCAAAATTAGTAGACAGATCAAATCTACTTTTAAAAACTAAATCAAAAGAATAAGCAGTTCTTCTGTTATTACTATCTCTTGTTATTGTTTTAGTTAATAGTTTTAATTGATCTTGTTGAATACCAAAATATTTAAGATATGGTGTAGAGTTAAAGAAAAAACCTGAAGCGGCTGTTAAAGTTATAGTAGCAATAGATTTAGATTTATTAGGAGTAGCCTCTCCGCTAAAAGTAACTGTTGCTAAAGCAGAAACTGTAGATTGATTTACAGTAGTGCCTCCATTTCCAGTAAAGTTTGTTGTAACATCAGAATCAACGTCAAACTCTAAATCAAAGTTAGTAACAACATCTACGCCACCACCATCAAACTCTGGATCATAAAACGTAGCTGCTCCGTCTATATCTACAATTATAGTAAAATCATCGTTTGGAACAACAAAATCTGACGCAAAATTAACCGTGACTGCCACCGTGTTGCCTGGCATGTTTGGTGTTCCAGTATCAGCAAAATTAACAGAAGCAACTGAAGACGGCAAGGCATCACCAATAGAAAAACTCGAAGCTTGAACTACATAATTGCTATTAGGAATAATTGTTAAAGAACCAGATGATATCATATTACCATCCGCTATGCTGTCGCCTGACGTTTCTATAAATTGAAAAACAAAATTGCCATCAGCGTTGATAGCATTTCCAGCTACTGTATAATTATTTGCCATATTTTTATTTATTAAGGGGTGTCACCTTTATCTTTAATTTCTCCTGTTACATCACCATAACCACCAAAAGGAGTGTTAGTATCATTAGGAAATCCTATGCCTTGAACTGAAAATTCTGAAGCATCTATATTACTTAAATCAGTAGATATTCCTTTTATATAATTAAACCATTTTCCTTCTTTTTCTATAAACTCTGGAACTTTACCTTCTTGTAAATCTGTTACAAAAGAATCTACGTACCAACCATTTTTATTAAACAAATTATAATCCATACCATCAGCATAGTTTTGAATAATTCTTGACTGCGTACCTTCGTAGTTTATTGCTTTAAAAGATTTTATTGAACTAGGAGTATCGTTAAATATCATCTCTAATTCAGAGTTGTACTGAGTTCCGTAAAAGTTATTTCTAGGAACAATATTTCCATTTAAATCAAAATCTCTGTAATGCTCATATACTTTATTTTGTTTTGCTGTTAAATATTTGCCAGAAACGCTTACTGCTGTATCAGGAACAAATGATTTAAAACTAACCCAACCTTTTCCAGCTTCATTAAAAGAAACAGTTATTGGTTGCTCTGTATCAGACTGATATGATGAAGCAATATTTAATGTTGTATTATATTCCCCGTTTACAATATCAAAACTACCTATTATAGTATTACATATTTTAAGTTTTTCTCTAAAATAACTTTTCATGCCTACATTAGATATAGGTGTTAAACCATCCATTGATAATCTTAAAACAGCTCCTCTTTGTTTATCAGTAAAGTACATACGATAATTATCTACTGCTAAAGACTCTGGATTTTTAGATATTCCATAATCACCGGCAAATGGTGTTGCATCACCTAAAACTCTATTTGTAGCAACAAGTTGAGAGTTACCATCTGCATTAAATACAGCGTCTTTATTTGAAAGAACTTTTAAAACTTTATCTTCTGTAAATGAAACTAAATTATTATCTAAAGCTTTTAACGCTTGTATGGAACCATAAGCTGGATTTAAGTTTTTAGTTATCTTATCAGCCATATTAAATTCATTCAAGTTGTTTACACTTGATATAGAATTATATAAACCAGAGTGAATTAAACCACTACTTATTGTTTCTTCTCCGTATTCTAAAAACGTAGAAGATACTCTACAACCATTATCTATTTGTGGCGCATTAAAATCATCTCTTATTCTATCTGACTCTACACCGTTACCAAAAGAATAACAATTAAACCATGATAACTTTACAGGATATTTATAAGCTTCTTCATCTAGTTTATAATAACCTGTTGTGCTTATAAAATTAACATTGTTAACAACTACTGAAGGCCCAACAGGCACAACTTGTCTATTTAAAGTTAATAAAGTAAAAGGAGTGTTTGCATTAAACTCACCAGCGCCTACGACAAAAACCCCATCAGGTAATATATTACTACCAGATCCTCCAGTAACTTGCCATCTAGAATTAAATACAAGACTGGCTTGCGTTGCTGCTGAAGCACTAGTAAATGCTCCAAAGTTAATTGCGTTTTGTACCCACATATACTGTCTATCATACGGGGCAAAATAATAAAGTGAAACATTATCAACATTTAAAAATCTTTCTGAAAGAGTAGCAACGCCAGGTGATAATATTTGCATGTGATCTTTAATTTTATTAAAAACAGTTAACCCGTCTTTTCTTTTTAAAGCAACTATATCATTTATTCCTAGTCCAATACCTCTATATTCATTAGTCTCATCAAAATCCGCAATAGCTCTTAAAAGTTGATCGCTACCATCATAAAGGTGTCTAATTTCTATAGTTGAGTTAGTGTATACTTTACCAACATAAGGTCTTCCAAATAAAATACCTTGTTCTGTACTTGAGTTAATTATTGAGTTAACTATCCTTTTATCTAATTGAACCCTTGTAGATCTTCTTGGTGAAACTGAAGGTAAACAAAATAAGCTATTATTTTCTAAAGAATCTAATTTCATAGGTATAGCAGCGCTAGCTTCATAATAAATATCTAAACCTTCTTCACTTTTTGGTTCAGTCTCCCAACAAGCTCTATCTGTAGTAATAGTAATATCTTCGCTGTCTTCATCTTCTATTCTATTAAGCGTTTCTATAACAAAAGATCCTAAACCATTATGTGGCACGTCACCACGTGGATCCCATTGATTAATATCTACTCCTGTACCTGTTATTTTTACATATCAAGATTCTTGGAGCCCTGATGCTGGGGGAGGAATTAACACTCAATATAATATTAATAGCGCTGAAATTACAATTCAATCTCGTAATTTAACAACGCCAGAAGCTCCTGGTCATATCTACACACACAGAGAATCCATAGT
>NZMG01000033.1 GCA_002694465.1 Flavobacteriaceae bacterium | reverse complement strand
TTTCCCGCCACTTCTGCAACAACCCATAGAGTAATAGCCCATTTAATAGAGTGTGGCGCAAATAACAGTGAGATTCATCAAAATATTTACGACACCAATAGTCCAGACAGGATGAAACTTTTGGGCGTTGCATTAAATAATATGACGATACTTTCAGAATATAAAACCGCTTATATTACGCTTTCTCAAAAGGAATTGGACGATCACAATTTTAAAAAGGGCGATACTGAAGGGTTTGTAAATTATCCCTTATCTATTGAAGGTATTATTTTTGCCGTCATTTTTATTGAAAATAAACAGGAAAGTATTACCAAAATTTCTTTTAGAAGTAAAGGAACTTTTTCGGTAAATGAATTTGCCCGAAGCCATTATAACGGTGGCGGACATACCAATGCGGCAGGAGGAAAAAGTGATGCAACATTAACTGAAACCGTATCTGAATTTATTAGTATATTGCCCCATTACAAAAATGCCCTAAATCATGTTTCGTAATTTATTCATAATAAGCATATTGCTAACGGTAATAGCTTGCAAAAGTCCAGAAGCTCGACGCCCGATAAAATCGGCTTCGGGTTCTTTTATTAAAGAATCGGTAGAGCGAAATAAAAAGCTTATTGAAGAGGAGGAAGCTCTCATTGCCACTTTTATGGAAAAAGAAGATACCATAGACTATATCGCTTCAGAGAGTGGTTTTTGGTATTATTATAATGTGCAGGACACCATTTCTACCCAACTTGCAGAATTAGGCGACGACGTTACTTTTACATACGATATTAAACACCTAGACGGAGAAACCATTCTTTCAGAAACCGAAAACGGAATTCAAAAATATAAAGTAGACCAAACCAATCAAGCACTTATATCTGGCATTAGAGATGGCATAAAATTAATGAAGGCAGGCGAAACTGTTACTTTTTTATTTCCTTCTCATAAGGCCTACGGGTATTATGGCATAGAAAACAAATTAGGAACCAATGTTCCCGTGCAAAGCACAGTAACTTTAAAATCAATAAATTCAACAGAAAACAATTAAATACAATGAAAAACTTATTAATATTATTGGTATTAGCAACCACTACCCTTACCTCGTGTAAATCTAAATACCCAAATCTGGAAAAAGGATTGTATGCAGAATTTGTAACCAACAAAGGAACTTTTGTTGCCAAATTTTACGAAGAAACACCGCTTACCGTAGCCAATTTTATTGAATTAGCTGAAGGAAAACACCCGCTAGCAGATTCGACCTATAAAGGAAAACCTTTCTTTAACGGATTAACGTTCCACCGTATTATAAAAGATTTTATGATTCAAGGAGGAGACCCAAAAGGAGATGGCAGTGGAAATCCAGGCTATAGGTTTCCTGACGAGTTTGTCGATAGTTTAACGCATAGTAAAAAAGGAATTCTTTCTATGGCCAATTCTGGTCCTGGAACTAACGGAAGCCAATTTTTTATCACGTTGAAAGAAACACCTTGGTTAGATGGAAAACACACGGTGTTTGGCGAAATAGTAATTGGGCAAGAAGTAGTTGATTCCATTGGAGCAGTGGAAACTAAAAAACCAGGCGACAAACCAGTAAACCCTGTTATCATAGAGCAAGTAAATATTATCAACAAAGGTGTAACCGCTCCTTCTTTTAACGCTGAAATGGAAAAAATAGAAGCTATCCAAAAAGAAAAAGAAGCAAAAATGATGGAAGTAGCCGCGAACACGGTAAAGGAACTAGAAGCTCTTAAAGCACAAGCAGAAACACTTCCTTCAGGATTACAAGTTTACTGGAATCATAGAAGCAAAGCAATGAAACCCGCGGAAGGTAGTATGATTAAAATGAACTATAATGGTTACTTTGAAGACGGAAGACTATTAGACACAAGTTCACAAGAAATTGCAGAAAAATATGATGCCGTAGATCATAGAAGAGTTGATGCAAACCAATATGGACCAACCCTTGCACAATACAGTAAAGATGCGCAACTTATTCCTGGATTTAAGGAAGGATTACTATTATTGAGTGTTGGAGATAAAGCTACTATATTTATACCATCTCATTTAGCGTATGGCGCTCAAGGTTTAAGAGATCCTAGAACGGGTGAAGTGATTGTAGCACCAGACACAGGATTAATTTTTGAACTGGAACTTGTTGAAATTGTAGAGAAGCAGTAAATCTGATTTATAATTAAAAAAGCCGCTGTATTAGCGGCTTTTTTTTATAGTTTATTTTTTCGGAATTTCTTTTAAAATTTCTTTTACAAAATCCCAAAACTTTTGTGTTGAAGATATGCTAGCTCTCTCATCTGGAGAGTGTGCTCCTTTTATTGTAGGTCCAAAGGAAATCATATCCATCCCTGGATAGTTTTGTCCTAGAATACCACATTCCAACCCAGCATGACAGGCAGCAACATGAGCCTTTTCGCCATTCAATTTTTCGTAGAGTGCATCCATTACTTTTAAAATAGGACTTTCCATATTAGGTGCCCAACCAGGATAGGCACCAGAAAAAGTTACATCGTACCCAGCTAAACTAAAAACTGCTTGTAAGGTCTGTGCTAAATCCTTTTTTGAAGATTCCACCGAAGAACGTGTTAAACATTCCACTTTAATTTCACCATGCTCAACTACAATTTTAGCCACATTATTAGAGGTTTCTACAAGTCCTTCAATGGCAGGGCTCATTCTAAACACACCGTTATGCGCTCCATAAACCGCCAGAATTAATTTTTCTGAATCCTGAAAACTCATTACTGTTGCTGGTAAAGATGTTTCTTCTTTGGAAATGAAAAGTGTCGGTTCTAAATGATGATATTCCTTTAAAATGGCTTCTTTAATTTTTTCAAAAGCAGTATTAAATTCAGTTGCTTTTTCTGAAGCTACACTTACCAGAACAACACTTTCCCGAGGGATTGCATTACGTAAGCTTCCGCCTTTTATTTCTGAAATTTGAATGTAATCTTTTGTAGCGTAGAGAATTCTATTCATTAATTTATTGGCATTCCCCAATCCTTTATAAATATCCATACCACTGTGTCCTCCTTGTAAGCCTTTTAAAGTGATTTTACAGCCTACAGCATTGGCAATTGGACTCTCTTGTGAGTAGTTTCCTTCTGCCGTTACATCAACTCCTCCGGCACAACCTACACCTATTTCGTCATCTTCTTCGGTGTCTAGGTTTAACAAAATTTCACCTTTTAGTATTCCTCCTTTTAAGCCCATAGCACCTGTCATTCCAGTTTCTTCATCTATGGTAAATAATGCTTCTAATGCTGGATGTGCAATTTCATTACTTGCTAATATTGCCATAATAGTGGCCACTCCCAATCCGTTGTCTGCACCTAATGTAGTCCCTTTGGCTCTTACCCAATCTCCATCCACAAACATTTCAATTCCTTGGGTATCAAAATCGAAATCGGTATCATTATTTTTTTGATGTACCATATCGAGATGGGATTGCATCACAATGGGTTTTCTATCTTCCATTCCTTTGGTAGCAGGTTTTCTAATAACGACATTACCCACTTCATCTTCAATGGTTTCAAGGTTAAGTTTTGCACCAAAATCTTTCATAAATTGAATGACTCTCTCCTCTTTTTTTGAGGGTCGAGGCACTGCATTTAAATCGGCAAAATGGTTCCAAACTGCTTTAGGTTCAAGGTTTCGTATCGCTTCGTTCATAAGATTGTTTTTAAACTTTTCAAAAGTACTTTTAATTCTGCATTCATAAAATTAAAGGTTAAAGAATTCTTTGTAAGTTTGAAAATGCAAAAAAGAACACGTCTAATTTTAGCTTCATTATTAGTGGTTCAATATATTATTTTGCGCACCCTACGTGGATTTCCAGAGTTTATAGAAACCTACTACAGCCAAGGTATTTACCCTTACATTTCGGGCCTTTTTCGATATATTTTTGGATGGATTCCATTTTCCATGGGAGATGTATTTTATTTATTATTTATCGTTTTGATGATACGCTGGCTACTAAAGAATTATAAAAGGCTTATTAAAGAACCTGTATGGTTTTTTGTGGATATAGCCGCAACACTTTCCATTATATATGCTGTTTTTAATTTGGTTTGGGGACTTAATTATTTGCGTCCAGCTCTTCATCAAACACTTCAGTTAGAAAATGATTATACCACCCAACAGCTCATCACGACCACACAACGACTTATCCAAAAAAGCAATGAAATTCATCGCTCTTTAGGCTTCAAAGACAGTGTAAAAATTGATTTACCTTACACGCAAAATGAAATTTTTGAGAAATCAAAAAACGGTTATCAAAATCTAGAAAAAGAATATCCTAACCTTGCTTATTCCCCCACCAGTATTAAAAAAAGTGGATGGAGCTTAGGTTTAACCTATATGGGTTACAGTGGGTATTACAACCCATTAACAGGAGAAGCACAGGTTAATAATTTGATTAAAAGTTACAAATTTCCAGTGGTGGCGTGTCATGAGCAGGCACACCAAATTGGTTTTGCCGCGGAGAACGAGGCTAATTTTATTGCTACTTTGGCTACCCTTCATAATGAAGATCCTTACATACAATATACAGGATACATCTTTGCTTTGCGGTATTGTCTTAATGAACTTGCCAGAAGAGATATGGCTGCCTATGATACTATGTTACCTATAGTAAACTTTGGAATTTTAGAAAGCTATCGCGAAATGCGCGAGTTTTGGTTGTCCTACAAAAACCCGTTTGAAAATTTATCCAAAGCCTTTTGGGATCAATTTTTAAAAGCCAATAACCAAAGTAAAGGAATTGAGAGCTACAGCTATATGGTAGCTCTTGTGGTCAATTATTTTGAAGATAAACCCATGTAACTCTCTTAACATCTTGTTAAAGCAGAAGAATTTTCCAATTAAACGAATCAACATTACTATATTTAAAAAGTAAATTAACCAACTTAATTTCTAATGAAAAAAACGTTTATTCTCGCTTTGCTTTTCCTATTTACTGGAATGGCAAATGCCCAAGATTATTTTCCCAAAAATGACGGTGTAAAAGAAGAAAACAATAATAATGTTGCACTTACCAATGCAACACTTTATGTCACTCCTTCTCAAGTCATTAAAAATGGAACGCTACTTATTCAAAACGGAAAAGTAGTTGCTTCGGGAAGCAATGTGAACATCCCAAAAAACAGTATTACTATCGATTTACAAGGTAAGTATGTGTACCCCTCTTTTATTGATAGTTATTCGGGCTTCGGAATTGAAAAACCTAAACGCCAAGGAGGAGGAAGATCCCCTCAGTACGATGCTACGCGCGAAGGTTTTTATTGGAACGATCATATTATGCCCGAAAACAAAGGAATCGATAAGTTTAAATATGAAAGTAAAGACGCCGAAGAACTTCGGAAACTTGGCTTCGGAATTGTAAATACGCATCTTATGGATGGTATTGCTCGTGGCACAGGAGTTTTGGTGGCACTAAATGATGAATCTGGTGATGCTACTCGAATTTTAAATGACCAATCAGGGCAGTTCTTCTCCTTTTCAAAAAGCGTATCTAGTAATCAATCCTATCCTGGTTCCCTTATGGGTTCTATGGCATTACTCCGCCAAGTATATAGCGATATGGATTGGTATGCCAAAGGGAATAGTAAAACAAAAGATCGCTCTTTGGAAGCTATGATAGAAAATAAAAATCTCATCTCCTTTTTTGAAGCAGGCGATAAAGGAAACAATGTAAGAGCCAATAAAATTGGAGATCAGTTTAATATTAATTATGTCATTGTAGGAGGTGGCGATGAATATGAAAGTATTGAAAGCATCAAAAAAACAAATGCTAAATATGTAATTCCTATCAACTTTCCATCTGCCTACGACGTGAGTGATCCTTATTATGCAAAGTACATCTCTTTAGAAGATATGCGTGAATGGAATCAGGCGCCACAAAACCTAAAAGTCCTTTCAGAAAACGGAATTACTTTCGCATTAACAACCTATGAATTAGATAAAGTTTCAGAATTTTCAAAAAACCTTCAAAAGGCAATTGAGTATGGTTTTAACAAAACGAAGGCATTAGAAGCGCTAACTACGGTTCCTGCTTCGTTACTTGGACAAAGTAGCACCTTAGGAACGTTGGAATCTGGTAAATGGGCTAATTTCTTAATTACTTCGGGAGATATTTTCGATAAAGAAACCACCCTTTACGAAAACTGGGTGCAAGGAAAAAAACACGTTATAAACGATAAAGACACTAAAGATATTCGTGGTGTGTATTCACTTTCAGCAGGAGGTAAAAATTATGAAATGACTCTTTCTGGGGACATTTCAAAACCTAAAATTGAGGTTAAGCAAGACACCCTTAAAAGAACTTCAAAAATTTCTTACGAAAATAATTGGGTGACTTTTTCTTTTGAAGATGACAATGAGGAGTTACATAGAGCCACGGCACTCATAACGAATTCGGGAACGGGTTTTAGTGGCCGATTAGTGCTTCCAAATGGGGCAGAAACATCTTTTACTGCTGTTAGGACGGGTGATGCAAAAGCTGATGACAAAGACGATAAAAAAGAAGACGGCAAAACCCCAGAATTGGTACCTCTCACCTATCCTAATGTGGGTTACGGATTTACAACAAAACCGCGATCACAAAATATGTTATTCAAAAATGCCACCGTTTGGACAAGTGAGGCGGCAGGGGTTTTAGAAAATACTGATGTATTGGTTAAAAATGGTAAAATTGAAAAAATTGGTAAAAACCTCAGTGGTGCTGGAGTGGTTGTGATAGATGCCACCGGAAAGCACTTAACTGCAGGGATTATAGATGAGCATTCGCACATTGCAGCATTGAGTATCAATGAAGGAGGTCAAAACTCTTCGGCCGAAGTAAAAATTGAAGATGTTATAAATCCAGAAGATATTAATATCTACCGAAATCTTGCTGGAGGAGTTACCAGCGTGCAAATTTTGCACGGTTCAGCAAATCCCATTGGTGGGCGTTCTGCTATTATTAAATTAAAATGGGGTGAAGATGCAGATGGCTTAATCTACAAAAACAGTCCAAAGTTTATCAAATTTGCTTTAGGTGAAAACGTAAAACAAAGTAACTGGCAAAGTTATGGACGATTCCCACAAACGCGTATGGGTGTGGAACAATTGTATGTAAACTATTTTAATCGTGCCAAAGAATACGACGCCTCAAAGAAAAGCGGAAAACCTTATCGTTACGATGAAGAAATGGAAGTATTAGCCGAAATTTTAAACGGCGAACGCTTCATTAGTTGTCATAGCTATGTACAAAGTGAAATCAATATGTTGATGAAGGTTGCGGAGAAATTCGGATTTAAAGTGAACACCTTTACGCACATTTTGGAAGGTTATAAAGTAGCCGATAAAATGGCGGCACACGGCGTGGGTGGTTCTACCTTCAGTGATTGGTGGGCGTACAAATATGAAGTAAATGATGCCATTCCTTATAATGCAGCCATTATGACCAATGCGGGAGTTACTACTGCTATTAATAGTGATGATGATGAAATGTCTCGACGTTTAAATCAGGAAGCTGCAAAGACGATTAAATACGGTGGAATGACGGAAGAAGAAGCGTGGAACATGGTGACCATTAACCCAGCAAAATTACTCCATTTAGACAATCGTACAGGAAGCATAAAAGAAGGAAAAGATGCCGATTTGGTGCTTTGGACAGATCATCCTTTGTCTGTGTATGCAAAAGCGGAAAAAACCATCATTGAAGGTGCCGTGTATTTTGATTTAGATGCCGATAAAGCAAAACGAGAAGCTATTAAAGCCGAAAGGAATAAACTTATTAAGATGATGCTTTCAGAAAAAGATGGCAATGGTGGGAAAAAACGTCCCCCAATGAAAAAAGATAAAATTGATTTTGAATGTGAAACCATAAACTAAGCCAATTATGCAAATTTTAAAGAATATATTCTTAGCAACTATTATAAGTATTGGGCTTCAAACTTGGGCTCAACAAACACCCGCACCTGCACAATCTGAAACCATTATTGTATCGGGTGCTACCATTCATATTGGAAATGGAACTATAATTAACAACGGATATATCATTTTTGAAAATGGTAAAATAACCGAGGTAGGACAAGGAACCACTAGAAAGCAAGGCCGCATGATTGAAGCTAGTGGAAAACATATTTACCCTGGAATCATCGCACCAGTATCTTCCTTAGGATTGGTCGAGATTGATGCAGTTCGAGCTACCAATGACGATGATGAAATTGGAGATTTTATTCCGAATATTCGAAGTTTAATTGCCTACAATGCCGAAAGCAAAGTTGTAGAGAGTATGCGCCCTAATGGGGTTCTTTTAGCACAAATAACCCCTCAAGGAGGAGGGATTTCTGGAACTTCTTCGGTGGTGCAATTGGATGCTTGGAACTGGGAAGATGCCGCCGTTAAAGTAGATGATGGTATTCATGTGCATTGGCCAAATACCTTTAGGAGAGGTCGCTGGTGGATAGGTGAAGAACGCGGTTGGAAGCCTAATAAAGACTACGAAAAAGACACCGATGCTTTTAAAATGTATGTAGCAAACGCAAAAGCCTACGGAGGTGTAAAGTCCTCGTCAAAAAATGAAGGTTTTGAAGCCATGCAAGGATTATTTAATGGTTCGAAAAAGTTGTATCTCTATGCGCAAGGTGAGAAGGAAATTATAGATGGAGTGATGGCTTGTAAGAATGCTGGAATTAACGAAGTGGTATTGGTAGGAGGCTACGAAGCCTATAAAATTATTCCATTTTTGAAGCAAAACAATGTGTCTGTTATTGTAGATAGAGTTCATTCTACACCAGATGCAGATGATGATGACTATGACCACCCGTACAAACTTCCTAAACTTTTAAACGACGGTGGAGTAACAGTAAGTTTAAATTCTCGTGGGGGAATGGAGCGTATGAATACCCGTAACCTTCCCTTTTATGCAGGGCAGGTTGTTGGACAAGGAATGGAAAAAGAAGAGGCTTTAAAATTGATTACTTCCAATACCGCAAAAATCTTGGGAATAGATAAAGACTACGGAACATTGGAAGTAGGAAAAAGCGCTACCCTGTTTGTAAGTGAAGGGGATGCCCTAGATATGCGTACCAATATTGTTTCGCATGCCTTTATTGACGGAAGGGAAGTTTCGCTGGAAACCCACCAAACCGAATTATGGAAGCGATATTCTGAGAAATATGAGCAAAAGTAATTTCAAACAAATAACAATTCCAAAACAGCCCTTTAAAGGGCTGTTTTTTTTATCTTAGTTTTTTAAAAATTGCTACAATGAAATACTTTCTTTCTTTACTCCTTTTCTCAATAGTTGCAGGTTGCTCGAAGTCCAATCCTCAAGTTTTTTCAGAAATTCTTAAAGATTCCCCCTTCATCATCGGAAAGCCTGAATATCTTGCTTCTCCAATGGTAACAGCGGGAGACAGAGTATATATGGTTGGGCACCAAGATGGGTCTTTTCCAGACTTAGGATGGCATATTAAAGGGGAAATGGGAGGAATTTGGAATCATCCTATTAAATTGATGGATGGGTTTGATATCGTTTTGGATGATGGAACTTCTACTTTTACCTTAAACAAAGCGACGAGTTTTACAAATTACCCTTATGCCAACAAGCATACTTTTAATTGGAAAGAAAAAAACATGGAAATAGAACGATGGCAGTTTGTCCCCGATGGTAAAGAAGGTATGGTTGTCCAGCTGGTCATCAAAAAAGCACCCGAAACTAAGGTAAAAGTAAAATTTACTGGGAAAAGTGATTTACGACCCACGTGGTTAGGAGAACGCACCAATATGATTGATGGAAAAGATATTGGTCATTGGGATGATAAATCACAAGCATGGGTTATAAAAGATAGCCTCAACCCATGGATTACCATTTTTGGTTCGGAAATGGGGATCGAGAAAACCTCGACTAGTATTTCCAATGACAATACTTCAATATATTCTATTGAAAATGACATAACACTATCATCAAATGGTGCTACAACGATCAATTATTTTATCGCTGGGTCCTATACGTCAGAAGCTGAAGCAAAAGCTACATTTGATGAACTAAAAACTAACTGGACAACCTTACTTTCAGAAAAAAAAGAACGGTACAAGAAAATTTCAAGCAAATCAGTTTTAGTTACCCCAGACACCACCATTAATGAAACCTTTAAATGGCTTAAATATAACTGCGATTGGTTAGTGCGTACTGTTCCTGAAATGGGTTCAGGAATTGGTGCAGGGCTTCCAGATTACCCGTGGTGGTTTGGTGTAGATAGTGAATATGCCTTGCAAGGCTATATGGCTATTGGACAAACTGAACATGTGTATAATACCATTAAATTACTAGATAGTGTTTCAAATGCACTCAATGGTAACGGAAGAATAATTCATGAAATGTCTACCAACGGAGCTGTTTTTAATCCAGGAAACATCAATGAAACACCTCAATTTGTATCTCTTATTTGGAAAATATATCAATGGAATGGCGACAAGGAATTTCTTAAAAAATACTATCCTACCATAGAAAAAGGGTTGGAATGGCTATTGTTAGAAAATGATGCCAATAAAAATTTATTCCCAGATGGCTTTGGAATGATGGAAATCCACGGCATGGATAGTGAAATGATCGATGTAGCTGCATACACCCAAAAAGCATTTGATGATGCTTCCAAAATAGCTATGGAATTAGGTTTTGGGAAAAAAGCAAGAAGTTATAAGTTGTTTGCAGACCAATTGAAGGGTAAAATAAATAACGAATTTTGGAATGAAGAATTTAATTCCTATGCCGATTTTATTGGCACTGACGAGCAAGCCTTAAAACTCATCGATGATGCCATTGTAAGAGCCGATACGCTTAATAAACCTTGGGCAGTAATCGAATTGAAGAAAACCCGAGAAGCCATTTTAAAAAACCCATCTCAAGAGCCAAGGCCTTTTGTATTACATCATAATTGGGTGGTGAATACCCCAATGGAAGTAGGCATCGCTCCCGTGGATAAAGCCATAAAAGGTTTGAATACGGCAGAGCAATTTGTCAATCCATTTGGGGTGTTTGTCACTGGAATAGACCGTGATGATTCGGCGGGAAGTGATGATGGCAGTTTTAAAGGAAGTAAAATATTTTCGTATACAGGCGCCGTAATGACGCTACCTACAGGCGTTCAAATTGTAGCTGAAAACAACTATGGAAGACCCGACAAGGCTCTTAACTATTTAAAGCGAATGACCCGAACCTTCAGCTATGCTTTTCCAGGAGGTATGTATGAAGTTTCCCCAGATTACGGGATGATGACTCAAGCTTGGAATATCTATAGCTATGCAGTGCCTATAGTGGAACAATTCTTTGGAATCCAACCCGACGCAGCCAATAAAAGGGTGGTCATTAAACCACAAATGCCCTCGGAATGGGATACTGCCCTATTAGATAATGTACACATAGGAAACAACGAAGTTTCGGTGCAATTTTCTAATAAAGACGGAAAAACTACGGTGCTGGTATCACAAACACAACCCGATTGGGAGATTGAAATTATTTTCCCAAAGGAAAAATATGCTTCCTTTGAAGTCCAACCAGGAACAACAGCAGAGCCCAATTCCATTGTAAACTATCATTTTGTTTCAAAAGACAAGAAAGCACGGGTTACATTAAAAAATTTATAATTTATGAAGAAATCTGTGATTTTTGTATTTCTTTTTCTAATAGCCTTTTCACTACAATCTTGTAAAGAGGAAATTCAAAAAAGTGAAAGCATTGTACAAGATGAAACCATTACTTCCACCCTATTAAAACGTACACTTCCTTATAAAATTTATCTACCAGAAGCCTACCAAGACTCCACAAAAAGTTTTCCCATTGTCTATTTATTACACGGTCACGGAGGTGATGAAAAAGATTGGTTTATCGAAGATGAAGGAAATATTAAGGTGTTTTTAGATTCGCTAATACAGCATAAAATAATTCCTCCTATAATTGCGGTGACGGCACATGCGGGCAACTCATGGTATATTAATAGACCCGAACCCATGGAGTCTTTTTATTTGGATGAATTTATCCCTTTCATTGAAGCTACCTATCGTGTGGATACCGCGCAAGGTAGAATTGCCGCTGGAGATTCTGCTGGAGGTTATGGTGCCTTACGCTTTTCCTTATTGAGACCAGAATTATTTCAAAATGTTATTTTATTAAGTCCCGCTTCCTACGAGCCATTACCACCAGCCATTTCCTCATCCAGAAAAGTGGCTGCCTTTGCTAAAAATGGGGTTTTTAATGATTCTATTTGGAAATCTTTCTCCTACACACATCGTTGGGAAAATATAAAAAAAGCACCAAAAAAGCCTAAATACTATCTCTCGGTGGGAGATGATGATGCATATAATATTGTCCCTGTTATAACAAGTTTACAACAGCAAATGCTTCAAGATAGCATCCCAAACGAATTACGGATTACCAACGGAGGACATGACTGGAATTGTTGGCAGCAAAATTTTAGTAATGCTCTAACTGCCATTTTTAAGTAGATTGACTTGTAAAAACTATCTTTACCCCCATGCAAAAACACATTTCTAGTCTTCAAAACCCTTTGATTAAGCAAATCTTGCAATTAAGCGAGAAATCCCGTGAGCGAAAAAAACAAGGGCTTTTTGTGGTAGAAGGCCAACGGGAAATCTCCTTAGCCATGAAGGGAAGTTATGAAATTGAAACCTTACTCTTTTGTTCTGAAATAATTACTTCTGAAGCATTAACTCTTCTTCAAAAAGAAATTTCAGCAAATTATGAATCTATTGAAATATCGAAGGAGGTGTACGAAAAATTGGCATATCGTACTACGACCGAAGGTGTTATTGCAATTTGTAAAACAAAAAAACTAACGCTTTCCGAACTAAATATTTCAAATAAAAACTCTTTAATTCTTGTTGCCGAAGCTCCCGAAAAACCAGGAAATATTGGGGCCTTGCTTCGTACGGCAGATGCTGCTAACGTTGATGCCGTGATTATTGCCAATCCCAAAACCGATGTGTACAACCCTAATATCATTCGCAGTAGTGTAGGTTGTGTGTTTACCAATCAAATTGCCATTGGGAGCACTTCAGAAATTATTCAGTATTTAAAAGATAAAAAGATTGCCATGTATTGTGCTGCACTGCAAGCTTCAATTCCTTATCATACTTGTGATTTTAAAACTTCTTCAGCCATTGTAGTGGGCACAGAAGCCGATGGACTATCGGAAGATTGGCTTCAAAACAGTACTCAAAACATTATTATTCCAATGCAAGGGGAAATAGATAGCATGAATGTTTCCGTGGCAGCTGGAATTCTAATTTTTGAAGCAAAAAGACAACGAAATTTTAAATAATTCCTTTGTTACCTTTCAAATGTTCTTAGAAAACCATCTGCTGGACGATCATCAATGGTTAACATAGTTGAAGTCACCGTGTAATTACCGTTATCAATTCCTTCAATAAATACCACCTCTTGTCCGTTAATTTCTGAAACTTCAAAGGGATAAGTTCCTGTTTCCAATCCTGAATAAGCATACTCTGGATCTGATTCTTCCAAATTATTCTCAACAGAAAGAACGCCGGTAGTTAGGTTAAAATTCCATATAACCTCTCCACGGTCGTAATCTACATCTACTCCCACAAATCCTCCACTCACATTTTTTAAGTGCCAAATTCCATTTAAGGTAACAGCATCACCTCCGTCGTCATCACTTTTATTACAGCTCACCAAAAGCAAGCTCGAAACAAAAAATAATAGTATTAAAAGTTTGGGTTTCATAGTCTTATTTTTGTTATTTGTATCCTTAAGATAGTGCAATACATAGTATGTTGCGTTTTTTTGGCAAACTTTAATACTCTTTTACAAAACTTTAATAATTTAATGACTGCAACAGCACTTTTTTATATCATTATTGGCATCTTAGTCCTCAATTTTGTTATTGATAAAATTCTAGACACGCTTAATGCCAAGCATTTTAACGACCCAATTCCTGCGGAGTTACAAGATGTTTACAACAAAGAAGAATATGAAAAGTCTCAGGCCTATAAAAAGGAAAAATACCGTTTTGGCATGCTTACTTCCTCCATTTCCATGGGAGCTACATTGCTCTTTTTCTTTCTCGACGGATTTGAGTTAGTAGACCAAATAGCGCGTTCTTTTTCTGAAAACAATATCATTGTGGCACTTATTTTCTTCGGAATTATTATGCTGGCCAACGATGTTTTAAGCACCCCATTTTCCTATTACAACACCTTTGTGATTGAAGAAAAATATGGTTTCAATAAAACCACAATTTCAACTTTTATCCTCGACAAATTGAAAGGCTGGTTGATGGCGGCTATTTTAGGTGGTGGCATTTTGTCGCTCATTATTTGGTTTTATGAAAGTACGGGAAGTAACTTTTGGCTCTACGCTTGGGGAATTGTCATTGTTTTTTCAGTATTCCTGAATATGTTTTACGCACGTCTAATTGTTCCTTTATTCAATAAACAAACCGCATTGGAAGAAGGTACCTTGCGTTCCAAAATTGAAGCCTATGCCTTCAAAGTAGGCTTTAGTTTACAGAATATTTTTGTGATAGATGGATCCAAACGAAGTACCAAAGCCAATGCCTATTTTTCAGGATTCGGAAGGGAAAAACGGATTACCTTATACGATACCCTTATTAATGATTTGGAAGAAGATGAAATCGTTGCGGTGTTGGCACATGAGGTAGGCCATTACAAACGGAAACACATTATTTACAATTTAGCAGCTTCAACATTGACTATTGGGATTACCTTCTGGCTACTTTCATTATTTGTTGGAATGCCCATTTTTTCGGAAGCTTTGGGAGTATCGACGCCTTCATTTCATATTGGGTTAATTGCCTTTGGCATTTTATATACCCCTATTTCTGAAATTACAGGCTTAGTAATGAATCTCCTTTCCCGAAAATTTGAGTACGAAGCAGATGACTATGCTAAAAATACTTTTGAGGCCTCTCCCCTTATTTCAGCTTTAAAAAAACTGAATAAAAACAGTTTAAGCAATCTTACACCGCATCCTGCCTACGTGTTTATGCATTATTCGCATCCTACATTATTGCAACGGTTTAACAATTTAAAAAACTAATGATGCTGAAATAAAAATGTAATCCCTCTTATGAATAATGCAACCAACATTTTAAACTACAACAATTCTCAATTACTAGAGTATAAAGCTATTTGTGCCGCTTTACAAGAAATTATTTCTGAAAATCTAATAGAAGCCGAATCAAAAATCTGGCACGGTCACCCCGTTTGGTTTTTAGACGGCAATCCTATTGTAGGATACAGCAAAGAGAAAAAAGGGATTCGGTTGATGTTTTGGAGTGGTGCCAGTTTTCAGGAAGATGCACTTAACGTTCGTGGTAAAAAGTTTAAAGATGCATCCATATTTTACAATGCTGTTTCAGAAATTGATGAAGCCCATCTAAAGCGTTGGTTAGAAAAATCGAAGGAAATTCAGTGGGATTATAAAAATATTGTAAAGCGTAAAGGGGTACTTGAGAGACTACATTAAAAATATAATGACTATTTACAATGCGCGCCTCATGATTATCCATTTACTTTTGCCCAATTTCTTACAAAGTTGTACTTTTAATCTATGACAGAAGCCCTGCTAGAAAAAGAAAATAAGGAGATCGCCAAACAGTACAAAGAGCTGTTAAAGGTAAGCTATCGTGTCCTTTCTGCCGAAGATAAAAAACTCATCCGTTCGGCTTTCGATGTGGCTGTAGATGCTCATAAAGAACAAAGACGTAAAAGTGGCGAGGCCTATATTTTCCATCCCATTGCTGTCGCAAAAATTGTCGCTTCACAAATAGGATTGGATGCTACTGCTATTGCTGCCGCTCTGTTACACGATGTGGTAGAAGACACCCAATATACCCTTGCCGATATTGAACAACTTTTTGGTGAAACCGTCGCTAGAATTGTAGACGGACTTACCAAGATTTCGGCTTTAGAATATCAAAGTGATGTTTCGTTGCAGGCGGAGAATTTCAGAAAAATGTTGCTCACCCTTAATGAAGACATTCGAGTCATCATTATAAAAATAGCCGATAGGCTTCACAATATGCAAACCATGGAATCCATGGCACCCGCAAAACAAGTGAAAATTGCTTCAGAAACCTTATACATTTATGCCCCTTTGGCTCACAGGATTGGAATGTATAACATAAAAACAGAATTGGAAGACTTAGGATTAAAATATACCGAACCCGATGTGTATCATGATATCCTAAGTAAAATTAAAGAAAGTAAAGAAGAGCAAGATGCCTATATAGAAGCATTTTCAAAAGTAATTCGCGATTCCCTTGATGCCGAAAAGTTAAAGTATGAAATTAAAGGACGTCCAAAGTCTATTTTTTCTATTCGGCGAAAAATGAATGCTCAAAATGTTTCTTTTGATGAAGTGTACGACAAGTTTGCTGTTCGGATAATTTACAAGAGCACACCAGATAATGAAAAATTTATCGCTTGGAAGATTTATTCTATTGTAACAGATCATTTTCGTCCCAATCCTACCCGACTTCGGGACTGGATATCGTCACCTAAATCTACTGGTTATGAAGCACTACATATAACCGTGATGGGGCCTAAAGGCCGATGGGTAGAAGTTCAAATTAGAAGTCAGCGAATGAACGAAATAGCCGAAAAAGGCTATGCCGCTCATTATAAATATAAAAACAACGAAAAAGAAGACGGTGGATTGGATGCCTGGCTTAACAAGCTTCAAGATACCTTAGAAAATGCCGAAGTAAACGCAGTGGATTTTGTAGAAGAGTTTAAGCTAAATCTATATGCAAAAGAGATTTTTGTTTTCTCCCCCAAAGGAGATTTGTATTCACTCCCAAAAGGATCAACGGCTTTAGATTTTGCGTTCCACGTGCATACCGAAGTTGGGTTGCACACCCGTGGGGCTAAAGTAAATGGAAAATTAACCCCATTAAGTCAGGAACTTAAAAGTGGGGATCAAGTGGAAGTGATTACCTCAGAAAAGTCAAAACCTTCTGCCAACTGGCTTAACTATGTAACTACAGGCCGAGCCATTTCAAAAATTAAGTCTTCGTTAAAAGATGAGCAAAAACAATTGGCATCTGAAGGGAAAGTGGTGTTAACACGAAAACTAAAGTCTTTAAAAATAGCTTTGGATGAGCGAACAGTAAATCAATTGGTGAGCTATTTCAAATTAAAGACAAGTTTGGATCTTTTTTATCGTGTGGGTGCTGGCATTATTGACAACCAAATGCTGAAAGATTTTGCTGCGTCCCGTAGCAATGCGTTTGTAAGTTTCTTCAAGAATAGAATTAGAAAGCCTAGTACCCCTGAAGATGTAAACAAAGAAGAACTTACGGTTAAATATGACCAATTAGTCTTTGGAAAGGAAGAGGAAAAATTGGATTATAAAATGGCAAAATGTTGTAATCCCATTCCTGGGGACGATGTTTTTGGTTTTATAACCATTAACGAAGGAATTAAAGTTCATAAAAAGAATTGTCCTAATGCGATTCAGCTCCAAAGTAACTACGAATATCGTATTATTAAAGCTACTTGGATCGACTCTACCCAACAAGAGTTTAAAGCTAATTTATTGATTTCGGGAATTGACACTTTAGGTCTTGTAAATAACGTAACTAAGGTGATATCGAACAACCTTCATATCGATATGAAAAGTGTTCATTTTGATACAGATGGCGGAACATTTACAGGAAAAATCATAGTGGTAGTTAAAAACAAAGCCATCCTTGATAACTTGGTTAAAAACATCAAAAAAATAAATGGTATTGATAAAGTTACAAGAGTATAAAATACCTAACTTTGCCACTTACTTATGAGCACGCAAAGCGAGATAAATAACCAAGCCATCGTAAAACAAGTTTTTACCGATTTTCTGGAAGAAAAAGGTCACCGAAAAACTCCCGAACGATTCGCTATACTCCAAGAAATTTACGAGCACAACGATCATTTTGATATTGAGTCTTTATACATCAATATGAAAAACAAAAAATATCGTGTGAGTCGAGCAACTTTATACAATACCATCGAATTATTATTGGAATGCGGCTTAGTTAGAAAACATCAATTTGGGCAAAACCAAGCGCATTACGAAAAATCGTATTTCGACAAGCAGCACGATCACGTGATACTATCGAACGGTGAGGTCATTGAGTTTTGTGACCCTCGTATTCAAACAATTAAAAAAACCATCGAAGAAGTCTTCGATATTGAAATAACCAAACATTCACTTTATTTCTACGGAAAACGAAAATCCGCCGAAAAACAATAGGAAAAATAACAAAACTATATGGCAGTAGATTTATTATTGGGACTCCAATGGGGAGACGAAGGAAAAGGAAAAATTGTCGACGTACTTACTAAAAACTACGATATTATTGCTCGTTTTCAAGGAGGACCTAATGCAGGTCATACCTTGGAGTTTGATGGAATAAAACACGTACTGCATACCATTCCTAGTGGAATATTTCATGAGAACTCAATAAATCTTGTGGGAAATGGCGTAGTGATTGACCCCGTAATTTTTAAAAAAGAGCTTCAAAATCTAGATAAATTTAATCTTGATTATAAAAAGAAGTTATTTATTTCTAGAAAAGCACACCTTATCCTTCCTACTCATAGACTATTGGATGCTGCTAGTGAAGCTTCCAAAGGTAAAGCAAAAATTGGATCCACTTTAAAAGGAATTGGCCCAACCTATATGGATAAAACGGGACGCAATGGGATTCGTGTGGGTGACACCGAACTTTCAGACTGGAAGGAAAAGTATCGTGCGCTAGCCAATAAGCACGAAGCCATGATTGCTTTTTATAATGTGGACATTCAATATAACCTTAAAGAACTTGAAGCCGAGTTTTTCAGTGCTGTAAAAACGTTGAAAGAACTCACTTTTATTGATAGTGAAGAATATTTACATCAAGCTCAAAAAGCGGGTAAAACTATTTTAGCCGAAGGAGCTCAAGGTTCATTATTAGATATCGACTTTGGAACTTATCCGTATGTAACTTCCTCAAACACTACGGCTGCTGGGGCTTGTACCGGATTGGGAGTGGCACCAGGAAAAATTAACGAAGTCTTTGGAATATTTAAAGCCTATACTACTCGTGTGGGTAGTGGCCCCTTCCCTACCGAATTGTTTGACGACTATGGAAAAACCATGGGAAAAGTGGGTAATGAATTTGGCGCAACCACAGGTCGCCCAAGACGCTGTGGATGGCTGGATTTAGTTGCATTGAAATATGCCGTACAGGTAAATGGTGTTACCCAATTAATGATGATGAAGGGAGATGTATTAAGTGGTTTCGACAAACTAAAAGTGTGCACAGCATACAAATACAAAGGGGAAACCATCACACATTTACCTTACAATATTGAAGAAGAAAACGTACAGCCCATTTATACTGAATTACCTGGATGGAAAGAAGACTTAACTAAAATGAATAATGCTTCTCAATTTCCAAAGGCCTTGAACGATTACATCGATTTCCTTGAAGAAGCACTGGAGGTGCCTATTAAAATTGTTTCGGTAGGACCCGACAGAACACAAACGATTCATAGGTAAAACAAGTTTTTGTTGGTATTTTCGTTAACAGAAAACAAATACACCTTTTTGAAAATATCAAATTACATATACTTTCTTTTATTCCTTTTCTTTGGAAGTATTTCCCAAGCACAGGTAAAAATTATTGATACTACAAAAACTACCAAAGTATCAGTAAAATCAGGGTATTTCGAAAAAAAACCAGAATTTCCAGAAGCCGTTATCTACACCCGTGATGAGGCAGGACAAGTGTATATTGTCCATGAAGGAGTGGAAATGTGGTGCGATCAAGCCTTTGTCTATTTTAAGGACAACTTTGTTAAAGCCTACGGAAAGGTGCGTATCTCTCAAGGTGATACCGTTAGTATGACGAGTAAGTATGGCGAATACAACGGCAACACCTCGTTTGCTTTTGCCGCTGGTGATGTGACCTTAACCGAACCCAAAACCACGTTAAAAACAGATACCCTTTACTTCGACAGAATAAAACAGCAAGCCTATTATCGTACAGGAGGAACGGTTCGGGATACAGCCAGCGTTCTTACTAGTAGGGTTGGTCGTTATTATGCCGAAACCAAAAAATATCAGTTCCTCTCAGATGTAAAAATTGTCAACCCAAAGTACACGGTTTTCTCACCACAACTCGATTTTTATTCAGAATCGGGTGGTGCCTACTTATACGGAGAATCTAAAATTGTAAGTGAAACAAGCACGGTGTATTGTGAAAGAGGGTATTACAACACCCGAAGCAATATGGGGCATTTTGTAAAAAACTCTCGCGTTGATTACAATAACCGAATTTTATACGGAGATAGTATTTTCTTTAATCGGAATACGGGTTTTGCATCTGCCACCAATAATATAAAAGTACTCGACACACTAAATAAAAGTATTATTCGAGGGCACTACGCCGAGGTTTTTCGGGAACAAGATTCTGTTTTTATTACCAAAAGAGCAGTAGCAGTAACCCTTCAGGAAAATGATTCGGTCTATGTTCATGCCGATACGCTTCGCGTTACGGGGAAACCCGAAAATCGCATCATAAAAGGTTTTTATCGTGCTCGTATGTTTAAACAAGGTTTGGAAGGTGAAGAACCTACAAGCGGAAAATGTGATTCTATTTATGTGAATGAAAAACTGGGCATTACAAAAATGTTACGAGAACCCATTCTGTGGAGTGGTGAAAATCAAATGACGGGCGACACCATTCATTTAATAAATAACAAACTTACAGACGAATTGGATACCTTAAAAGTATTTAACAATGCGTTTTTAGTTCAAAAAGACAGCGCGGGTTATAATCAAGTGAAGGGCGAACGATTGATTGGTTTGTTTACTAATAATCAACTAGATACGGTAAATATTATTAAAAACACCCAGGTCATTTTTTATTCTCGAAACGATAAAGAGGAATTAGTAGGGATTAATAATACTACTTCTAGTTCTATCCAAATGTATTTGGAAAATCAGAAGATTATAGGGATTCGGTTCCTGAAAAAAGTCCCAGGAAAAGTGTATCCTCCTTCTCAATTTCCTGAAAACGCTAGAATACTGCCTGGCTTTATTTGGCGTGGTGACGAACGCCTAATGACCGTACAAGACTTGTTTCAAGGAAAACCAGCACCCATTCTTCCAAAGATTAAAGGAATCCCTTTACCTGAAGATGAAGGAGAATTTTTCGAGGAAATGGATGAAGAAGATATCGAACTCCCAGAAGCTTCCAAGTTAAAGCCAAAGGACCTTCAAAATAGAGAAGATGATCCACGATTTAAAACGCAAAAAACTGATTCTTTAGAATTAGAAAAAATTAAAGATCAAAAGGACAATTATTGATGCTCAATGACTTCTTGACATATCAAGCGCAAACCTCCCCTCACCCATTGGGGTTGGAAGTTTCTCATGCCAAAGGGAGTTATATTTACGACACTTCTGGAAAAGCACATTTGGACTTTGTGGCAGGGGTTTCGGCTTGTAGTTTGGGGCATTGTCATCCTGCAGTAGTAAATGCTGTAAAAGAACAAATAGATAAATATGCTCACGTGATGGTGTATGGGGAATATGCCCAACAACCTGCCGTAGCACTTTCAAAACTATTAGCCGCCCATTTACCCCCTTCTTTAAACACCACCTACCTTGTTAATAGCGGTACCGAAGCTATTGAAGCTTCCTTAAAGTTAGCTCGTAAAGCTACTGGACGAACTGAAATTCTTTTTGCACACAATGCCTATCACGGAAACACCATGGGCTCGATGAGCGTGATGGATTACGAAGAACGGAAAAAACCCTTTGAACCGCTTATCCCCGATTGTCATCCCATTGAGTTTAATAATGAAGTACATTTAGAGCGCATCACCCCAAAAACGGCCGCTGTAATTTTGGAAACCATTCAAGGAGGTGCTGGGTTTATCCTTCCAAAGGATAATTATTTACAAAAGGTAAAACAACGCTGTGAAGAAGTAGGTGCTTTATTGATTTTGGATGAGATTCAGCCGGGTTTTGGACGCACAGGAAAGCTCTTTGGGTTTCAAAACTATGATGTTGTCCCAGATATTTTGGTCATGGGGAAAGGAATGGGTGGCGGATTACCCATTGGTGCGTTTACAGCTTCCAATGAGTTAATGTCGCAATTAAAAGACAACCCGAAGCTAGGTCACATCACTACTTTTGGTGGAAATCCTGTCATTGCGGCAGCAGCCTTAGCTACTTTGAAAGAAATTACTGAAACCTCATTAATGAAGGACACATTGGCAAAAGAAAACACCTTCAGAAAATTATTAAAACACCCCCTCATTAAGGAAGTTCGCGGGAAAGGGTTGATGCTTGCAGTGATGGTAGAATCTGCCGAAATGGCTTCAGAAATTATTTTAAGTTGTAAAGCACGTGGATTAATCCTTTTTTGGCTCCTTTTTGAAGGAAAAGCCATACGAATTACCCCTCCATTGACCATTTCAGAGGAAGAAATTGAAAAAGGATGTGCCATCTTGACCGAAGTGTTGAATACTATAAACACTAAAAAATAGCCTATACCCCCTTGTTTTTAAGCATTTTATACCTTCACTCAATCTGTTAATAAGCCTGTTAACAACAAAAAGGGCATAACAATTGATTTGCTACTATCATTAGTATATTTAATTAGAAGAATAGTTAACCCCTGCGTATGCAATTAAGCCCAAACGAGCATAACAACTTCTCACTTACCCGATTCGAGTCCATGTTAAAAACTAATGATGTGTACTTCTTCGACTCTGAAGAGTTCGAGGAAATTATTCATTATTATCTCGAAAACGGTAAGATTGCCCTTGCAAAAAAGGCAACCAAGCTTGGTTTGGAACAGCATCCTACCTCTACCAATTTAAAATTGTTTAGGGTAGAAATGTACATTTTTGAAAACAAGCTGGAAATCGCAGAGCAACTGTTGGATGAATTGTATCTTCTAGAACAATCTAATGAAGAAATTTATATTCAAAAAGCGAATATATTTTCTCGAAGAGACGATCACGAAAACGCCATCAAACTTCTTGAAAAGGCACTCGAAATAAGTGAAGATCAAGGCGATGTCCTTTCGTTATTAGGTATGGAATATCTTTTTATTGAAGATTACCAAAATGCGAAGTATTACTTTATGAAATGCCTTGAACAGGATGAAGAGGATTACTCGGCATTGTATAATATCGTGTACTGTTTTGAGTATCTGGACCAGAGTGAGGAAGCCATAGACTATCTCAATGATTTTCTGAATAAAAACCCGTACTGTGAAGTGGCATGGCACCAAGTTGGAAAACAGTATTACGCCTTAAAAGAATATAAGAAAGCCTTAGCCGCATTTGATTTTGCTATTATAAGCGATGACCGATTTATTGGTGCATATCTAGAAAAAGGAAAAGTTCATGAACGTTTAAAGGAGTTTGAACGAGCGATTGAAAGTTATACCATAACGCTAACTCTAGACGACCCTACTTCGTTTGCATTGCTTAGAATTGGGAAGTGTTATGAAAAAATGAACAATCCCGAAATGGCGCTTCAGTTTTATACAAAATGTGTAGAGGAAGATTCACTTTTAGATAAGGCTTGGATTGCTATTACCGATTATTACTTTAGAAAAAGAAACTTTCAAAAAGCGCTGTACTATATAGAAAAAGCTTTGAATATTGACAACGAAAATGTGCTTTATTGGCAACGCTATGCAAAGATTAATAAGCAATTAAACTTATTTGAAGAGGCCGAGCACGGCTTTAGAAGAAGTATTGAGCTTGGTAATTACGAAATGGACACTTGGATTTCGCGCTGTGATATATTATTACAATTGGGAGAGTATGATGCTGCTATTAATAATTTATTACAAGCCAAAGAATTCTATCCAGAAAATGCCGAAATTGAATACCGCTTGGCTGGTTTATACTATACTGTTTTAGAGCCAAACAAAGGTGTATTCCATTTAAAAAACGCCTTAAATCTCGATGAAGAATATTCATTAATTATTGAAGAACTTTTTCCTTCGGTATTTAAAAATAAAAGTGTGAAACAATTAATTGTGAATCACCAAAAACCTTCGGTTTAAATTCTTAATTTTGGGAATCGATAAATAAACCTATGCCTTCCCGAAATTTTCTTCATTATTTTATCATTACGTTAAAAGGAGTTGCTATGGGAGCAGCAGATGCTGTCCCAGGTGTCTCTGGGGGAACGATTGCCTTTATTTCTGGAATTTATGAAGAGTTGGTTACTACCATAAGTAACATCAATCTATCTTTATTAAAAACACTTAAAAATCAAGGTTTTAAAGCCTTTTGGAACCAATCCAATGCAAGTTTTTTAGTAGCATTACTAACGGGTATACTTATCAGTTTTGTTTCCTTTATGCGTTTGGCAAAATACCTCATTGAGAACCATCCTATACTTATTTGGTCTTTCTTTTTCGGTCTAATTATCGCCAGTATCATTTATGTAGGAAAACAAATAAAAAAATGGCGACTATCTACCGTAGTGGCTTTAATTTTAGGAACTGTCATTGCCTTTTATATTACCACACTTCCCTCTTTAGGCACCAATGAAAGTGCTTATTTTTTGTTTTTCGCTGGTGCTTTAGCTATCTGTGCTATGATTTTACCTGGAATTTCGGGGTCCTTTATTTTAGTGATTCTTGGAGCGTATAAAACATTAAGTGATGCACTACACGATTTCGATTTTAAGAGAATTGCCATATTCTCGGCAGGAGCGCTTATAGGACTTTTAAGTTTTAGTCATGTGTTAAAATGGCTTTTTAAAAATTATGAAAACACCACACTTGCGTTACTTACAGGTTTTATAGTAGGTTCCTTGAACAAAATATGGCCTTGGAAAGAAACATTTTCGGTGTATTCAAAAGAAGTGGGAGAAATTATTCCTTTTTCTCATGTTTCAGAAGTAGGGACGCTTTCCGTTTTCCAACAGAACATTCAAGATTTTGAAACTTTAAAAACCGCTACCGAAATTAGTATTACTCCCTTTCAATTTTCAGAAATTAATGGGGGTATCGATTCTCAAATTTGGCAGTCTATTGTATTTATCATTATTGGATTTTTGACTATTTTTTTACTTGAAAAATTGGCTCATAGTAAAAAGAAACTCACATGAAAAGCACACGAAATCTTAGTGACAGATTATGGCTTGTCCTTAAAGGTCTTGCGATGGGGGCAGCTAATAAAGTTCCTGGAGTTTCGGGTGGCGTAGTAGCATTTGTTGCTGGGTTTTATGAAGAATTTATTTATTCTCTTCAAAAAGTGAATAGAAAAGCCTTTAAACTTCTTATTAATGGAAGATTTAAAAGTTTTTTTCAATACATCAATGGGCGATTTCTAGGATTGCTTATTCTAGGAATGGTTATAAGCTACTTTAGCGTATCAAAAATTCTAGATTACTTAATTGTGCATTACGAACTCTACGTTTGGAGTGCCTTTTTTGGGATGATAATAGGCTCTATCTATTACATTTCCAAAGATTTTGGTGAATGGAATCGCAAGTATATTGGATATGTTTTGCTTGGAATTATTGCTGGCTTGAGTATTAGTTTTTTGGAGCCCGCAAAAGAAAATCATAATTTAATTTTTGTCTTTTTTTGTGGAATGATTAGCGTTTCTGGGATGACCTTGCCTGGGCTTTCTGGTTCTTTTATTTTAATGCTCATTGGAAATTATGTGCTCTTATTAGTGGATTCTGTAAATGCATTATATGATACCTTTTCAGATATTATTCAATTTGATTTCAGTTTTATCGATGACACAGGCAGAATCGAATTATTAAAAGTACTTATGGTATTTTCAATAGGATCTTTAGCTGGATTGGTTTCCTTTTCACATATTTTAGGTTATGTTCTTAAGCATTTTAAAAAGGCTACCTATGCCGTTATAATTGGATTTATTGCCGGTTCCCTAGGTGTGGTTTGGCCTTGGAAAAACAAAGAATATGAATTGGATTCCCTAGGAAATATTAGAATCGATGCCGAAGGAAGGGAAATTATTAAAGATTATGATAGATACATCCCGTCAGAATTTTCATTCGAGACATTTTTAGCAATTTTCTTTATCATTGCAGGCATTATCCTTGTTGTAAGTCTAGAACGATATAATAAATCACAAAAACAGAATGGCAAAATACGGACTCATAGGTAAGAATATTTCCTATTCTTTTTCAAAAGGGTTTTTTACTCACAAATTTGAAACTGAAAAAAGAAAAGACACCTACGAAAATTTTGATATTGACCGTATTGAGGATTTTCCTAACATTATAAAAAATACCCAAGGTCTAAAAGGTTTAAATGTAACCATACCTTACAAGGAAAGTATTATTCCCTTTTTAAACAAATTAGATAACGAAGCCGAAAAAATTGGTGCTGTTAATACAATTAAGTTCAGTAAAAATGGACAACTTATTGGATACAATACAGACCACTACGGATTTGCAAAGTCATTAGAAGAGTTTTTTCCTTTTCATAAAAAAACAGCGCTTATCTTAGGAACTGGTGGCGCATCAAAAGCTATTAAGTACGTTTTAGAAGCACTTCATTTTGAATTTCTAACTGTATCAAGAACTCCAAACGGAACATCTATTTCTTACGAAGCTATGAACAGGGATATTATTAATAAGTACTTCTTAATAATAAATTGCACTCCTGTTGGCACTTTCCCAGACGTAAATAGCTACCCACAAATACCCTACCATTTACTCACAAAGAATCACGTTTTATATGATTTAATCTATAACCCCGCACAGACCGAATTTATAAAAAGAGGCTTTGCTGCAGGGGCTAGGGTAACAAACGGAATTTCTATGCTTGAATACCAAGCAGAAAAATCTTGGGCTATCTGGAAATCATAAAAAACCTCAAAAACCTGCTTCTTCCTTTGCAGTGTGGGCAGTTGTTAGTATCTTTCAGAACTAATTAAGTTAGAACCTTAACATTGAAAAAAATGTCAGACAAAAATTTACAGGAAAAAGAAAATTCAGAAGAAGAAATTAAAGTAACATCAGAAGAAAAAACTGAAGGAATAGAGGGATCAGCGACCGAGGAAGAAACTACTGAAGAAATAGTTGAAAACGCTACCGAGGAAGTTGAAGCAGAAGAAGCTTTTGAAACAGAAGACAAAGAAGTTGAAGCAAAAGAAACTTTTGAAACAGAAGACAAAGAAGAAGAACCTATAGAAGAAAATGATACTGATGAAGAGGAAGGTGAGGAATCTGAAGAGGAAGAAGAAGAGGAATTAGACTACCACGCACTTTCCAAAAAAGAGCTCATTACTGAGTTGATAAAGTTGCTTAAAGACAAGCCCATTCAATCTATAAAAAATGCTGTTGAAGAAATAAGAAGTGAATTCAATTCCAAATTTCAAGAAGAATTAGAGTTAAAAAAGGAAGAATTTTTAGCTACAGGGGGTAATATTATTGACTTTCATTATACCACTCCCCTTAAAAAGGAATTTAGTTCTCTATATTTCGATTATAAAGAAAAACGCAATAATTACTACAAAAATTTAAAGCGTGATTTACAAGATAATCTTTCCAAAAGACTAGAATTAATTGAGGAGCTTAAGGGCTTGCTCAATATGGAGGAAAATATTAATACTACTTATAAACACTTTAAAGAAATACAGGAAAAATGGCATGTTGCAGGGGCAATCCCAAGGGATAAATACAATACTGTTTGGAATACCTATCACCATCACGTTGAGAATTTTTACGATTTCCTTCACTTAAATCGCGAGTTCAGGGATTTAGATTTTAAACACAATCTTGAGCAAAAATTAAAGATTATTGGCCGTGCAGAGGAGTTGGCGCAAGAGGAAGACATGAATAAGGTGTTTAGGGAGCTACAAATGCTTCATAAAATGTGGAAAGAAGATATAGGTCCTGTTGCAAAAGAATATCGTGACGAGGTTTGGGATAAATTTAGTGCCGCTACAAAAGTAATTCACGATAAGCGACAAGCCTTTATGCAGGAGCTTGAAGCCGAGTTTGAAAAAAATTACGAAGTAAAAAAACAGCAAATTCAGCAAATAGAGGAAATCACAAAAAATACTAAGTCCAACCATAAAGCATGGCAAAATGCCATAAAAGCCGTTCAGGAAATTCGTGATGCTTATTTTGAGACTGGGAAAGTTCCCAAGGATAAAAACAAAGAAATTTGGAAAGCTTTTAAAGACACTACGCGATCCTTTAACCACGCAAAAAACAGCTTTTACAAAAACCAGAAAAAAGAACAGTTCGAAAACCTTGCAAAAAAGCAAGAGTTGGTAAAAATTGCTGAAGAAAATAAGGACGGAGACGACTTTGCAGTGATTACCCCATTAATGAAAAAAATTCAGCAGGACTGGAAAAAAATAGGACATGTTCCTAGAAAAGATAGTGACAAAATATGGAAGCTATTTAAAAATGCATGTAACCATTATTTTGATAGACTTCACGCCGAAAAAAATGAAGCAAATAAAGAAGAATTAGCAAATTTCGAATCCAAAGAAGCCTTATTAAAAGAGGTCGAAGCTCTTACATTATCTGGAGATAATGATGCCGATCTAAAATTGATAAAAGAAGCTATATCTAAATGGAAAGACATTGGTCGTGTTCCTTATAATAAAAAGAATATTGACCAGAAATTTAATAAAGTTTTGGATGGGTTATTTGGTAAGTTAAAACTGAATAAAAAAGAAGTGGAAATGATTCGATTTGAAAATAAATTGAATGCCTTGGCTTCTCAAGAGGACGACCGTAAACTTCAAAATGAAAAGTTCTTTATTTCCAAGAAAATTACCGAAATCAAAGGAGATATTCGTCAGCTAGAAAATAATTTAGGTTTTTTCCAACACGCAGATCAAAACAATCCTTTGGTGAAAGAAGTACACAATAACATTAAGAGGCAGAAAGAGCAACTGGATGTTTGGAAACAAAAAATGAAAAAAATAAAGTCTCTTTAACACAATAAAAAAAATCTGAGTTTAACCACTCAGATTTTTTTTGCTTCTTCCCAAAATATATCCATCTCGGCAAGGGTCATTTCTTTTAAAGATTTACCTATTTCCTTAGATTTATTTTCCAAGTATTGAAATCGTTTTATAAACTTTTTATTGGTACGCTCTAAAGCATTTTCTGGGTCAACTTTAAGGAATCGTGCGTAATTAATCATCGAAAACAAAACATCACCAAATTCTTGCTCCATTTTAGCCTTGTCCCCTGCTTTCACTTCATGTTGCAATTCTTCCAACTCTTCTTTCAATTTTTCAAACACTTGTTGGGGCTCTTCCCAGTCAAACCCAACACCTGCCACTTTATCTTGAATTCTATTCGCTTTCACCAAAGCGGGCAGCGACTTAGGAACACCTTCCAAAACACTTTTTTTCCCTTCTTTCAGTTTTAAATTCTCCCAGTTTTGCTTTACCTCTTCTTCATCTGCCACAATCACATCGCTATAAATATGGGGATGACGTGAGATTAATTTATCGCAAATCTCATTGGCAACATCCGCCATATCAAAATCGTTGGTTTCACTTGCTATTTTGGCGTAAAATACAATGTGTAAAAGCAGGTCTCCTAATTCCTTTTTTACCTCTTCCAAATCATTCTCTAAAATGGCGTCACCCAACTCATAGGTTTCTTCAATGGTAAGATGCCGAAGCGTTTGCATCGTCTGCTTTTTGTCCCAAGGACATTGCGCACGCAACTCATCCATAATGGTCAATAAACGGTCAAAAGCCTGAAGTTGTTTTTCTCTAGAATTCATAGATATAAAACTAAAAAATCTTCACTTGAGTGAAGATTTTTTAAACATATTTTATTGAAAAGTTATAAACTTATTCTTCTTCTGAAGCGTCTTCTGCCGATTCAGAAAAATTGGTAATTCCATTTTTAACTAGCAAATTATACCATTGTACTACTTTCTTAATATCGCTAGGATACACTCTATCTTCATCATATTCTGGAAGTACTTCAAAAAAGTATTCTTCCAACTCATCTTTGGAAGATTTATGACTTATGGTCTCCCCTCCATTTTCCTTTTCAGCAATTTTTTTGAAAATATCACGTAATGGAACTTCTTCAGTTAATGTATAAATAGCTATTTCAGAAAGTAAACTTACATTCTGACGAGCGCTCACCGTTACTTTCTTTCCGTCGATTAAAGATTCGGCCAAAATTCCAGTACGGGTTTGGGTTTTCAATTGGTAAAGTCCAGGTTTTCCAGAAATAGATAAGATTTTTTCTAAACTCATAAATAGGATTACTTTTTAAGCGGGCAAATATCTTGGGTTACAATGGATTTTCCAAATGGATTAACGTTTCTTTTTTGCCAAAGGAAACTTCATCCTATAATCTACTTTTACCTTCCCTTTTGAAATATTTGCCAACTTACTTTTAAGTAAACGCTTTTTGAGCGCAGAAAGTTTGTCGGTAAACAAAATTCCTTCAATGTGGTCATATTCGTGTTGCACAATCCGTGCGGCTATTCCATTGATGGTTTCGGTTTTCTTTTTAAAGTTTTCATCCAAATATTCAATGGTAATGGTGTCTTTTCTAAAAACATCTTCACGCACATCGGGAATGCTTAAACAGCCCTCGTTAAAGACCCATTCATCGCCTGTTTCTTCAACCATTTTGGCATTGATAAAAACACGCTTAAATTCCTTTAAAAAAGCTCTTTCCTCTTCGGTTAAATCTTCATCATCTTCAAATGGTGAAGCATCCACTATAAAAAGTCGGATGGGCAACCCAATTTGAGGCGCTGCTAACCCAATACCTGAGGAAGCATACATGGTCTCAAACATATCTTCAATTAAGGTATCCAACTTAGGATAGTCCTTGTTTATTTCTTTTCCTATGACTCTTAAAACGGGATCTCCGTAGGCAATTATGGGGTATATCATGATTTTGAACTCAAATAATCTTGTAAAATAATAGTCGCACTAATTTCATCGATTAATGCTTTGTTTTGACGTTGTTTCTTTTTCAATCCACTGTCAATCATCGTTTGAAAAGCCATTTTACTGGTAAAACGTTCGTCTCTTCTTAGTATGGGAAGTTGGGGAAATATTTCAGAAAATTTCCCTAAAAATTTCTGAATATCCTCTTCTACTCTGGAATGGGTCCCGTCCCTTTGTTTGGGCTCACCCACCAAAACCAATTCCACTTTTTCCTTTTCAAAATATTCTTTTAAAAAAGGGAGAAGCGTCTTTGTTTCCACAGTAGTTAATCCCGAAGCAATGATTTGTAACTCGTCCGTCACGGCAATACCCGTGCGTTTCGTTCCATAATCCAATGCCATAATTCTTGCCATACAGGGTGCAAAAATAGGGCTTTAAGAAATAGTAACCCAAAAACTATTTGGAATAAAACACGTACGTTATCTTTGCATAAACTGAAAATGACTATGACACAGCTTCAACAACTTATTGAAAATGCTTGGGAAGATCGCTCCCTACTTCAAAATCCTGAAACCATTGCCGCTATAAGAGAAGTGGTCCGACTTTGCGATGAGGGTGAACTTCGTTGTGCTGAACCTACTGCAAATGGATGGCAAGTAAACGAATGGGTTAAAAAAGGAGTAGTATTGTATTTCCCCATCCAAAAAATGGAAACCAGTGAAGTGGGTATTTTTGAATACCACGATAAAATTCCGTTGAAGCGAGGTTACGAAGCCAAAGGGATTCGTGTGGTACCGCATGCCGTGGCACGATTTGGCGCGTATATTTCCAAAGGAGTGATTATGATGCCAAGTTATGTGAATATTGGTGCGTATGTAGATGAAGGAACCATGGTAGATACTTGGGCAACCGTAGGGAGTTGCGCTCAGATTGGGAAAAATGTTCATCTAAGTGGTGGCGTAGGTATTGGAGGCGTGTTAGAACCCCTACAAGCCGCACCTGTAATTATTGAAGATAATGCGTTTATTGGATCTCGCTGTATTGTAGTGGAAGGCGTTAGAGTTGAAAAAGAAGCCGTTTTAGGAGCCAATGTAGTGTTGACTGCTTCTACCAAAATTATTGATGTAACGGGTGATACACCCATTGAAAGAAAAGGAGTTGTACCAGCGCGTTCTGTGGTAATTCCTGGAAGTTATACCAAAAAATTCCCTGCCGGGGAATTTAATGTGCCGTGTGCTTTAATTATTGGAAAACGTAAAGAAACGACCGATAAAAAAACCTCCTTAAACGATGCGCTTAGGGAATATGATGTGGCGGTTTAGAAAGATTAAAAAAAATGAATAAAATAATAATATTATTTCTTACTCTACTATTTGGACATTTTTTATTCGCGCAAGAGAATTCATTATTAATTAATAAAACTACTGAGAATATTGAGAATTCTTATGCAGAATCTTTATTATTTGCCAATGAAGATAGTTCTGGAAATTTATTTACTGTTCAAAAAATATTTTCAAACTCTTCAACTCCAAAAGGGTACTACATTAAGAGGTTTTCTAATAATTTAGTCCTAGATGAAAGAGTTAAAATTGACTTGGAAAGTAATGAAATTCGAGGTATGTTTCTAAATGAAAAAATGATTTATCTAATACAATTTGAATATTCTAGAGAAGAAAAATCATATAATATAAACGTTTTATCTTCTCAAAAGGACTCCTTCAATTTTAAAAAATCAAAATTATATTCAATAGAAAGAGAGGATATTGACAAATATGATAAATTCGGTGATAAGGAAAAATCTTTTTATCCAAACGAAGAGGAATTTAATCCGGGAGGTGTTTTAGTTTCTTCAGAAAATGGAAATTATATATGTTATTCCATTAGACTCAAAAGAAATAAAATTGCGAAAAATTTATTCCTCCTTTTTGACAATAACTTTAATCTCCTCTTTACAAAAATATTTGAAGATGAAACAAAAGGAAATGTACTTGTCACAAAAGTAACGATTACAAATAGTGGTATTATTTACTTTCTTAATAGAAAATATGAAAAAGATACTCCTGTTTCTAAAATTATAACATCTAAAAACAATTATACTATCCGTTTGCATTCTTTAAGAAACGATACATTTAAAGAAATATATTTTAATAATCAAGAATTTGACGGTGGCTCAGCTTTCATTACTAATTCTGGAAACAAAATATTTGTTTATGGTTATTTTACGGAAGAAAAGAATAGAATGTTTAATTCTGCAGGTTTTGCAGGTGTATTTTTATCTTTATTTGATACCAAAAATTCCGATAATATCAATTTTAAGAAGTACTACTTTAAGGATTATTTACTAAATAAAAAAGGTAACCCGATTGAAGAAATTGGTAGAGAACTCTCTTTTAAAAACACTTTTCTTGAGAGTGGTAACTTGATATTCAATTCGGAAGTTAACTACACTGACGGAAATAATAATGCTTGCATCAATTACGGTAGTGTTCTCTCCACAAAGTTTGATGAAAATGGTGAATTAACTTGGATTAAATCTATTAACAAAAAGCAAAGTTCATGCTGGGGTTGGAGTGAAACATATAAATATTCTTTTATCAATCTTTACGTTTTAAATAAGATACATTATCTAATAAACTATGATATCCAAAAAAATGAAAATATTAATAACAACTCACTTTGTAATGTTATTACTTTTGATACTAATAAAGACTCTCTAAATCAATTTTCGTTACCTAAAAATATAGTGACAGAAATATTTTTTAAGAATTACATCAATTTAAGTAATCAAATAGTTTTAACAGAAGGAATTGACTTCGATGGCAGACCAATTTTAATAAAAATCTCTACTAAAAATTAATATCAATAAGTCTATTACTTTTTTATTCCTTCATTCCGGAAATAATAATTATCAGATCATTAAAAATAACTTACCTCTCATTAAACCCCTTCCCTTCAAAAATCTTCGGGGTGTTTTTTTCAATTCTGGAGATGCGGGTAGCCGATTGTTTTGCCTGTGAAAAATGCAATAAATAACCGCGTTGTCGTCCGGGAGTTAAGGCTTCAAAAGCGGTTTTAAAACTAGGGTCCTCTTTAAATTTTAATAGTAATTCTTCAGGATACTCATATTCTGAAGTCTTTTTCATAGGAACTTCCAGTCCAGCCTTTTCTACTTCAATGGCTTCAAAAATATAGGCCTTTATGGTTGCTTCTAATTCCTCAATTTCCTTAGCACTTGTAAAACGCAGTTGCCGAGCGGCTTGCACATTTTTAGTCTGTTGCACCAACATCTTTTCAGAATCCTTTAAAAGCGCTCCTTTGTGAAAAAGCAGCGCACAATATTCTTTAAATCCGTGGATTAACACAACATTTTTCTCCTTGTAAGTATAACAAGGATGCATCCATTTAAAATCTTCAGTCAATCCACAATCGAGGCAAATGTTCCGCAACGAGGTCATTTCTTCCTTCCATTTTTTGGCTCTGTCTAAAAATCGATCTACCACCTTTGGATTCATAGCCTACGTATTAAATATTCGTTTTTTCCGTTTTCTCATTTTCTTGGAATTTACTTTCCGCTGAAACTTACGGCTATAGAACGTCATCAATGTATGGGTTTCGGCTTCAGTTGTTCCATAAAGCTTCGCATAGATGGGCACCATGATGTTAATCATCGTTTTGGAAAGCCACAATCTACGGAAGTTTTTCATCCGTTGGTGAAAATTCATTCGTTCAAATCGAATACGGTTTAAGTCAATCAAATAAAATTCATATTCTCCTTTATCCTTTTCAATAATCAACGTGTTCCCAGGGGAATGATCCATGAAGTTGATGTTTCGTTCGTGCAATTGAAACGTAAATGTGGCCATTTGTTCCAAAATTTCTTTTCGATTGGGCCATTTCGGGTTGTGATTTAATACCCTAAAATCGAAATCGTATTCCAAGTGTTGAGAGATGTAAAAACTTTCCTTAAGTCCGAAGGAAAATCGCTCGTAATACGCCACAGGAAAGGGAGTGTTAATGCCTAAATGAATCAATTTTTCGGCATATTCAAAAGAGCGTCGTGCTTTACTTTTCCGAAGGAATTGATACACCAAACTCTGAAAAATGTTAGGCGTTTTAAACTTTTTCGCATTGACAAAAGCTCCTTCAATTTTATATTTTTTAATGCTATTTCGTTCTCCTTTTACAACATATTCCCCCTTTGCGTCAAAGTACTTTATCCATTGTAACAAAGCATCACTATCGGCAATAAAATTGGTATGTACTACAAAGGTTTCCTTCATAATTTATTTTCCACAAGAGTGGAAATCATTTTAATAACTTCAAAAAAAGAGATACTTTGCGAAGGTAAAGGATATGATTAAAATTCTTGTTATACAGAACAAAAGAATTGGGGACGTGCTTATCGCTTCGGTGTTGGCAAATAACCTAAAAAAGCATTTCGGCGAGTGCCACATCACCTATTTTGTGTACGATTATACGGCGGGAGTGATTGAAAACAATCCCAATATCGATCAAATCATTCGTGCCAACGACAAGCAGTTAAAAAAACTTCCTGTATTGATGAAAACCATTCGGGAGGTGAAAAAAGCGCACTACGATATTATTATTGATCCCTATTCAAAATTCCAAAGCCGAATGATGACCTATTTGTCTAATGCGCCAAGAAGAGTCGGGTTTAAACGGAAAGGCAAAAAATTAAAACTGAAATATTATACTCACGAAATTGAATTTTTGGAAAAGGCTACCCTTCCCTGCGGAAAAGCCTTAGAAGACCGAATGAATCTTCTTGAAAAAGCCTTTGGGATGGTACATCCAGATCCCAAATACAAAATCTTTTTAACCGAAGTAGAACAACAATACAATACACTTGAAGGCGCACAACACCCCGTCATTATGCTCGGTGTTTTGGGAAGTACGCCCAATAAGTCTCTTCCGTTTGAATACACAGCGAAAATTATAGACACTTTAGCACAAAAGTATCAAGCCACCTTCCTATTTAACTATGCACCCCACCAAAAAGAAGATGCTCAAAAAATCTACGAATTGTGCGAGCAGAAAGCACAAATAAATATGGGAATCTATGAGGATTCTATTCGGGGTTTCATCAAATTAATGAACCAATGCGATATGCTCATTTCCAACGAAGGCGGAAGCGTTCACATTGCCAAAGCACTCGACAAACCTACGTTTACCATTTATTCGCCATACATCACCAAAAGCCATTGGAATAGTTTTGAAGACGGAAAAATGCACGATTCTATTCACTTATTTGAAGATGATCCAGAGTATTACGATAGTCTTACCCGTGAACAGAAAAAGGAAATTGAAAAAAATCCTGAAACGCTCTATCGTAAGTTAACGCCAGATATCATCCTTCAAAAATTAGAGCCGTACCTTACCAATCATTTTAAAAACTAACCCATGAACCTCATCGATAGATTAAAGCATTGGAAACGCAAGTTTAAATTTAATAGGCAATACCGAAGAGGAAAATGGGCAAAATTGGGAAGTGATCACGAATCGGTGCGATACCAGCAAATAGATACTTTTTTCCATGAGTTTCAGCCAAAATCAATTTTGGATTTAGGATGCGGCGACGGAATATTAAACCGAAGGATGACCTACGACAACTATGATTATTTTTTAGGGGTTGATTATGCCAAAGAGTCTATAAAAATGGCGGAAGCGCAAGATTTTCCCAACGCTGAATTTAAAACCAAAGATTTATTAGACTTTACCCCTCCGCAAGATTTTGATACCATTATTTTAAATGAAGCCTTTTATTACATTCACGACTCCAAAAAAAATAAAGTGATTTCAACCATCATCAATCACTTAAAAAAGGACGGAAAACTTATTGTGTCTATTTTTAGAGAAGGAAAGGGGTGTTGGGAGTACTTTAAGGACCATCCAAAACTAAAAGAAACTAATTTTAAAATAGTGAATAGCAAAGCCGGAACTACCTTTTGGAAGGTAGGAGTTTATGAGTTAGCCTGAGGCTTTTTCTCAATTCCATGTTCGGTCCAAACTTTCTTTTGGTCTTTCACTTCTTTTCGAATGGCAAGGTTTTTCTCTAGCGATTCTTTCGTTTTGTAGCCACGTGCGTGATCTAAATGAAGCACAATTGCTTTATGCCGAATCTGTTTCGACTTAATGCCGAAGTTTTCCAAACGTTCCCCCAATTCACGGTCGGGACCGCCGTATTGCATACGTTCGTCGTACCCATTAATAGCAATTAAATCTTCTTTCCACGCCGAAGAATTACAATTGTTAAAACTAGCATTGGTGGGTGTCAATAAATCTAAAATAGAAGCTAATGCGGGACCGCTATTCAATTTTAGTGCTTGTGTGCCTTTTAATTTGTCTTGTTTTTTTAGCCATGAAACATCAAAACAGCGTTCAGTTTTAATATCGTCTTCGTTAATGACTTCACTAGTTTTCATGGGCAATTTGCAATATCCGCCCGAAAGGAAATAACCTTCTTCAGCATATTTTGCGTGTACCTCAACGAAATCTTTACGCGGAATGCAATCGCCATCGGTAAACAAAATATACGGCATCGCCGCTTCGGTAATGGCAATATTTAAAATTCGTTGTCTGCGATAGCCTTCGTCCTCATGCCAAATATGACGCAACGGTACGGGATAATCCTTTTTAAAGGAATCAATCAACTCTTTTGTAGAAGCTCGTGAGCCATCATCGGCTACAATCACCTCGTAGTGGTTGTAGGTTTGGTATTTATACCCTTCCAACACCTTCTGAAGCCAAGCTTCGCTGTTGTACGTGCTTACAATGACTGAAATTCCTAAACTATCCAAAGTATCTGTTTAAATGTTTGGCAAATTTACACCTCTTTTTTGGTTTAAGAAAACACAGTACATTTGTGGTATGCCAACACTCTCGGTTATTATGCCCACTTACAACGAAGAAGCCTATGTGGAGGCTGCCCTTCGGTCAGTACAATTTGCCGACGAAATTATTGTTGTGGACTCGTATAGTACCGATAATACACTCGAAATAGCCAAAAAATTCGCTACAAAAACCTTGCAAAGGGCATTTGATAATTTTTCGAATCAGAAGAATTTTGCTTTAGACCAAGCTACGGGTGATTGGGTGTTATTCCTCGATGCCGATGAACGAATTACCTATCCGTTACAAGTTGAAATTTTAGAAGCTATTAGAAATGGGAAACACTCAGGATATAAACTCAATTTTCCACATTTTTTTATGAATCGGTTTCTATACCACCACAGCAGCAAGGTTTTGCGCTTGGTGAAACGAGAAGGAACCAAATATACTGGATTGGTTCACGAAAAGCTACACGTAGACGGTAGCATTGGTAAGCTGAAAAATCCTGTGCTTCATTTTACTTATAAAGGCTTGGAACATTATATCGAAAAGCGAGAAAGCTATGCGTGGTTTCAAGCAGAGCAACTTCAGAAAAAGGGGAAGAAAGCTACTTTGTTCTTACTATTTACTAAGCCTACCTTCCGATTTTTTAGCAGCTACTTTTTGAAGGGTGGATTTAAAGACGGAGTGCCGGGTTTGACTATCTCAGCCATCAATGCTTACGGAGTTTTTTCTAGGTATGTAAAGTTATTGTTATTGCAAAAAGGAATGAAATGACTTGTCACACCAAACTTGATTTGGTGTCCATTAAAATAAATTCCGTGTCGTAGCACGGAAAGACAAAAGAAGGATCAAAGCCAAAATCTTTTAAAACAACTTCCCAAACTTCAACTTCCGTTGAAACTTCTTTAACGAATACTCCCCTTTTACATCAATCCTGTTAATCTCAAAAGGGTTTTTAAAAGGAAAGTGATTGACGCGATTCCCAATTCGCAATCCGTAGGTGAATTGTTGCTCTTTTAAATGATTAAAAAACTGCTCTTTTTCAGGGTTTTTACGAGGGAATTTCCCGTATGGATATGCCAACGTAGACGTAAGTAACAATTCATTTTTTGATGCGGTTTCAAAAGCATTTCTTGTGTCTTCTGTTATTTCGGAAAGTGATAATTCATTATATTTTTGGTGAGCATGGGAGTGATAGCCCAACTCAATAAATGCTGGGTTCAAACTTTTTAATTGTCCTGCCGTCATTAGCGGATACGAAGGTGTATTCCAAGCATCGGTTTGTCCTAAAAACTTCAGTGGAATAAAAAAGGTCGCTTTTAAATGGTACTTTTCAAGCAAGGGAACGGCAAATTCTAACTGACTTACATAGCCATCATCAAACGTAATCACTACCGATTTCTTGGAAGGGAGTTTTTTCAAATCCATCAATTCGGAAAGATGATAGCTTCGGAAACCTTCTTTTGAAAGATATTGAAATTGTTCTTCTAATTTTGATGCAGAAATAATCAATCCTTCACTTTGTGAAGCACTAATTTTGTGGTACATTAAAATAGGAAGCTTTGCCACTTTCGGTATTAAAACGATTTATTATATAGCTAGATTCTAAAAAATTTTAATCCTCGCCTTGCGAGTAAAATTAGTACTTTTGCTGAAACAAACAGCCATTCTTGGAACAACTACCCAAAATTACGGCACTAGCCATTACTTTGAATGAAGCAGAAGTCCTCCCCGATTTTCTGAAAAGCCTCGATTTTGTTGATGAAATTATTATTGTTGATTCCTTTAGTAGTGATGATACGGTCACCATTGCCAATCAATTTGAAAAGGTAAAAGTGTTTGAAAGAACCTTCGATAATTTTAGTGCTCAAAAGAATTTTGCCATTTCCAAAGCATCCCACGACTGGGTTTTGTTTTTTGATCCAGATGAAGAAATCACGCTTGAGGTAAAATCTGAAATTTTAGAAACACTTAAAAGCCCAAAAGCTGATGCCTATTACATTAGAAGGCAGTTGTATTTTATGGGGAAAAAGATAAAATACAGCGGATTCCAAACAGATTGGGTGATACGATTGTTTAAAAAAGAATGTGGAAAATACGATGGTAATTTGGTACACGAAACGCTTCAGGTTACGGGTGCCACGTCCAAATTAAAAACCCGCGTTCCGCATCATACCTACAAAAGTTTTGATGACTATACTGGGAAGTTGCATCGCTATAGCCAATTGCAGGCTCAGATGCTATATGAAAAGAAAAAGAAGCCCAACCTATCCCATTTTTTGTTTCGTCCATTTTATCGTTTTTGGCATCAATACTTACTTCGATTAGGAATTTTAGACGGCAAAGAAGGATTCATCCTTGCTTATATAAACGCATTTTCGGTGTTTAAACGATATGTGAATTTGTGGTTGTTATATCGAAAAATTAAATAGACTCTTTTGGAAAAACTCTCACGGCAATTAGAACTAGCTTCAAGTTATCATCTGTTATCAGTTGGTATTGAAAGAGCAGCATATTATGGATTACGCGCCATAATTATATTATTTATGGTGAGTGAAACTATTGATATCTCTAGAGAAAAAGCATTTTCTATTTATGGAATTTTTGCATCTGTTTTAGTGCTATCTCGAATATTAGGTGCGCTACTTGGCGACCTCTTGTTTGGCAATAAATCCGTTTTAATTTGGGGCGGACTATTGCAAATGCTAGGAGCATTTGTGTTTTGCTTAGATTCTAAAATTGTTATTTATATAGGATTAGGATTAGTTTCTTTAGGAAGTGGTTTGTATGGACCTAATCTTTTTTCTCAATTTGGGAAGCTCTATAAAAAAAGAAACAAATTATTAGATGTAGGATTTGTCGCTTTTTACTTAGCCATTAATGCCGGTAGTTTTGTAGGGGTCTTAGGAATTGGGTATTTGGGAGAATTCAATTTTAAGCTTGGTTTTATTGTAGCTGGAATACTCTATTTTTTTGCAACAGTCATTTTGATAAAGAGACCTCCTCCTATTAAAATTTCTTCACAAAAAGCTATGGTATATCCAAAAAATACAATTACCCTTTGTATTACAATTACCTTTTTTATTTCTGGAATATATTGGTTGTCTTACGAACAAGGTTTATCAAGTTCGTTGTATTCCATCCGTGAAGCTACTCAAACTATAGAAAATGCTTTTTTAAAAGAAATTATAAAAAACTTTAATTCGTATGCAATTATTGTATTCTGTCTTATTGCACTTGTTTATTGGAAGTACAATTACTTAAAAAGGATAATAAAGATAATATGCGGCTTAGTTTCTGCAGCTATTGGCTTCTTAATAGTTTTAATTCTCACTAAAAATGGTGCTTCCTCAAATATTCCATTTTTATTAATTGCCTTAACATTTATTGCGCTTTCTGAAGTATTAATAGCGCCTACTATAAACTCACTCTTGGTTACCTATGTTAAATCAAAATATTTGGCAACTATATATAGTTTAATTGTAATTCCATCAAGTATCTTTAGTTCTTTGTGGGGTTATATGGCCTTATTTGAATATGACGATATAGACTCAATTCTCATTTTTTGTATTGTGCTTTTAATAGTTATGGGAGTGTTTTTGTATTTAATACGAGAGCTTTTTATCGAAACTAATAATTTATCCTCAGAGATTGAGGAGATTGGCATGCGAGAGCAATTATAATGAAAAATAAAACCATTTATATTCTTCATAAAAACGGAGCTCCAAGCCATTACTACGGATTGGTGCATTTAGCCAAAGAGAATGGTTGGGAGGTTAAATTTCGTGAGTTTTCGGTAGTGAGTAAATTGTATAAAGGGATTATAAAAGGAAGATTTTCTCAAGTAAAAAAACAGCTTGTCAATGCAGGTTTTTTATTAGTGCTTTTGTTTTCATCCAACAAAAAAATAGTGTTGGGCATTGCGCCTTTCGATTCAAAATTAGGGACCCTCCTTCCCTTTCTAAAAAAGCATCAAATCTATTACCATACCTCTTGGACGTGTTGGGATAAAAGTTTTCATCCTAAACGGAAAAATAATTCTGAAAAGGCATTTCAAACTTGGAAAGCATTTTTAGAGCATCTGGTTCAGCATATTTTTACAGTTACCAGAAAGAGCAGGCAAAGTATTTTAGAAAATTATTCGGTTTCTCATGATAAAATAAGTGTGGTTTATCATTCCCTTCATCCAGCTTATGAAACGCATCCTTCGCAAGAAAAAATCCCAAACAGCTTTATTTATGCAGGTAGACTCGACAAAGGAAAAGGGATTGAAGCGTTACTTGCATTCTTTTCAGAAAACTCAAAAGCTATGCTAACTATAGTGGGTGATGGTAAGCTAGAAACGATCGTCAAAGAGTATTCAAGCAACTATAATAACATCATTTTTAAAGGGTATGTTTCAGATAAATCAGCATTAAAAAAATTGTTCGCCCAGCACGAGTATTTAGTGTTAAACTCCCAAAAGACGGAAACTTGGGAAGAGCTTTTCGGATTAATAATTATCGAAGGAATGTCGCAAGGAACATTGCCCATTGCCCCAATGCACAGTGGACCTAACGAAATTATCGACCCCAGTTTTGGGTATCTTTTTGAAGAAGGCACTATTTCTGTTACCTTAGCAAAACTAGTCACTGAAGGAGGATTTACAGCAGAAAAGTCGCAAAAAGCAAGGGAAGCATCTCAACAATATACCACGGAAGTCATTTCAAAAAAATGGCACTCAATTTTAAACTAATATGCTAGATGTAAGTTGCATTCTTATCAATTACAACACGAGCCAATACTCTATCGCTTGCATAAAATCCATTCTTGAGAATAGGGGCGATTCGGTTACCTATGAAATTGTGATTGTGGATAATGCCTCCAAAAAGGAAGATTATGAAGCCTTAAGAGAAGGGATTTCAAAAATTAATTCTGAAAATGTAAAACTCATAAGAAGCCTTATTAATACAGGTTTCGGAGGCGGAAATATGACAGGTGTCGAACATGCTTCACCTTGTAAATACTTTGCATTTATTAATAACGACACGCTGTTTAAAACACCCAACACGCTGGCTATTTTAGTAAATTTTATGAAAGCAACTCCCAATGCTGGGGTGTGTTCACCTCAAATGTTAGATGAAAAAGGAAACTTCAGGAAAACTTTCGACCATTTTGCTTCCCCTCATCGTGAGATTTTAAAACGTGGATTTTTAGAATTTATAAATCCAAAACGATTTCCCAATCGGAAGAAACGCTATGAGCAACCTTTGAAAGTAGATTACGTCCAAGGGGCTTTTATGTTTGTGGATGCTCAAGATTTTAAAGATGTAGGCGGATTTGACACCCACTTATTTCTTTATTACGAAGAATCCGACCTGTGTCGAAGAATACTGAAACAAAAGGGAAAACAAGCCTATCTGGTTCCAAGCGTAGAATACATTCATTTTGAAAGCGCTAGCACAGGTTCTAACCTCACTATGAAAATTGAACAAAAAATTTCTCTGTTTTATTATTTAAAGAAGCATTTTGGATGGTTTCAATTTAAAATTGTTCAAGTGTATTTTGTCATTCGGTACTTTTTTTCTTCCCTTTTTAAACCCAAAAATTGGAAGTTATTTTTCCTAATGGTAAAAGGTATGCCTACGTCGCAATCCTTAAAGCACAAACAAAAGCCAGTACATGACTAAAATTGCACTTATAGAATTTGGGAATTTTCATGATGAATGTTTGTACAGTCAGATTCAGTTTTTGCAACAAAAAAATATTGATGTAACCCTTTTTTGCAATGTAAAATTGAAATCGCAAGTGAGTTCTTTTACAGGGTGCAAAGAGATTCGCTATTTAGATCTTTCTTCAAAATTCAAAAAATATAAAAGCAGATGGAACCTTTGGAAAACGATTGTTTTTGGAGGATTTTCCAAAGTTATTTTTAACACAGCAGAAAGTACGATTTATAAGTTTATTCGTTTACCATTTCCAAAGCGTATCGAACTTATTGGCACCCTTCACAACGCACAAAATCTAAAAGGAAAAAGTAAACAGAAGGCAATTTCCAAAAAGATTCATAAATATATGACCATCAATGACTTTACTGCTAAGAGTATTATTTCAGAAAAACTAACTCGTAAAAAAGTAAACGCCTACTACCCTATTTTCTTTCCCAATTTTAAAGAATCCCTCAAAAAACCTGAAAATGAAATTTGGATTACTGTCCCAGGTGTAATTAGTTTTGATAAACGGGATTACAGCATTTTTAAAGATTTAAAGTTAGTAGAAAACATAAAAATTATCTTTTTAGGTAGAGCCAATAATCCCGATGCTAAAAAATTTATGGAGGAGGCAAAATCCTATCCATCCTTTAATAATTTGGTGTTTTTTAATGAATTTATCCCAAATGATTTGTTTCATGATTACATCAAAAATTCCGATTATATTTTGACCCTAATTCACCCTAATAATCCGTTATTTAATCACTTTTTGAAATACAAAATTTCAGGAAGTTACAATTTGGCTTTTGGGTACAAAAAAACGTTACTCATGGAGCAAATCTTTTCAGAAATTGAAGATTTTAAAGAAACTGCTTTCTTTTATGATTACACCAATTTTGAGCGTATTTTTGACGTGATTAATCATTCAGAAAAGAAAGTATACAAAAATCCGAAATGGAGTTTTGAATATCAAAAACAGAACTATTTAGATTTTATTTTTAGCTGAAAATCGAGTCCTATGAGAGAAGAAATTGAAAATGCATTAACGGTTTTAAAACGTGGTGGTGTAATCCTTTACCCAACCGATACGGTGTGGGGTATTGGCTGTGATGCTACCAATGCTGAAGCTATAGATAAAGTGTATAAAATTAAAAAACGGGCCGAAAG
>NZMG01000032.1 GCA_002694465.1 Flavobacteriaceae bacterium | reverse complement strand
GAAGCATTGCCGATGCCCTAGCGGGTGGCGGTGGAAACCCCATATTAGAAGAATTTTTAGCTGCCTTACAACAAGATTTGTATTCGTTTATTCCTACCATGAGTGCTTTGGCAATCGATAATCCCGATTGGTTTGCGGTGCCTAACCTAAACGATTCCCCTTTTGTAAATACCTATATTCCTGCCGAAAACGAACCCCACGTTACGGTGACAGCCGAAAGTGCCGAGTGGGCCTTGGAAGAAATCCGTTTGCCTATTGCGGGCATAGGAGATAACGCCTTAGCAGCAAACATACGCTTAGTAGAAAATCCAGTAGAAAATACCATTGGTTTGGCGATAGCCCCAACCGCTCAGTATTCAAAACTTACTGCAAACATCTATACCATGGCTGGACAGTTGGTACTAGAAAACACCTTTACACAACCCCAAGGGGAACTACGCATCCCGCATACGTTGGCTAGAGGGATGTATGTCATGCAAGTAGAAACGTCAGAAGGGAGTGTACCGTTTAAGTTGGTAGTACAGTAATTTTTTTAGAAGAAGTTTAAATAATTCTAATGTTATGATATTCTGCGTACAGCAAACATTTTAAATTTAATATAAACCCCAAATTTATAACGATGAAACAAGGATCACTTCAAATTATTTTTCTTTCCTCGCTATTTCTACTTTTCGCCTCTTGTGAGAAGAAGATTGTAAAGCACGAGTTAAAGGAAGATGGAACCGCATTTTTATGGCCCCAAAATGGCGAATCATTCAAATTATTGGACCAAACAAAAAAAGACGCGATTACTTTTACTGTTCAATCTACAGATAATTCGTTTAAACCCATTCGAGAGATGGATAATATTACGCTTGGACTAAAGAAAGATTTATACGAGAAGGCCGAAATTAAGTTAGCCAATGAGAAGGGATGCAGTGGAAGTGTTAAAGTAAACGCCGATAAAAACGACAGCTACAATGTGTATGTTAAGTTATCTCCTTGTTTGGATTTACCCTTATTTACAGAGCCACAAAAGATGGACCCTATGCGTATAAATGGGATTGAATATAGGGACGTTTTAAGTTTAAAAGGGTATCCTAACCAGAGTCTTTATTTTTCCAATCAAAAAGGGATTTTACAAATAGTCGATAATACCAACGGTGAAGTTCTTTTTGATAGGGTATTTTAAACAAATTTTTAAATTAGTAGGATAGTAATTTAATGATGAAGAAACTTTTCATTTACTTTTTTGTTTTAATAAGCACCTTAAGCTATTCCCAAGAACATGAGCTTAATAAATTGTTTTCAGAAAGGCTGAATAAAGGGAATCTAGAAGCGAGAGTAAATAGGTTAGTCCTATCTACTTATCAATATAATGAAGGGGATGTAATAAGAATTTCTGTTAAGTTTGAGCTAAACGAAGAAGGACGTCTTAAAAACATTTTGGTTCGCGCTCCAATTCCTCAAATTGAAGAAATAATAACCAATGAGTTAAAAAGTGTTGAAATTCCGGAAGATATCTTAGCATCTATGAATCTTGAAAAAACATTTGCCTTCCCTATTTTATTTCAAGTAAAAAGTGAAGCTGAAATGCGTAAAATAATTGCTAAAGAAAAAAAGGAAAAGGAAAAGGAAGAGCGAAAAAAGAACAAGAAGAAAAAAAATTAGAAGAGTCATTACCGTTCCCCCAGTTAATCTCTAAGGACGCCTTGTGCGTCCTTTTTTTTATACCCAAACAGGAAAAATCCTTTGTAAAAACAGGAAAAACCCTCTCTAAAAAACAGGAAAAATCCTGTTGACTTTTGCTTATGTGTTTTTGAAATTAGTCACAGTATTAATTTTTAAAACACGTAATCTTATGAGTAATCTCACCGAAAACAGGCTAGACCAAGTACTAGACGCCACCACGTTTACCGACCTTTTAAGCGCCGTTGCTACCCTAGAAAGCTTATTGCCCGAAGGCTCTCTGGACGACGAGCAGCGCACGAGTTACCGCGCCATTAATGTAAACAACAAGGTATTTACCGAAGACGTCCTTACCGAAATGCAAGGCAGTGGCAGTGCCATTTTACCACCCTACCTAAGCAGTACTTCGTTAAGCAACGATTTGCAGTTGTTTGAGCAACTAGACCAAGTAGATAGCAGGCTTGCCAATGCCTTACGCAAGGTTGCAGACCTCAAGCGTATTGCAGGGCACGAAGCCTATAGTATGGCGTTAAGCGTGTATAAAATCTACGATGCCGCCAACCAAGCGGGTATTCCTGGTGCCAAAGAAAGCTTTGAGCGCTTAAAAGTTCGTTTCGAAAATCAAGGCAAAGGACAAGCCGAAGACCCCGTTGGATAAAAAAAAGCCACTTTTTTTACGGACACACCGTTGTCCGTTTTTTTTGTGACTCCTAAAAACAAGAAAATTAGATAAACATTTAATATAATTAAAGGTCTCACTAATAAAATTAAATAACTGTCTTATAGAAGTAAGACAAAAGATTAATAAAGTTAAATAAGGCTCTAATCTATTTTAGAGATTTCGTTACTAAAATTAACGATTTAACTAAAAGAATTAAATAAATCTCTAACGCATTATAGACAGATGATTAATATAATTAAACAACTGACTAATAAAATTTAAAAACTATGTACCATTCTCAAAAATACCTTAAGGTGAAAGACATGCCCCATGTGGGAGAACTTATCAATGGGTTTATTAAAAAAAATAGATGGCCCAAAAGTGTGATAGCCCGTAAAACGTTACGCAGTCCTGTTACCATAGAATACTTTTTAAAACGCCCAAGTTTACAAATAGCTATCCTATGGGAAATTAGCCATGCCACTCATTATAATTTTATAGCAGATATTGCCGCACAACTGCCGGCAGACTATAGCAGCAATGCAAAAGACGGCACACAAGAGCTACTAGAACACATCGCCCAACTGGAACAAGAACTGGAAACCCTTACCAGAGAACGCGACTTATTAAAAGAGCTTATTGGGAGACGGTAATTTGTTATCTTTGGGAGAATGGTTATGGATAACCTTAATAAAAGGTAGGATATAACGAGTTGTGTAAAATGCCGCTAACCAACTCACAAAACCTGTTAAAATTAATTTAATGTCCATTTTAATATCTATATTCGTAAAAGTTTTACAAAATCAACATATAAAATGGTATTAGAAATTCGATTAAGCAATTTCTTCTCAGTTAATGAAGAAGTAGTTTTAGACTTAAGAGCTGGAAATATTAATACTGCTAAATCAAAATCGTTATCGAAAAACATATTTAATTATAATGATTTAGATGTATTAAAAACAATTGCTTTATATGGTTCAAACGCATCTGGAAAAACGAATATTATAAAGACAATTAGGTTTTGTAATGCTATGGTTTATGAATCTCATAAGCATAATGAAAATACTATTTTTAATTTTAAACCTTTTAAATTCAAAGGATATTCTAATAAGCCTTCTTATTACTTTATTAGATTTGTAATAAAGGGTATAGAATATAAATATTCATTCTCACTTAGCAGAACTCAAATCTTAACAGAAAGTCTGTACTATTATCCGAATGGAAGAAAAGCTAAAGTATTCGAAAGAGACGAAAACGCCGGAAACACTAAAAGGGAAAAATATTCTTTTGGAACATCTGTAATAAAAAGGCCTTTTGATGTTGCAGAGAACACTTCTAATAAGACATTATATATTTCTAGGGCAAGTCAGATGGATAGGGAAATTCCAAAAGATATATTCAATTTTTTTCATAGAGATTTCATTTTGCATCATTCAAATTATGGAAAAAGTAATCTTGAGGCGTTAATAAATGCATATAAAAATCAATTATTAACGGCCCTTCAATTCGCAGATAGTGATATTGTAGATTTTAAGGTAAACTTCAAAAAAGAAAAAGGTAGAAGTTTAAAAGCTAATTTGGATACTGAAGAGGCTTTTTTTGTTGATGATGAATTAGAAAAAATTGAATTGAAAACTTACCACAAGTTTTCACCTAATACATCTTTTGATTTTGGTGAAGAATCACTAGGTACTCAAAAGTTGTTTTTAATGATGCTTACGATTATAGACATAGTAAAAAACAATAAAACTTTGCTTGTAGATGAAATAGAAGATAGTTTGCATCCTAAAATAGTTGATTACATTATTGAAATATTTAATGCAAGTTCAGAAGCTCAATTAATCTTTTCTACTCATAATACTAATCTATTAGATTTAGATAAGTTTAGAAAAGACCAAATTTGGTTTGTCAATAAAAAAGAAGATGGTGGTTCTGATTTATATTCTCTTTATGACTATAGTGACTTTAGAGACACAATGGACTTAGAGAAAGCATATTTACAGGGAAGATTTGATTCTATTCCAATTGTTAATGACTCAATAGAGAATTTACATTCAATTATTAATGAATAGATGGCTAGAAGGAGAAGAGAACCGAAAGGGAAAAAAATTAACCCAACTCTGTTTGTTTTTTGTGAAGGAGAGACTGAAGAGGCATATATTAATTTGCTAAAATCTGTTTATAGAATTCCATCCATACACATACACCCAAAAATTGGTGGAAATAATATAACTGAAGAGTATATAGAAAATTATAAACAAGGAAAGCCAACACACGATAAAGACTCGAATTATCTTGTGTATGATTTAGACGTTCCAGAAATGATAACTCGACTTTCGAAAATTAAAAGCTGTGAATTACTTGTATCAAATCCATGCATTGAGTTATGGTTTTTACTGCATTATAAAAATCAAACAGCAAGCACAAACAACGCAAATTGTTGTAGAGAAATGAAGAACAGAAATAGAACCTACAAAAAAGGCGCAATTGACAAAAAGTTAAAGGAAAAACTCATTCTCAAACGAGAAGATGCTGTTAAAAGAGCAAAAGCTTTAAACGCTTATGAAAATCCAAGTTCTACAATGTACAAGTTGGTTGAAATTCTAGACGGTTTAAAAAAATAAAAGCACACAGCAACGGCTATAGGTAATTACTTCGTTCTTCCCAACCCTCAACCCCTTGCTTTTTTTTGCGGCACAAAATCAATTAAAAACAATATCTTTAGGGAAACCAACTGCTTGTGGTAGGTGTGGTAAAGGAGCCATTGCTAGAACTGTTAGCAGTAATTTGAATCACAGCAAAATGAAAAACTATATTATATTCTTTTTCCTTTTAGGATTTTTAACCTCTGGAGGTGTTTTTTCACAAGATGTGAATGTAAAAATAGGAGTTAAAGACAGCATCTACTCAAAAATAGTAAATGAAGCCAGACAACTAATAGTCTCACTTCCCAAAGACTATGATGTATCCAACAAAGCTTATCCTGTACTTTATTTATTAGACGGAAGTGAAAATAACCTTATAGATGGAAGGTTAGTGACGTATAATCTGCGTATGGAAATGATTATTGTAGCCATTGCAAACACCGATCGCGACAGAGATATGATGCCCTTGAGTAGACCTTCTTATGTAGTGGAAAATCCCCAAGCAGAAAACTTTATTTCCTTCCTAGAAACGGAATTGGTGCCCTATATTGATAATAACTATCGCACCAATGGACTGAAAACTATTCGAGGTAGGTCTTTAAGCGGCTTATTTGTAATGTATGCGTTTTTAGCAAAGCCAACCTTGTTTGATAATTACATAGGGAATTGTGCGGGTTGGTTTGCAGATATGGATGCGTATTTCAATACACTTGCAGACAAAGCCTTTAAAAATAAGAGCGACTATCAGGGTAAAAAACTATTTGTCGCAAATTCTTTGTCAGACCCCTTAGACCCTAAGGGAGAAATACATCAATCTGTAGTTGATTTTTCCGAAAGGGTAACTTCTGAATTAAATGGGCGAGTCGATTTTAAGTATATGACCTATGAAGATGCAGGGCACGTTCCCTATTCCAGTTTTTATGACGGTATGAAATATATAATGAAAACGGAATAAAATGGGTTGGCAATAGCTATTATTCCTGCTAGGCTGCAAACCAGTAGGCAGACGCCACAAACCATATGCAAATCCTTTAGAGACTATTTTAAAATGATATACAGTTTTCTTAAAAGTAAGTTTTTATTTAATGATAAATTTTCATCGAGTAAGGAGAATTCTATATTTTCAACTAAACTTATTTTCTCATCAGAATTAGCTTTAAATATTTTATCAATATTAGGGATTTTGCACCTAAGAGGAACTTTCACTTTTATTGATCCCAATATTATTTATCCGATAATTATTTCTTTTTGTGTACCATTAATCTTCATTTTTACCTTTATAAAATCCAATGATATACTTTCTGCAAGAAGTAGCAAGCAAATGAAGATTTTTGCAGTTACCTATTCAGTTCTTACTTATGCTATTTTTTTGCTGGTGATGTTTAAAATAAAAAACAGCCTCTAACAAAAACTATAAGTATTTGTTTGCCTGCCTACCAGCGGTTCGATTTTTATTTATAAATTAGGAAAGTAAACAACCAACTAACATAAACACCTTACCCAAAATAAATATGAAAAATAAACTTTTAGGATTTTTTTTGGCGTTGTTTTTTATAACATGCCCAATTATAGCACAGTCTAGTGTAGAAGATTATGTAAAGGAAGGAATACAATTTCACGATCAAGGGGATTTTAACAAAGCCATAGAGTTGTACAACAAAGCGCTGGCATTAGACCCAAAATCTCCTCTTGTAAATTATGAAATTGCGTTAAGCTACTTTTCTTTAGAAGACTACAAACAGGTTATTAAATATTCAGATGTGGTTCTAGATCAAAATTCCGATCTTATGGTAGAGGCCTATTTAGCCAAAGGATCTGCATTAGACATGATTGGGAAAACAAAAGAGTCTATTAAACTGTTTGAAAAAGCTATAAAAAAAGAAGAACCCAATTATCTTTTGTTTTACAACCTAGCGCTCAATCATTATAAAGTACATGACTTTGATGATGCAGAAGCAAATGTAGTGAAAGCCATAGAGCAAAACCCAAATCATTCTAGTAGCCATTTAATGCTTGCCTATATTTATGATCAAAAAGGGAGTAGTGTTCAAACACTATTAGCTACTCATTATTTTTTGTTTTTGGAGCCTACCACCAATAGATCTTTAGAAGCCTATCAAATGCTTCAAGAAAATTTTGGAGGAAATGTTTCTAAAGACAAAGACAAGCCCAATACTATAAATATTTCCCTTGTTATGGGTGATGATGATGATGAATTTGGTGCAGCCAATTTAATGGTGTCTTTACTAGAAGCCTCAAAGTCATTAGAAAAAAACGAAGGAAAAACGGAAGATGAAATGTTTGTTGAAAACACCCAATCTTTTTTCAAAATTTTGGGAGAACTTAAAAAGAAAAAAAATACAGGGATTTGGTGGGAATTTTACGTACCCTTCTTTTATGACCTAGCAAAAAGCGACCATATAGAAACGTATTGCAAGTATATCTCACAGCATAGTAATGAAGATTCTTATACATGGTTAGGTGAAAACGAGAAGAAGTTAATCGATTTTGATGATTGGTTAAAAGGAAATTAAGGCGTCACTTAACGATGATGATACGGCTCATTCCGTAAAATGGTAAACCCACGGTATAGTTGTTCTATAAAAAAGAGACGTACCATTTGGTGGCTAAAGGTCATAGTAGAAAGGGAGAGTTTCCCCTGTGCCTTGGCATACACTGCTTCACTAAAACCATAAGGCCCGCCAATGACAAAAACTAAGTTTTTAAGTCCGCTATTCATATGCTTTTGTAAGTAGTTAGAAAATGCTACGGAGCTGTGATGTTTTCCTTTTTCGTCCAATAGCACCAAAGCATCACTGGGTTGGACTCGTTTTAAAATTTCTTCCCCTTCGGCATCTTTTTGTTGTGCCTCGCTCAAGTTTTTAGCATTTTTAATATCGGGGATTACTTCCAAAGTAAAATTTACATAATGCGACAGCCGCTTGGTATAATCATCCATCAAGTTTTGAAGGTTTTTGCTATCAGTTTTACCTATGGCGAGTAAGGTGATTTTCATTGTAAGATAATTAAAGGGCTTTTTTAATATCTTGGCTCTTTTGGTCCCTATAAAAAACCAAAATACCAAAAATCTAAGATACCAACAATCTTACCTTCTAAATTTACTAACTTCGCATAAATTGTACATCTCATGATTTCCAAAAAACAATTTCAGAAAGAAATAGACCTCATTATTTCAAACGCTATTCGAGAAGACGTTGGGAGTGGGGATCATAGTTCACTGGCCTGTATTCCTGAAGAAGCTGAGGGAACTGCAAAATTATTAGTAAAAGACGAAGGCATCATTGCAGGGGTAGAATTTGCGAAACAGGTATTCGATTTTGTAGACCACGGTTTGGAAGTGGATGTGAAAATAAAAGACGGAACACCCGTAAAATATGGAGATGTAGTGTTTTATGTTTCGGGATTAAGTCAGTCAATTTTGAAAGCTGAAAGACTTGTGCTTAATGCGATGCAGCGAATGAGTGCGATTGCGACCAAAACCAATCAGTATGTAAAATTGTTGGAAGGCACCAACACCCAAATCCTCGACACAAGAAAAACTACGCCAGGGATTCGTGCTTTAGAAAAATGGGCAGTAAAAATAGGAGGTGGGGAAAATCACCGATTTGCCCTTTACGATATGATCATGCTAAAGGACAATCATATTGATTTTTGTGGTGGAATTACCAAAGCCATTGCTCAAACAAAGGCATATTTAAAGAAAAACAAACTGAATTTAAAGATTATAGTTGAAGCAAGAAGTCTGGAAGAAATCGCTGAAATCCTTGAGAGTGAAGGCGTATACCGAATATTAATTGATAATTTTAATTACGAAGACACCAAAAAAGCCGTTGCAATGATTGGCGACAAGTGCCTTACCGAATCGAGTGGTGGTATTACTTTGGAAACCGCTAGAAAATATGCAGAATGTGGTGTTAACTATATTTCTAGTGGTGCGTTGACACATTCGGTGTATAATATGGACTTAAGTTTAAAAGCCGTCCAATGAGTGCCGAAGTAGAGGAAAAGCTTAATAAAATCCCCATTGTACGGAATGTGGTAAAGTTGTTGCAGCTTATCAAACTTCCTGGATTTGGTGGATTTTCTCTCTACGACTTGTTAGAAACCTATACGTTGGGAATTATTAAAGGGACCTTCTCTTCGCGTGCCAGTTCTATTGCCTATAGTTTCTTTATGGCTATTTTTCCATTTTTGCTGTTTATTCTTAACGTGATACCGTATATCCGGATTGAAAATTTCCAAGCGCGATTTTTAATTTTTATTCAGGAATTATTACCGCCACAAACGCAAGATTTCTTTTATCCTGTGATTGAGGATATTGCGCTAAACCCCCGCAGTAGTTTGCTTTCTGTAACTTTCTTTTTAACCATGTTTTTAACGGCAAATGGGGTAAATGCTATTTTTAGCGCCTTTGAATATTCATTCTACGTGACTATTAACCGCGGATTTTTTAGACAGTATTTTATTTCCTTTCTAGTGTCTATTTTTCTGGCGGTAATTATCTTGATAACGGTAGGTGCTATTCTTTATGGGGAATACTTCATCAACTTTTTAACGGCAGATGAGTACATTCAAAATGAGATATTCTGGATTAATGTGCTTCAGTTTGGGCTCTTTGCATTGATGCTTTATATCGTAGTTGCGACCTTATATCATTTTGGGGTAAAAGAAGGACGAGAGACCAGCTTTTTCTCCATAGGAGCGTTGGTAACAACCCTGCTTTTTGTACTCACTACCTATTTCTTTGGGGTGTACATTAATAATTTCTCTCAATATAACGAATTATACGGCTCCATTGGGGCGTTGTTGATTATGATGGTGTATATTTGGATTAACTCGAACCTGTTGCTATTGGGCTTCGAATTGAACATATCCCTACAGCGTTTAAAAGAAAAGTGTATTTAATTTTTGCCTGTGTATTTTATCGATGTCATTTTACCTATTCCGCTACGTCAAGCGTTTACCTATAACGTTAATAAAGACGAAGCAGGCTTTCTTAAGCCGGGAATGCGTGTGGCGGTACCTTTTGGAAAATCGAAAATTTATACAGGGATTGTCTATGCCATTCACCAAAACGATCCTCCTGCCTACGAAACTAAATCTATTGACCAGATTTTAGACGAAACACCCATCATCACAGCTACCCAATTAAAGCATTGGGAATGGATGGCAAACTATTATATGTGCACCTTAGGCGAAGTGATTCGCGCCGCGTTACCCAGCGCTTTTTTGTTGGAAAGTGAAACCATTATCACGCTTCGGAAAGATGTAGAATTTGATGAAAGCACCTTAAACGATGAAGAGTTTGTAGTGTTTGAAGCCTTGCAAAATCAGTCATCTTTACATATTAATGACATTCGGAATATTTTGGACAGGACTCATGTGGTGGGGGTGATTCAGAATTTAATTGAAAAAGGAGTGGTAACGGTTCAGGAAGCATTATTTGAACAGTACAAACCCAAACTGAAGCGATATCTTAAACTAAAAACCCCCTATCAAGAGGAAGCTTCGCTTCGGGAGTTATTAGATGAATTATCTCGCGCACCCAAACAGCGTGATGTCCTTATGACTCTTTTTATGCTTTCAGCTACCGAGAAGAATGTAGAGTCGGTATTACTTCAAAAGAAGGCAGATAGCACCGCTTCGGTGATTAAAACATTGATTGACAAAGGAATTTTAGAAGAATATTACCTTCAAAAAGATCGCATGGAATACACAGGGGATGCACCTTCCGAAGTAAAGGGATTAAGTCCCGCACAGCAGGTGGCTTTTCAGGAAATAGAGGCTTCTTTTAAAGAGAAAGATATTACCCTCCTGCACGGTGTCACTTCCAGCGGAAAGACAGAAATCTATGTGAAACTCATAGAAGAGATGCTTGAAACGGGAAAACAAATTCTGTATATCCTGCCTGAGATTGCTTTAACCACGCAGCTTATATCCAGACTTCAGCATTATTTTGGAAAAAAGGTGGCAGTGTATCACAGTAAATATTCCAATAACGAACGCGTGGAGGTTTGGCAACAGGTCCTTCAGCAAAAGCAAAAAGCACAAATTGTCATTGGCGCTCGTTCTGCTTTGTTTTTGCCTTTTCAGAATTTAGGATTCGTTATAGTAGATGAGGAACACGAACCTTCGTTTAAGCAATACAATCCAGCGCCACGTTATCACGCAAGAGATGCGGTTTTGGTTTTGGCGCAATTGCACAAGGCTAAGGTGCTCATGGGTTCTGCCACGCCTTCTTTGGAAAGTTATTACAATGCCAAGGATGGAAAATATGGATTAGTTATATTAAAGGAACGTTTCGGAAATGTACTAATGCCCGAAATGGAGTTGGTCGATATTCGGGATAAGCTGAAGAAGAAAAGAATGACAGGCCATTTTAGCGATCGCCTTTTGGAAGAAATGGAGGAAGCCCTTCAAAACAAAGAGCAGGTGATTTTGTTTCAGAATAGAAGAGGGTATTCGCCCATAGTAGAGTGTACCACCTGTGGTGTTTCGCCGCAATGCCCTAATTGCGATGTAAGTTTGACCTATCACCAACATAAAGACCAATTGCGATGTCATTATTGTGGTTATAGCATGGCGATGCTTATTTCTTGTTTGGCTTGTGGAAGTGAAACCTTGGACAGCAAAGGCTTTGGAACTGAACAGATTGAAGAAGAATTAAAAGAATTATTCCCAAACCATTCCGTGGCCAGAATGGATCAAGACACCACCAAAGGGAAACATGCCTATGCCAAGCTTATTGAACGTATGGAGGATAAAGACATTGACATTTTAGTGGGAACGCAAATGCTTGCAAAAGGATTGGATTTTCGGGATGTGAGTTTGGTGGGAGTAATGAATGCAGATAATCTTTTAAACTTCCCAGATTTTAGAGCCCATGAACGCAGTTTTCAGCTTTTGCAACAAGTAGCGGGAAGGGCAGGGCGTACGCAAAAACGAGGCAAGGTGATTATACAGAGTTATAATCCGTATCATCAAATTTTACGTCAGGTAAGTACCAATGACTATGAAGGAATGTACAAAGAGCAAACCGAAGAACGGTATCAGTTTAAGTATCCACCGCACTATCGAATTATAAAAATTACCGTAAAGCATAGAAACTTTATTACGATGGATAAAGCGTCAAAATGGTTTGCCGAAGTGTTAAAAATGCCTTTAAAAGAACATGTATTGGGGCCTGTAAGTCCGCCAGTTGGACGGATTCGCAATGAGTTTATTACCCATATTCTGGTAAAGATCCCAAAAGAAAGTTCCCTTTCCAAAACAAAAGGATATATTTTAAAAGCGCAACAACGCTTTCTTGCTGTAAAAGAATTTTCGAGGGTGAAATTAACAGTAGATGTAGATAACTATTAGGTTACTTTGCGGTAGCTGCCAATGCTTCTACCAATTCGGCCTTACGATTTCTACTTAGCGGAAGTTGTTCCTTATCAAGCTCGATTACTTTACTATTGTATTTTTCAACTTTATCTAGGTTCACAATATACGATTTGTGAATCCGTAAGAAACGCTCTTTGGGTAATAGATTTTCAAAAGCTTTCATAGTGGATAACACTACCAACGCATCGTGTTCTGTAACAAGCTTTACGTAATCTCCTAAGGCTTCAATATAGCGAAGCTCATTTAGAAATACTTTTCGCTTTTTAAGGTTACTTTTTACGAAGATAAAGTCTTCATCGTCGAAGCCTTCTTCGTTTTTCATTTTGTAGTTTACAATCGCCTTGTGAACCGCATTCAAGAAACGCTCTTTAGAGATAGGCTTTCTTAAATAATCCACGGCATCATAATCAAAAGCTTTAAATGCGTATTTCGTTTTACCAGTAACGAATATAATTTGTGGTTTATTGGTAAGGTCGTCTAGTAAATCGAATCCCGAAAGGATGGGCATTTCAATATCCAAGAAAATAAGGTCAATCTCAGTAGAGGCTAGGCCCATTTTGGCCTCAATAGCATTATTGTACTCTGCAATTAGGTCAAGGGAGGGATGGTTTTCTATTAGTTTTACTATGGAAAGTCTTTGCAATGTTGAGTCATCAACAATAGCACATTTTAACATAGGTTTTTCCATGGGTGTAAGGTTTAGCTCAGTACAATGATAGATAAAAAATCGATGAACTGCAACTTTTTTCCTCGTTCAACGCTAAAATTTAGCGTTTTAACTATTTGTGTAGGAAAAACTTTAATAATGAAATGGATGTTTGTTAATTCTAAATAAAGTAGTATTTTTGCACGCTCTTGGCAAGGTGCTGAGAAGTAATAAAATTATATTTATGAATCATTACGAAACTGTTTTCATCTTGAATCCCGTTTTATCTGAAGACCAGATAAAGGAAACAGTTAAGAAATTTGAAGATTTTCTTATTTCTAAAGGTGCAAAGATGATATCCAAAGAAAATTGGGGGCTAAAAAAATTAGCGTATCCAATTCAACACAAAAAAAGTGGTTTTTATCACCTTTTTGAGTACACCGCTCCAGGTGAAGCAATCAACGATTTAGAAGTTGAGTTTAAAAGAGACGAACGTATTATGCGTTTCTTATCTGTAAAGTTAGACAAGCATGCAATTGCTTGGGCTGAGAAGAGAAGAAACCGTGATAAAAAACAAACTGCTTAAGATATGTCTACAATAGAACAACAAGCTAAAGGAAAGAAAGACGGAGAGATAAGATATCTTACTCCGTTAAATATCGAAACTTCAAAGACTAAAAAATACTGTCGATTCAAAAAATCGGGTATTAAGTATATCGATTATAAAGATCCAGATTTCTTATTGAAATTTGTAAACGAGCAAGGAAAAATCCTTCCTCGTAGATTAACAGGAACGTCTCTTAAATATCAACGTAAAGTGGCAGTAGCTGTAAAAAGAGCCCGTCACTTGGCTTTAATGCCATACGTTGCCGATTTATTAAAATAAAAGCAGAAAGAACATGGAACTAATATTAAAAAAAGACGTTGAAAATGTAGGTTTTGCAGACGATTTAGTATCTGTAAAAAATGGCTACGGAAGAAACTTTCTTATTCCTCAGGGATACGCTGTATTAGCGACTCCTTCTGCTAAAAAAGTGTTGGCAGAAACGTTAAAACAACGTGCGCACAAGGAAAAGAAAATGATCGATGACGCTCAAAAAGAAGCGGATAAGTTAAACGGTTTAGAAATTAAGATTGCTGCTAAAGCTGGTGAAGGGGATAAATTGTTTGGTTCTGTAAGTAATGCAGACCTTGCAGCTGCCCTTGCTAAGGAAGGTGTGGAAATCGAGAAAAAGTTTATTATCATCGCTGGTGGTTTAATTAAGCGTACTGGAAAATACGATGCTAAAATTCGTTTTCATAGAGATGTGGTAACCGATTTCTCTTTTGACGTAGTAGCAGAAGCTAAATAATTAGAACAAACACTAATTGATATAAAAACCCTCCCATTTTGGAGGGTTTTTTTGTTTATTTGTATAAATTATTTTTAAGAATGATGCTCAAAATATATTATCTTTTTTTCATTTCAATTTTAGTCAATACAGATAGTATTTCTCAAAATTGGTATAAGTGTGAATTGTATTTTAAAACTGGAGAAGTAAAAAAAGGAATTGGACAAATTTATGAGCCTAATATCCGTTTTAAAGCTAACGAAAAGTCTGAAGTTAATAAATATTTGACTAGTGATGTAGATAGTCTTATAATTGAATACAAGGAGAATTCCCCTGTTAAAATGATTCATATTAATATTTCAGAAGATGAAATTCATTATAAACCCAATTTTCTGGGCAAATTGTTAAATACTGATTCAGAAACTCATTTTGTTAGTAGAATTATAAATGATAGGTTGGTGCTATATTCACATATCTGCTTTTATGGACAAATAGAGGAAAGCCATCAAGATTACTATCTTCAAAGAAATAATGAAAAGGTAAAGTTTATTACCTCATTTAGAGCCTTTTATTCGGAAAGAAAGTTTAGAAGAATTGCTGCAGAATATTTTAGTGATTGTCCTCAATTAGTCAAATTAATTGAAGAAAAAAAGTTTACAAGACGCCAAATTGTGGATATTGTAAAAATGTATAATAGTTTCTGTATTTCCAATACTGAATAAAAAATCTGTTTATCTCTCTTCCTTCGCATTCAATAATGAAACATACACGCCTCCCGCTAAAGAAAGGACGATAAAAGTAAGGGAGAACCATTCTGGTATTTCCACCAACGTGGCAGCCATAAGCTTAATGGAAACGAAAATTAATATAGCAAACACGCTATATTTTAAATATTTAAATTTCTCAAGCATATTGGCAAGGAAGAAGTACAGCGAGCGCAGTCCCATAATGGCAAAAATGTTGGAGCTAAAGACTATAAAAGGATCTGTGGTGACAGCAAAAATGGCAGGAATGCTATCAAGCGCAAAGAGTAGATCGGTAAATTCTATGGTAACTAAAGCACCAAATAGAGCCGTAAACACTCTTTTACCATCTACTTGGGTAACAAATTTATCTCCATCGATAATCTTGGTAAAACGAAAAATCTTGGATAGTCCTTTGGGTTGTTTGGGATCTTCGTGTTCGGCTTCTTTTTTGAGCATTTTGAAGGCAGTAAATAACAAGAATAATCCAAAAATGATACTCATTTGGTGAAACTTGTTAATGAGCACAATACCAACACTTATAAGAATAGCCCTAAATACCAATGCTCCCAAAATCCCTAGAAATAAAAGTCTATGCTGGTATTTACTTGGAATTTTAAAAGAAGTAAAAATAACAGCAATTACAAATAGGTTATCCACACTTAAGGACAGTTCTATGATATATCCCGTGAGATAACTAAGCCAAGCTTTTGTGGGAGTGTAGTTGTTCGGGTTGTCCACTAATCCCTCTTTAAAAAACCAAAACACTACTCCCGAAAAGAGCAGTGCATTAGCTACAAAGAATAAAGTTTCGTATAATGCCTTTTTGGAAGTGGGTGTCGTCCCTTTTTTGTGTAAAACAAAGAAATCTAAAAGGAGAAGAAATAGCACGTAGACTATTAAAACTACCCAAGGGACATAATGTTCGGTCATATGTAAAACTACAAATTATCCTTCAAATCCTTCACCATCAAAATCTCCATCGCCACCACGATTTCGTTGTCTTTCTTTTTTCTGATTAAAACGATAGGTAAACGATAAATTAAATTGGCGCTCTCTCCATTGAAATTCACTATTACTTGTAAAGCTACTCGTTTCGGTTAAAGAACGACGTTTTCTGCTGTTAAATAAATCACTTACATTAAATCCAATGGTAGCATTGTCATTAATAATGTCTTTACTGAACGCTAAATCGACCGAAAGTATACCATCAAACTCTGTTTGCGCATTATTATAAGGGCCGCGATAAAAGACATTGGTCTGCCAATCAATTTTTGTAGGTAGGGTAACCTTAGCACTACCTCGTGTAAACCAACTTGTATTTTTTGCTCCATAATCTACACCGTTAAAATCTCCTTCGGTTTCAAACTGAAAGAAATTAAAACTTCCGTTTAATCGCAACCACTTGGCAGGATTATATAGTACTCCCGCTTCAAAACCTATACGTGTATTAGTAGAAAGGTTAATAGGAATGGTTCTAATAATAGGAATTCCATTAGGAGTCACCAATCCCGTTTCTTCCTGAACTCTTTCAAAAGAATCGGTTTCGTATTGATAGTAAATAGAGGTTGTTAATGTTAGTTGCTTCCAACGTTTTAAATAGCCCAAATCGAAAGCGCTTGCATAGGCAGGATTCAAGTCAGGATTTCCTTGAAATACATTGGCTTCACTGGAACGCGAAGGGAAGGGGTTTACAAACCAATTTCTGGGGCGGTTAATTCTTCGGTTATAACCTAGGGTAACATTTTCTCTTTCTGAAAGCTCATACACCAAATTTACTGTGGGGAATAGCCCAAGAAAATTTTTGTCGAAATTAATGTTTAAAGCCGCATTGTTTGCCGTAACATCGGTTGCAGTAACTTCCCCTTTTAAAACAGTGTTTTCCATTCGCAAGCCTAATAAAAAGGAAAAGTCTCCAAATTTATTTCCATATTGACTATATATTGCATGAACATTTTCGGTATAATCAAAGATGTTGGAAAGGCTGTCATTTCTTACAAATGCACCTCCCGCTACTAATTGTTCTTCTAAGGTGTAATCTGTTATGGTATTTTCTAAAGTACTTCGGAAACCTGCTTCAAATTGAGCGCTTTCTCCAATGGGTAAAACGTAATCTGCTTGGAATAAATATTCGGTATCGTCTTGAACTTCAGTAATATATTCAGAAGGAAGTGTTTCGTTTGCAGGGAAGGTATTAAATTCTTCAATTAACCCTATTTGGGTTTCTGAACCTGTTTCCCATTGGAAATCGGCCGTAAGTTTATGTCCATCTGTATTAAACTCATTTACATAATTTAAAGAAAATTGAAAGTTTTCATCATCTTCAGTTTCGTCTTCATTTCTGGATCGAGAGACTGCTAAATTCCTATCTGCATCAAATTCGCTGGTAAGGTTGGTGGTAAGATCATTATCGTCACTCATTCTATAAAAGCCCGAGGCAGTAATAGAAGAGCGGTCTGTAATGAAATACTCCATACCTAGATTGGTATTAAAACCTTGTCTTTTTCGGTTGTATTTACGAGTTTCATCAACAAAGGGATTGTCAATGTCATCACTAAAATATACATTTTCAAAAGTGGCGTTTCCAGGGCTTTCATTGTAACGAACTCCAGTAGTATTAAATATATTGAATTTATCTGTTCTAATATTTAAGTTCGCTGTGGCACTGCTACCAAGTGGATAGCTAAAGTTGGTTTGAATGGATCCATTAAGTCCTAAAGTTTTTTCCTTTCTAAGAATAATATTCAGAATTCCAGCGGTTCCTTCGGCATCATAGCGAGCAGAAGGAGACGTAATTACTTCCACACGTTCTATAGCTTCGGCAGGTAGTTGGCGCAGGGCATCGGTATCACCAAATCCAGCAATGGCAGAGGGTTTACCATTGATTAAAATACGCACGTTTTCATTTCCTCTAAGTGCAATAGCACCGTCTACATCTACTGTAACAGAGGGGACATTATTCAAGGCATCACTTACGGTAGCACCACTTGTAGTTAGGTCCTTCCCAATATTGTATATTTTTTTATCCAATCGAATTTGAACCTCAGTCGTTTCGGCTCTAACCACCACCTCTTCCAGACTCTCCGAGTCTAGGGCTAGTGCCATAGTGGGCAACGATGTGTTTTTAAACAATCGCTGATTGCTTAACGTTTCGGTTTTATACGATATAAACTCAAATTGAACATTATAAACACCTGCTTTTACTTCAATGCTGTAATTTCCATTTGCGTCTGTTATTCCTCCACCAATAATGTTTCCATTGGTATCAGAAAAAGCTACGGTTGCATATTCTAAGGGAAAATTTGAACCTTCTTCAAGCACTTTTCCTGTGATTGTAACTTCGGTTGTTCCTCCATTTTGTGACCAAGACCCAAAACCAATCAACAAGGAAAGGGCAAATAAGATTTTCTTCATAGTGAATTTTTCCAGTTCGACTACGAAAATAACTTTAGGTTTAAGCTTTGAATGCTAATATTCTGTTAAACTTTTTATAGAATTTCCTTAACGCTTTCGGGAGGTCTAGCCACAATAGCCTTATCCTTTTTTATAACGATTGGACGCTCAATTAATTGAGGATTTTTGGACAGGATTTTTAGTAATCTTTTTCCACTTAGTTTCTTATCTCGATATTTCTCTTTCCAAAGTGTTTCATTTTTACGGACTATGTCCATTGGCTTTTTATTGAGTTGTAGAAGTATATTTTGAAGTTCCTCCAAAGTAGGAGGGGTATCTAAATAATGGATTATTTTAACGACTTCATTATGGGCTTCTAAAATTTGAAGTGCCTCTCTCGATTTGGAACAACGTGGATTGTGATAAATGGTGATCAATGCTTGAATATTTACGTATTAAAAAATACAAAGATACGGCTACTCATCTCGAAATGCCAATTGTTGTAAAACTAGAGAATAGTCGTACTGAAGGTCTTCGTGGAGTCCTTCCAATTTCTTTTCAATAAGCGCAACTTGTCGGTGATAAAGGTTCATCATGGCAGCACTTTCTTTGATGGAAGGTGTAAAGTTTTCCAGTGTTTTGCAAAAATGTAGTAAGAGAATGACTTCGGTTTCCTTTTCGGAAGAATAACGGATGAACCTTTTTGTAACGCGAAGTATTTTTCTAATACTTTTTCGAATATAGAAATAGCTTTGAGTGTTTATTTCTGAAAAAGCTTCGGTAATATAGGATTCAATTCCAGCAATATAATGAGCCTCATCCTCGACTTCAAAAAGTAAATAGGAGAGGAGTTCTTTGTTTTCGGTTTTATATCGAACCAATTTTAAACACAACTCTTGCAATTCTTCGTGAGTACGAAGTTTTAATTCTTTTCGTAACTGTGCTAAACTAGCTGCTTTCAAACGGACGATTTATAAGTATTGGCAAGAATTTTTTCAGTTTCTGAAAGTGATTTAAACACTTCAAATGTTTTTCCTTGGGTGCGTTGTGCGCCCATGGCATTTCCAAATTGAGCCGCTTTAATAAAATCCATTGGGTTGTCCAATAAACTGAAGGCAATTCCACCAGCAAACGAGTCCCCACAACCCGTGGTGTCTATGACTTTTTCAACTGGAACCGAAGGAACCAATTCTTGATGCAACACCCCATTTTGAAGCGTATATACCATCGTTCCGCGAGAGTCCAAGGTAACGTATAAAGCTTTGAGTCCGTGTTGCAGGCAATATGCTGCAAATTTTGGAAGCTGTTCCGGGTCAATTTCTTCATTGTTTTCTAATTCTTCTAAGCTATACTCATTTTGAAACCAACTACAATTAGCCTCCTCTAGATTCATTTTAAGGACATCGATATACGGAAGCCATAAATCGCGATCTACCCAAAACTTAGTTACTCGTTGCCCTCGAACCGTAAGGGCCGTAGTAGGGCCGTGCGCATCAAAAACAATGGATGCGTTGCTATTTTCTTTAATGTAAATAAGCGTTTCTAGAGGGACTTCAAAATCGGTAACAGGAACACAAACAAATACCTCACAATCGAGGAGTGGTTTAACATCCTCGGGCCCAATAGGCTTCATAAACGCTGTTTGGGTCTCAATGCGTTTGTTTTGGTCAACAAATTTCAACTGAATGACATCTCCTTGATCTGCTACTGAAGAAATACACTCTGTATTAATATTGGCATAAGGAGCAAAAAGGTCTTTCACTCCTTTTTCATCTTGTTTGCGCACATGAGTCACAGGATACACGGTGCCTTTATTTTCTAGTAAATTTGAAATAGCAATGGCTGTATGGGTAGCCCCACCGTATTTTTGAATTACCTCGTTATTATGAGTAATAATGTGGTCTCTAGGAATAGGGCCTAAAACGGCAACTTTATATTGGGTCATATTTTTCTAACAGTTGAAGTAAAACAGAAAACTACAAAAAAAGTAGCAGATAGAAAGAGTTGTGGCTACAAAATTATAGTGCCACACCCAAAGCTATAAGTTCTTTTTTAAGAGAGGATGCATTTACAAAGTGAATTCCCTTAATTCCTACGGCTTCACTTCCTTCTACATTTTTAAGGCTGTCATCAATAAATATGGTCTCTTGGGGGTTAATGTTATAGCGGTGAAGCATTAATTCGTAAATTTCTTTATGGGGTTTTCGCATGCCTTCATCACCACTCACCAAAATTCCTTCGAACCATTGTAGCCAAGGAAATTTTTGTAAGGCGACAGGAAACGTTTCCCCGCTCCAATTGGTTAATGCATACACTTTATAGTTTGGATTTTGCACGACACTTTCTAAAATTTCTAAGGTATCCTCGTGTGTATAGCCCAGCATTTCTTCCCAGCGACCATAATACATTCTTATAAGTTCTTCGTATTCTGGAAACATGGCTACACGATCTTCGGTGGCTTGTGCTAGTGGATATCCAGCGTCTTGGTTCATATTCCATTCCCAAGCACAAATTTCATTAAGAAACCAATCCATTTTTTCCCGGTTTCCACGGAATTCTTTGAGAAAGACATATTCTGGATTCCAATCAATAAGCACGCCGCCAAGGTCGAAGATGATGGTTTTAAATTGAGACATTATTGTTTTTTGTAAAGATATTAAAAAAGGCCTCTTCAAAATTTGAAGAAGCCTTTTTTAATTATTTAGGATGGTCTTTAGCAGCCCAAAAGCCCAAATGAGACAACCAATTCTTGGTCAACTTTTTCTCCTTTCTCATTTTCTGCAGGTAACCAAGTACCAGGTACTTGTGAAATAAGTTCCTTCATTTTCTCATCAATCTTGGGATAGCCACAAGATCGGTCTAGATGCACATTTTTAATGGTTCCATCCTTTGAAACTGTAAAGTACAATTTGGCAGCTTGAAATTTTTCAGGGTCGGCATCCTTCCGAACTTTTTCGGTGCTCATTTTTAAGAATGCTTTTAATGCATCTTTACCATCTACAAAAGTGGCTTGCTTTTCAGGAACCATGGTTAGGTGGGGGGATGCATAGTTATCCTCTAGTTCTCCCGTAATTTCATTTCTCTGTTTAAAGTCGGCTCTAACCACAAAATTAGCGTCATATTCAAAGTATTTCAGCAAATTTAATTGTGCCTTTGTTAAATCTTTGGTGGTTCCTACCTCTCTAATTTCAGATAGTTTATCATCAATAACACGAATTATTTTAAGGGAGGTGATGGTCTCCATCTTTTGTAATTCTTCTTCACTAAAAAAAGCGTTCATAGTTTTAGCGTTTTCTACCTCACTTTTTTTAATGGAACTAAATCGAGATCCTATCTCATAAATAAAATCGTCAAAAACTTTTATTTCCGATTTGCTTATGGTTTTCGTGTCCTTTATTACTTGGTCATTTGTTACAGCTGCTAGTTCCTCTCTTTTGATATCATTTTTATCCTGACAGCTTAAAAGAATTGCAACTATAAAAGTGAGCCCTACTAATTGATTTTTCATGTTCATAACTATTTGTTTTTTGATTAATGATGATCAAATGTAGAAGGTTCGTTTTCCAATACTGTAAAATAGATGTCAAAAAAGTGTGAAAATATGCAAAACTTCCCAAGTATTTAAAACAAAAAAAGTGAACTAGTAAAAAGAAAGGATAGTAATTCCTTTATTAATAAAAACCATATTTTCGAAAAGTGATATTAATACGACCTTTAATACAGGTTGGGTCTAATGGAAGACAATGTTCATAACGCTCTTGACTGTATTTCCCCATAATTAATAAGCTTCCATGGGCTAGTGTTATTGAGAAGTCCTTTTGGGATTGACTTTCTCTAAATATAAAGTTACGTTCTGCTCCTAAACTAAGCGAAGGTATAATGCAAGTATCTCCAAAAGCAACATAATCTGAATGAAAGTCGACACCCGAGTTTCCATTAGGGTAATAGATACAAACACAGGTTTCAAATCTATTACCAGTTAAACTTTCTACTTTGTTTTTAATGGAGAGAAGTTCTTTTGGCCACACTTTTATTTTACCCCATTGAATTTCTGAAAAGACCTTTTCATTAAAAAGGGATTGAGTAACGAACATTATTTTGCCAAATTGTTCCTCAAAGATTTCTCCTGTTGGTGTTTTTATGGAAAAGTTTTGTGTTAGTTCAGGATCACTCATTAAATACTCAAAGGCTTTTTGCGCAATTTCTTTTGTTAAGAAAGCGTCATAATACTGAACATTACAATTTAAGGGTAATTCCATTTTATATCTTATAATTCCTCACTTTTCTCACCCTGTCCGGTCATCATGAGATAGGCTTTTAGGAAACCATCTAAATCGCCATCCAGCACCGCATCGGTATTACCTGTTTCATGTAATGAGCGTACATCTTTAATTAATTTATATGGATGTAACACATAGTTCCGTATTTGACTTCCCCATTCAATAGCCATTTTACTGGCTTCAATTTCGTCCCGTTGAGCTTGTTGTTTACGAAGTTCGATTTCATACAATTGAGACTTTAACATTTGCATGGCCTTTTCGCGATTCTCTAATTGCGATCGGGTCTCGCTATTGTGTATCACAATACCACTTGGGTGGTGGGTAAGGATTGCTTTGGTTTCCACCTTATTCACATTTTGACCGCCTGCACCACTACTACGGGCAAAGTCCCAAGAGATATCGGCAGGGTTTATGTCTATTTCAATACTGTCATCGGCTAAAGGATAAACATATACACTTGCAAAACTGGTATGACGTTTCGCGTTGCTATCAAAAGGGGAGATACGTACCAAACGATGCACACCATTTTCACCTTTTAACCAGCCAAAGGCAAATTCGCCATCAATTTCTAGCGTTACGGTTTTTACTCCAGCAACATCTCCCGCTTGAAAGTTGAGTTCTTTTACTTTATATCCATTTTTTTGAGCCCACATCATATACATACGCATGAGCATGCTCGCCCAATCACAACTTTCTGTACCTCCTGCACCAGCAGTTATTTGAAGTACTGCAGAGAGGTCGTCACCCTCACTACTTAACATATTTCTAAATTCAAGGGCTTCTATGGCCTCTTCAGCCTTTAAAAAGGACGTATCGACATTGTTCTGTGTGCCTTCACCTTCTTTAAAAAATTCAAACAGAATTTCGGCTTCTTCAGTAAATGAAGTTGCTTTTTCGTAATCTTCAACCCATTTTTTAAGGGTGCGAAGTTGTTTCATAAAGGCTTCTGCCTCTTGGGGATTGTTCCAAAAATTAGGATCGAAGGTTTTTTCTTCGTCGTTGGAGATGGTTATTCTTTTGCCATCTACGTCAAAGATACCTCCTTAACGCATCCAGGCGATTTCTGAGATCTTTAAGTTGATCTATGGTTGTCATAATTAAGATAGGATTTTATACAAAAATAGAATTTAAGAACACAAGCCGAAACACTTTCAAAGAATTTTAATAGATTTATCCCTTATAACCTTGGGAGACAATCTTATGAGAAACCTACTACTTGCCTTAATTTTCACCTTCGGAATGACCTACGTTCACGCACAGTTTTTGGACGGAAAGAAAAATGTTCAACATTTTGAAGGGTTTTTTAATTTTCATTACGCTGAAGATGAGGGAAATATCTACCTCGAAATTCCTGCTGCAACGCTCAATACTGAATTTTTATACGTACATTCTTTAAGAACCGGATTAGGATCTAACGACATCGGATTGGATCGTGGTCAGCTTGGTGGAGGAGAATTGGTGAAGTTTATAAAAAGCGGTAACAAGATATTATTGTTGCAACCCAATATGAATTATCGTGCAAATACTGATAACTTATTAGAAAAGAAGTCCATTGAAGAAGCTTTTGCACGTTCGGTTTTATTTGGTTTCGAAATTAAAGAAAACAAGAAAGGAGTATACCTCATAGATATAACTCCATTTTTAATGGAAGATGCACACAATGTGGCACAAACCCTTAAACGGAATAAACAAGGGACTTATAAACTAGATAAAACTCGAAATACTGTTTGGATGGAACGAACCAAAGCATTCCCAAAAAATGTAGAGTTTGAAGCTATGCTTACGTATGTAGGGGACTCAACAGGTTGGGATTTACGTAGTGTGGCACCTAATTCCCGTGCTGTATCTGTAATACAACATCATAGTTTTGTAGAGTTACCCGAAGCTGGATACATCCCGCGCGAATTTGATTCTCGTTGCGGTTCTTACCCCATGACCTATATGGATTTTGCAACACCAGTACAAGAGCCCATTATCAAGCGTTTTATTACTCGTCACCGACTTGAAAAGAAAGACCCTACGGCTGCAATGAGTGAAGCAAAGGAGCCTATAGTCTATTATTTAGACCCAGGAACGCCGGAGCCTATTCGATCGGCGCTATTGGAAGGTGCAAGTTGGTGGAACCAAGCATTTGAAGCCATAGGATATAAGGATGCATTTCAAGTAAAAATATTACCCGAAAATGCAGACCCTATGGATGTTCGGTATAATGTCATTCAGTGGGTGCATCGCTCTACAAGGGGATGGAGTTATGGTTCCACAATCAATGACCCCAGAACCGGTGAAATTATTAAAGGGCATGTGAGCTTAGGTAGCTTGCGAATTCGTCAGGATTTTATGATTGCCCAAGCCTTACTCAACAGACCTTTTGCTGTAAGTGACGATAATTATGGACCTATGTTAGAAATGGCATTGGCTAGAATTAGACAATTGTCCGCTCACGAAGTAGGGCATACGCTAGGTTTTGCACACAATTTTGCAGCGAGTACTTCAAACAGAGCGAGTGTTATGGATTATCCGCACCCTACGTTACAACTTATTAATGGGGAAGTTAATTTAAACAATGCCTACGCTACAGGAATAGGAGCGTGGGACAAAGTAACTGTAGCTTATAGTTATGGAGTGGCTCCCAATGGCGATGAAAAAACCTATTTAAAAGCATTGTTGGAGGGCGCTTTTGCCAATGGGTTACGTTACATCACAGACAGCGATGCACGAGCAAAGGGAGGAGCTCACGGAAAAGCTCATCTTTGGGATAATGGTGAAAGCGCTTGGGAGGAATTGGAAAATTTATTAAAAATTAGAGAAGTAGCCATCAATAATTTTTCTGAAGATAATATTCGAACAGGGGAAGCTTACTCGGTGTTAGAAGATGTTTTTGTTCCTCTGTATTTTTTACATCGATACCAAACCGAAGCTGCAGTAAAGTTAATTGGCGGAATGGAATATGATTATTTGGTAAAAGATTATGCTGGAGTACAACACAATTATTTACCAAAACCTGAACAAAAAAAGGCACTACATGCAGTTTTAAAAACCCTCACTTCAAAAAATTTAAGTATTCCAGAAACACAATTAAAATTATTTCCACCAAGAGCTTATGGGTATAGCAGAACACGCGAATCTTTCAAAAGTGATATGGGTGTAGCTTTTGATGCTTTAGGAGCTGCGGCAACAGCAAGTGATATGACTTTAGAATTACTTTTACATACTGAAAGAGCCAATAGATTGGTGCAACAAAAAGCTTTGCAACAAGATAATCTAGGGTTTGATGAGGTATTGGAAGATTTGCTTACTACCGTTTTTGAAGACGATTTAAAATCTCTTTATCAGAAAGAGGTGCAACATATCATCCAGTATCAAACGCTTCAGCATTTGTTTGCACTTTCATTAAATAAAGATGCTTTACCGCAAGTTAAAGGAAGCTCTTTGGAAGCTATTGAAGATATCGCCTCCGAATTAAAAAGAGATAAAAGTCCTTTTGCAAAGCAACTATTATTAGAAATTGATGCCTTTGAAGAAGATCCAGACGATTTCAAAAAAGTGGGAGTTCCCAAAATCCCAGATGGAAGCCCAATTGGAAGTTTTCAATGCGATATGGGATATTAAAAGCTTCTTTGTGTAAATTAGCAATTCAGAAAACACCTCACTTATGAAAACAACACTCCTTTTTTTAAACTTCTTTATAGCTGTTTCTAGTTATTCTCAAAACGATGAAGCCTATGTTACCGAATTAACAAATGAATTTACCACGAAGCTTCAAGAACGAGGCATAACACAATTTTTTTCAACCAAGCATTATTGTTCTGGTACTATTGAAATGTTTATGATTGATGGTAAAATGTGTACTTCAAAAGAAACGTATTACGAAGTCTATATATTTTGGCAAGAAGATGGTAGGCCGTTAATGAAAAAAATTGATAATTGCGGATTGTTTAGAACAGTATTGCTATCCAATGATAGCATATTTCAATTTGTATCCAACAACTTTCAAGAGCTTAAAGAAAATGAAGTTAAAAACTATGAGCCTTCCAATCCGTCTGACGGGCCAGAACTAAGTGCTCCCGTGCAACCCTGCTACAGAAGCTTTACCTTTTGGAATGATGATGAACGTTTTGATAAAAACTTTAACCTCTTTCATTTAACCAATAGGTTTGAAGGGGATAACCTAAATTTTGAGTACAACCAATCTTTGGCCGTTGTTAGGCTCAATAATAAAGCAGAAGCATTTATTGCGGCTGCTGGCTTTCAAAGACAATAACCTCTAATCCTTTGTTTTTATTTCTATGATGATTGATTTACGAAGTGATACGGTTACCAAACCTTCAAAAGGAATGTTGGAGGCTATGCTTCACGCCAAAGTAGGGGATGATGTTTACAAAGAGGACCCCACGGTAAATGAATTGGAACAACGCGTTGCAGCAATGTTTGGTGCAGATGAAGCATTGTTTTTTCCAACGGGAAGTATGGCAAATCAAGCGGCTATTAAGCTGCATACACAGCCAGGGGAACAATTAATCTGTCACGAATGGGCGCACGTTTATAATTATGAAGGAGGCGGTGTGTCGTTTAATAGCGGTGTGTCTTGTAAGTTGCTACCAGGCAAAAGCGGTATCCTAGACGCCAAATTAGTTGAAGAAGCCATCAATCCACCCGATTTTTATCACAGTCCGTTAACCTCATTGGTATGTGTGGAAAACACAACCAATAAAGGGGGTGGTGCTTGTTATGATTTTAAAACCTTACAAGAAATTAAAGACGTTGCCGTAAAACATGGATTAAAATATCATCTTGACGGAGCAAGATTATGGAATGCGATTATTGAAAAAAAGGAAGATCCAAGGCAATATGGTGCTATGTTCGATACTATTTCATTATGTTTTAGTAAAGGATTGGGGACACCCCTTGGAACGGTATTGGTTGGGACTAAAGAAGCTATGAAAAACGCCATGCGTGTTCGCAAAGTATTAGGAGGAGGGATGCGCCAGATAGGATATATTGCTGCGGCAGGATTGTTTGCGTTGGATAATAACCTGGAACGATTAAAAGAAGATCATAAAAGAGCTTCAGAAATTGCTGAAACGTTAGTAAAACAAGACTATGTACAAAAGGTGGAGCCCACCGAAACCAATATTGTTATTTTCTATTTAAACCAATCTATTTCCGATGAATTATTCCTAAACAATTTGCTTAAAAAGAATGTAAAAATTAGTACGATGGGGCAGGGGAAATTACGCATTGTTACCCATCTCGATTATACAGAGGAAATGCACCAAACTTTTTTGAGCATTCTTGAAAACTACAACGTATAAAAAAAGCCCTTAAACAAAGGCTTTTTTATACTAATTATCTGATAATTATTCTACTTCTTTAACATCGGCTCCGGGAGCATTCTTTTGAACAGAAGCAATACCGTTTTTCATTCCACTCTCGTCCTTATACATTTGGCTACTTCCAACAATTTGCCCGTTAGTAGACTTTAAGTTAAAATGGAATTTTCCATTTTTTGCTGTTTTGGTTTCCCAACATTTCTCGTCTCCACAGTTTTTCTTTACAGACTCAATACCATTCAAGGCAGAAGCTTTTGAAGCGTACATTTGGCTAGTTAAAATTACTTGTCCATTTCCTGCTTTTAAAACGAAATGAAATTTATCACCACTTTTCTTTAATTCAAACATATTTTTTATGATTTAGAGTTAAACATTTTGATATTGCAAATATCCGAAAAAAAAATAATGTAGGGTAATTTGTTTACTATCAATTAATTAAAAAAAAGTGTTCTTTAACGAATTTAGAAAACGATTGAGCGAAAACCAAAGTTTGAGATTTTAGAGGGCATTCATTTAGTTATAAGTTTGACTCGTCAAATTAAATATTAACACAAAAACCTCATTAAAAATGAAAAAAACTATCCTATTTGCATGTGCGCTATTTATCTCTGCATTTGCATTTGCTCAAGATTTACCTACCAACCCTGAACCTGGAAAATGTTATGTACGTTGTACCACTCCAGATGTATATGTAAATGAAACTGTACAGGTAATGACCCGTCCAGCGTATAAAAAGCTTCGTACTATTCCAGCAGAATATGAAACTGTAACGGAAAGAGTATTGGTGAAAGAAGCTGGAAAAAGACTTAGAGTAATTCCTGAAAAATGGGGAACTGAAACAGTTTCTTATGTAAAAAAACAAGGAGCCTCTACCTTAAGTGTTACTCCAGCCTCTTTTAGAAGTGATAACGAAACCCTTGAAATTAAGCCAGCTTATGCTCAATGGGAATTAGGAGCTCCTGCACCTGATTGTGCTTCTGGAAATCCAAACGATTGTCGCTACTGGTGTTACAAAGGGTATCCAGCAGAGTACACAACTGTTTCTGTAACTCGTTTGGCTAACGATGCTTCATTTAATCGTTCTCCTGTTGCAGAGCAATCTGGATCTTATACGAAAAGAGTTGTAACCGAACCTGCTCGTGTGGTAGAAGAAGAAGTACCAGCAGAGTATGCTACTATTACTCGTACCGTGATGGTAAAAGATGCCCAAGTGGTTGAAGAAACTGTACCTGCAGAATATAAATCAGTGACTAAAGAAGTATTACAATCTAAAGGGGGATTAACAACTTGGAAAGAAGTAGAGTGCGCTTTAGTAGAGTACCAAGCGCTTCCAATTAACTGGAACTTAGGTAGTGCTACCTTGACAGCAGAAGCAAAAAGGCTAATTGATACTCGTTTAATGCCAGTTTTAGCTCAAAATCCAGGTGTTAAATTAGAAATAGCTTCTCATACAGATTCAAGAGGATCTAACACTTCAAATCAAGACCTTTCAGAAAGACGTGCGCAGGCTGTAGTTGCATATCTTCAAACAAAAGGAATTAACTCAAGTTTGTTAGTGGCAAACGGATACGGGGAGTCTAGATTAAAAAATAGATGTGCAGACGGTGTATCTTGTACAGAGAGGGAGCATGCAGTAAACCGTAGAACAGAGTTCAGATTAATTAATAATTAATTATCCTCAATTATTAATTTTTAAATTGAAAAGAGATTCTCATATTTTTGAGAATCTCTTTTTTTTATGATATTTGGCACAAATTGTGTGGAATACCCAAGAAAACCGATTTATGCGAACCTTCCTCTTTTTTATACTGTTTGTTCCCTCAGCTTTTGTTTTAGCACAAGATGAAGAAAACCTTACTTGGTTAACTAATCTCGAAGAGGCCCAAAAGATTGCTAAAAAGGAAAAGAAAAATATTCTTCTCTATTTTAATGGAAGCGACTGGTGCGCCCCCTGTAAAATGCTAAAGGAAGATTTCTTTAATTCTGAAGAATTCCAGCAGAAAGCAGAAAATTTAGTCCTGGTTATGATTGACTATCCCCGCAGAATAGATATTATTTCCGAAGCCCAAATGGAATATAATAAACAAATTATGGAGAAGTATAATCAAGAAAAAACTTTCCCAAAATTACTTGCACTCAATTACAAAGGGAAAGAGCTAGCTTACATTTCTGGGTATAGTCCGTTGCGAGACACAACCCATCATTTTCATTTTATTGATAAAATCCTTCAATAATTACTTAAATAAATCCATTCCTGGAATATTTGGCATCCCTTCTTTTGCTACGGCAGCAATTTCAGCTTCATTAATTTTAGTAGCTTTTTCAATTGCTTTATTTAAATTGAGAATAAGATAATCTTCCAGTTGTTCTTTATCTTTTAATAGTTCATTATCTATAGCAATGCTTTTAATTTCACGATTCGCAGTAATCGTTATTTGTAGTAGGCCATCACTACTTTTTTCATCTACCAAAACAGTATTAAGGCGTTCTTTAGTAGCTTCCACTTTGGCTTGGGTTTCCTTTAATTTTCCCATCATTCCCATTAAATCTCCAAACATATTTTTCAGTTTAAAATTAATCGCTGCAAATTTAGTATTTTGCGAGTGCAAACCATAGTCTTTTTATGATGAAAATTTATCCCTTTATTTTATTGATATGCCTTATTTTTGCGGCTTCGTGTAAAAATTCTGAAACTTCAGAGAAACCTATGAATATAATCCCCCCTAAAGCAGACAAAAAGGAAAAACATCTTGAAATTCACGGCGATGTTCGTATTGATAATTATTATTGGTTAAACGAGCGTGAAAATGAAGAAGTGATAGATTATCTAGAGCGTGAAAATGATTACTATAACAAGATGACCGCTCACACAAAGGATTTTCAGAATGATTTATTCGAAGAAATGAAAGGCCGTATTAAAGAGGACGATGCCTCGGTGCCTTATTTCTATAATGGGTACTATTATATCACGCGTTATGAAGCTGGAAAAGATTATCCTATACATTCTCGTAAAAAAGGATCGCTGGACGCAGAAGAGGAAATTATGTTTAACGTAAATGAAATGGCAGAAGAATATGCCTATTACAGTTTGCGAGGTGTAAATGTAAGTCCAGATAATAAATGGGCAGCTTTTGGAGTAGATACCCTAAGCCGTAGGCAATACAATATTTATATTAAAAATTTAGAAACAGGCGAAATTCTTAAAGACGAAATCAGTAACACTACTGGGAGCTCTACTTGGGGAAACGATAACAAGACCTTATTTTATACTTTAAAAGACGAACAAACCCTTCGAGCCGATAAAATTTATAGACATACGGTAGGAACAGACCCAGAAAAAGATGTACTCGTTTTTGAAGAAAAAGATGAAACCTTTGGAACCTATGTGTATAAAACAAAATCGCATAAGTTTATCGTTATAGGAAGTTATAGCACGCTTACGTCTGAGTTTCAAATTTTAGATGCCGATATGCCTGAAGGAACTTTTAAAGTATTTCAACCACGAACCAAAGGCTTAGAGTACAATATTTTTCACTTTGGTAATGATTTTTACATCGTTACAAATAAAGACAAAGCCACTAATTTCAAATTAATGAAAACTTCTCAAAACAAAACCACCATGGATAATTGGGAAGAGGTGATTGGACACCGTAGCGATGTGCTTCTTGAAGACATTGATATTTTTAAAGAATATTTGGTTATAAGTGAACGCAACAATGGTTTAAATAAAATACGAATTAAACGTTGGGATGGAAAAGACGATTATTATTTGCCTTTTAATAGCGAAACGTATACTGCTTATCCTTCACAGAATATAGAGTACGATACAAAAACGCTTCGGTATAGTTATAACTCCTTAACCACTCCGGCTTCGGTCATCGATTTCAATATGGAAACCAAAGAGAAGGTGGTGATGAAGGAAACCGAAGTATTGGGAGGAAAGTTCAAAAAAGAGAATTACGAATCGAAAAGAGTGTGGGCAACAGCCGCAGACGGGACTAAAATTCCAATTTCGATGGTGTATCGAAAAGGGATGAAACAAAATGGTAACAATCCAGTGTTGCTTTATGGTTATGGGTCTTATGGAGCCATTGTAGACCCGTACTTTTCAACTACTCGATTAAGTTTATTGGACAGAGGTTTTGTTTTTGCTATTGCCCATATTCGTGGAAGTGAATATTTGGGAAGAGCATGGTACGAAAATGGAAAGCTTCTTAAAAAGAAAAACACTTTTACAGATTTTGTGGATGCTTCAAAATATTTAATTGGAGAAAAATACACGTCACCAAAGCATTTATACGCCATGGGAGGTTCAGCTGGAGGCTTGTTAATGGGAGCGGTGGTAAATATGGCACCAGAATTATATAATGGTGTAGTGGCTTCGGTACCTTTTGTAGATGTGGTAACGACCATGCTAGATGATAGTATTCCCCTAACAACCGGAGAATATGACGAATGGGGAAATCCTAATGAAAAAATATATTACGATTATATGAAATCGTATTCACCCTACGACAATGTTGAAGCGAAGGCCTATCCAAATATGTTAGTGACCACAGGGTTGCACGATTCTCAAGTTCAGTATTGGGAACCTGCAAAATGGGTGGCAAAACTTCGTGAGATGAAGACAGATGATACTATTTTATTGTTACAAACCAATATGGATGCTGGTCACGGGGGAGCTTCAGGTCGATTTGAATCACTTAAGGAAGTTGCAATGGATTATGCTTTTTTACTTGATTTGGAAGGAATTAAGGAGTAATTAAATTTTTTGCCGTAACTTTGTGCGGTTTTAATCGTGGGTTCGCTCACGTAGCTAATTAAACTTTCTATATGAAGAACATTCAGGCCCACGAGAGTGTGTTGGAGTTAATCGGGAACACCCCATTAATAAAACTCAACCACATTACTTCAGGAATGAAAGGGAACTTCTACGCTAAAGTAGAGGCATTTAATCCCGGGCATTCTGCAAAAGATAGAATAGCACTATACATTATAAACGAAGCTGAAAAGCAAGGAATTTTAAACCCTGGCGATACCATCATTGAAACTACCAGTGGAAACACAGGTTTCAGTATTGCAATGGTTAGTATTTTAAAAGGGTACAAATGTATTTTAGCGGTTTCTTCAAAATCCTCTGCAGATAAAATAGATATGCTAAAAGCTATGGGAGCTGAGGTACATGTGTGTCCTGCACACGTTCCTGCAGATGATCATCGATCGTATTACGAAGTAGCCAAAAGAATACACGAAGAAACACCAGGCTCTATTTATATCAATCAGTATTTTAATCAATTAAATATAGATGCTCATTATCACTCAACAGGTCCCGAAATTTGGGAACAAACCGGTGGACAAATAACGCATTTAGTAGCTTGTAGTGGTACGGGTGGTACTATTTCAGGAACTGCAAAGTATTTAAAAGAGCAAAATCCTACTATTCAAATTTTAGGAATCGATGCGTACGGTTCTGTAATTCAGAAATATCACGAAACTCGTGAATTGGATAAAGACGAAATTTATCCATACCGTATTGAAGGATTGGGTAAAAACTTAATTCCTTCGGCTACAGATTTTGACTGTATTGATCGATTTATGAAAGTAACCGATGAGGATAGTGCGCATACAGCACGGGAGTTAGCCACTAAAGAAGGATTATTTCTTGGTTATACGAGTGGTGCAGCGATGCAGGGAATAAAGCAGTTTGATGAAGAAAAAACGTTTACCGATGAGAGTGTGGTAGTGGTTATCTTTCCAGATCACGGCTCTCGATATATGAGCAAAATCTACAAAGATGAGTGGATGGAGCAACAAGGCTTTATGGATGCCGAAAAGGAAGCGCAAAAGCCAATAACCTATGTAAAATAACATTTCAGAAAATAATCAAAAACCGTTACAGAAATGTGGCGGTTTTTTTATGCCTATTTCTTTCTGAAAAAGAATATGGCTATCATCTTGAAAATAACTATTTTTGCAACTTATTCTAACCTATAGATGTTGATGAAAGATTTATTCGACAAAATTTATAAAGACAAAGGACCATTAGGAAAATGGGCCGAACAAGCGGAAGGCTACTTTGTATTCCCAAAATTGGAGGGTGAAATTTCTAACCGAATGAAATTCCAAGGGAAAGAAGTAATCACTTGGAGTATCAATGATTACTTAGGGCTAGCAAACCACCCGGAAGTACGTAAAGCAGATGCTGAAGCTGGCGTAAAATATGGTTCGGCATACCCAATGGGAGCCAGAATGATGAGCGGTCACACAGACCTTCACGAAAAACTTCAAAGAGAGTTAGCGGCATTTGTTCACAAAGAAGCAGCTTATCTGTTAAACTTTGGATATCAGGGAATGGTTTCTACCATCGATGCCTTGGTATCTAAAGATGATGTCATTGTGTATGATGTAGATGCACATGCATGTATTATAGACGGAGTACGTTTGCATTTAGGTCAGCGTTTCACCTATAAGCACAACGATATGGAAAGCATTGAGAAAAACTTAAGGCGTGCCGAAAAAGTAGCAGAAAAAACAGGCGGGGGGATTCTTTTAATTTCTGAAGGTGTTTTTGGTATGCGTGGTGAGCAAGGAAAACTAAAAGAAATCGTTGCGCTGAAGAAAAAATTCAATTTTAGATTGTTTGTGGATGATGCCCACGGTTTTGGAACCCTTGGTAAAACAGGTGCCGGAGCAGGTGAGGAGCAAGGGGTGCAAGACGAGATCGATGTGTATTTTGCCACCTTTGCCAAGTCTATGGCGAGTACAGGTGCATTTATTGCTGCCGACGAAGAAATCATCAATTACTTAAAATACAACCTACGTTCTCAAATGTTTGCCAAATCATTGCAAATGCAATTGGTGGAAGGTGCTTTGAAACGTTTGGATATGATACGCACCATGCCAGAGCTTAAAAACAAGCTTTGGGAGAATGTAAATGCACTACAAGGTGGATTACGCGAACGTGGATTTGACTTAGGAACTACACAAAGTTGTGTAACTCCGGTCTATTTAAAAGGAAGTATTCCAGAAGCCATGGCGTTGGTAAAAGATTTACGTGAAAACCACGGAATCTTCTGCTCGATTGTAGTGTATCCTGTAATTCCTAAAGGATTAATCTTATTGCGTTTAATCCCAACTGCGTCACATACTATGGAAGATATTGAGGAGACGTTAAATGCCTTCTCAGCCATTAGAGAACGATTAGAAAATGGAACGTATAAACGCCTTTCTGCCCATGTTGCGGCCGCAATGGGAGAGTAAAAAGTGTCATTCTATTTTGTCACCCTGAGCTAGTCGAAGGGCAAACGAAAACTAAATAATAAAAACCACCTTTTAAAGGTGGTTTTTTTATCGTTAACTATCTGGCAAATAGTATATATTCTTTTTAATTAACTTTACTGATATACTTGACAATATTGTTGATAATATAGGATTTCAAAAAATTCCGTAAATATTTCAATAGTAGTATAATAATTTCTCGAAAACCGTGAATTCAAATATTAAAATTAGAAAAGCTATAAAAGAGGACCTTGTAAGCATTTTTCAACTAGAAGAAGAAGCTTTCAAGCCCATGAATTATCCGTTATTTGTTCTAAGGCAATTTTATGACATAGCACCTGATCTTTTTTTTGTGGCGGCCGATGAACTTAACCAAATAAAGGGGTATTGTTTCGGTGGAATTGATATGGATAAAAACATTGGTTGGGTCTTTGTTTTAGCGGTAACAAAACCAGAACAAAAGAGAAAGATTGGTCAGCGTATCTCATTAGAATTGTTATCGGCTTTCAAGAGTAAAAACATTAATGAAATCCAGTTAACAACAACTCCAGACAATACTTCCGCTATCAATTTATACGAAAAATTAGGGTTTAAAAAAGTATCAGAAGATTTGAACTACTATTTTGACAATTCCCCAAGAATCATCATGAAATTAGATTCTAAATAAGAATTCAGTTTCCAACACTCGTAAAAAAATAAATTCTTATTATAAAGACTTCCTAAACGTACTCCTTTCTTTATGTTGAATAGGGTTGTAATCCTTCCAAAGTTGTTGTACCGCAGTATTTTCTTTTAACTCGGGGTTGGTTTCCACTTTATCTATGCCCTTGCTGTTAAACAAGTATTGCATTTCTTCAAAAATAATAGCAGTAACGCCTTTGCCTTGATATTTTGGGTCTATCCCAATTAAATAAAATGCTGCACGATCGTTTTTACGCTGCGCTTGCCATAAATGATACCACCCAAAGGGAAATAAGCTTCCGTTGGCTTTTTTAAGGGCTTTGGTAAAGGAAGGCATCACAATAGAAAAAGCAATTAGTTTTCCTTCCTTGTCTTTAATGCAGGTAATATAGTCTGGATGAATAAAATTAAAGTATTTCTCTTTGTAATAATCTATTTGATACTGCTGAATAGGCACAAAAGTTTGTAGGGTGTTGTAGGTTTTATTCAGCAAATCGAACATTTCATCTACATAGGGCAGGATTTCCTTTTTGTTTTTAAAGCGTATCACCGAAAGTCCGTATCGTTCTCGTACAATGCTGGAAAATTTGGCTACTTTATCTTTGATAGATTCTGGGATACTTAATTTAAATTCTACCCATGTGGCTTGTTTTTCAAAACCAAGCTTTTCAAAATGCGCTGCATAGTAGGGATGATGATACCAGGTAATCATGGTATTCATTTCGTCAAAACCTTTGGTTAAAATCCCAGCTTTCTCCATGTTGGAGAACCCCACAGGACCTTCGGCATATTCAAGGTTGTGAGCGCGTCCAATTTCAAAAACTTTGTCTAATAGGGCTTCAGTTACTTTAATGTCGTCAATTACATCAAACCATCCAAAGCGAACTTTCTTTTTGCCAATTTCATTGACTTCCAAATGATTGATAATCACTGCTATTCTACCAACAATGTTACCGTTTTTTTTTGCTAAAAAATAGTCGGCTTCCGCATTTTTAAAAACGGGATTTTTGGATTTATCAAGGGTTTCCAGCTCATCTTTAATTAAAGGTGGTACCCAATATTTGCTGTCTTTATATAACTGAAACGGAAAGGTTACAAATTGCTTCAGTTGTTTGTTAGTCTCTACAGGTAAAATTTCAATCATAAGCTATTCAAACTATATTCCACCATTATCATCTCCTTCGTTGTCATCAATTTCAAAACTGTCTTTTCTTTTCTTTTTATTCTTTTTCTTTTCTTTTAAAGCTTTTTTCAAGGCTTTGTTTTTGTCTTTTTCGGCACGCTTTAATGCTCTACCTGCTTTTCCTTTTTCTTCCAAGAATTCATCATCACCGTGCATATCAAATCGGTACGCGACGCCCACTCTTCCGTAGAAAACGGAAGGGGTGTCTTTAAATCCTTTGGTTAGCGACACATCTAGGTGTAAATCCTCGTAAATAAGCACAGCGGCTCCTGCACGTATTAATTGATCTGAATAGAAATCACTCTTAAACCCTTGATTTTCTACAAAAATGGAGAAGTATCGGTTTGTGGCATGTGTTAACGTAACAATGTATCCGTAGGTTGGGAAATCGGTAGTGATTCTATCGGCAAAAATGTTAGTCACTAGCACCAAGCTTCCCACAAAATTGTTTTGAGTAGACAAAACTACTTTTGGAGAGATAGTACTCTCTTGGTAAGGGAGAAAAGGATTGTCTGCAAAATCAAAATTGGCTCCTGCATAAATAGAAACCGCAGGAATTAGATCTTCCCATTGAAATCTATTATTAGCTTTCCAACTGTATAAATTGGGGCCTTCTAAATCTCTTTTTCGGTAAGGATCGTACAGTAAATACTTTGCCCCTAAGGTGTTGCTTTTAAAGTTAGAATAGGCATCTTCACCTGTAAATCCTTGCGAATAAGTAACTTTATTTCTTTGAAAAGAACCCATTAAACTTACCTCAAGCTCTTCTTTAAACAACCCGTATCGAATGCTATAATCCCAATTAAAAAGATTGGTTTCGGTAAATAATAAATTGTGTTTTTCTTGTCCTAAGGTAATACCGCTTTCGAACTGAAGTACTTTTTTACCTACTGCAAATGCCCCTTGAGAACCTCCTGGCTGATTGGTATTAATCATATCGGTATATTGAGAAATTGCCGAAAGGGGTAGGAAAACAAGCAGAGCAAGAAGAAAACGCATACAGTTTAGGTTTAAGCCAAAGATATAAGATTTTATCATTTATTTAATAGTTGAAATTACACTTTTTATATTACAATGCGTACTTTTGAAAAGTGTTAGATTATTGATAATTGAGTAGTATTATGATTTCTTTTCTGAAAACGGTTTTAATCATCCTTTTGGTATATCTCGGGCTTAAGTTTCTCCTTAGGCTGGCAAAACCCTATTTGCTTCGTTTTTTGGCAAAAAAAATGAATCAACGTTTTGAAAGTGCGTTTGGGCAAAATCCCTTTCAACCAAACCACACCAATCCAGATGAAAGCACACCGTTTACTAAAACTTCCAACAATAACCCAAAGTCGAAAAAAGTAGTGGGTGAGTACATCGATTTTGAAGAAGTAGAATAAAACCTAATTTCTACTAACTTTTTCATCGGCATCGCGATATTTTTTATAATTTCCCCAAGTACTTAAAAATCCCTTTATGGCTTTTAATTTCAAGCGATTTATTCCGCATTTAGTTGTTGTCGTCTTATTTATTATTGCTTCGCTAGCTTATTTCAGCCCTGTTTTAAAAGGAAAAACTATTTTCCAGAGTGATATTGTGCAATATACAGGAATGGCGAAACAGCAAAATGACTTCCGAAAACAGACGGGTGAAGAAACATATTGGACCAATAGTGCCTTTGGGGGAAT
>NZMG01000031.1 GCA_002694465.1 Flavobacteriaceae bacterium | reverse complement strand
CCCGCCACACTATGGATTTTCGTGGTTTCTAAAGCTTCGGTTAAGGTTAAGGGTGGCAAAATACTTGGAAGACGTTTTGCAAGCATGGTTTTTCCGCTACCTGGAGGTCCAATAAGGATAATATTATGCCCCCCAGCCGCAGCTATCTCCATACAGCGCTTGATAGATTCTTGTCCTTTTACATCACTAAAATCGAATTCGGGATTTTGGAGGTGCTCGTAGAATTCGGCCTTCATATCAACCGAAACCTGTTCCAATTCTTTTCCTTCGTTAAAGAAATCGATGACTTCTTTTATAGATGCTACACCATAGACTTCCAGTCCATCAACAATAGCCGCTTCTTTTGCATTTTGCTGCGGCAGGATAAAGCCTTTAAACCCCTCTTTTTTGGCATTGATTGCAATGGGCAATGCGCCACGAATAGGTTGTAAAGAACCATCCAATGACAATTCTCCCATGATAATATAGTCGCTTAAGGGAAACTGTTCTAGAATTTGACCGGAAGACACCAAAATTCCCATGGCTAAGGTAAGATCATAAGCCGAACCTTCCTTGCGCATATCGGCGGGTGCCATATTAAGGGTAATCTTTTTCCCAGGAATTTTGTAACTATTATTTTGAAGTGCCGCTGCAATTCTGTAGTTGCTTTCTTTTATGGCATTATCGGGTAGACCCACTAAGTGATATCCAACGCCAATATCTGTATTTACTTCTACGGTAATGGTGGTTGCTTCCACACCAAAAACAGCACTCCCATATACTTTTGTGAGCATAGATTATGTGTTAATTTAAAAATGTGGGGAGTTATGTACTGTGAAAATAAAAAAAATTATTCAATAATGCTTAAGGATACTAGATTGTTCTTAATGGCAAAAACGACCAAACCTGCTAAATTCTTTACACCTGTTTTTTCCAGTAAATTTTTTCGGTGTACCTCAACGGTACGTTTACTAATAAAAAGTTTTTCGGCTATTTCTTGAGAGGTTTTTTGAAGACAGATAAGTTCAAGCACTTCCCGTTCTCTTTGGGTTATAAAGTCGACATCAAAAAAGGTACGTGAGTCACTTTTTTCGGAATTTTTTAAAGATTTTACCGCTTCCATCACAAACGAATCGTAATAAAATCCATTATAAAACACTTGCTTAATAGTGTGTAATACTTTTTGGGTAGGCGAATTTTTTACCAAATATGCTGAAGCTCCCACATCAATCATATTCCGTATAAAAGGTTTTGTATTGTAGGTCGTTAAGGCAATGATACTAATCTCTGGAAATTCTTGATGAATACTCTTTGTAGCCTCGACACCATTAAGTTCTGGCATTTTAATATCCATAATAATAATATCTGGAAGCTCTTTTGCCGTGGTTAAAAATTCTATTAATTCCTTTCCGTTACTGGCTTGAAAGATAATTTCTAATTCATCATCTTTTGAGAGGATATGAGACATTCCTACTCTAAACAATTCTTCGTCGTCGGCAAGGACTACTTTAATTTTCATTATTGGGTTGGCTAGTTATACTTACTTTAATTCCATTACCTTGGCTAGATTCAATATCGCACGTGGCATTCATTAAAATCGCTCGGTTTTCAATGCCACTCATCCCAAGACCTTTAGCACTTCTTGCTTCAGCTAAATTAAATCCTTTACCGTTATCGGTATATTGTAAAGATAGGAGGTTTTCTTCAGTATTTAAAGCGACTTGAATGTTTGTTGCACCAGAATGTTTTATGGTATTACTAAACAACTCTTGAAGGATTCTAAATAGGTGTAGTTCGTTTGCTGAAGAAATAAAATTTTCTTGATACTGAATATGGTATTCTAGGGTGAATTTTTTAGTTTCTTGTATCTCCTCACACAATTCCTCTACGGCAGCTTGCAATCCAAATTTATCGAGGGTTGGTGGTAATAAGTCGTGGGCAATTCGGCGAGAATTTTCTAATACGGTAGACGTTACTTTATGGATACTTTCTCCAATCTTATTTGCTTCAGTAGGAGTGATGTCTTTATCGGTTAAAAAATTAGCGTTTAGAGAAACCACATTGAGTTTGGAGCTTATGGCATCGTGTAAATCTTGTGCAATGCGTTGTCGTTCCTCCTCTTGAGTAACAATGGTGTTTTGTAACAATTCTTTTTGGTATTCTATTTCTAGTTCTGCTTTTTCCAGTTGGGTTTTAATAATTTTCTTTCGTGAAAAGTAGAAAAAGAGGACAATCGCAAAGGACATCAATAACAATAATCCTATGGCAATAAGGATGATGTTTACGATTTGGATTTCATCATTAATAAACGACTCATTCATTACACGAAGATAGGAAATTCAGTCGCTTTATATTATTCTATTGAGGATTTGAAAAATGAATAATTTTTCCACCATTCTATTATGATAATAATCTGAAATCCTAGATACAAAAATCTATTAATATTTACCAACGTGTCCGATACAGAAATAGGGATATTTAAATTGTATATCAAGTTCCCAGAAGCAAATATTAACGAACTAGATAATAAGTAGATAAGAATTGCTGAATTTATTAAAACAAATTCTGTTTTTTTATTACTTAAAGAATGATATAAATATAAAATCGAATAAAACACAAGTATTATATGCGAAAAGACTGCCGCCAAAGTATTATATCTAAAATACAGAATTGGGTCTAATATATATTGTATGGCAAATAATAATATAGCAATTATAGTAACACCTGTAATAAATTTCTTTTTTAATAATCCTTTATAAAACAGTGATAAAGAAAGAAATTGAAAAAGTATAAAGTAAAAGAAAAAAAATATTGTCTCCTCTCCCTCATAAAATACTTTATGAAGTTTAGAACCTAACTGAACTAAACCGATTAATACTAAGTAGGCAGTAAAATATTTAAAGGCCTTACTAAATTTAGTAAAGCCTCTTAAATATAATATGGGTAAAAATAAAGACAGGAAAACAGTTAAATTTCCTACAAATTCTATTAAATTTTCTTTTACAATTTCCGACATTAATTTTAATAAATTAATTTAACGGACTTGACGGATCACACTTAGGTGGGCAAGGGTCTGTAAAATCCCAAATACTATTGGTTCCTGCACCCGCGGCTTCTCCTGCGGCAGGTAATAAATCTCTATACACGCCATTTTTATCTTTCTGGGTCCCTACAATTACTAATTTCTCTACACCACTATCAATGGCTAAGTACGCTCTTACCATAGGAGAATCTGTTTGTGCTTGAATCTCTGCTACGGCACCTTGAAGATCTGCTAAAGGAATTAAAAATGCTCTCGCACTTGTTGATGGAGCTCCCCTCCAATTACCTGTCCAGCTTATTGCTTCTGCTAATGTAATTTTACCATCTGTTGCACTCATAATTTAAAAAATTTAGTTAGTTAATAATTTTTGATTTCCTATAAAAATAGAAAAACCCTCGATTAAAATCGAGGGTTTTAAATTTAATTGTTCAAAAGAAATTTCTACAATTTCTTTAAAAGCTGTTTGGTACTACTATTATAAATTTGAGTAACATTCTTATTTTCAATAGCATAAAGTGTCCCTTTTGCCAATTTTTTACCTAACTCTACACCCCATTGGTCATAGCTAAAAATATTCCAAATAACACCTTGCACAAACAACTTATGCTCATACATCGCTATAAGGCTTCCCAAAGATTTGGGTGTAAGCTTTTTTACAAGAAGGGTATTGGTGGGCTTGTTTCCTTCAAAAACTTTGAAATTGTTTTCTACTTCGCTTCCATAGGTTCCTTGCAATAAGGCTTCGGTTTGCGCAAAACAGTTAGCTAATAATTTATTTTGGTGGTCTTTGTTTCCGTAAAGCGATTCTTCAAATGCGATAAAATCGGTAGGGATTAACTTTGTCCCTTGATGAATTAACTGAAAAAAAGCGTGTTGTGCATTCGTCCCTGTACTTCCCCAAACAATGGTTCCAGTTTGATAGTCGATTGGGTTTCCATTTCTATCGACACTCTTTCCGTTACTCTCCATAATCCCCTGCTGTAGATACGCCACCAACTTGTTAAGGTATTGGGAGTAAGGCACAATGCACTCACTTTCAGACTTAAAAAAATTATTATACCAAACAGATAACAAGGCTAAGGTCACGGGTATGTTATCTTGAAAAGGAGTGTCTTTAAAATGAATATCCATTTCGTGAGCACCCTTTAGTACATCTTCAAAATTTTGGTATCCCACAGCACACGCAATGGAAAGTCCTACCGTACTCCACAGAGAGAATCGTCCGCCCACCCAATCCCACATAGGGAACATGTTTTGCGAAGCAATTCCGAAATTGGAAACTGCCTCCAAATTAGTAGAGACCGCAACAAAATGTTTGGCTACATCCTTTTCTGAAGCTTTTTCCAAAAACCAATTTCGAATAGTTTGTACATTGGTGAGTGTTTCTTGTGTGGTAAAGGTCTTAGAAACAATGACAAACAGCGTTGTCTCACGGTCCAAATCTTTAATAGATTCCATTACGTGGTCACCGTCTACATTGCTTACAAAACGTACCTCCAATTGATTTTTATAATAACGCAAAGCCTCACAGACCATATCGGGTCCAAGGTCGCTACCTCCAATACCAATATTAACAATATGGGTGATGGATTTTCCTGTATAACCTTTCCAGGTTCCAGAAATGATTTCTTCGGAAAAAGATTTCATTTTTTGAAGTGCTTCTGCAACTTCTTTGGGTAGCTTTTTAAAATTACGAAGTTGGGTATGCCCTACAGCTCTATTCTCGGTTTCGTTAATATGAAGACCAGAAAGTTGGGCTTCGATAGCCTCTTTCAATTGTACTTCTTCGGCTAATTGAAGTAAAAGCTTTTGCGTTTTTTCAGTAATTCTATTCTTTGAGTAGTCTACAAAAAAATCATTCCAAGTGATTGAAAATCGCTGGGCACGAGATGGATTTTCAGAAAAAAGATCCTGCATTTTCACATCTTTCATTTCTGAAAAATGCGTTGAAAGTAGCTTCCAAGCTTCAGTTTGCGTAGGATTAACTTTCGGAAATGCCATAATTAACTATGAATTTTTAAACGATGTTCGCGGTAATATTCAATTAAACCATCGATTGGGCGACGAATAATTTTGCCCAATTGTAAATGATATGGTTTCATGGCATTACGAATCTGCTCTTCAGAAAAATGCGCAATAGACCCTATAAAATGTACAGGGACGTTCTGAGCTTCTTTATAACATAGTACCCTATATTCAATAAACCTCGTCATTCCTTCACTTATAAGCTGCCAAAAATATCCATTCACCTCTTCTGAAGTAAAAATAAACTCTGCAAAAGACGCTAAATAGGTATTTGGGTTAGGCCTTTGATAGACATTTAGTTTAATGACATCTGGGTCTAAATCGAAACGTTTTTCAAACTCCTTAGCCAGTTTAGTTGGCATTTTTTTATAATAGTAATCCCTAATAAGTCTTTTCCCGAAGTAATTTCCACTCGCTTCATCCATTAAAACAAAGCCAAGTGATGGTACATGAGCGTGAATTTTTTCACCGTCAAAATAACAGCTATTAGAGCCCGTTCCTAATATACAAACAATACCAGGTTCTGCGGTAGCCGCATAAACAGCCGCCAATAAATCTTCATTCACATCTACCGTTGCATTAGGAAATATATCCGAAAGCACTTTGGTTAAGGTGTTTTTTGGAGTGATGGTTCCACAACCGGCGCCATAAAAATCTACAGTTTCTGTTTTCTGAAAAATTCCTTGAAGATCTTCATTTTCTCTAATCCTTGAGTAAAGTTCACTTAATGGAACCACGGCTGGGTTTAATCCTTTGGTGCGTGTTTTTACCAACACCTCACCTTCTGGGCTCAATAAGATCCAATCACACTTTGTAGAGCCTCCATCTGCAATTAGTGTCATACTATTAGATTTTGGCAACGTACAAAGCCAAGTCAATTAATTTTGCGGAATACCCATATTCATTATCGTACCAAGCTACTAATTTAAAAAAGTTATCATTAAGAGCTATTCCTGCACCAGCGTCAAAATTACAAGTATTTGGGTCACTAACAAAATCTTGAGAAACAACATCGTCCTCAACATAGTCAATAACCCCTTTGTAAGCTCCTTTGGAAGCATCTTTAAACAATTGTTTTACTTCTTCATAGGTGGCACTTTTTTCGGTGCGTACGGTTAAATCCACCACCGATACGTCTGCCGTGGGTACACGAAAAGCCATTCCAGTTAATTTCCCTTTTAATGAAGGAATTACTTTGGTTACGGCTACCGCCGCACCTGTTGAAGCTGGAATAATATTTAATAAGGCACTTCGTCCTCCGCGGAAATCCTTTCTTGAAGGACCGTCTACCGTAAGTTGCGTAGCCGTAGTAGCGTGAACAGTTGTCATTAATCCTTCCACGATACCTAAGTTATCGTGAATTACTTTGGCTAATGGTGCTAAACAGTTAGTAGTACACGATGCATTAGAAACAATCGTATCTGTAGGTTTTACATCTTTATGATTAACACCCATCACAAACATAGGCGCTGTTTTTGAAGGAGCAGAAATAACTACTTTCTTTGCTCCAGCTTTAATATGAGCCGAAGCGTTATCAAGGTCGGTGAAAATACCCGTACAATCTAAAACAATTTCAGCTCCAACAGCATCCCATTTCAAATTTTCTGGATTTCTTTCTGCAGTTACACGAATGTTTTTACCATTTACAACCAAATGTCCATCCTTCACTTCTACTGTTCCAGAGAATTTTCCATGAACAGAATCATATTTTAATAAATAAGCTAAATGGTCTACATCTAATAGATCGTTAATAGCTACTACTTCAACATCTTTATTTTGTGCGGCTATTCTGAAAGCAATTCGTCCAATTCGTCCAAAGCCATTAATTCCAATTTTTGTCATATTATCTTTTTATTTACACAGATGTTATATCTGCTACTCTTATTAAATCTAAATCTATTTCGTTATCTCCTTTTATTGCTTCTGCAAAAGGAACTGTTACAATTTTACTATGCGAAATACCAATCATGACATCTCTTTTTCCTTCCAAAAGTGCATCCACGGCGCCTACTCCTAATCTACTTGCCAGTACGCGATCGTAGCAACTTGGAGAACCTCCGCGTTGAATATGCCCAAGCACAGTTACTTTAACTTCATATTCATCCATATTCTGCTGAATGTATTCTGCCAATCCGAAGATATTTTTCCCTATTTGGTCACCTTCGGCAACCACAACAATACTAGAAGACTTCCCCGATTTTTTACTTCGCTTTAATGAAGCAATTAAACGATCTCTACCTAGGTTTTGCTCTGGGATTAAAATTTCTTCGGCACCAGCACCGATACCTGCGTTTAAAGCAATATCACCAGCATCGCGTCCCATGACCTCGACAAGAAATAATCGATTATGAGAATTTGCCGTATCTCGAATTTTATCTATGGCTTCTACCACCGTATTTAAAGCAGTATCGTAGCCAATGGTATAATCGGTACCGTTAATATCATTATCTATTGTTCCAGGAATCCCTACAATAGGAAAATCGAATTCTTCATTAAACACACTGGCACCTGTAAAAGTCCCATCACCACCAATAACCACAAGGGCATCAATTTTGGCCTCTTTTAAATTATCGTAGGCCTCTTGACGACCCGCTTTGGTCATAAATTCTTTGGAACGAGCCGATTTTAAAATAGTTCCTCCTCTATTAATAATGTTCTTCACAGAACGAGGCCCCATTTCTTTAAAATCTGCTTCAATGAGTCCTTGCAATCCACGAAAGACTCCCACACATTCTAAATTATGATACGAACACGAACGTACCACCGCACGAATAGCAGCATTCATTCCAGGGGCATCTCCTCCACTGGTAAGCACAGCTATTCTTTTAATTTTTGTATTCATTAAGGTAAAATTATATTATAAATTTCACATAGCAAACAGTAAATCAATCGATAACGTTTTCGATTTTAGAAATTGAAAAAAAAGCCCTTAAAAAAGGGCTTTAGATTATTGTTTTCGTAAAATGAGATACTGCCAAGGGGAAAATTCATGTTCTTCGTTTTCAACAATATCAATGGTTTGGTCCTTCATAACATCCATAAATGGGCCAGAAACAGGAAGTGTAAACTTAACTGGTTTTGAAGATAAGTTTGCCACGTAAATAAATTCATTACCTTCTTTACTTCTTTTAAAAGCCAAAACAGATGTATCTTTTGATGTTTTAATCCGCTCATATGTAGCGCCATTTTTTCCTCCTTCTAAAGCCGTTTCGTTGTTTTTTAAATTGCCTAATTTTTCTAAAAGAGGCCACATTTTTCCTTTGGTTTTGGGAATGGTATCTTTTCCAAAGAATTCTAATCGATAATTCATATCATATTCTTGTCCGCTATAAATTAGGGGCATTCCTGGAATAGCATACGTAAGTGCTGTCATGACTTCTGAAGCATCTCCCATACGTTCTCTTAAAGGTCCTGCCCAAGCATTTTCATCGTGATTGGTAACAAAATTCATGAGGATATCGTCATTTTCAAACTTTGTAGCCACACTATCCATATACCTATCAAAACGTGCTACATTTTCTTTGCCTTTGGCAATGTCATTTAACACATGATGTCCTTCCCAAGCATAGGACATATCAAATAGGTTTTCACCTTTCATTAAGTAGGGTAATTCTGCCTCAGCAAGCATAAAAAGTGCTTTCTTTTCTCGTAACGCGGGGACGCACTGTTCCCAAAAATCGAGTGGCACTCCGTGCGCTACATCACAACGAAAGCCGTCCACTTTCTGCTCGGTAATCCAAAATATCATATCATTAATCATTGCTTGACGCATCTCTTGGTTGTCGTAGTTTAAATCGGCCACATCTGTCCAACCCCATGGCTCTCCATTATCTTGAATTGGGTCTGTAATTTCACCCTTATCATTTTTGGTGTAATACTCTGGATGTTCAGTAATCCAAGGATGATCCCATCCTGTATGATTAGGCACCCAATCTATAATAACATATATTCCATTTTCGTGTGCCACATCTACCATTTTGGCAAAGTCCTCCATCGTTCCCATATCTGGATTTACTGCCGTATAATCTGCCACTGCGTAAGGACTTCCTAGGTATTTTTTCCGTTCTTCGGGATTTTCAATATCGGCAACCAATAAATCTCCTTTTGCTTTTCGTTTTGCTTCGGAAATTGGATGAATAGGCATCAACCATATGATTTTAACACCCAATTCTTTTAATTTCGGAATGTCTTGCGCAAAGGCATTAAACGTCCCTTCTGGCGAATATTGACGAATATTAGCTTCATAAATTACAGCGCTTTCAAGCACGTCATTATCGATGGGTGCAATGGTAATTTCTTGTGGAGTTTCTTCTATTGGCTCTTCCTTTTTCACTTCTCCTTTACAAGAAATTAAAAAGACGGTTAATAATATAATTGCAATTTTTGATTTCATAAATGCTGGTTTAGTTTAAACTGTTGTTTCGGTATTTGGCGCAAGGGTTATTTCTTTTTGGTTCACCACAATGGTTAATGGTGAATCACCATCTACTCTAAATTCTTGTTTGTCATTGGAAATGGAGACTTTTAAAATTTGCCCTCTAAAGTTTACTTTAAAACTATATTGTTGCCATTGTTCGGGAATTTTAGGCTCAAAATGAAGTTTCCCATCCCTTACTCGCATGCCTCCAAAGCCCTCTACAATACTCATCCAAGTTCCTGCCATACTAGTAATATGGCATCCTTCTTCTACTTCTTTGTTATAATCGTCCAAATCGAGACGGGACGTACGCAAATAAAACGTATAGGCTTGCTCCATTCTATCCAATTTTGCTGCTTGAATGCTATGCACACAAGGAGAAAGTGACGATTCATGAACAGTAAATGGTTCGTAAAAGTCAAAATGCTTTTCAAGCTGTTCTTTACTAAAATGTTCTTCAAAAAAGTAAAAGCCTTGCAGCGTATCTGCTTGTTTTATGTAGGGCGAACGTAAAATTCTGTCCCACGACCACTTTTGGTTAATAGGACGGTTTGATCGATCTAAATTTGCAACGGTAATCAATTCTTTATCCAAAAATCCGTCTTGTTGCAGGTAAATTCCTAGTTCTTCAGAATAGGGGAAATACATATTGGAAGCTGTTTTGTTCCAATCGAGTACTTCTTGCCCCGAAATTTTTGTTTTGGCTTCAATTCTTTTGAAATCTTCTGGGTTGGATTTTTTCACTTTTTCAACTTCCGAAGTAGCATATTCCAAACACCATTTAGCAACATAATTGGTATACCAATTGTTATTAACGTTATTTTCGTATTCGTTAGGCCCTGTTACGCCTAGTATCACGTATTTATTTTTTGCCTTACTGTAGGTAGCACGTTGCTCCCAAAAACGAGCAATACCAATTAATACTTCCAGTCCCTTTTCGGGAATGTAGGAGGTGTCTCCCGTAAATCGTTCGTAATTATAGATAGCAAAGGCAATGGCTCCATTCCTGTGAATTTCCTCAAAGGTAATTTCCCATTCGTTGTGGCACTCTTCTCCATTCATTGTTACCATGGGGTATAAAGCAGCGCCATTTTTAAAGCCTAATTTTTGTGCATTTTCAATTGCTTTTTGAAGATGATTATAGCGATACGTCAACAAATTTCGTGCAACGGCTTGATCTTTGGTTGCCATATAAAAAGGAATGCAATAAGCTTCGGTATCCCAATACGTACTTCCTCCGTATTTTTCGCCCGTAAATCCTTTGGGCCCAATATTAAGGCGGGCATCTTTTCCAAGGTAGGTTTGATTTAACTGAAAAATATTAAATCTAATTCCCTGCTGCGCCTTTACATCGCCTTTTATGGCAATATCTGCCATCTCCCAGATAGAAGCCCAAGCTTCTGTCTGTTGCTGTTTAAGTGCAGAATATCCTTCTTTAGTCGCTTTTTGAAGCACTTTTTTTGAAGCATCTATTAAATCCTCGGGCTTATGGTTTAAAGAAATAGTATAACCAGCAAACTTTTGAAGCGTTGCCTTCTCTCCTTTTTTAACTGAAACTTTATAGGTTAATGCAACTGATAATTCCTTTATAGCTGCAGTATAGTCTAATAATTTCTCAATTCCGTTCACAAAAACTTTCGATTGCATATAGGTACATACATCAAAATGTGTTTTCATGGTTCGTGAACGAATAAAGGCTTGGTGATTTCCTTCCTGAACACTTAGGGTGTCCCAAAATTTATCATCCCAATTGGAATCCTCGTTTGTAATTCCACCGTCCAAATAAGGAGTAAAGGATATTTCAGCATCCATATTTAAAGGAGTTACTTGATAATTGATAATTCCTAATTCGTCATTTTCAATATGCAAAATACGGGTGCTTTCTACTGCAATTTCGGTTCCGTTTTGTAGGGTTGCTTCAAAAGAACGTTGGTACCACCCTTCTTTCATATTCAATTCTCTTCGGAAATTACGAACCTCTTTACACGTATTTAAATCTAATGCCTCGCCATTAATTTCAACGTTAATTCCAATCCAATTGGGTGCATTAATGACTTTAGCAAAATACTCGGGATACCCATTTTTCCACCAACCCACACGGGTTTTATCTGGATAATACACGCCACCTATATAACTTCCCTGAAAGGTTTTCCCTGTATAGGTTTCTTCAAAATTGGCACGTTGTCCCATAGCGCCATTTCCAATACTAAAAAGGCTTTCGGAAGATTTTACTCTTTCTTTATCAAATCCTTCTTCAATAATGCTCCACTCGTTGGGTTGTATATAATCTTGATTCATTAGGCTATTATTAATTGGTGTAAAAACTCGTTTGAAATTTCGGTAAAATCTTTAAAAACATATTGGGCATCACTTAAAACAGATTTATCTCCAATGCCAATACTAATCATCCCAGCAGTGTTAGCCGCTTCTATTCCTGCTAAAGCATCTTCAAAAACAATGCAACCTGTTGGTTTCATTTTTAATGCATCGGCAGCTTTGAGAAACACTTCTGGATTGGGTTTTGCTTTCGATACATTTGTTCCATCAATAATGGCATCAAATTGATTTATTAAATCTACTTTAGTAAGAATGGAACGTGCATTTTTACTTGCTGAACCTAATGCCATAGGTTGTTGTTGTTCTTTTAAAAATGAAAGTACTCGAGGCACATCGGGTAAAATTTCATCCCGTGTCATTTTATTTACAAAGCTCAAATAATCATCATTTTTAGCGGTAATAAGTTCCTGAAATTTGGCATTAGATAATGCCAAATTTCCCCAATCGAGAATTTTCTCTAGTGATCTAATTCTGCTTACTCCTTTAAGATGTTCATTGTCCTTTTCAGTAAAAGAAATTCCAATACTTTCTGCTAATTTCTTCCATGCAAAATAGTGATATTTTGCGGTATCTACAATAACCCCGTCGAGGTCGAAAATAAATCCTTTTTTATGCATGTATTTCTTCTGAAAAATTTGGGGTTTAAGATGTAAAACTACTAATAAAGTTCAGAAAAATTACTATCAATTTTATCCAAGTCGTATTTCCTTAATTAAAAAAGAAGTACCAAAATACGTGTTTGCACGTATAGACTCTAGCGTGTATAAGAAGTATCTTTGAGAATCAATTAGTGAATACGGTATCCGAAAACAATTTTTTGTGGGGATAAAAAATTGTGCTAGGAACTGATACTCAACGTTTACTAAGTTAGGTTTGTTATTAGCGCCGTTTTTATTTAAAAAACGGCGCTTTTATTTTTGAAGACTAACTATTTCTTAAAATTTGCAATTCCCGTTTGAAGCCATTCTAAATACTCATCTGCATCTGGAGTATATCCAACAGGTTTATTAAGTAGGTTTAAATCACTATCCATTAAAATATAGTAGGGTTGTGAATTATTCTTGAAATTCACTGTTTGAAAAGTTGCCCATCTATCTCCCACTGTTTTAATTTTCTTAATCCCTCCGGTGGGTTTTAAGAAATTGAATTTTTGATCGTCTGGAAGTTCTTTTCTATCATCCACATAAAGTGAAACTAAAATGTAGTCTTTACTAATCACTTCAAAAATTTCGGGTTCACTCCAAACTTGTTCTTCCATTTTACGACAATTAACACACGCCCAACCGGTAAAATCTATCATCATTGGTTTTCCTGAAGTTTTTGCCGCCTCTAGTCCTTCATAAAAATCTTTATAGGCTTCAAGACCTAAGGGTGCGCTAGTTCCTTTATCGTATAAACTATAAAATAAAGGTGGTGGGAAACCACTTAACAACTTTAAATTAGCATACTTAGTATTGGTTAACCCAGGGGTTAAGTATAAAAAGAAAGCAATACTTAAAACTCCAACAATTAGGTTTCCTTTAGGTAACTTTTTAGCCTTCGGTCCGTCGTGAGGAAATCGTAAAAATCCGAACAAATACAGCGCTAATCCCAAGGCACAAACAATCCAAATTCCAATAAATATTTCACGTTTCAATAAACCCCAATGCTCTACTAAATCGGCATTGGAAAGAAATTTGAATGCTAAGGCCAATTCAATAAAGCCTAATACTACTTTTACGGTGTTTAACCATCCTCCACTCTTAGGTAAAGAGTTTAACCAATTTGGAAATAAGGCAAATAAAGCAAATGGTAAGGCCAAGGCAAGTCCAAATCCGCCCATTCCAAAACTCAACTGCATGGCTCCAGCATCTTGAGAAAGTGAACTTCCTAACAACCCACCTAAAATGGGTCCTGTGCAAGAAAACGAAACAATGGCTAAGGTTAATGCCATAAAGAAAACTCCAACAAAACCACCAATACTAGTTGCCTTATTATCCATTTTGGCGCTCCATGATTGTGGTAAAGTTATCTCGTAGTAGCCAAAAAATGAAAAGGCAAAAAAGACAAATATGATAAAGAACACCACATTTAAATATACGTTTGTAGAAATTGTATTTAAGATACTTTCATCTACACCTTCAATCAAATGGAAAGGAACACTTAATAGCACATAAATTAAAAAGATGAAAAAGCCATAAAGGACTGCATTTGCAAGTCCATTTTGTTTGTTTTTTGCACTTTTTGTAAAAAATGAAACTGTTAACGGAATCATTGGAAACACACAAGGTGTTAACAATGCAATAAGCCCCCCTAAAAATCCTAAAAGGAAAATAGTAAACATTCCCTTATCTTCTTCTTCGGCGGGTTCAAATTTTTCAGATCCCTTTACATCAATAGTAAGTTTAGCCGACTTCTCTAAATCTTCTTCCGTAATTTCACCTTCGGCAGTTTCTGCCTTTCCCGAAGCTAAATCTACCTCAAATGTCTTGGTATCTGGCGGAAGACATTTCTCCTCATCACAAACAGAATAGTAAATTTCTGCAATGACTTTTAATCCCTCGGGCTTTATTACTTCAATAGGCTGAATAAATGTCACCTTATCGCTAAAATAGACTACATCCAACTCAAAAACCGGGTCGTAAATGGGTTGAATCTCGGGTTCCAGTGTAGCTCCTAATAGTTTATAAGTGGATTCTGATGCATTATATGTAAACTCGGTAGGAATGGGTCCTTCAAACTCTTCTCCAAATTGTTTTTGACTATATACATGCCATCCTTCATCTATGGTGGCGGTCATTAAAATATTGTACTTGTTGTTGCTTTCTTGCTCTACAGATACATCCCATTTTACAGGATCAAGAAACTCTTGCGAAAATGAAAATTGAACAAAAAATAATGCGGAAAGAAAAAAAACGAACTTCTTCATATTAATTTGTTACTGCTATTTTTAAAATTTTATCGGTTTTAGGGGTTATTTTAAAACGGTCATCCATTCTATATCCAACCACCCAAACAATTTGATTATTACTTAATAATATCCAAATTTGTTCTTTGGAAGCCAAAGATAACTTTTCATCTTTAAAAAACTTACTCAATTTCTTTTTTCCTTTCATCCCAAAAGGTTGAAAAACATCACCTTCCTCCCATCTTCGGAGCACCAATGGATATGAAATTTTTGAAGCATCCACGTAAACCGTATTTGTATCAATATATCCCATTTTATCGGTAGGGAAAAAGGACATTTTAAGTGGTGAATCAATTTGCGTTTCATTTTCTGAAATAAATTTTGAAACTTTTTTTTCCTCTGATGGGATTTTGGTAATTATAAGTACTTCTCTGTCCTTAATTACCCGATAATTTGAAGCCAAAACCTGCTTTCCGCTTTGAGCATGTAGTAATCCTGAAATATCTTCCCAAGCCGTAAACTGAAACGGCGAAAGCAACTCATATAACAACGCATCAGGATTGGGTAACTCTTTTAGCTTTACAATAGAAATTTCAAATCCTTGCGATGTTTCTTCCATAACCAAATTACGCACCAAAACCAAATAATCACTTACTAATGCCTCTGTTTGTTGAAGATTTCTTTGTGTTTTCTGAAGACTTTTAAGCAATCCTTTGGTGGCCTTTTTGAACGGCGGAATTACTTCATGACGCAATTCATTTCGAAGGTAATCACTGCTAGCATTACTACTGTCTTCACGCCAAAAAAGCTTCTCTTTCTTTGCAAAATTGAAAATTTCTTCCCTTGAAAAAGGCAATAAAGGTCTAATAATCTTATCGTTCTGTTCCGTAATTCCTGTTAACCCACGCAACCCTGTGCCTCTAGACAAATTGATTAAAAAAGTCTCCAAATTATCGTCTGCATGGTGCGCCGTAAGTATATAATCGTATTTAAAGTCTTTTAAAAGTTCTTCAAACCAAGCATAGCGCAATTCACGCGCCGCCATTTGGGTTGAAAGTTTATGTGTTGCAGCATATTCTTTAGTATTGAATGTTTCAGTAAAAACAGGAACATTCCACTTTTCAGCTAGATCAATTACAAAGGCTTCATCTTCGTCGCTTTCGTTGCCACGCAAGTAAAAATTACAATGTGCTAAACCTATTTTAAAACCTAATTCTCTTAATATGTGAGCTAAAACCACACTATCCAATCCCCCACTGCAGGCCACAAGTAGTTGGCCTTCTTTTAAAAAGGGAAAGGAATCTTCAATATGATGCTTATAGGCCTTGAGCATTGTGTATACAGTATGCGCAAATTTAAGTTAAAAACTAATGGGTCTGCTCTAATGCTTCCCGCATGGCTTTCGCTTTAAGAAGGCACTCTTCGTATTCGTCTTCCGGAATAGAATTCGCGGTAATGGCGCCTCCCACAGAAAAGCTTACATATTGGTCTTCTTTATTATACAAAATACTGCGAATGATCACATTAAAATCGAAATCGCCGTAAGGTGTAAAATACCCTACGGCGCCACTATACAACCCTCTTTTAGTGTCTTCTAGTTCTTCAATAATTTTCATAGCCGAGACTTTAGGAGCACCCGTCATACTTCCCATTGGGAAGGTGTTTTTTAAAATTTCTACTGAAGAAAAATTTTCCTCCACTTCGCACCTAATAGTAGAAATTAACTGATGGACTTGCTCAAACGTGTACACTTTACAAAGTTCTTCCACCTCCACAGATCCTTTTATAGCAAATCGAGAAAGGTCGTTTCTAACCAAATCGGTGATCATAATATTCTCACTTCGTTCCTTTGGGTTTTTGCGCAATGCTTCTATCATTTTACGGTCATCTTCTTTATTAGTATGCCGCTTTGCCGTGCCTTTAATGGGTTGAGAAATTACGTGTTTACCTACTCTTTTTATATATCGTTCTGGTGAAGCAGAAAAAGCATACCACTGCTGTAATTTTAAAAAGGTAGCAAAAGGTGGTCTAGAGATATCGTTTAAATGAAAAAAGGTCTTTATGGGATTAAGATGCACATTTTCTGAAAAAAACTCTTGACAAAAATTGGCTTCGTATATATCTCCCCTCTCTATATGCTCAAGCATTTTATGTACTTTTTCGAAATAGGAGTCTTTACTAGTTCGCAGTCTTATTTTAATGTTGCTTCCTTGAGTAGTCGAATTATCATGGAGTTCCCTAAAATTTAAAATTTCCTGCCAATCGCTTTCCATTACATCATCGACCATATGTAAATACTGTATTTCTACTTCTGTATCAGAAAATAAAAACAACTTTTTAGGCTGAAAAAAATACAATTCTGGAAAATGGAGACCGTCGAAGTTTTGAGATTTCAATCGCTCAACGTCATTCTTTAAGTCATACGTGAGATACCCAAACAACCAGTCTTTTGTCGTGTTTTGGTATTCCTCCAGTTTTTTAAAAGCTTCATATGAATCCGTCTTTATTGCGGTAAAAGCGTCCACGGCCAGAATAGCTTGAAAACTACTGTGGTTTTGTTGATATTGATTGGAGTCTAACCAAATAACCTCGCCAAATTGCTGTGCCCAGCCCAATAATTTCTTTTTAAGAGCTTCGGTAAAAGAAATGGAAAACTTTCTATGAGTTCGCATCACAGTCTATATACTAGCTTCAAATTGTGAGAGTTTTAATTCTAATTCTGAATTTAACTCTGTATTTGTAATTTTACCTTCTTTAAAATTTTCCGAAAAGGATGGTAACGTAAATCGAGTAATCTCTCCCGCACCAAATCTGGGTAATACTCCTGCTGTATATTCTTGAGAGGATAGAGCTCCACGTTTTCCGTTGGAGGTACTCATTAAAAAAACATTTTTTTTAGCGAGAAATTTATATTCAATTCGTGAAAGCCAATCCAAAACGTTTTTGAAAAAAGCAGATACAGTTCCGTTGTGTTCATTTACGGAAATTAAAATTGCATCAGCATTATGAAAAACTGAAAGTAAGCTTTTTAGAGTTTCAGAATAGCCTTCGTTTCTTTCAATATCCTCTCCAAACATGGGTAATGGGTAAGACGTTAATTTAATAACTTCGACTTTATTATTAATTTTTTCTGAAACAGAGAGGATTAATTTATGGTTAATAGATGTACTGCTATTACTTCCTGCAAAGGCAATTATTTTTTTCATTTTGTAAAGATATTGAATTATTACAAAGGACTATTTTTCAAATATTCTTACAATTCCTACATCTTTATTATAAGATTTTTTCTTTAAAAAATGCATTTTATCGAGTTTTTTATCCAAGACAACGAAAAGATTTTAAATATAAGTTATTGATTGTAAGTCTTTAATACATTTGCCTAAGATAACCCCAAATTATCGTTTGAAATGATGAAAACTACTTATGCAATCTTTGCACTTTTATTATGTGCAATTGCCCCCGCGAATGCACAAGTTTCAAGGTGACTGTAATCGAATAAGAAGTCTTGTTAATTCCCCCGACAACAAATTGATAAGACAAAAAAACCATCCTTTTTGGGATGGTTTTTTCGTTTTCAGAACATTATATTAATTCTTAATAAACTTCTGAATTCCATTTCCAAAACTAGTTTCTACTTCCACAAAATACAGTCCATTGGCGAGTGAAGAGACATCAATTTCGTTTGTAAATTCCTTATCAATCACCAACTGCCCAAGTTGAGAATACACATTAATTTTTGAAATTTCTTCTACACTTTCTACAAATAATTTGTTTTGGGTAGGATTTGGAAACATTTGAAAACTATTATTTCCAAATTCATCAATTCCAGCGATAAAACACCCTGATACAGGAAACGGTTCATAATAACAAAAATCATCAAAGTAAAATTCTGTATTTGCAGATACTGAAAAGAAATCTAACCCTCCCAAACTTGTAGGAATGTCACCAGCTTCATTGGTAAAAGAAGTTCCTATCGGAATCACTTCTATATCATCAATCCAAAGATGCCAAGTGGCATTTGCCATTCCTGAAGTAAGATCAAAATTCATAGTAATCCTAAACCATTGGTCATGAGGAAAATTAAAGGTAACATCACCCAACGCGCTATCGTCAATAATTCCTTGTCCTGGCGATGAAGCATCTTGATTAAAGTAAATATTCCCTACTACAAATTCACCAGTAGTTACGGGTACTTCTCCTTGAATATTAAAATACCCTTCTTTACCTACAGGAATAAACATCCAGAATTGTAATCTCCATTCCCCAAATATTTTACTTCCTAAATCCAGAAGATTATCTGTCACTCCATTTCCATCTATATAGGCCGATTGGTTGCCAGTATGACCACCACTAACCACTATAGGACAGTCTCCAGGCCCTGTAAAAGTTGTCCAATGTGAAGGGCAATCTCCCGCATCCCATTCCATATCATCTGTAAATTGTGAAAAGGATAATTGAATAGAAAAAAACAATACTATCCCCAGTACGTAGTTCTTTTTCATAATTTTATAATTAAGTTTAGTTTCTTAAAGATATAAAAAAACCATCCTATTTTGGATGGTTTTTACTATTTGGCGTTTCTATAAATTAAAAATGCAATGCTCTTTTATCGGTGGCATCCAGCGCGGCTTCTTTTACAGCTTCCGCATAGGTTGGATGCGCATGACTCATTCGAGCGATATCTTCAGCACTCGCTCTAAATTCCATAGCGGTCACCGCTTCAGCAATTAAGTCAGCTACACGAGCACCTACCATATGTACACCTAAAACTTCATCGGTTTTAGCATCGGCAAGAATTTTTACAAAACCATCCATATCTCCACTAGCACGGCTTCTTCCTAAAGCACGCATTGGGAATTGCCCTAATTTATAATCAACACCTTCCTCCTTAAGTTGTTCCTCTGTTTTTCCTACAGAAGCGACTTCAGGCCAAGTATATACTACTCCTGGAATTAAATTATAGTTAATATGGGGTTTTTGTCCTGCTAGAATTTCGGCAACCAAGGTTCCTTCTTCTTCGGCTTTATGCGCTAGCATCGCACCACGTATCACATCACCAATGGCGTAAATATTTGATACATTGGTTTGTAGATGGTCGTTTACGTCTACTTGTCCGCGTTCATTGGCTTTAACCCCTGCATTTTCCAATTTTAATCCGTCGGTATAAGGACGACGCCCTACAGAAACCAAGCAGTAATCCCCAGTAAAAGTGACTTCCTCTCCCTTTTTATCCGTAGCAGTCACAGTTACCTCTTTTCCTTTTCGATCAACGGCTGAAACTTTATGCGAAACATAGAATTTTACCCCCTGTTTCTTCATCACTTTCATTAATTCTTTACTTTGAGCACTATCCATTGTTGGGATAATTCTATCCATATATTCCACCACAGAAACTTCCGCACCCAAACGACGATATACTTGTCCAAGTTCTAAGCCAATGACACCGCCACCAATGACAATCATGTGTTTTGGAATTTCTGATAGGCTTAACGCTTCGGTAGAAGTAATGACGCGTTCTTTATCAATTTTTATAAATGGAAGCGTCGAAGGCTTACTTCCTGTTGCGATGATGGCATTTTTAGTTTCAATCGTTTGCGTTTTCCCTTCGGAAGTAATATCAATATGCGTGGCATCTTTAAACGATCCTACACCGGTAAAGACATCGATTTTATTCTTATTCATTAAGAAATCAATCCCTTTTACGGTCTGGTCTACGACTGATGCTTTGCGCTCAATCATTTTCTTGAAATTAATTTTGATATCGCCTGGAATTCCAATTCCGTGGTCTTCAAAATGTTTTACGGCATCCTCGTAATGATGAGATGAATCTAATAATGCTTTACTAGGAATACAACCCACATTTAAACAGGTACCTCCTAAAGAATTATATTTTTCTATAATAGCGGTTTTCATCCCTAATTGGGCGCAGCGAATAGCCGCAACATAGCCTCCAGGGCCTGAACCAATAATGGCAACATCGTAAGTGCTCATAAAACTGATTTTAAATTTTGAAGTGCAAAGTTACGATACTCTATTTCAAAAGACAATTAAGGAAGGGTTAATTTTCTATCCCTGGAAATCCTAACATTTGACCCATTCCAACCGTAAATAACCAATTACCATAAATAGCATGTTCTATAGTCACTAAGGTTGTAGATTTAAATTTTAAATAGGTGAGTCCGAATAATATTCCGCCTATAAATGTGAGCACCAGCACAAGAGTATTTCTAAAGAATAGATGCGCCAAACAAAACACGGTAGCATTTACAAAAATAAGTAGGTACGTACTTTGAAAGAAATCACCATATCGTTTGAAGAAAAAGGTACGATACAATACTTCCTGAGGCCACACCGAAAACGCGCTATACACGAACAAAATGAATAAAAACAATAACGGGTTTTCTAACGGTACAAAAAACAAATGTTGGGGAGCAAACAGCCAAACATACAAGGTCGTTAGACTCACAACTACGGGAAATATTACTAAAATCCGTTTCCAAAAAGGCCTCCATGGTAATTTAAGTGAATTGAATAATTCAATTTTCTCAACACGCACCAACACCAAAACAACATACAAAAAACCAATTACCCCAAGAATTAGTTTTACCCAAATGGCATAATCCAACGGAAGCGTGGCAGGAAACACAACAAAAAGTAGAAAAAATTCTATAAGGCAGTAGGGTTTATCATTCATTCTAAATAGTAATAAGCGGACTGTTTTTTACTTCATTAATTACAAAGGAGCTTTGCGTACTTCCAATATGTTGTAGCGTCGTTAATTTGGTCACCATAAAATTTCGAAAATGTTCCATATCTCTCACCAGCACTTTTAAAAGATAGTCGTACTCCCCACTAACGTGGAAGCATTCTAACACTTCTTCCAATTGAGTGACTTCGTCTTCAAATTTGGTTAAATATTCTTTAGTGTGTTGCACCAGTTTTATTTGACAAAAAACCAATAAATCTAAATCCACTTTTTGGGGATTTAAAAGTGTGACATACTTTTTTATAATGCCTTCACGCTCCAGTTTTTTTATACGTTCGTATACGGCGGTAACCGAAAGATTTAATTTAACTGAAAGTTCCTTATTGGTTTGTTTACTATCCTGCTGAAGAAACTTTAAAAGATTTTTATCTATAGCGTCTAATTTCATTCTGAAAAAAATTCTAAATACATTACTTTATTGAAGTAAATATAAACTTTTAATCTAATAAATTGTATTTATTAAGTTTATTATTCTAAATATGATTGATATCATTGACTAATTATCTGAATCCTGTTACATTTGAAGATAATAAAATTAAAATCATGGCATTTAAACCCGCAGACCGTATACAGGACCTACAATATTTTGGAGAATTTGGAGGTGTTAACCCTTCTATTTCAGACTCATCTACCTACACTTTCCTTTCGGCAAAAACCATGTTCGACACCTTCGAGGGTAACGCTGAGGGATGTTATTTGTACTCCAGACATTCCACCCCTTCAAATTTATATTTAGGGCAAGCATTAGCCGCTATGGAAGGAACAGAAACTGCCAATGTAGCCGCCAGTGGTATGGGTGCAATAACCCCGGCCATTATGCAATTGTGTAAGGGGGGTGACCATATTGTGGCAAGCCGAACCATTTACGGAGGTACTTATGCTTTTCTTAAGAATTTTGCCCCACAATTCAATATTGAAACATCCTTTGTGGATATTACAAAGTTGGACGAAGTGGAAGCTTCCATTACTCCGAAAACCAAAATTATCTATTGTGAAAGTGTGAGTAACCCGTTATTGGAAATAGCCGATATTGAAGGAATTTCTAAAATTGCCAAAAAACACGGACTAAAATTATTAGTCGATAATACCTTTTCTCCATTGAGTATTTCGCCAGCTAAACTGGGAGCTGATGTGGTACTACATAGTCTAACCAAATTTATAAACGGAAGTAGCGATACCATGGGCGGTGTAGCTTGCGGCACCCAAGAGTTTATTGACGAACTACGAAATGTAAACGACGGTGCTAATATGTTATTGGGTCCTGCTATGGATAGCTTACGAGCGGCTTCTATTCTGAAAAATTTACGCACGCTTCATATTCGTATGAAGCAGCATAGTCATAATGCTTTAGTTCTTGCACAAAAGTTTGAAGACGATGGTTTAAAAACCGTGTATCCAGGGCTCAAATCACATCCAGGGCATGAGCTTTTCAAAAAAATGATGAATCCAGAATACGGTTTTGGAGGAATGATGACTGTGGATGTTGGAAGTCTTGACAAAGCCAATGAATTGATGGAGTTAATGCAAGAACAAAACTTAGGCTATTTGGCTGTAAGTCTCGGTTTTTACAAAACATTGTTTAGCGCGCCCGGAACCTCAACATCTTCAGAAATTCCTGAAGAAGAACAAAAGGAAATGGGACTAAGCGATGGACTCATTCGTTTTTCCATTGGACTGGATAACGATATTGAACGCACCTACCAAATGATGAAAGAATGTATGATAAAAGTAGGTGTTTTAAACCCTACTCCTGTTTCAGCAGCGCTTTAATCTCAGCAATATCCCTTTTTAAGGTTTCAATTTCAGTTTGTTGAGTTTCAATAATTTGTTGTTGTTCTTGGATGGCTTTAGTCAAAACAGGTACCATTCCTAAATAATTGATACTTTTTATAGTTTTGGAATTGGAAGTACTTAAGCCATCCGCATTTATTTCTGGCAGGGTTTCAGTCTGAACAAAATTAGGGAATATGGATTCAAAATCTTGTGCAATAAATCCAATTTGGAGTTCTTTTGGAAATCCATACATCTCAGCCTCTGTCTTTTTGAAATAATAATTTTTTATCGAAATTTTATTAAGTTGGTCTAATATAGGTGATGCTTCTTTAATTTGTTCTTTCAATGTTTTGTCTGATGGATTAGTAAATACTCCAGACACATAAACATTTCCGCTAAAATATCCTGCATAACTCCCCGCCTTTAAAACCTGAGAGAAAACCCCATAATGTGTTCCTCCAGCAGAAGATTGTATTTGATTAAATGTTCCATATTTTACTCCCACTCCAGTACCGCTTAAAACATTGATATTTCCATAATGCCTATCATCTCCTGTATTGACTATGTTTGAATAAAACCCTCTTTGAATTCCAGTTGCATTACCTCCAATGGAAGCAACAAATCCTCTAGTTTCTCCACTCCCATCACCTACCATAGAAGCATAGAACCCTGTATGTGTGCCGGAACCATTTCCGTTAAGTAGATTATAAGTACCATTATGTTGTCCCGTTCCCGTGCCAGAGAGCTCGTTATAGGCACCATAATGTATCCCATTTCCAGGACTGGCATTTGAAGAATACGTACCGTATTGTACTCCTGTACCAGCTACTGTATTATTAATAATTGTAAATCCTCCAGCTAATGTACCATTCCCCCCTGCGGTGAATACATTATAGGCTCCAATTTGATTTCCATTTCCAACATTTCCTGAAAATTCGGTCCAAGCACCTGTCAAATTCCCAGTACCTTCTGTAAAACTACTATACATTCCAGTATGTAATCCAGAGCCCGTTCCTGAAAATGTATTATGCGCTCCCCAATGTGAATTATTCCCTGAATTACTTATTATATTTTCAACACCAAATTGAATTCCTGTTCCAATTCCTGAAAGATTATTAGATATTCCATAATGACTCCCTCCTCCAGGACTATCATTTGAAGAGTAATGCCCATAATGTGTTCCTGTTCCTGAAACTGAATTTTGAATTTGAGTATAGGTGCCAGCCAACGTTCCATTACCCCCAGCAAAATAATTATTAAAAGCACCTATTTGATTTCCATTTCCAACGGATCCTGAAAACTCTGTCCAGGCTCCTGTTAAATTTCCAGTTCCATTAGAAAACCTACTTATCATCCCAGTATGATAACCAGAACCTGCTCCTGAGAAAGTATTATCGGTTCCCCAATGATTTCCATTTCCAGAATTGCTAAGAATATTTTCAGTTCCAAACTGAGTTCCATCTCCAGTACCTCCTAATGAACTATAAACGCCCCAATGTTCTCCTATTCCGGTATTTGAAATTATATGTCTACTTCCAACCTGTGGAGCATCTCCTGCCCCAGTAAGGTCACTTCTAACCCCATAATGGACTGTTGTGCCTGTACCAGACAAAAGATTATAAACACCTGCATGGGTTCCGTTACCAGTATTTGTTATCCAATTATACACACCGTATTGCCCCCCATTACCAACACTCCCCAATATATTTAGTCCGCCAAAATGATCGCCATCTCCTGTATTTCCAATATTTACATAGGTCCCTCTTTGTATTCCTGTAGCATTCCCACCTATAGAAGCTACAAACCCTCTCGTTTCTCCACTGCCATTGCCTGTCATAGAGGCATAATAACCTGTATGAGTACCACTGCCATCTCCTGTTAATGAACTATAACTGCCATAATGAGTACCATTTCCAGAATTTGAAATATAATTACCAGAACCGTATTGTGCCCCAGAACCAGCACCTTGAATTTGACTAAAAACTCCATAGTGTATTCCCGTTCCACCTCCATTCAATAATGTATGTACTCCCCTATGCTCGCCATTTCCACCACCTAGAACCCTTCCAAAAAGACCTACCATACTAGCATCTGCGCTGTTAGTCACTTCTGAAAGTAACCCATAGGTAGTAACATTATTGGAACCGCTCATTAATACCGAAATCCCTCTACCTCCTTGATCTTCTTCTATATCTAGTGACCAATCTGCGGTATTTTTTCCAATGGCAACATTGCCTAGGGTATATATATCGTCATTAATATCGTTGGGACTTGTTGTTGTACTCTCTTCATACCAATCACTATCTCCAATAGGAGTAGCAGAAGTCGTGAGACGCTCCCACGTAGTTCCATTAAAGTAGTAATAGCCTACTCCACTACCACCAGTTGTTGCAGCATTTGTATTATAGATTAATAAACCCGTTGCAGCAGTATTAATACCATCTATCATGGTATTAGCTACATCATTTAGAGATACTTGAGGAATAAGAATTCCTTTATCTGATCCAGATACTTCCAGTAATGAGGAAGGGTCTGGTGTTGTTGTGCCAATACCTACTTGGGAGTATAAAATATAAGATTGTAAACAAATTACAGAAAATAGAATAACTCTTTTCATAATATTTAATTTTTATGAAAAGTAGGAGTCATGAAATGATTGGAGTATGTAAATGTAAACTATTGATATCAAACTATATACAGGTAAACACCCCTTTTTTATCGAAAAACTAAATTTATTGCCAAACAAAAATAATATTCGTTTGGGTCGGAAAACTTACTGCTACACCAGAAAAATTTAATAAACGAATATTAACGGCATCGGCATCCATCCAAACGTGTTGTACCAAAACTCCTGCTCCAATATCACTTTCGAATGCTACCGAAACTGCTGTTTGTTGAGGTATATTTAAAACAGTTGAAGTACCTGCTAATGTTAGAACTTGACTAGAATTAGCAGAAATATTTGTGGTACCAAAATTCCATCTTAATGAATACATGCCAGAATGAGCATTTCCATTAGTTCCCAACTTAAAAGTTCCTTCTACATCCATGGTAGCATTGGGGGTAGGAGTCCCTATGCCTATATTCCCATTATTGTCAATTCGCATAACCTCACTACTGTTAATACTATATGCTACTTCATCTGTTGTAGGGCTGAAAAAACCTGTTGTATTGTCCCCTTCAAAAAAAAGGGATGGATCGGCTGCAGAACCATCATCTAGTTCCACTTCATTTATTCGATTTGCTCCCGCTGGGTCTAAAAAGTAGTTAGAATTATCCCAATCGACCACCTGATTACTTATATATAAATCTTGATTAGCACCAGCACTTCCGCCAATATAGGTGGTTCCAGCAAAACGAAGGATATCATTATCAAATTCCCCATAGATTAAAGGAAGAATTGACGATGAATTTTCTATAAAAAGTTTATTACTTCCTGTTTCAGAATACCCAGCTTGATACCCTAAAAAAACATTATTATTTCCTGTAGCATCTCGACCTGCCCGATGTCCTAAATACACATTATTGCTAAAAGAAGCATTCATTGTAGGATCTAGTGCTCCTCTTCCAGCTTCGTAGCCTATATAAACATTATTATTTCCGTCATAATTATATAGCCCAGTTGCTCTACCAATAATCACATTTAAACTCCCTGCGTCGTTCTGTGAAGCTGCGCTAATGCCTAAAAAAGTATTATTGCTTCCAGAGGTATTACTTCCTCCAGCACCACTCCCTATAAAGGTGTTTAAAATTCCACTATCTGTATTATATCCTGCAAAAGAACCTACAAAAGTATTATTACTATCTGAAGTTAATAATCTTCCAGCTTCATAACCCATAATCACATTATAATTTCCTGTAGTGGAAGCGGCTCCTGCATTTGTTCCAACCGTAACATTTCCTAACCCTGTGTTTGACAATCCCGAATTTTCACCCATAAAAACAGAGCTATTTGTATTAAGCACTTCTATTTGACCCCCTGTGGTGATACGGACCCTATCTACATTGTTGGTGCGAAAGGTAAGAGGTACGGCATCTGTAGTTCCAATAAAATCGTTTGTTCCTCCATCCGTACCGGCATTTCCAGCTAAATTCCATAAATCCCCAGTTATGGAAGAAGGATCTATCCAACTTATATTACCGGATCCATCTGTTTGCATTATTTGATCTACTAATCCTCGTGAAGCAGGAAAAATATAGGTATTTACCCCGGTGGTTCCTACGGCTAAATTCCCTAAAAAATAGCCCGCAAAACTTCCGCTTTTAAGGGCTTGGGAATATACACCGTAATGAGTTCCCCCCGCTGCATTATTTATGATATTGTAGTAACCATACTTGTTTCCTGTTCCAGCTCCAGACAATGAACTATAACTTCCATAATGGGCACCACTACCCGAATTAACAATATTAGTCTCAATTCCTCTTTGTTCTCCGTTACCAGTACCCCCCAACTGATTGCTTATTCCGGTATGAAGACCGGTTCCATTTCCTGTAAGTACATTAAGAACACCATAATGCAAATTATTTCCTGAATTTGAAATAGCATTGTAAACTCCCCTTTGCTCACCCGCACCATTTCCGGCAAGACCATTGTATAATCCATAATGAAAACCTGATCCAGAATTCTGAATATTGTTATACAAGGCCATTACCGTTCCATTACCAGTACCCCCTATTAAATTGTACAATCCCCTTGACGTTCCTGTTCCTGTAAAATTATTTTCGTTGAAAATATTACTATTAATTCCAGTATCAGAATAGTTTGAATAAATATTTAAGGACCTAGTAATGGTACCATCTACTTGATTCAATTCCAACGGATAATTTGCTGTATTTTTGCCTATCGCAAGATTACCAAAAGTGAATTTATCATCATTAATATTATCCGGGGCATTGGTTGTTCCTACTTCATACCAATCATCGTCTCCTATGGCAGCAGAGGTAATTAATCGCTCCCAAACAGTCCCGTTAAAATAATAATATCCTATTCCACTTCCTCCCGTAGTACCTGCATTAGTGTTGAATATTAACAACCCAGTTGCGGCGGTATTTACGCCATCTAGGACAGAATCTGTAACATCACTAAGCGATACCCGTGGAATTAAAACTCCTTTATTAGTTGCGGAAACTTCAAGCAATGAAGATGGATCTGGATTTGTGGTACCTATTCCTACTTGTGAATAAGCAATCTGTGCGGTAATAAAAAAACCTGCTAAAACGAGTAACTTTTTCATAGTTATTAATTTTAAAAGCAGGGTAAGTAATTGAACTTTTGGGATTTAAATATAAATGAAAAATGTTATTTTTCAAAAGGGGTAAATACCCCATTTTTAATAAAAACTGAAATTTGCATACCATTTCACAAAATCGTAACATTACATGATTATAAAATATCAACATGAAAGAAGACAAAAACCTTTCCGAAATTGAAATAGAAAACCAAAAAATAATTGAAAATAAAGAGCTAAACATTTGGGAAGCTTTAATCCCGGTGGTGATTTTAATGGGCCTATTGGCCTATAATATTTTCTTTGCAGACGGTGAATGGCTGGGCGAGTACAGTAATCAAATCATTTTATTAATGGGAGGTGCGGTTGCCGCTATTGTTGGATTTTATAATAAGGTTTCAATAGGTCTTATGTTGGCCGAAGTTTGGGAAAATTGGAAAAGCATTTTTATTCCCGTACTTATTTTATTATTAGTTGGAGCATTGGCGGGTACATGGCTTATAAGTGGCGTTATCCCAGCAATGGTATATTACGGACTTCAAGTGCTTAGTCCTGAGATTTTTCTTCCTGCATCGGTGATAATTGCTGCCATTATCTCGGTGGCTACAGGAAGTTCCTGGACCACTTCAGCAACTGTAGGAATTGCATTGGTAGGTATTGGTTCTGCCTTAGGAATTAATCCCGGGATGATCGCCGGGGCCGTAATATCTGGCGCCTATTTTGGAGATAAAATGTCACCCTTAAGTGATACTACCAACTTAGCTCCAGCCATGGCAGGAACCGATTTATTTACCCATATTAGATATATGGCATTGACAACAGTCCCTACTATTTTAATAACAATTATTGTTTTTGCAATTATAAGTGCTACGGTTGATGTTACTGGTAATGCAGACATTTCTGGTTTACTTACAACTATAGACAATACATTTAACACTACCCCTTGGTTATTTATAGTTCCAGCTATTGTTATTGCGTTAATCGTAATGAAAACGAAGCCACTAATTGCTCTATCCATTGGTGTAATATCGGCCGCCATCGTTGCAGTCGCTTTTCAGGGAGACGTATTGATGGAAATTTCCAATTCTAAAATCGAAACAATTATACAAGCAATCTTTACAGATACGGCTATTGAAACAGATAATGAAAAGCTGAACGATTTATTCTCGGCAGGTGGAATGTTAGGAATGCTTTGGACCATACTACTAATTATTTGCGCTATGGTTTTTGGCGGTATTATGGATGGTATTGGGGCTCTTGCAAGAATTACAAGAGAATTACTTAAAATGGCGTCTTCTATTTTTGGCCTTTTTGCGAGTACGGTTATAAGCTGTTTAGGACTTAATGCTATTGCAAGTGATCAATATTTAGCCATTGTTATTCCTGGTAAAATGTTTAAGAAAGCCTTTGAAGATCGTGAATTAGCTCCTGAAAACTTATCGCGAACCCTTGAAGATAGTGGCACCGTAACCTCGGTTTTGATTCCGTGGAACACTTGTGGTGCATATCAAAGTAGTGTCTTAGGAGTAGGGGTAGCAGAGTACTTTTTCTATGCTATTTTTAACTGGCTAAGTCCATTTATGACATTACTTTTTGCTGCTTTCAGAATAAAAATTAAACAATTAACTACCACAAAATAATTCGCAATGGCAGTAATAACCTTTGGTGGCAAGCCCACAAAGACCAGCGGAGAATTGCCCAAAGTGGGCTCAAAAGCTCCAGATTTTAGACTATCGTCCCTAGATTTATCTTCAAAAAAGTTAAAAGACTATAGTGGTAAAAAAGTGATTATGAATATCTTTCCAAGCGTTGGCACAGGGGTTTGTGCCACTTCTGTAAGAAAATTTAATGAGAAGGCCAGTTCGCTTGACAACGCCGTAGTACTTTGTATCTCTAGAGACCTTCCCTTTGCCCAAAAAGAGTTTTGTGCTGTCCAAGGATTAGAAAATGTAGAAATGCTCTCAGACTATAGAGATCAAAGTTTCGGAAATAATTATGGAGTGAATATGCTTGAAAATGCCTTTGAAGGATTACTTGCACGATCTATTATTGTATTAGATGAAAATGGAAAAGTTATTTACAATGAATTAGTCCCTGAAATTGGTCAAGAACCTAATTATGATGCTGCACTTAAAGCTTTACAATAATGTGGAACACTTTTTTGGGTAAACGAATTTTAGGCTTTAAATATGCCTTTAAAGGCGCTTGGATGTTACTTAAAAATGAAGCAAGTATCCAAGTGCAAACGTTTGTTGCCGTACTTATGACCCTTGCGGGTTTTTATTATGAAATCTCCCCGAATGAATGGATTTATCAAACTCTTGCCATAGGACTAGTATTAAGCATTGAGGGATTAAATACTGCCGCCGAAGAAATTGCCAACTTTGTACATCCCGATTTCCACAATAAAATAGGATATATAAAGGATGTAGCTGCCGGTGCTGTATTTTTTGCCGCAGTCGCCGCTATTGTTGTGGGATGTATTATTTATATTCCAAAAGTATAACAACCATAACCAAAATTTTATTATCGATGTCACGTTCTATATTTGTATTTTTGCCTAAAGTCAACCCAACCGTAAATGGCTAAAAAGAAAAACAAAACCATTTCCAAAAATAAAACACCGCGTAAAAAAATCTCTTTTACGCTTTCCAAACAACAGCAAATACTACTAGGAAGTTTCTTGTTTTTGCTAGGGTTGGCATTACTTATTTCCTTTATATCTTTTTTCTTTACATGGCAAGCAGATCAAAGTATTGTTGGAGAGCTAGACCGTGAACTGGAAGCAAAAAATTGGCTAAGTAAATTTGGTAGCAACATAGGGCATTTCTTTGTTTATAACGGTGTGGGAGTGGCTGCATTTATATTTGCCTTCCTTGTAACTTTAACTGGAGCCTACTATTTCTTCAATTATGCGAAAAAGCAGTTACTTAAATTTTGGTTTTGGGGACTCTTGTTAATGCTTTGGTTTTCAGTTTTCTTTGGATTTTTTACCAAAGGTGAATCGCTTTGGAGTGGCGTTGTTGGATATGAACTTAATGACCTCTTCCAAGACTATATGGGCTTAACAGGAACTATTTTGTTAATGACCTTCTTGGCTATTATCTATTTGGTTGTCCGTCTTAAAATGACGCCCGAAAAGGTGGCAGCTTCCTTAAAATCGACTAAAAAACAAATCGCCGAAGATTTTATTTCAGAAGAAAATAATACGCTTGAAACTACACAAGATACCTCCACAGATGATCGTTTAAATGATACTTCCAAAGAAAATGAAGACATCCTTCCAGAACCTGAAATAATTCAAAAAGAAGAAACACCTCCCCTCGACATTATTAAAAGAGAACCTTCTGAAGATGATGTTGAAATGGAAATTGAACAGGTAGAAGAGGAAGAAACTGTTGAAGAAAACCTCAGCAAAAAACTTGTGGAAGATTTTGGAGAGTTTGACCCAACCTTGGAGCTAAGTAATTTTAAATTTCCTTCTATTGAATTATTGAAAGATTACACTGGGGGACAAGGAATTACCATTAATCAAGAAGAGCTTGAAGAATATAAAAACCGAATTGTAGACACCCTTAAAAACTACAATATTGGTATTGCCAACATCAAAGCTACAGTCGGGCCTACAGTGACTTTATACGAAATTGTTCCCGAAGCAGGAATTCGAATTTCGAAAATTAAAAACCTCGAAGACGATATAGCATTATCCCTTTCGGCATTGGGAATTCGTATCATCGCACCAATTCCAGGACGAGGAACGATAGGTATTGAAGTGCCTAACAAAAGCCCTAAAGTGGTTTCTATGCGGTCTGTGATTGCATCCCCAAAATTTCAAAATGCCGAAATGGAGCTTCCACTTGCTTTGGGTAAAACCATTAGCAACGAAACCTTTGTAGTAGACCTAGCCAAAATGCCTCACTTACTTATGGCTGGTGCAACCGGGCAAGGGAAATCGGTAGGACTTAACGCTATCCTTACCTCCTTGCTTTACAAAAAACATCCAGCGGAAGTAAAATTTATATTAGTTGATCCCAAAAAAGTAGAGTTAACCCTTTTCAATAAGATTGAAAGACATTATTTGGCAAAACTTCCCGATACAGACGAAGCTATCATTACCGATACCACCAAAGTAATTTATACTTTAAATTCACTCTGTATTGAGATGGATGCACGTTATGACTTGCTCAAAGATGCCATGGTACGTAACATAAAAGAGTACAATGTAAAATTTAAAGCCAGAAAATTAAATCCAAACGAGGGACACCGTTTCCTCCCCTACATTGTTTTGGTTATTGATGAGTTTGCAGACCTCATTATGACCGCCGGTAAGGAAGTGGAAACACCCATTGCGCGTTTGGCACAGTTGGCTCGTGCTATTGGAATTCATCTCATTATTGCAACCCAACGACCATCGGTTAATGTGATAACGGGAATTATTAAAGCCAACTTCCCTGCTCGTATAGCTTTTAGAGTAACGAGTAAAATTGATTCTAGGACTATTTTAGATAGTTCGGGTGCAGATCAGCTTATTGGTCGTGGTGATATGTTATATACCCAAGGAAACGATTTAACTCGACTGCAGTGTGCCTTTGTAGACACCCCAGAAGTAGCTGATATTACAGAATACATTGGTTCACAAAAAGCATATCCAGATGCTCATTTATTACCCGAATATGTAGGTGAAGAAGGTGGCACAACTCTTGATATAGACATTGATGAACGAGATAGTTTGTTTCGTGAAGCGGCAGAAGTCTTGGTGGTGGCACAGCAAGGTTCCGCTTCGCTATTACAAAGAAAACTGAAATTAGGTTACAATCGTGCTGGTAGAATTATAGACCAATTAGAAGCCGCTGGGATTGTAGGCCCTTTTGAAGGTAGTAAAGCAAGACAAGTACTCGTTCCAACCATTGAAGCATTAAACCAACTTTTAGACAACGAAAACAACAATTTGTAACATGAAAAAAGCAGCTATACTATTTGTAATCCTTTTTAGCTTCAACTTGACATACGCTCAAGACGCTAAAAAATTGCTTAATGAAGTTTCAGCAAAAGTGAAAAGCTACGATAACATCGTGATTGATTTTAAATGGAATCTTACTAACGAAAAGGAAAAGGTAAATCAGGAAACACGTGGAGACGTGACCATTTCTGGGGACAAATACCTTTTAAATATGTTGGGAGCAACGCGCATGTTCGACGGAAAAAAAATCTACTCCATCGTTCCTGAAGATGAAGAAGTAACGATTTCAAATTACAACCCACAAGACGATAAAGAGATTACCCCTTCAAAAATGCTTACTTTTTATGAGAAAGGATATACCTATAAAATGGACATCGTTCAAACCGTAAAAGGAAGAAAAATACAGTACGTAAAATTGATACCTATCGATTCTAAAGCCGAAATCAAAAACATTCTATTGGGCATTGATGTGCAAACAAAACATATTTACAAATTAATCCAAACAGACGATAACGGAACAAAATACACCCTTACCGTTAATTCATTTAAAACCAACGAGCCTTTGTCAAAAACACTTTTTACCTTTGACAAAGCCAAATTCGAAAAAGAAGGCTACTACATCAATAACCTGAATTAACCTTTCTTGAAAATATTAGATCGGTACATATTGACCACATATTTGAAGACGTTTACGAGCGTCTTCATTATTTTAATGTTCATTTTTGTACTGCAAACCATTTGGTTATATATTTCAGAATTAGCTGGAAAAGACTTAGAAGTTTGGATAATTCTTAAGTTTCTCTGGTTTGTTTCTCCCAGATTAGTTCCACTGGTATTACCCTTAACCATTCTCGTTACCTCCCTCATGGTATTTGGAAGCTTTGCCGAAAAGTACGAATTCGCAGCTATGAAATCCACGGGAATTTCGCTTCAAAGAGCCATGAGAAGTGTCATGGTGTTTATTGGACTCTTAGCCATTATTGCCTTTTTCTTTGCCAATAATGTAATTCCCTATTCCGAATATAAATGGCAAAACCTACGGAGAAACATCGCCCAAGTAAGCCCGTCTATGGCAATTGTGGAGGGACAATTCAGTAGTATTGGTGATAATATCAATATTAAAGTTGCCGAAAAAAGTGGAGATAGAGGTCAGTTTTTACGCGATGTGGTCATTCATAAAAAAACCAGTAGTCGTCCTAATGAAAACACTACGGTTATTATTGCAACTGAAGGGGAACTAGCCAGTGCCGAAGGAAGCAATACGCTTTCATTAATTCTGAAAGACGGTAATTACTATGAAGATATAGCCCTTACAAACCGAAGTAAGGAAAGAACCAACAAACCTTTTGCGAAGAGTTATTTTAAAGAATATACGCTTAATATTGACCTTACAGAATTTAACAGTGCAGATATAGATAAGGAAAACAATTTCAATAACCACAATATGTACAAGGTGAACGAATTGATTCCTGAAATTGATAAAATCTCTGAAGAATACTCAGACAACATCAAACTTTTTACGGAAACTATGAACTTTAGGGCTGGAGTTTCTAAGCCCAAAGATTCCCTATCCCGAAAAAAAGAAAAAGATTCTACCTACACAGCAGTTTTGGACGCTTTTGACAAAGCGCAGGGCAGTAAAATATTGGAAACCGCTTTGGATAACACAAGAGGCACTATTCAAACTTTAGAAGGAAAAAAGAAAGAGTATCAAAATCGCACCAAAGTTCTCAATAAACATGAGATTGCCCTTCATAAAAAATTTGTGTTAGGGATTGCTTGTATTATTCTCTTTTTTGTAGGTGCTCCTTTAGGCGCTATCATCAGAAAAGGAGGCATGGGCTTACCTATGGTAGTGGCTATTATTCTATTTTTAACCTATCACTTCATTGGTATTTTTACCGAAAACAGTGCCGAAGATGGTACCATGCATCCTTTCTGGGCGAGTTGGTTAAGCACTTTTATTATGCTTCCCCTTGGGGTCTGGCTTACTTATCGAGCTACCACAGACCAAGGAGTCTTTGATATGGATGCCTTTTTTCAGCGGTTCAAATTTCTGAAAAGAAAGAAAAAAGATAGCATAGACACTGATGAAGTTCCTATCATTTTAACACAACAAGAAAAGGCGCTTGTACTTTCAAGAAATAATGAGCAATTAAAGGACATTGTAAAAAATTATACCCAGTATAAGTATTCCGAAGATGTAAGAAGAGCAGCTATTAGAGAATTGAAAAACAAAGGGTATTCAGACGAGGATATCCTTAAATAGAAACTACATCTTCTCAATAGTCAAAATAACTTCCATACTTTCCGTATCTTTGCAGTCTAAATCGTTCAAAAAATGATTGCTACACAAAACGGCACCATGATTCAGCTCAATACTATAGAAGAGGCAATTGAAGATATAAAAAATGGCAAGGTTATTATTGTGGTTGATGACCAAGACCGTGAGAATGAAGGAGATTTTGTGGCTGCTGCCGAGATGGTTTCTCCAGAAATGATCAATTTTATGGCGAAACACGGTCGCGGCCTTATTTGTACCCCACTTACCGAGTCACGCTGTAAAGACCTGCATTTAGAAATGATGGTTGGTAACAATACAGACCCAATGGAAACGGCTTTTACCATCTCTGTGGATGCCAAAGGAAATGGGGTTACTACCGGAATTTCAGCTTCAGATAGAGCAAAAACCATAAAAGCACTTATTGATTCTAAAACCAAGCCTCACGATTTAAGTCGGCCTGGGCATATTTTTCCACTAAAAGCGAAAGAAGGTGGTGTGTTACGTAGAACGGGGCATACTGAAGCTGCTATTGATTTTGCTCGTTTAGCAGGGTTAAAACCCGCGGGTGTGATTGTTGAAATAATGAATGAAGACGGAACCATGGCGCGCCTTCCTCAATTGGTAGAGGTAGCAAAAAAATTCGATTTAAAATTGGTTTCTATTGAAGATTTGGTGGCGTATCGTATGGAGCATGATTCTTTAATTCAGAAAAAGGAAGATTTCACTATTGAAACAAAATTTGGACGTTTTCGTTTACGAGCTTATCAGCAAACGACCAATAATCAAATTCATATTGCGTTAACCAAAGGGCAATGGAAAGAAAACGAGCCTGTTCCTGTAAGAGTTAACGCCACTTTAGTAAACCACGATATTTTAGGTACACTCACGAGCAATGCCGAGCAACAATTAGACGAAATGTTTCAGGTGATTAATACCGAAGGAAAAGGAGCCATAGTTTTTATAGACCAAGAAACGCAAGCCCTTAACTTGTTAAGTCGTTTAGCTACCCTAAAAGAAAGTCAAATTGAAGGAGAAGTAGTAAAAGCCCCTCGAATCCCAATGGACACAAAAGACTTTGGCATAGGTGCACAAATTCTTCACGATTTAGGCATTCATAAAATAAGATTGATTTCCAATAGCCAGCAAACCAAACGAGTGGGAATGATTGGGTATGGATTGGAGATTATTGAGTATGTAACGTACTAATCTTTTACTTCAAACTCTTTTAACAGACCTTTTTCTCGCGAATTAGGCACTTCTGAAATCAAGGCATATTTACCAGGTTTCAAATCGGCATAAAAATAACCCGTTTTACCTTCGGGCATATCATTTACACCACCTAAAAAGGTTATACCTAATGGAACTGGTGTTATTAACCCTTTTGGGTCTGACCAATCCATCCATTTTTCAAGCTCCTCAAGGCTTGCATTTCCTTCCAATCTCACTAAATTTACATCGTGTTGCATGAAATTTTCGTGATGTTTTTGTTCTTTATAAAATACTGAAAATATTTGCTTCCCTTTAGTAATCGCTTTATCATATTTAATGCCATACTCATTGGAGATAGTAATGTTAATGGTAGGTTCAGGTGGCTTATTTCCGCTATCTTCCTTAGTTACAATTATGGGTTTGGCCATTCCCATAGAAGTATGAAACATGCCGTTTGGCATTTTTACATAACACTCCATAATATAATAGCCAGGTTCTAAATGAATGGTGGTTATCGCTGTCTTTTTTGGACCAATGAGTCCAGAGCCACCAGAAAAAACTATATCTCCAAACCATTTAGGTAGCTTTCCAAATGCAGCAAAACCCTCTTCTCGTTTACCTTCATTAATAAGTTGCATCCCTTTTTCAAATACAGGAGCCACCTCCTCTATGGTATGCGTAACGTTTTTACCTTCTGGGTATTTATCCATCAAGAAAAAATGAGTTTCGTTTGATAAGTTTTTATACTTAAAAGTATTCCATCCTGAAGGAATTGAATCTAGCGTTTGAAACTCCATTGACCGGGTAACAATATCTATACTATTAGTGAAATTTTCTTGAACTTTTTCCTCTATAGTCCTGTCATTAGCCCCTAATTTGTTTTTATTTTTACAGCCAATGACCAAAATTATTGAAATCAATAATAGAGTTAGAATGGTATAATTGCTTTTCATATATTTTATTTTCAAGGTTTATAAATTGAGTCTCTTAATACTGTTATTAATCATTAAACTTTCTAAAGAAGTATTTTGCATCGCTTGGGATTTCTGAAATTACAGTATGCACATGTTTTTTAAACCAAGATGCATTGAGTCCTCTTTCGTGATCTAAGTCATATTTTCCAATTACTTCTGTTTTCACCAAATTCCATCCTGGTTTATAGTCGAGCGTATACACCACGATATTTTCAGCTTCAATTGTGTTTGTTCCGTCCCTTCTAACGGTATTTTTTGTTTCCTCGGTCCCTTTTATACTAGCAAGTTCATCTAAATATACCCAAGAAATGAGGTATCCTTCATCACCCATGGTCAACGTACTTTGGTTGGAAAGGTTGTAAGTAACACGTACCGAATTACCCAACGTGAGGTTTCCTATAACCGCCCCGTTTTTTACCACCTGTATGGTAGTTTTTCCGAAGTAACCCGCCGTAGGATTATGAGAACTCAAGGTGGCCATGTCCTGAATATCGTAAAACACTAGGTTGGCTATATTGCTCACTTTTGTTTCCGTTTGAATAGTTTCAGGTAGTTTCATGATAAGGTTTCCATTTCCGTCAATGTGCCCCACATCAATAGTTTCTGGAGTGTTTTTGTTATTTCTATAACGGTATGTCATAACAAGATCTACTGGACCTTGTTCCCAGTTTTCAAACCTATTGTTTTCACTCATTTGGGTGTTTTTCCAGTACCAATCATCCTGATTGTTTAGAGTTGATTCCACTTTTACAGGAGCTCGTTGATCTGTCTGTTTTTTTGAAATATCTGAATTTGTAGCTTTAGATTGAGATTCACTTTTGGAGAAATTATTCTGGGATGTTGTTTTATCGTTACAACCCATACACGTTAGAATCATCAACAATAATAGTGTGTGTTTCATCTTATTAAAACTTTTTTAATTCACTTAAATTCAACGCTTCAACAATTTCTTCTAACATATCTTCTGAAAAGTTATGTATTTCAATATCTACAGCAAATCTATTGGCATAATACATAGATAAGCTATACATACCACTAGTTTTCACATAACTTCTTTTTGCGTTTACTCCATCGATAACCACTGTTTTGGTATAGCCCCATTCGTCTTCGGTATTATACTCCATTTTGCTGGACATACGGTAGGGACCAACGCCGCCAGCTCCTCTTTCCCCTGCACCGTCTATAACCATAACGCGAATTCTTTTATTCCCAATTTTATAGTTTGCACCACAGGAGCCAAGACCCGGCATAAAATTTATTTGGGAAAACGTTAGAGGCATATCGAGTACCTTTTCCGGTAACCAACTTCCCCACTGCTCTTTGGTTAGATATTCTTTTTCATGCAATTGCTGGATGTTCTCTTGCATCTCAGAAGCCTCATTCACTACATTTTTAGTATTACTAATTGTTTGAGTTGTATTCTCCATCTCGTTTTCTAGCTTTTTAGCATCCTTGCCACAGGCAGTCACTAAAATTGAGAAAAACAGCGTAATTGTGATGTATTTTAAGTAGCTCATAGGGTTATTTTTAATGGTTATTTACAAGGCAGTGCTTTTAGATGTTGATTAATTTGTATAGCTCTAGACATTTGCCACATAGGATTGATGTCATCAATAATCGTTCGAATGTTTTTAAGCAATTTGTTCTTTTCTTCTAAATCCAATGTGCCACTATAGTCACCACAATCACAAGCGCGTACATTACTTTCACGGTTTTTTATAATTAGGTCTTCAGAACAATAAGGGTTTACTTTAGGTCTCAATCTTCGATATGGTATGAGCATTGGTAGAAAAACTGGCTCACTAACGTCTGTGTCTCTCCGAGAATCATCAACAATGTCTCCCATGGCAAGCATAGCATTGATTAATTCGAAATCTTCCAATTCGTTCCCATCAGGATGCAGTTGTTCAATGCAGTAGAGGTCTAAATTCATGGATACTATAAACAAGGCATAATCCTGTAATAGTTCTTTTTTTCTACTACATCCTAGTTTTTCCTCTTTCTCACTTAATGCTTTTTCATATAAATAAATTTTATATACTTTTTTTAGGGTGTTATACATACAAACATAGGTAGCATCACAACCTTCCATTACCATATTATAGCTACTTATCGCATTGCCGCCGAAACTTCCCACAGCTCCTGAATTATTTAATATTGCTTTAATTTTATCACCTTCTTTCATGGAAGGATCCATATCCCATAATTCCTCCATTGGAGTTTTGATTTGATCATCTCCCTCTTCCTCCGTTTCCTCATTGTCGAAAAGGTCAAAGTAATCTTCAGGAACAGGATCTTGTGCAAGTGTTATTTGACAGAAGCAAAAACAGCATAGTAAAAAGACGAGTAGTGTTTTAGTTTTCATAATTTGTGTTTTTAATGAAATTTACATTCCGGATTTATAATCCTCCTTGTGAATTTCAATATGATTTTCCTCTAATTGGGTACAGATCATGTGCATATTGTTCTTTTTTCCTTTATTGGCGGTATACATCATTTCCATAACCAACGATTTTTCATTAAGAGGTAGCGCTTTGTCCTTGGCGCTTTTTGGTAGTGAATTAAAGTTAGCATACACACCGTTTAAACTTACGGGGGCATCATTAGTGACCCAAAACTTACCTACACCGTCCTTGGAGGTTACTTGAAATCCGTTGCACTGATACCCTAAAATGGTTTTTCCTTCAATGGGTATTATTTGCACGTCTTCTTCATCTTCAGGAATAATTTTCTTACCGAATTTCTTTTCAGCTTTTTTCATATTGGGCATTCGCATTTTCATAGCCATTTTTTGTTGGTCATTCTCCATAAAAGTGACCATGAGGTTCTTCTTTAAGTCATACACAATAATTTGATTGGCCCTTGGATCATCCATTTTATTGCCAAAGTAAGCAGCATCTGGCTCTAGAAGATATTCTAAAGCATTGGTTTCTTTACCGCTAGTCATTTCGTATGTTAATGCGTAAGAAAAAGTATAGGTGTCTGGCACACCCTCCATTCCGCCACCAAAAAAATTCCCTATTTTGGTTTCATTGGCTTGTTTTTCTTCTTCGGTTGGAGTGTCGGGTTCTGTGTTTTCTTCAGATTCTGCATTTTCTTCATTTTCAGAATTTGTCTCCTCTTTCTTATTTGAACCGGTCACTTCTGAAACCTTATCTTTTATTTTTTTTAATAATTGCGCTTCTGCCGATGGTATTGACAGCATTGCGCAAAAGAGAAAAGCGAATAGGTGTTTAGTTTTCATGATTTTACTATTATAGAGTTTTTATAATTTTTTATATATCTTGGTTTAATCTTTTACAATCGTAAAAATTCGATCTAAATCGATTAGTTCGTATCCATTATTTCTATTGTCTTCATGCATATCCATAAAAGTGCAGAAATCAAGCGCTGGTTGTTTAGCAGTGTCATAGCTAGTGAGCATATTAATGTTTGAAGGCTCCCAAATGCTTATAACAAAACGTGCTTTGGGATCGTCACCCCGAAGAAACATGTCCACGTCTAGTAATTTGCCGTAAGAAGCGTAACTACCTGCTTGAATTCCTTCCATAAATTTGGTAGGTGTCTCTATCAATAAAGTGTTGCCCGTACCTTTTACAAAAAGCCCTGTGAATATAGTTTGTTCACGATTTGGGTGTCCTTCTACATCAATTATTTTAAGATTATTGGATTTGTAGTCTGTTACCAGTTGCACAAATTCACTTTGTGTTTTCCAAGACTCTAATGTGGATACTGGCGCATCTTTTTCAAATAATGCATTTAATGAGCTATTGAGCATCAAATCGTCTGAGCTAGGATCAAATAGGCCATACTCTACATCGACAATTTCGAGGTTTTGAGATCTAAATCGATTAACCTCTTGTATCATATCAGCATAACCTTTGCCAGTAACCAAAACTTGGATTTTTCTACCTTTTTTAAATACACCATCGTAGATTTGTTTATGGTCATTGGTAATGTGAATTTCAAAATCATCAAGGTGGTAACCATAGTCCCGCATGATTTTTATTTCATCTCGAAATTCTGCTAACTCTAGTCCAGTTCTTATAATTTGTTCATTACCAGTTTTCCTCCAAACACCAATAAATAAATCTTTACCGCTTTTCATACCTCTTCGACACTTATCCATTGGTTTTTTTTCTGAGCTGTACAGTCCGGGTCGTATTTTTAAATCTTCAACTAGATTGCTAGCCATTCGTTCCAGTACAGCTTGAGTAAAAGGAGCAAGGATTACTATACCGGTTTCATCACTCGGGAAAAAGTGTAAATAGGCTCTACTTCCCTTATTGGTGCCACCATGGAATGCTCCAGTATCATTACCCGTTCCAGCGCGATTTAAGCCAAATCCATATCCTCTAAACACATTGCTATTTTTCCAAAGGGCGTCTTTTTCTTTAATGAGTTCACCTCTACTGAGCGCTCTTGCATAAGTGGCTAAATCACAAATAGTAGATTCCCAACCACCTGCTGGAAGTACATCGTCATAATCTCCCAATAGTGCATTAGAGTAAATTCCATCGTCAAAAACCTGATATCCATATCTGCTCTTTGCCCCTTTTGCCTCATTAAAATTCTTTAGACCTAATCGAACTGAGATATGCTTTTTTACCCAGCTATCGTATCCAAAATGAATTTTAGAATCAATCATAGCACCTGCTAAGTTAAATCCATAAGAGGAATACAGATAATCTTTCCCAGGGTCAAAATCTAGAACTGATTTGTTAAATTGTGATACTGAGCTTTTTGCATTATATCCCCCATTGATTAATGGCGTGTACTCGTCATTATTTGCAAATTTCACGGTTCTGTTTTTGTAGGTTGTTTCTTGAGACTTATTTTTTCCTCTTCCATAATGCTGTATTCCGCTACTATTGTTAAGCAAATTACGTAAGGTGATTTTGGCGTAGCGATCTTCGGTGAGCTTTTTCCCATTAATATCCTTAACCTCAACATTGTTGGGCCAATAGGAGAGAAGTTGAGAGGGGCGGTCTGATAATTTCAACCTGCCTTCTTCTACCATTTGTATTGCCGCTACAGCTGTAACAGACTTTGATATAGATGCCCATTGTAATTTTGTGTTTAGTGTTAATGGATGGTTTAAGCGCATTTTGCCATATGCTTTCATGTGAATTATTGAATCTCCTTTAAATACACAAACTAGCGCTCCTGGTATATTTTGATTCAACATTTCTAATCTAATGCTCTTATCTGCTATAGGATTTATTACCTCTTCACATTTAAAAGCATTGGTTTCTTGATTATCAGATGGTATAACTCCCCCAGTATCATTATTTTCTCCAGAACCACTACCTTGGTTATCACTACCATCTTGTCCACCACTTTGGTCATCATTACTGTTTTGATCCTCGTTTCCTCCTTGGTTATCACTGCCTCCTCCTTGACCACCACCTTGACCATTGTTATTGCCATTATTTTCATCATTTCCAGAACCTCCAGATCCACTAGATCCACCACCACTTCCTTCTTCCCATACGACCTCCCCAGGAGGTACGTCTGATTGGATTATTCGCTGGCCTGCTGTGTTTGCAGGTGTTGCTATAGAGTTCCTAGATTTATAGTATGTTCCAGCAATAGGAGTGTTGAAATCATTTATGGATGGGCCTTTCCCCTTTATGGGAGCATAAGCTTCTATATCATTATCTGGCACATATATTTGAGTTAAAGTCCCTTTATAGCCCTGAAGGATATAACGGATAAAGAATCCATTTGGGTGTTTGGTCCAACGACCTTTATTAAAACCATGCACAACAGGTTCTATCCCAGCTCTCATGGCAATGGCTTCATATTCTGAATAATCATTAATTCCTTGATAATACTTTCTTCGCAGTTTATTTTCTGCTTCGATGATATACCGAAGTGTTTCATTTTTTTTGGCTACTTTAATTATTTCTTTTGAAGTATACTCTTCTAAAGCACCTTTGCTCAATCGAGCAATTTGATCTGGAGTGAGAATCTTTAAAGCAATTATTTTTACTTCACCCTTCATTTTCTGAAAGTCTACCTTTGCAACTATTGCCCATAACAACAACTGGACATCTTTTTGAGTGATTTCTGGATCCTTTTGAAACCTCTCAATAATTGCCGAAACGATATCTGCCTTTGGCCCTTTTAACTCTGCATAAAAGCGACCGTTTCCTTTTTGTGGGGCATAAGTCCCTGCTTTTATACAAAACGATAAAAAATTTCCTTCATAAAACCCAGGGGTAAGAAAAAAACCTTTTTCCCATGAATAAGGTTGATCATGTATATTTTTATATACAGCATCATTGCCAAAATCATCTTCTAGGTATTTTGTTTTATCTACATCGTTAAATGAAGTAGTAATTGGATCTCTACTAAGATTGTCCAATGAAATAGTCTTGGTCACCTTGCCCACTGTTTTTTTAACCTTATCAAGTATTTGAGCCGAAGATGGGTGGCAAATTGCCATTGCTATGATGATATAAAATAATTTCATGATTTGATATATTAAGAGTTTAATATTTTCCTAGTATTTGCTGTGCCATTTTTTAAAAGTTCACTGTTGCTTCTCCCGAAATAGGAAAGTTTTTTCCATATTCCAACATACCACTTCCCTCTCCTTCAAAGGTCATCTGTAATTGGTGCTCCGTTATTTTTGTGATATTGAGGATTCCTTTCCTGAAAATGATGCGCTTATTCATTGACTTAACATCTCTTTCATTATTAAAAAAACTTAAATCTACTTTTACCTTAGGTTGATTTATATCGGGAATTGTGTAGGTGGCCGAGCCTTGTCTTAGGATGTCTGTATTGTTCAAATTTAAATTGAGCTGAAACAGGTTCTCATTTGTATAAAAAACAAATTGTAAGGTGTCGTTTTTAATAGTTAGAATATTGTTGACAAGCTCTTTTTGATGCAGGGTAAATGTTTTACCCTCCATCTCAACCATGACAGCAATTTTTTCATTTTGTAATTCCGTTTTAGAAATTTCATTTTCTCCATCCATCATGTTGGTATTTGATTTAGTCTTACCTGTACACGCACTAAGGAAAAGAATACTTATAACAGCAAACAATACTATGTGACTTTCAATTTTCATGACTATGTTTTTGTTTTATACTCTATTTTTTTACTACTAAGTTTTGGATTTATGAATCCTTATCCTTTTTGATTTTAACCGTTTTACAAATCTTATTTTCCAACATGAAATTGAAGAAATATTCTCCTTTTTTTAAGTGATCTATATTTAAATAAATGTGCTGGTTGTTATTTTTGTTTTTGTCACTTTTAGTCATTGGTTATTTCTTTTATAAACCACCTAACGTCCGTATTCAAAATGAATTGATAGCGTGGAATAAAACTTCGTAAACAAAAGTAAGTAGTGAATAAAGCTATGACTTACAGCTATGTAACAATATCTTTAAATTATGTAACAAGCGCTTGAAGTAAGCTTATTTATTGGGATGAGCGATACTCATCTGGTGTAGTATGGTAGTATTTTTTAAAACACGTACTAAAATAGGAAGGTGAATTGAACCCTACTTCATAGGCAATTTCTGAAATGGTGGTATTTGAATTTTTAAGTAATGGCAAAGCCAATTTTAATCGTTCAGTAGTTATAAATTCTGATGTAGATAAACCTGTTAAAGCCTTCAACTTTCTGTGAAGTTGCATACGGCTCATAAAAAGCTTTTTGCTGAGTTGTTCGGCTGTAAAATCGCTTTTGGAAATGAATTCATTTAATACGGCATAGAGTTTTTCTAAAAATTGTTGTTCTACATTAGTTAACGCAAGTTCTTTTAATTTGAAATCCTTACTGTAGCGTTTTTGTAGTTGCGCTCTAATCTTTAATAGGTTTTCAATTTGTGCCATCAGCTTCCCTTTATTAAAAGGCTTGGTTACATAGGCATCTGCTCCTACTTGTAAACCTTCTATTTCATGTTCATTATCACTTTTGGCCGTTAATAGAATGATTGGGACATGACTTGTTCTTTCATCTTGCTTTAAAGTATTGCAAAGACTGATACCGTCTTTTATGGGCATCATTACATCACTTATAATAACGTCTGGAATAATTTCAAAAGCCTTTTCTATCCCTTGCTTTCCGTTCACCGCTTCAATAATCTTATAGTCATTTCTCAAAAAGGATTTTACATATAATCTTATATCATCATCATCTTCTACCAATAATAACAGGTGCTTATTTTTTAATTTTTCTTTTTGAGATGTTAAGGGAATTTCTGTTTCAAACTCATCCTTGTCAATTTCAGCTATTTGGTTAGAAATAGCTCCTATCTCTGATGATTTAAAATAAGTACGGTCTATTGGTAAGGTAACAGTAAACTGTATTTCGTCGTCATTTAACATATGAGCTACAATGTTTCCATGGGATAGTATGGACAGTTCTTTAACCAAAGCCAAGCCAATGCCAGCCCCGTCATTATTCTTATCGGCTTGATAGTATCTTTTAAATAATTTTTGAAGGTCTTCTTTTGAATAATGCACCCCATTATTAACAACACTTATGACAATATGGTCATTTTGAATTAGTGATTCAAAGCGCACGAATCCTTGCTCAGGGACATATTTAAATGCATTAGAAAGTAAGTTTAACACAATCTTTTCAATAACATCTTTGTCAAACCATACAGAATTGGTTTTACCAATGGTGTACGTAAAATCGATTTGCTTTTTTTGAGCCTTAAACTTAAATGGAGAAACAAGTTGTTTTAATAGCAAATTAAGGTCATCTTGAGCTACAGAGAGTTTTAAATTTCCTGTCTCTAATTTGGACAAATCCATTATTTGATTCACCAAATTGAGCAACCGCTTTGCATTTCTCTTTACCAAAGTTAATTCTTCCTTATCTTCCTTCTTTATATATGACTTTGAAAGCTGATTATCAATGGGATCTGAAATAAGGGTTAGCGGTGTTCGAAATTCATGAGATATATTGGTAAATAATCGGTTTTTAAATTCGTCTAGTTTTTTGAGTCTTTCGGCTTCCTTATGCTCAAATTCTAATTCATTCTTTATCTGTAGGCGCCATTGCAAGTATCTATAAAATATATATAAGGATATTAAAATCAACAATCCATAAAAAACATACGCCAAGTTTGTGGCATACCATGGTTTATTAATCTTGAAGCTGTAGATGGCAGGTGTTTCGTTCCAAACATCATCGTAATTACTTGACATCACTTGAAACTCGTAATCATTGGGAGGTAGATTAGTATAACGTACAAAATTAATGTTTTTAGCTTCTTGCCAGTGTTCATCATAGTTTACAAGCTTATATTTATAGTTATTTCTGTTTGGTGAGGAAAAATGGAGGCTATTAAATGTAAAATGTACCGTGTTTTCAGTATGTTTAAATCTCGCTGGTTTAAAAACGGATTGAAGTTTTTCATTAACTTCTACTTTAGTAATTACTGTAGTGGTTAGTGTGGTATTCTGTTTAATATTTTTTGGGTTAAACCAATTAACTCCTTTTGTACCACCAAAATAAAACAGATTGCGTTTGGAGTCTTTTACCGCCGATCTTGTTGCAAAATAAGAAGACTGCAAACCATCCAATTTGTCATAATTTTCTACTTCTAAACTTTTGGTGTTAAATTTAACGATACCCTGATTAGAGCTTAACCATAGATTATCTCCTTCTGGCAAAATGGCGCATATGGTAGAACTTGCTACTCCAAAAGAATCATCGTAAACTATTGTTTCTCTTGTATTGGGGTTGAGTTTAATTAATCCGCTTGTATTGGTTGCAATCCAAACGGCATCTTCATCATCTATATAAAGATATCTAGCTAAGCCTTCAAATTCGTCATATCGTTCAATTTTATCGGTTTCAGGATCGATTCGACAGAGTCCCTTATATTTGGTTCCTATCCAAATACCATTCCTGCTATCTTCAGCAATTGAATATATCAAATCGCTTGTAATGGAATTAATATCCTCCGAATTGTACCTGTATTGCTTAACAATTCCCACTTCTGAATCAAATTGAATTAACCCACTATCAGATGTTCCTAGCCACACCCTATTTTTAGAATCTTGGAATATTAGATATATGTACCCAACATCTAATTTGCGCTCAGAACTACTATTGTAGGTATTAATACTCCCATCTGGTTTTAAAATCTGAATTTCTGGAGTTTCATTGGCAACCCACAAATCCTTTCCAATAAATTTTAAAAATGCAATCTTATTAGAGTTAAAGCCTGAATTTTGATTGTTGTATACCTTTATATTTGTTTTAGTACTATCTACATGGACAATACCATAATTATGGGTACCCATCCACAAACCACCCATATAATCAATATCCAAACTCTTAATTAGGGTAAGATTTATGTTATTAGGTACGCGATCGTTGTTAAGTAAATTAAACTTATTAAGTTTTTCATCGTACAAGCATATGCCCCCTCCGTCCGTTCCTATCCAAATATTATTCGTTTTATCTTCATAGATGGCTGTTATACAATCGTAAGGAATGGAATTAGGGTTTAGTTTATTGTGTTTAAAATTTAAAATAATTTGATTGTTAAAATCAACTAGAAATACCCCTTGACCGTAACTGCCTATCCATAAACGGTCTTTACTATCAAAAAACAGATTATGTACATAAAGATCTTCCGGCAATGGATACTTTGAAAATCCCTTAAAAATTTCAAAGGAATCTTTAGTGGCATTGTACTTAAAAACCTTGTTTAAATAAGTTCCCACAAAAACCCCATGGCTCTCAGAGGCACCAAGAACGGTTGTATGAAACTCATTTTCTATAGGGATCGTATATTTTAAATACTCATTATCTGGAGTAATTTTATAAACACCAGAGGTCGTTGCAGCCCAAATGAAATTTTTCGTTTCTGCAATTTCGTTAACATTGACAGGAAAATCTTGCTTCTTTAATATTTGTAGAGTGTCCTTAGTTTTAGCATTTATTTTGAATATGCCATTGTTGGAGGTCCCAACATAGAAATTAAGCTTTTGGTCTTGATATATTACTTTGGGCAGTGGTATATTACCCACAACCGTAAAAGTTTCTTCCTTACAGTTCAATTTCTCTATGCTTCGCTCGCCTGTAATGATCCAAGAGTTAAGTTCACGATCGGTATATATTTTTTTATCATAAATAATAATATCGCTTTCACTTACAAAGTTTTTAGGAAAAAATTTAATGGTTTTCCCGTCATATTTACTCAAGCCATTCACACCTGCTATCCATATATAGCCCAGACTGTCTTGGACAATCCCAAGCGCTCCAGATGGAAAGTCTTCATATTCGTCTGAAAGTTGTTTAAAGTTATATGACGTATCTTCTTGTGCGTACCCTAATAAGATATTTAAAATAAAAAATATAGGAAATAACCGCATAAAAGTGATTGAAAATTATAATTAGAATGTAACAATAAATTTACTAAAAATTATATTAGAGTACAGGGTTAGTAAACTAGACCCCTATGGAAAACTGTGCTTTTATTTTAGTCTCTCTCTTTTTATCAAACTAGAAATTGATTTTTTGTAACACTTCAGAGAAGTAACAATGAAGCTATGTAGCTAAAGATTCAATTGCGGACTGAATAATTGATTTAAATTATTAGAGAACTGCCCCTTTTTAAGTTTTAAATCCTCTACTTGGTTTTGGAGTTCACTTATTATTTCATCTTGTCCCTGAAATACTTTTATAAGAACAAAACTTAATTCAGTATAATCAAACCCAAGATACTTCCCCTAGTTTCTGAAATGGTTACTTACTCTGGAACCATTTCATTTACTTCTTGAGCTATTAAACCAAACGTGTGGGAATGATTGGGTACGGACTTGAAATTACAGCGTATATTAATTACTAATATCACTATTCCTTTAATAATAAAGCCTCTAGTTTTTCTAATCTGGCTTTAAGGGTTTCTATCTCTTTTTGCTGTTCTTTTATAGCATTTATTAATACAAAGTCCAAAGCTCCGTAATCTACTCCTAAATAGGTTTCTGACCTTGTTCCATCTTCAGACTTGTATTCCCAATCCTTTACCATATAAGGAGCTATTTTTTGCAATTCTTGTGCAATGGTTCCTACACCTGTCTCGTTTGGCATATCTGCTTTTCCATTATAGGTAAACCAAACGGGGTTTATTTTTTGCAATAATTCTAAACCTTCAGAAAATGGACGAACATTAGTTTTCAATCTAGCATCTGAAATTACGTTCCAAGTAGAAGAAGTAGGTTTCGCAGCAGAATTTGTACTTAACCTAAGTTGGTATCCTGGATTAACAATACCTATTCCAACCTCATCTGCAAAATAATTATATTGACCGCCAAATCCCCAACTATAATAAGTTCCATTAAACCATATCGCTTCATTACCATTAGCTCTTAACACCGTGCCTGTTGCAACACCTTCATTTAAATTGGCCACTCCATTAACAGAAAATGTGTAATCTGGTGTTCCAGTATTTACACCTACCCTATTGGCACTAGCATCCACGGCCAAAGTTCCTCCATCTACAGACAAATCACCGTTATTATCGTTTTGAAGTAATAGGGTTGTATTAAAATTTGTAATAATTTCATTCGAATCAATTCTTAAACTATTGGCCACCTCAATAGCACCCGTCCCTGCTGTCCCGGTAGCATCAGTACCATCTGTAACTTCCGTCCTACCATTTATTTCGGCATCAGCATTTAGACGAATAAAGTCATTATCAAACTCACCATAAATAAGTGCGTTATTTTCATCTGCGGTGGAGTTTTCTATATATAATTTATTACTACCTGTGTCATTATATCCTGAATATGCTCCAAGAAATACGTTACCACTTCCTGCTAAATTACCATACCCAGATTGTATTCCAATGCTTACATTTTCGTCTCCAGAAGATTTGAAATAAAGAGCATCTATACCTAAGGCGGTATTATTAATTCCACTTAAATTATTATAAAGTGAGCGGTATCCTATACCTACATTGCCCGTACCAATTGTATTCTCTCTTAAGGCATGAAACCCAACCCCAACATTATAACTTCCGGAGGTATTATCACCTAGGGCTGCAGTCCCTAGTCCAATATTATTAGACCCAGAGGTATTATCGTACATAGCTGCTGATCCTAACGCTAAATTATAATCACCTGTATTAGCACCTCTTAAGGCATCAATCCCAACGACGGTGTTATAACTTCCAGAGGTTGTATTTTCCATTGAACTGGCTCCTATGGAAACATTCCCATTGCCACTGGATAAATTTTCCAGAGAATACGCTCCAACAGCTGTATTACTAGATGCGTTAGTGGCACTCATATAACTGTTGTACCCAATGGCAATATTATAATTATTGGATAGGTTATCTGCATTACCTGCCGATTCACCCATAAAAACTGAACGACCCGTATTATAAATTCCTATTTTACCTTGAGTGCTAATTCGAAGCTTTTCTGTATTATTCGTTCTAAAAGAAAGCGCATTATTGTCTGTTGTGCCTAAAAAGTTGGTTCCTACTGCTGTACCCGCATCCCCTGTTAAGGACCACTTTTCTGATGAATCTGTAGTTGTGGTTAAACGTTCCCAAGTAGTTCCATTAAAATAATAATACCCTACTCCGCTCCCGCCAGTTACAGCTGCATTTGTATTGTAAATTAACAACCCGGTTGAAGCCGTATTAACACCATCTAACGTAGTAGTTGCGATACTACTTAGAGAAACTCTAGGAACGAGTATTCCTTTATCTGAAGCGGTTATATCTAGAATGGATGAGTCGTCTGGATTTGTGGTACCAATACCTACTTGTGCGGCACCAACTAGACTTAAAAATATCGTAAAAACTAATAGTATTTTTCCTTTCATAATATATTCATTAATAATTTATAAAAGGTTAAGTCTAAAAATAAGGGACTTTAAATATAAAATAATTTTTAAACTTATGACTCTCAATGTAATATAAAACAAAAGCACCTTCCAATGAAAGGTGCTTTTAATTGAAGATAAAAAGCTTTTATTTAAACGCTATAAATTGTTTTCTTGTATCTAAAACATCCTTTACATATTTTCTAAACTCTGGATATTGATCGGGTTCAATATTTTCATAGCTCATCACAGCTTTTACAGTCACTTTTAGCTGCGTT
>NZMG01000030.1 GCA_002694465.1 Flavobacteriaceae bacterium | reverse complement strand
CTACCAAATCAGGATCACCACCCGTTAAATCATCATCAGCCATACTTAAATCAAACTCCATAAACCCATCATTGTCGTCGTCGCATAAAATTAAGGGAGCGGGGGAATCATTATAGGTAAATGGTGGTGCAAATTCAACAAAGAGTGTACCTTCACTTTCACAAACCCCAGCAAAATCAACAATAATTTTATAATTTCCTGTTGTTGTTACATCTAGGGTTGGGCCTGTTTCGGCTGGAACAAAAGGGACAAATACCCCAGAGCCTATGGGATCTTCATATTGCCATTCATAAGTTGTTCCTACTGGAACACTTAATTCTGGAATGATGGTAAAGGTTTCCCCTTCACATCTTGCAGTATTATTATCTACTGTTAAGTCTACACCTAAATCGACACTTCCAATGTCAAAACTTCCTGCTCTAAAAAAAACGGCTGAATCAAAGGATGAATCTCCTCGATCCCCTATGACCATTTTTAATTCATAGGTTTCTCCGGGAACAAGAGTTGCTTGTGCACTTAAAGATTCTGTGTACCCATCAAATTGAATTTCATTCATATTATTTCCAGCCCAGTTACTTACATAAAACTCTGGGAAAAAATTAACTCCAAATATTTCTGTTCCACATGTAAAAGTATTTGAATGAATAGACAAAGTACTTACAGGAACATTGATAGACCCTGGAACTGCTGCAATGTTAATACCCCCATAAGCAGTTCCTGAGCTATTAGGAATCCCTGGCCCACGTAATAAGAAAGCAAAACCGTCTCTAAATTGAGAATCACACTCAAATTCATTTTCATATTCTTCTGAAGCAAAAATGAAATCAAAAGAAATATTAGCGATAATAGGTGTAAATGAAAATTGAAATACAGTTGCATTATTTGTTGGTTCATTATCACCGCTTTGGTTATCTAATAATACTTTTAAGTCATCGTCGCCTTCCCAATCTGTACCATTCCCTGATTGACTACTTGTGTTATTTGGACCTTCTGCTTCTTTTGCAAATCCAGATGAAAGTATTATTCCTTCTGCAAATGGAAAACCGGTTCCGTTTGCATTAAAATAGCCCCAGCTTCTTAAAGCAGGATTAGCCACACCTTCTGGGTTTTCTTGAAGATAAGTAAACTCAACACTAACACAATCACCCCCAATTAACACTTGGTTTACAAGAGCCTCGGCCGAAAGAGTAGATTCAGGAGCTGCTGGATCATTTACAATTATTGATTGACCATACCCAAACCATGATAATAGCAATAAGATGGGGAGTAAAAGTCTTAGCATAAATAGGTTGTTAATTGCCAAATATATTGAATACTGTTGTTTTCTTTCATATTTTTGCAAAAAAATGCGACAAAATGGAAGATTTTAACATTGCTATTCAACCTACTAAGAACGAAAATATTGTAAAATTTATTGCAAATGCTTTCCTCACGGGGGCTGAGAGCTTTGAATTTAAAAATATTGATGAAGCAAAAAACAGTCCGTTAGTACAGCAGTTATTCCATCTTCCTTTTGTAAAAACCGTATATGTTTCGCAAAATTTTATAGCCATTGAAAAGTACAGTATTGTAGAGTGGGTAGATGTTCAAGAAGAAGTGGGTGCTTCCATACAGGCTTATTTGGAAAGTGGAAAACCCGTTATTCTTTCTTCGGAAGATTCCAAAAAAATTCCTGTTACGGTATATGCAGAAAGCACACCCAATCCTTCAGTGATTAAATTTGTTGCTAATAAGCCATTAACTGAAGATACTTTTGAGTTTAAAAGTATTGACGATACTGCATCTGCACCCATTGCAAAGGAGTTATTTAGCTTTCCTTTTGTGAAAGAGGTATTTATTCATTCAAATTATATTTCTATCACTAAATATGATATTGTTACTTGGGAAGAAATTACCATGGAATTACGTGAATTTTTGAAGAAATATCTAGAGGATGGAAAAACCATTTTTTCTGACGGAATCCTTCAGAATCATACTTCAAAACAAAAAGAAGCTTCTTCCGTAACTTCAGAAAATGTAAACCATACTGCATTTGAAAAAGAAATAGTTTCTATCTTAAAGGAATATGTTCAGCCTGCCGTTGCAAGTGATGGCGGTCATATTGCGTTTGAATCTTATAACGAAGACTCAAAAACCGTTCGGGTGGTATTGCAAGGTGCTTGTAGTGGCTGCCCCTCTTCTACCTTTACGCTTAAAAATGGGATTGAAACGATGCTCAAGGAAATGCTGAATGACCAAGCCTTACAGGTGGAAGCCATAAACGGGTAGTTTTTTTACTAAAAAGCCTATTTCTAGCTTATTTTTTATATTTTGAGGTATTAATCCTAAAATATATAAATATGGGCATTTTAAAAGTAATTGAAGTATTAGCAAATTCTAATACTAGCTGGGAAGAGGCAACTCAAAACGCAGTGAAACACGCTTCAAAAAGTGTAAAACACATTCGCTCGGTATATGTTCAGGAACAGAGTGCCATCGTTAATGGAGATAACATCACAGAATATAGGGTAAATGTTAAAATAACATTTGAGGTAAAATAACACATTTGTTAAATCTTACTTTCCTACGCTTTTGAAATTTCAAAAGCGTATTTTTGTTTTTATTTTTTACTATGCAAAAACTTTTACTTTTTACCCTTTTAGGAATTTTATTTCTATCGTGTAATTCTTCAAAAAAAGAGCCTTTGGAAACTCATAAATACACAAACGACTTAATAAACGAAACCAGCCCTTATTTGCTACAACACGCACATAATCCTGTAAACTGGAAGCCTTGGAATCAAAAAACCCTAGATGAGGCGAAGCAAAGCAAAAAACTGATGGTTATAAGTGTTGGTTATGCGGCTTGTCATTGGTGCCATGTCATGGAGCGAGAAAGTTTTGAAGATTCTATTGTAGCCGCCGTAATGAACAAACATTTTATCTCGGTTAAAGTGGATCGTGAAGAACGACCAGACGTAGACCAAACCTATATCAATGCAGTACAATTAATGACGGGAAATGCAGGATGGCCATTAAATGTCATTACCCTACCAGATGGGCGACCTGTCTATGGCGGCACGTATTTTAAAAAAGAGGATTGGATTACTGCTTTGCAACAACTTCAACAGTTGTATGAAGAGGAACCACAAAAGCTAGTAGACTACGCTACACAGTTGGAAGAAGGTATAAAAAGTCTGGACTTAGTAGCTTTTAATAATGATAACATTGATTTCACAAAAGTGGATTTAAAACCCATTATTGAGAAATGGGAAAATAGTCTGGACACTGTTTATGGAGGTAGTAGAGGCGCCCCAAAATTTATGATGCCTAATCAATTATCTTTTTTCTTACGGTATGCTCATAAAAACAATGATAAATTTCTTGAAAATTATGTAAATCTTTCGCTTCAAAAAATGGCTTTTGGTGGTCTTTACGACCAAGTGGAAGGAGGTTTTTCTAGATATAGCACCGATGAGAAATGGCACGTTCCTCATTTCGAAAAAATGCTCTATGACAATGCCCAATTGGTAAGTTTGTATAGCAACGCTTATGCTGTTTCTAAAAATCCGCTTTATAAAACAATTGTTGAAGAAACGCTCTCTTTTGTTGCTACCGAATTGACAAACAAAGAAGGTGCGTTTTACTCTTCGCTGGATGCCGATAGCTTAAATGAAGAAGGAGACCTAGTGGAAGGAGATTACTACACATTTGAAAAAGAAAAATTACAAAGTATCATTCCACAAAAGGATTGGATACTATTTGAAGACTATTACAACATTAACAGTTACGGGAAATGGGAAGCCGAAAACAACTATGTTTTAATTAGAAAGCTAACCGATGAAGATTTTGTTTCTAAACACAATATAGACGTAGCCACGCTTTCACAAAAGAAGAAGGATTGGAAAAAATTATTACGCGACCATAGAACTACAAGGCAAAAGCCACGTCTTGATGGCAAAACCCTAACCTCATGGAATGGTCTTATGATAAAGGGATATGTTGATGCTTATAAAGTTTTTAAAAATGAAGCTTATTTAAAAGCTGCATTGACCAATGCTCACTTTATACTATCAAAGCAACTACAATCTAACGGGGCGCTTTACCATACTTACAAAGACGGAAAAAGTAGTATTAATGGTTACCTAGAAGATTATGCTTCGGTTATTGAAGCATTTATTGCGCTTTATGAAGTAACCTTGGACACCAAATGGATTGAGGAGGCAGAGGAACTTTCAAATTATGCTTTCAAAAACTTCTTCGATGAAGAAAATCATATGTTTTATTTTACGTCTAAAGAAGATGCCAAGATTATTTCTCGAAGTTTTGAATATAGAGATAATGTAATTTCTTCTTCAAATTCAATTATGGCGAAAAACTTATCTGTGTTAGCGCATCATTTTGACAATGAAAAATTTGCAATCACTGCGTTACAAATGCTTAAAAATGTGCAACCTGAATTGGAGAAATACCCTTCAGGTTTTGCCAATTGGATGGACCTCTTACTCAATTACCAATCTAAGTTTTACGAAATTGTTGTGGTGGGTGAAAATGCTTTTGATAAAATTTCAGAATTCAACCAAAAGTATATTCCTAACAAACTAATTGCTGGCGCTACACAATCTTCTAACCTTCCTTTATTAAAAGAAAGGTATGTTAACGATAGAACATTAATTTATGTATGTGTAAACAATACATGCAAACTTCCGGTAGAAGAAGTATCAAAAGCCATGGAATTTTTAACAAAATAGGTCTAGTTAGAAGCCAGAAAAAACATTTCCTTAACATTTGGGTAAGTTGATAATTGTTATCTTCGCACCTTCTATTGAAAATCTCACTTATCGTTTTTATAAAATTCGAACATGTTTTCTTTAGTTAGTTAAGCAGTACAATTACTTTTAAAACATATTTAACCAAAATCAGAATTATGCAAAAATTATTTTCAACTCTATTCCTACTTACTTTGTCGTTCAGCGCTTTTGCACAATTGGAAACTGAAGAGGAAACGAAGGATAAATATCTTACCAATGTTCCTATAACCATTAACTCTGAAGCTGTAAATTATTCAGGTTCTGCTTATGAAAATGAAGAATTTGTGCTTGGAACTGTCTACAAAAGTGGAAGAATAGTAGCAAGTAATGTGGCATTACGCTATAATGCACTTCGGGATGAGATTGAAGTAAAATCCTCTGTAGATGCGCCAAATTCAACGGCAAGAGTAATGATGCGGAATCCAGACATTTATGTAAAGATGCTGAACAATGTTTTTGTCTATGCTGCACCTAAAGAAGGTTTAGATAGACCTGGATATTTTTTGGTTTTATTTGAAGGTGAAAATGCAGATTTATACAAAAAAATATCAAAGGAATTTATAGAAGGAATGGCTGCAACCACATCGTTAACACGAGATATTCCTAGTAGCTATAAAGAAAAGGAAGCTTATTATTTATTGAATAAAAATACAAATTCGTTTCAAGAGTTTCCTAGTTCAAGAAATGCAAAATTTGGCCTTTTCGACGACAAGAAAAAGGAATTGAAAACCTATACCAAGGAAGAAAGACTAAATATCAATAAGGAATATGCACTAATAAAACTTGTAAAATATTACAACACTTTATAATATTTAAAACATACTTCATTTATAAAAGCATTGAACTATTTCAATGCTTTTTTTGTTATTAAACCTTTTGTTTTTTAAGTTTACAGTTATAACCTTTAATTTGAGTTTAAATTAATTATACACAATGAAATATTACTTTTCTCTAATCTGCATTTTAAGTTATTTTGGCACGATAGCACAAGGCACCATCACCGTTAAAAACGGATCCATTTCATCTTCGTCAAACTATTCAAATATGGATTCATATTATAATGTAAAAGATGGAGATGTTATTGTTTTAAATGGTGAAACAGTGGGAACACCCTATTTATTTGATGAATTTAAAATGGGTTCAATTTATTTTAATGACGATGAAATAATTAGCTCTGTAGCCTTAAAATATAATGCCTACAATGATGTTTTTTTAGCAAAACCCAGTTTAAGTTCTCCAGATAGTGAAGCACAAGGAGTAAGTAAAAAAAACAATCTAAAAATACGCTTGGAAAATCAATTTTTTCTTGCACTTCCTAATACTGAAAATAGTTATGAACTTCAATACTACGAAGTTTTATCCAATGGAAAAAAAGCAATTCTTCTCAAAAAAACGGATAAAATATACAAGGAGCGAGTTGCTGCCACAACTTCACTAACTAGAGATATCCCTGCTGCATTTAAAGACAAAATATCTTATTATTTAGTAGATAGTAAAGGAGATTTTCATGAAATTTCTACTTCAAAGAAGAAATTGTTAGCTCTTTTTGGGGATAAAAAGAAACAAATGACAGAGTGTATAAAAAAGAATAACTTAAACGTTAAAAAAGAAGAGGATTTAATTAGATTATTTAGGTTTTATGAAACATTATAATTCTTAATCCCTATTTTTTAAAACTTACTTATGAAAAATTTTAAATCTCAACATTTCCTTTTCCTTGTAATGCTATTTTTTTTCAACCATTCCTTTGGGCAAAATGATAACTTTTACACTAAAATTCAGGAAAAAAAGATACGAGGTGAGCAATATTGGGATTCTTTTAAATTATATGAAGAGGCCTTAGAAAATGCTGAGGGTTCCCCTTATGCAAATCCAGACTTTCTTCCTGGAAGACTATATAAAGGCAAAGAATCTGTATCAAACATTATGTTTTTAAGATATAATGGGATGTCTGATGAAATTGAAGTTAAACCAACAGAAGGAACAACACTAATTCAAACCATTATTAAAGACCCTGAAATATTTGCAAAGGTTGGGGACGAAATGTACATGTATGTAGAAAGCGAAAATCCCGATGAAAATGGAGGTTACTTTAAAATTGTTAAGGACTTACAAGTGTACGATTTGGTTAAGAAAGTAAAAATTACCTTTAAAGAAGCACAATTTGCAAAAACATCGTATGATAAAAATACGCCAGCGCAGTTTATTACTGAAACCACCTATTTCTTAACAGATGATAAAGGTACATTTTATGAGTTACCAAATTCAAAAGCTAAAATTCTAAAAGTAATGGCAAAAAAGAAAAGCGAGGTCAAAGCTTTTATGCAAAAAGGAAATATTGACATTACAAAGGAGAATGACTTATCTAGGCTCGTAACCTATTTTAATTCACTTTTATAAAATTAAGTCTTTATAAAATCCTTTAAATAATAGGGTTCAAAATAAGCAACATCTTCAAAATCATTTTGCTGAAATTTTTCATTTGCTAAAAACGCCATGGAAAGTGCTGTAGGCATTTTTCCTTCTACAAATTTTGCATTAGCATGGTTGCAAATCTCTTTAAATTTTACCACCCCATTACCTATAAAAGTAACGGTACCTTTTTCAAGGTATTCTGAAAAACTATTTTCATTTAAAACCTCTGCTTTTGTATTTCTTATTTCTTGCTTTTTTCCATTATAAACCGAAGCATAGACTTCCATTCTTCTGGCATCTAACATAGGAATGATGTAATCTGTTTGGTCCTTTACTTGCATGACTAAAGACTGTAACGTAGGAATTGAAATTAAAGGCTTGTCTAAAGAATAACACAATCCTTTGGCTGAAGATACTCCAATTCGTAAACCCGTATAAGAGCCAGGCCCTTTACTAATGGCTATGGCAGAAATATCATTTAAATTAATGTTAGCTTCTTCTAATGCCTCCTCAATAAACACATGAAGTCGTTCTGCATGAGAATATTTCTTACTATTATCTTCTCTAAAAGCAATAACGCTTCCGTTTTCCGAAAGCGCTACTGAGCAATTTGTGGTTGCTGTTTCTAAGCAAAGTATTGTTGCCATTATTCTTCTGATTCTTCTTTATCTTTAGATGATTCAACAGTCACTTTATCACCATTTTTCAATGTTTTTGTCACTGTGTTATAAGGTCCCGTAATAACGGTTTCCCCATCTGAAAGTCCCGAAGTAATTTCAATCTTACTATCGTCTTGAATTCCTGTTGTGATAACTCTAAGTTTCGCTTCGTCGCCGTCCATTACGAATACACATTCAAACTTTTCATCACTGTCCAAAACCGTTTCCTTCACACCTAGCTTTTTGGCACTACTAGTGTCGGTTTTAATAACTACGGCACTAATGGGTACGCCAATTACATTTTGTTTCTTTTCGGTAATAATATCTACCGTCGCAGTCATTCCAGGACGGAAGGGTGAAAAATATTCAGGCTTTCCTTCGGTTAAATCTTTATACGAATCTGCTAAAATTCTCACTTTCACTTTAAAGTTTGTTACTTGATCTGAAGACAAAGCCGTTTCTGCAGAGTTTGCAATTTCAGTAACTATTCCCTTAAATTCTCTTTTTAAATACGCATCTACTTCCACATTGGTTGAATCTCCAATTTGAACTTTAACAATATCATTTTCATTTACGTCCACCTCAACCTCCATGTTTGAAAGATTGGCCACCCTTACAATTTCTGTACCTGCCATTTGTGCCGTACCTACTACTCTTTCTCCTAACTCTACCGAAAGTTTTGAAATAGTTCCGGTCATAGGTGCATAAATGGACGTCCTAGTAAGGTTATCACTTGTTTGTTTCACATTGGCTGCGGCGCTCTGTACATTGTAATAGGCAGATTCTTTATTGGCTTGTGCCACTTCATAATCGGTCACAGCTCGATCCCATTCAGATTTTGAAATAACACCCTTTTCAAATAGGGTTTTACTTCTATTATAGTTTAACTCTGCATTTTTTAAAGAAGCAGTTGATTGTGCCAACTGTGCTCTAGCGTTCTGTAAACCTGCTTGTGCCTGAGTTAATGCAGACTGAATTAAATCTGGATTAATTCGAACAAGCAAGTCCCCCTTTTCTACTTGCTGCCCTTCTTTTACAGGAAGTTCGATAATTTCTCCAGATACTTCGGAAGAAAGCATTACCTCCACTTCTGGTTGAATTTTTCCTGTGGCAGCTACAGTCTCCATAATGTCGATAGGAGTAATTTTGGAAACTTCAACCTCTTTGAAATTTCCTTTTTTGCCAAACCACCCTTGACTATTCCCAATTAAGAGAATGGCAATAATTAAAATTGAAATTATTATTATCCAGTTGCGGGTTTTTGTGCTCATAGTGTTAAAACTTAAGTTCGGTTGCAGGAATACCAAAATACAATTCTAATACCTTTAATTTAAAAATATAATCATATTTTGCTCTATTCGCTTCAATTTTAGTGTTATCATAACGCACTTTCGACTGGCTAAAATCAAAAGCATTTGTTAATCCTACGTCATATCGATCTTTTGCATATTGGTATGCCAATTCTTGCGATTCTAATGCTTTTTGAGCAGCTTCAAAGGACTTATAAGCCCCTTTTGCATCTACATAAGCTTGATATACTGTGGACTCTAAGTCAAGTCTAGCTTGCTCTAGTAAAAACTCTTGTCTTTTTATATTTACTTTACTCCTCTTAACACCATTTCTAGTTGAGAATCCATTAAAAATAGGGACATTTAACTGAAAACCGTAAGAAACACCATCGTTTAAATACAATTGTTCTGTAAATGGTAGCGCATCTAATTCTCGTAACCCTAAAATATTAGGTTCATATCCAAAAACAGACTCCCCTGAAGATCCAACCACACCAATAGGAGTGTCACTTAAGGTTACAGGGTTATTTGGGTCGATAATGTTTTCTATTCCACTTGCTCGATCAGACTCACGTGTATTGTAGTTAATAAATGCATTTAGTGTAGGCATATACGCCGACTTCGATATTTGAAAGTCTTTTTCGGCCAATTCCAAGTTCGTTTCTGCAATTTTAATTTCGCTTCTATTCTCTTTAGCAGAAGCAATAATTTCTGAAATATTTTTTGCAGTAATTCCTTCGTCAATTATTTCGTACCCTTCATCTTCAATATCAAAATTTTCGTAATCTTCTACTAATAATAACTGCGCAAGGCTTAATAACGAAATTTTTACTGCATTTTCGTTTACCGCAATATTTTGTTTTTCGGTAGCATCTGTTGCTTGAATTTCTAATAAATCACCACGAGGTAGTACCCCAGCATCCACTAAATCCATGGTGCGCTGAATTTGCTCCTGGGTAACCTTATTTTGAGATTGAAGCACCTCCAAATTTGCCTTATTGGTAAGAACTTGAAGAAATGCATTGGCGACAAAAAGCGAAATATCGTCTTTCATTTTTGAAAGTCCATAATCACTAGCAAGTTGAGACAATTTAGCTCTTTGATATACTCTATGATTTCTTAATCCTTGAAAAATATTCACTCCAAGAGTTACACTATAGGAAGAGTTTCGCGAGGTCTGGTTCTCTAAAACACCCGTCGTGATATTTTGGGTTAGTCCTGTATTCCAAGAATTGGAGGCAGAACCGTTTAATGAAGGTAAAAAATTACCCAACGCATCACTTTTTTCTATTTCTGCAAGTTCTTTATCTAATTCACTTTGCTTTACAGAAATATTATTTTCGAGTGCATGTTCAACACACTCACGCAATGTCCATTTTTTATTTTGCGCTTGGATGGAAACCCCAAGACTAAAAAGTATAATGAATAAACCTAATTTCTTCATAATAGATTGTTGACCCATTGGTCTTTTTATTTATGAAAGTGTTACAAATATCGACAAAATAAATTGCTAATAAAATCAGTACGCAGAAAGCAATTAATAAAGAAGTTTTACCCTTCTTTCTTTTTATCCTTTTGCCTCATTTTATAAATCACATAACCCACTCCTCCTACGAGAAGATACGGGAAAAGCATTAGGTAGACGATGCCATTATTAATCCCTTTGGCTGCTGCACCTCCATCTTCACTTTCTAAAACAGCTCGACACATAGCACATTGGGATTCTGCAGGAAGTACTAGGAACAAAAAAAATAATATGAAAAGAAACCTTAATTTCATTTTTTAATAATAAGGAGAAATCATTAAGTAAACCACAACCCCTGTTACAGCAACATATAACCAAATTGGGAAGGTGATTTTTGCAATTTTTTTGTGTTGAGGAAATTTACCTGTTATTGCTCGAACATAAGTTATAAGGACTAAAGGGATTACTGTAATAGACAACACGATATGTGAAACTAAAATAATGTAATACACATATTTTAATATGCCTGTTCCTCCAAATGGTGTTGGATCTGACGTCATATGATACGCCACATACATTCCCAAAAATATCACTGATAATACAATACAAGATTTCATAAACACCTCGTGAAGAAACTTATTTCCTCTTTTAATATTAATAACTGCAAGCACTAATAAAATAGAAGTAACGGCATTTATCGTGGCATAAATAGGTGGTAAATAAATAAGGGGTTCTGCATTGGGTATTCTAACTCTAAATAGAATTGCCACAACAACAGGGATTGCTATGGATAATATCCAAGTCCAAATGGTATATTTTTTATTTGGATCAGCCTGCGACATATTATTCATTAAGTAATTTTTTAATATCTGTTATTAGCATCTCGACGCCCTCCTTTTCCAATCCGTCATAATAGATAATCGGGTTTCCATTTGCATCGATTCTGGATCGAATATTTCCATTTTGGTCTATTAATGCAAAAAAACCTGAATGCTCAAAACCTCCTTCAACTTCTGGAGCTTCTCCTACATACAAGTTAAACCCCTCGTTTGCCAATGTATAAATCTCATTATGGTTACCAGTAAGAAAGTGCCAATTTGGTTGTACCACTTCATAGGTTTTTGCATACTCTTTTAAAACCTCCACAGTATCATATAATGGATTGATTGTTATAGAAGCAATTCCGAAATTTTTTTCATCTAAAAAAGCATTCTGAATCTCTTTCATATTCTGATTCATTATAGGGCAAATGGACGGACACGTTGTAAAGAAAAATTCTACCACATACACCTTGCCAGCAAAACTTCGGTTTGAAATGGTATCATTGTATTGATTGATAAATTGGAACGCTGGAACTTCCCCAATAGTGATTAATTTTGAATCCTTATTAATGGACTTTCTTTCAAGATTATGACGATCATTATCAACTATTTCCTTGTTGTTGATTCTATTTACAATTTTTGGAATGAATATAATCCCGAAAACTAGAATAACGAATGAAATACCTATGTATGAATAATTCTTCTTCAAAATTAAATCTCTCTTTTTGTTTTGTATTTTTTTAATGCCAGTCGATATTCGGCTAAAACAACTTTTATATCATCACTCATTTTATTATTAATTTCGGCATAATCTGAAGCATTAAAACCATACATGATTCCTACATCTTCATCATTGTTTCTGCCTCGTAAGCTTCTTTCCTTATCAATAATATAAACTAGATTAGTGGCATAGTTTTCATTTAGTGCCCCATTGGTTTGTAATGAATAGAACACATCTTCAATATCGTTTAAAGAACCAAAAGCAAATTTATAATGAACTGGGTCTGCAATTTCTTTTAAACGTTCTTTCAATTCGTCAACAGCCTCTCGCTGACTTTCGTCAACTAATATGATAAACTGAAATTCCTCAAATTGATAATTCTTTTTATATATTTTGTGAGCTAGGTTATAAGCATTCGCTTTTTTCTCTTCTACTTCTTTTCCGAAAAAACCTAATACTGTAATTTTATTTTCTAGCTGAAGCGTATCACTTGTAGTAGAAGTAAATTGAGTGAGCTCCAAAACATTATTAGTTAAAATGGGGAGCTTCACAAAGTTATTGACCCCTGTAGCAAAAAACATATACACCGAAATGGGTAATAAAAATAGGATGCCAAGAACTATAAATTTTTTTGCTTTCAAGAGCGATAAATTTCTACAAAAATACGACCCAAAAAAAGGGAAAACAAGCTAAAAAGGTTAATTTTAAATACGTGATTTCAACAAAAAACCCCATCAATTGATGGGGTTTTTTTATTTCAAAAAAAAGAGATTTAGAAGTTAAACTTTATAAATCCTTCCTTATATATGTCAAAGATATAATCTCCTTCAATTAGTAAAATTAAAATTAAATAACAAATTAGAAAAACACCTGTCCATACTACAGACCTTCTAAGAGACTTTAGCTCGTCTCTCATGTGCATAAAATCCCAAGTAATATAATATGCCTTAACTAGAGTTAAGATGATAAATATCCAGTTAAGAACTTTCATTGCTAAGAAACGAGTACCTGTAAGTGATTCTGGCTTTATAATACCTAAAACAACTTCAACAGCAGTAACAATACAAAGGAACGCAAATACACCCCAAATCTTGGTAATGTTAGATTTAAATTTAACTAATCCTCTAAATATTTCTAATTTATGTTCGTGTGCCATGTTCTATTTTATATGAATTAAACAAGGTAAAAGAAGGTGAATACAAATACCCAAACTAAATCTACAAAGTGCCAATAAAGCCCAACTTTTTCAACCATCTCGTAGCTTTTTCTTTTCTCGTAGGTTCCTAAAATAACATTGAAGAATATAATGATATTGATTATAACCCCTGAAAATACGTGGAATCCGTGGAATCCTGTAATAAAGAAAAAGAAGTTAGCAAAAAGTGGATGTCCATATTCGTTGTGTCTTAGATTGGCTCCTTCAACTACGAGTTTACCATCGTTCATTATTTTTGCTACAGACTCTTCACGAGAGAGAACCGTAGGATGACCATGTTCATCGAGGTATTGAGTCCTTACTAAAAGATTATCATTTGCTAAAAAACCAGCTTTTACTTCTTCGTATGAGAAAGAAGTTCGGGTAGGCTCAGCGGCATACCAAACCCCATTCTTTTTTTCATGGGTCACTCTTTCCGTTGGTATGTGTTTTGCAAAATCTGCAATCGCCACTCGCTCTCCTTCAGTATTTAAAAACTGAAGAATCTTTCCACCTTTGGTTTCAACCGCCCCATAATCTCCCTTAATAAATGTTGCCCATTCCCAAGCTTGAGAACCTACGAAAATAGCTCCTCCAATAATGGTAAAGAACATATACCAAATTACTTTTTTCTTCTGCATTTTGTGCCCAGCATCTACAGCAAGTACCATCGTTACAGACGAGAATATAAGTACTAAGGTCATAAAAGCAACATAGTACATTGGAGCAGGAACACCATGCAAAAAGGGAACGTGCGTAAACACTTCGTCTGCCACAGGCCAAGCATCTATAAACTTAAATCTTGAAAAACCATAAGAGGCAATAAATCCAGAGAAGGTTAAGGCATCCGATACAATGAAAAACCACATCATCATTTTACCATAGCTGGCATTGAGTGGGCGATTTCCTCCACCCCAGGTTTTTCCTTCGGTACCTGTTTTAGCAACAGTTGCTTCCATACACAGAAATTGGTTTATTTAGAGTGCAAAAATAAGTATAATTTTTATCTAACGAAATAGAAAAACAAAAAGAGGTAAATCCAAAGGAAATCTACAAAGTGCCAAAAGGTGGTAGCGAGTTCAATACCAAGGGTTTTACCGTCTTTATACTTTTGTTTAAAATGATTATAAATTACCACAAAAAGTGAAATAATTGCAGCAATAATATGTGCTATGTGCACCACAACGATAATATAAATAAACGAAAAGGCAATATTTTCGTTAAAAGCATAACCAGATTGGAGATATATTTCAGAAAATCCTCTTATCTGCAAATAAATAAACGTAAGCCCCAACGCAAGCGTCACAAGTAATAAAAACATTCCGGCTCGTTGCTCTTCCTTAATAATCATTTTTTTTGCAAAATGCATGGTCAAACTGCTCATAATAATAACAACTAGGCTTACATAAAAAGCCTCTGGAAGAATTAAACTCTCCAACCAATCCCCTCGTTCTTTACTTACTACATAAGCACTTGTTAATCCCGCAAAACTCATGGACAAGCTAATTATGCCAAACCATAGCATCATTTTTTTAGCTCTCTTGGTTTTTAGTTCTTCAGATCCCTCGGTATAGTTCATTAGCTTAAAAATTTATCGGCAACAAAGATTATTTGTAATAATGTTATATAACTTACGCTTACCAGCATTAATTGTTTTGCAGCTTTTTCGGTTTTCAATTTATATAATCGGATGGCATAATAAATTAGCCAAACCCCAATTCCGAAAACAACTACCGCTGCGATCATACTTAGTTTAAGACTTCCTGTTACTTGAAATGCTGGAATAAGGGAGGCAAGCACGGTCCAGATACTATATAAAACTACTTGTATGGCTGTTCCATTATCTCTTTTACCTGTAGGGAGCATAAAAAACCCACCTTTTTTATAGTCTTCATACAGAAACCAACCAATTGCCCAAAAATGAGGAAACTGCCAAAAAAATTGAATCATAAAAAGAGTTCCTGGTTCTATTCCAAAAGTATTTGTAGCTGCCACCCATCCCAACATGAAGGGTATTGCCCCTGGAAAAGCTCCCACAAAAACCGAAAGTGGTGTTTTAGTTTTTAATGGTGTATAAAGACTCACATACATAAAAATAGAAATGGCTCCAAACATGGCTGTTTGTGCATTTATGAAATACAAAATTATAATTCCGGCAAGTGTAAGTACGGTGGCCAATGCAAATGCAGATTGAACTCTCATTCTTCCTGCTGGAAGTGGTCTATTTTTGGTCCTATCCATAAGACCATCTAGATCCTTTTCAATTATTTGATTCCAAACATTTGATGCACCCACCATACAATAGCCTCCCAAAGCCAATAACAACAAAATAGAAAAATTTACTGCCTCTGCCCCAAGTAGATATCCAGCAATGGAAGAAAAAACCACACTTACAGATAATCTTATCTTGGTAATTTCAGCAAAATTTGCAAGTATTCCAGAGGAAACAGAAGTTGAAAGGCTTTTGGACAATACAATATATTTTTATGGCGCAAAGATACGTTACACACATCTTTTTTTACAACTTAAATGGTATATAATTAGTTGTGTAATGGTTCTTTTTATTAAATTCACCCCATTAAAAAATTTATACCATGATACGTACATTCTTACTTTTAATTTCTTTTTTTCTTTTAAGCAGCCAAGTTGTTTTTTCTCAAAATGATAGTGATGCTGCCCAACCAAAAATTACTACCAATAAACAGAAGAAAAAGGAAGCAAAAAAACAAGCAAAGTTAAAAGAGGCACAGGAAAAACAAATAGAGCAAGAAACTAAAGATTTTGCTGATGAAAAAATGAAAAATAATGAAGCAAACTATGTCCCCACCTATCCTGTTGCTACTGTAAAAGTAAGAGATAGTATTTATATGTTAACAGGAAGAGGAGGAAATATTGGGCTTTGTGTAGGAAAGGATGGAGCTTTTATGATTGATGACCAATTTGCTGAAGGTACAGAGGCTATTTTAAGGTCTGTAAGTAATATCACAGACAAAACTGTTCGATTTCTTATAAACACACATCATCATGGTGATCATACCGGAGGTAATAAGAATATGCTTGAGGAGGGTGTTGTTATATTTGCCCACGAAAATGTAAGAAAACGACTTATAGAGGAGGCTAGAAAGAAGGTCCAAGATTCATTAGAAAAAATTTACCAAAAGAACTTAGCAAAATTTTCAAAAGATGGGTACGGAGAAGACAAGGCAGTATCTGGAGCAAAAAGGGTAGCTGAAAATGTTGAAGCATCCATGAAAATTGACAATACTTTTCCGTTTATCACTTTTGAGGATGACCTAACTTTTCATTTCAATGACCAAAAGATTTTAGTTTTTCACGTCCATAATGCCCATACAGATGGAGACTCCATGGTTTACTTTACAGATAGTAATGTTCTTCACACAGGGGATGTTTTTTTTAATGGCAAATACCCATATATTGACATAAATAATGGCGGAAGTTTTGACGGTTATATTAATGCACTCTCAAAAATATTAATGTTGGTCGATGAAGACACCAAGATTATTCCAGGTCATGGGGAAATAGCGAAAATGAAAGACGTGAAGTACACTAAATCCATGTTAGAATTCTTGCATTCTAAGGTTGCCTACCACTATGTTGGTAGAAAATCCAAAGAGCAAATCATGGCTATGAAAGACATTACCAAAGAGTTTGATGATAAAGGATATGGTAGTGGATATATTTCAACTGAAAAATTTATGGACTTTATTTACGAAGATGTTGCTTTGAAATATAAAGATAAGCGAGTAAAACAATAAATTAAAAATCGTAATACCAATTAAATAAATCGGTCCTAATCCCTAAATTAAACCAGGTGGTTTGATTGCTGAAAACGGTTTCAGTATTTACCAACGGAGAAAAATCTCTATAAATTAGATTTCCGTAAATTTTTAAATTGGATGCTGGGTTAATTACATAGCCTATTTGGAACTCACCGTGAAAAAAATCGGTAGTATTTCCTTGAGCCAATTCATTTCCTTCATCTGCAACTCTATTGTCTTCGGTACCATAAATATTTCCTCCATAGAAGAAACTATCTTCGGAAGTATTAAACTCAAACCCTCTTTTGGCAAAAATAAGTTTTGCACTTGAAAATATTCTCCCCCTTTGGTAACGCGCTATGGTAATAAATTCAGAAAAATTAGCACCTAATGTATGAGCCATAGATTGATTGGCGTGGCCATAGTTTAACACTACGGTATTATGAGAATAAGTGTACGGTCTTACTCGGTTATATTCTGCTTGCAAATAGAGATTTTTTAAACCGAAAGCATCATAATACTTTGCTCCTATTTGATAGCCAATTTTATTCTTGTAACTACCATTTCCACCAAAAATATCACTTGTGGAAAACTCATCTATTATTAATTGACTATAGGCATTTACCCTATTATTTACTTTATATTTTGCGCTTAACCCAATTAGGGCATTTCCACCTCGAGAACCTGTTGAAAACTCAATGGCCCGATAAAAAATTACAGGATTAATGTAGTTAAAATCAAAACCTCTATCATTATCGTTTTCCCATATTACCGATTCAAAAAGTCCAATATTTAATCTTTTTGTTACGTTGTAACTTAAATAATGGTTTGCCATAAACTTAGTTCTAAAAGAACCGTCTTCCGTCACTTCAGAACGTACATCTCTTAGCGACATCCAAGTATTGGTATATTTTAACTTCCAAATGGTGGTGTTAAGTTTAAAAAATGGATATGGACTGGCATTATCACTCAAAAATAAAGATCGGTATCCATCCCCAATAAAGTTTTTTCCGTGTCCTAATTGAATATTAAAATATTGAGATGGAGTAAATGAAACATACCCTGTTGCCACTGGATAATCGTAAGAGTCCTTTTTAAATCTCTTTGCAATTCCCCGTCCAGGAATAATAGCAGGGTTTCCTCCATCTGGTTTTATAGACTCGGCATAGCGATTAAAATAATCCGCAAACCTTCCTTGACTTTCATATATAGTCGCGAAAAAATTGACTTGCTTTCCAATTCCTCCTTGTGTATAAATTAAACGAGTATTGTTATACGTACTTATATCCGCATCTGTGTCTTTCCCAGCTTGAAGATCCACTCCTGGGTCAAGGGTAAACCAATAATCTTTTCCTTTTAATGTCACCATATGTTCATTCCACCATTTTCTACCTAGCCAAGAAGTTCTTTCTTTTGAAATAGCCTTATTTTCAGATTCAAAATTATAGTACTTATTTACCTCGCTATAAATAAATGGCTTTTGTGCTGTATGATTATTAGCTCCCACTTGATTAACATATGGATCGAAAAGACTGTAGTTATGATGTGAAAGCGGAATATTTAAAGAACTTGTATATTCTTCATTTGTATATGGTAATTTTTCAATAGCATCGTATTCTGTAAGCTCCTCATTCCCAATAATTTCCTTGGCCTTTGGAACTGAAGAAATTTCTGAATTGTTGGTTACAGGCTCACTCCCCAATGGAATTCTAAAAGACATGGTGTATTGAGCGTAGGTTGGCCTTCCATTATAGGTGGCTGGAGTTATTTTTGGAAATTCTCCAAAGACACGAGTTATCTCCTCTTTCAACTCTTTATAAAATGCATCCACATATAATACTTTGAAAACCCCTTCTGAATTTACTTCAAAAAAAACGGAAGCTTCACCATTATAGTTTTCTTCATCGACAATGCTGGGTAACTCCAAATTTGAAAAGAGCAAATCTTTAACGGTAGTATTAAAGCAGTCCTTTAAAGTGGCAATATCCACAGGTTCGCAGTTAGGAAAAATAGGATACTTTTCTAAACTATTATCACTGGTTTGTGCCTTACTAGTTGTGAAAATTAATACTAAGCACAAGGGTAGAAAAAACAAACGCATCATAGGTAAAGGGCATTTTATTTACCTCGAAAGATACGCTTTTTTTAAAATGTTCATTTTAAAAAACCCGCAATTAAGCGGGTTTAATTTTTAGTGTTCTATGTTTACCATAATGGGGACGGTGTATATAACCTCTACCAATTCATTTTCATGTTTGGCAGGGATCATTTTAGGAAGGTGACCAATAACTCTTTTTGCTTCGGTATTTAAATCCTCGTTTGGATTACTCGTTTTAATATTTACAATTTCTCCTCTTGAATCTACAGTAAACTGAACATCAATTCTGTTTTTCTTACCTGCATATTTATCTGAAAACTTATCGATATCAAATTTTCTACTAATAAATGCATTTATTTTTTCATTTAAACATGCCTTTCTTTCACTATTCGTTGAAAGATTTTCGCACCCTGGAAATATAGGGGCATTATCAACAGAAATTAGGTTTTTTATGTCGGGCTTTTTAACCGTAGGTGAACTTATCACAGGTTTTTCAATTGGTACATCTGGTTCCACCTCTGTCGGCGCCGTTTTATCCTCTAGCTGTTTTGAAATATTCTCTACAGGTTTAAAATTAGTCGAAGCGACGGGCTTTATAGGTGTCCTCTCCTTCACAATTTCTTTTGGTTCCGCTATCTTCTCTACGGGAAAAACATCAATAACATAATTCTTTAGAGCTACTTCCTTCAATTCTTTTTTATCTGGGATAACATAAGCCATTTCAGAAAACCCTAAATTACTTTCTACTATCAAGAACACAAATAACATGCTTATGATAAGTCCTATTTGAAAAAACAATCCAGAATTCCAACGGATATTAATTCTCTTTTTCTCCTCTCTTTTTGAAAGCCCTTCTACTTTAGAGCGGCTTTCTTTTTTTACTGATGGTACCATTGTGTTTTTATTTAAAAGTTATAGTAAGAGTATTACAATGGATGTGCCAAAAATGAAAACGTCCCGCTATATGCGGGACGTTTTATATAAAGTAAGAGTTATAAAACCTTAATTTTCTACTTGGAATAAAATAGGTAGTGCATACAACACCCCAACAGCTTTACCACGTTGTTTCCCAGGGGTCATCTTAGGAAGTGCCTTTACAACATTAATAGCTTCTTGCTCAAGACGAGGGTGAGGAGCACGAGCTCTCACATCCACAACATTTCCATTTTTATCAATTTTAAATTGAACCGAAATACGCTGTCTTCCTTCAAGACCTAAATCGTTTGCCAATTCGGTATCAAATTTTCTTGAAACAAACTGTTGTATTTTTTCAGACATACAGGCTTTTTTCGCATTGTTGTTTCCAGCATTCTCACAACCAGGATACACAGGAACATTTTCAATTACCGCAAAAGGTACATCTGCAATTTCTTCTTCCTCTACTTCTTCAATCTCTTCAATTTCTACAATCTCCTCATTTTGATTGGTCTCTGTTGATTCTATAATGGTTTCTTCCACTTCTTCTTCATCTTCAACAACCTCAATTACTTCAGGCGCTGGAGGTGGCGGAGGTGGTGGTGGTGGAGGTGTAATAGGTTGGGTGATTGGAATATCTTCCAAAAGATCATCTCCAACATTTAATGTGTCTCCTGCTAGATCATCCTTGTCAAAGGTCTTATGCTCGATGGCTCTCCAAGAGATGAAAAGCATTAAAGCCAAACCAGCAAGGACGTAAATGTTACTCCACTGATTTAAATTTGCTTTAGAATTTTTTTTCGGTTCCATAATAGAAAATTTAGATAGTTGCTAAAATAGGTAAAAATGTAATGTTTTTAAAAGGGAATCTCATTTTTTAGAAAGAAAAATATCTTTTGCTTTATAAAACACGATTATTCCTATAAAAATTCCAGTTGCATTTGCTACAATATCCCAATTATCATGAGTGCGTGTAGCAATAAAACTACCTTGTAAGACTTCAATAACTATACCATAAATAAATAATGCGATAGAAACTAATACGTATACACTCTTAGATTCCTTTCCAAAGCTTCTAAAATATAAAAGCCAAATAATGGCGAACAGAAAATAGAGTATGGCATGAACAATTTTGTCGAAAAAAGGAATATTTACTTTAGGTCCTTTTGTTACAGGTACCAACATAATAACCGTAACAAATAGGGAATAACCAATTGCAAGTATTCTTAGGAAATTACTTTTCAATAATTGCTTTATAAGCTGCATCATCAAGCAAAGCTTCTATTTCCTCAGGGTTTGAAATTTTAATTTTTATTATCCAGCCCTCACCATAGGGGTCTGAATTTACCTTTTCAGGATCGGATTCCAAAGAATCGTTAAATTCAATTACTTCACCTGATAAGGGGGAGAAAAGGTCAGATACTGTTTTTACAGCTTCAACCGTACCAAATACTTCATGTCTCTCTACAGTTTCGTCAAGTGCTTCCACTTCGACATAAACTATATCACCTAATTCTCCTTGGGCAAAATCTGTAATTCCAACAGTAGCGATATCACCATCTATAAGAACCCACTCGTGGTCTTCTGTATATTTTAAGTTTTGAGGAATGTTCATTCTTAGTATAATAAAATGTTTAATTAATTAGTTTCCAAAATTATATCTCAGGGTCAAACCACTTCTAATGGTTGTCTGCGGAAAAGCTGTTGATATTGCATACTCAGAAAATGTGTGATCATAATAGAACAATGCAGTAAGATTTTTGCTTAAAGCATAATCTGCAGAAAATTGCAACCCGTAAATAGTTTGTCCCGCGGTAGTTTGATTGTTATTAATATCTAAATACCTAATGATTGTTTTATTATATCTTCTAGAAGCATCTAGCTTAAAGTTTAAATCACTTTGTAAAATTCGCTTCTTACCTCCAAAGTTGGTGCCTATACGCAGATCTTTAATACGATATCCTAACCCTAAAATGATTTCGTTTCCTTGAATTTCAGTCAACAGGTTATTTGCAAAACTTAATGATAACGCCCTATCTTTTCTAAGTTCTACCATTATTTTTACAGAATTTTGCATCTCAAAATCAATCTTGGCTAGAGGTGAAAATTGTTCTGTAAGATTAACATTGCTTAAGAAAATATCGCTTTTAAAGTTTCCAGATTGATCTAACTCTAATGGGTTTTCTCTATCAAAATCTAAGTTGGTTTGAAATTGATTTACCGTATAGGAAGCGCGATAACCATGTTGAATTGAGAAACGCTTAAATTGTTTCTTAAACCATTTTATACGCATGAAACCTGTATACTTTAAATCCCAATTAGGCAATGGTATATCCCGGAAAATTCCGGTTTTTTCTTTACTTGCATCACTCCCTTTGTATGCCGATAAGAAAGACCCTAATAATACTTTTTGGCTTGTAGGTCCAAACCCAACAGGAAATCCTGTTTCGGCATCAATGGTATAGGTATAATTTGGATCGTTTTGATCCAATTCTCTTGCTAATCGATCTGCAATAACGCTGCGGTTTGCTCTAAAATCATCGAAAGCAGCCGATCCATTTTCATCACTTTTACTAAAGGCTGTTTTAATTAAAAGCGTTGAAATATTAAAGTTTCCAAAGGTATTTGGTGTTAACGATTCATATAGACCATCTTCTACTATATAGTTTTCTGCATAGTTTTCAGAATAGGCTCTACTTCCATTAAAATCAATTTTTAAATCTGGTAGTAATTCCATATTCACTTGAGCATCTAACTGTCTGCTTTCAACTTCCGTATATTGCTCGTTAAATTCTGGGTAGATTGTTAACCAACCTTTTTTAGCCGCTAAATCCCGAATCTCTGCCTGACTACCAAAAACGAATCCAGTAGATGGCTTTAACGAACCTGCAAATCCAATAGATGGAGTATAACCAGGTAAGAATATACCGTTGTTTTCTTGGTAGTTTAATTGAATTTTCTTGATAGAAGTAACCAAACCAATTAACGTGTTGGCAGCCTTTTCTCCTCCACTCAAAGTACCTCGCCCTCCAGTACCAGAACCGCCTTCGTTTCCAACTTCATTAGAACCTCCTCTACCTCCAACAAGATTTTGCTCTCTACTACTTTTTGGGTCATTCTTGCCGGTTTCTTCTCCTTTTCCTCCATTACCCTTATTACCATTAAGAAGTGAAGATCCTCCAGATTTTTCATTTCCACCGCCATTTCCAACATTTCTACCTGGCTTAATTTTGGTTAATCCTACATATCGATAGAAACTATTCATATCTAAGGTAGAATTTATTCTATGTGTGCTAGCATTTTGAACAGAATTCCCCAAATCATAAACCGTTGGATCTCCCTCCACAGTAATTTCACTAAATAAATCACTACCGTCTTGCCACTGATAATCACCTTGATATGAATAGGCTATTCTCATCCATTTTAAGAATGGAAATTTCGCCGTTGGTAAATCATAATTAACCTGAAGCGATTGAAAATGCTGATTAGGATCTCCCACTTGGAAGAATCCATCCCAAACCCCAATCGAGTTATCTACCAATCCACCATCGATATAATTATTTACAATGCGGTTATTGGCCGAATTAAAATTAAAACGTAATGATTTAGTAAGGTTATAATTAACGGTATACTGCCAATCGAATAAGAAGTTTCTTTGGTACAAAGTTGGCAATCCTATTTGTCCAGGCAATAAATTCAATTCTCTAAATTTTTGCTCATTATATTGTCTGGTAATATTAGAACTTACTGAAATATTACTTGGTAATGGATTAAAATTTAAATCCTTCAAAAATTGCCAATACTTTCCAGTAAATAACGAATCATTTTTCTTGAATGGCTCTATAGGTTTCGAATTGATGGTGTAATCATATGTACCTCCCAAGCGAACATTTTGATTTAATGCTTCTTCAATTTCAAAATCATTATGATCTACTTGATTGTAGGTAAATGAGAACGTAAAATTCTCAATATCATAGGGCATAGGCTTGCTTGGATTTTCGCCTGCCTTATTTTTTCGAACCCCAATAAAGTTAACACTTTGCCTTTTGGTATAATCCACAGATTGATCTTCTACAGCATTCTTTTCTTCGGCATCTGAAATATTATCCAAACGCGATTGAAGCTCAATATCTTCATATTCTGGGTCATATTTTGGTGTTATTAATTCCTCCCCTATACCGTAATTAAATGGTAATACTATTCCCCATTTTTTCGGAAATAATTGCCCTAAATTAAAATTAGTAACAACATCATATTGTTTCGTGTCTTCTAAACTACGTTGATTGGGTCCTTGTTCAATAGATCCAAAACCAATGGTACTTACATTACCTGTAGCACTCACATTAGCAAAGTCGGCTAGATTTGCATCCATATTAAGTACGGCTGCCCAACCTCCCTTGTTTTCTAGTTCGCTCATACGTAATTCGTTGAACCAAACTTCCCCGCAAATGTTGGTGTTGGATTTATTACGTAATCCAATCATAATCACCCTAACATTACCAAAACTTGGTGTTCCCTTAATACCAATTCTTAATTCGTTTTCGCTCCCACTAAAGGTAGGGTCCAACTCAGATTGCATAAAATAGGTGACCTCAGTAGGGTCAACTGGAACTTCAGAGCCTAGTACTCGTGTCTTAATTTCTTGAAGTAAAGAAAGAGGAAGGTTTAGTCGATTTTCAAGTGGCCAAATTGTCTCTGCATCAGATTCATTGGCATTTGGAATTTCTGGGGAAACATTTAGCGGAATTTCAATTTCGTAAAAACTAGTGTTTAAATCATTTCCTAGTCGAATAAACGCTGACATCTGACCATCTGCTAAAAGCGGTGCTGGCGCATCCAATGATTCGGCATGAATAAACATCTCTAAGTTTTTATACTGACGCATATCCACATTAAAGTTTTTATACACAGCTCGAGCATCTTCAGGCTCTAGGTCACAAACTTTTAATGCTAATGATTGCTCGTCTTGACGAATAATATTATTGTTATTATTTAACTCTTCTCTATATACTCCTGGAGGAATAGTATAATTACTGTTTTGAATAATCCCAACTGCTTCGTTTTCAAATGTGGTATTGTCTTGATCATTACTAGAGTTGTCTACGTCCAAAGATTCCGTATATCTTCTGTAATCGCCACGGAAAAGTTCTAACGTTCCCAAACGCAAAACGGTTTCCTGTTGGAATCCAGACATGTACATTCTCATAAATCGGATAGATCTAAAGTCTGAAATTCCATTTACAGCTTCATCATAATCACTTAAAGGAATTCTAAATTGAATCCACCTTACAGGTATTTCTTGGTTGTTTTGCGTAGTTACTGTGATTTCTTTTATGTCTGTCACATACTTAGATTCAAGTCCCATATTTGGGGTAACGTTAACTTCATACTCGAAGTAACTATCTACCGTATTCATGGTATTGTCACGGTTGATATCCTCAACATCAGGTTGTGCTGTGGAGCCTCTATCATCATTACTAAGCTGTTCTGGAGAGTTTCCTTCGGTACCATTGTATAGTTTGTATCGCTGAAGAATATTTCCTTCTCCTTGTAAAAAGTATTGATAGTTATCATTTGCGGGATCAGGTAATCCAGCAAAAGCAGGAAACTTAGCCGCCTCTTCACTATCACTTAATCCATCAAGACCTATATCTTGATTAATACGTTCTTGCCCTTGTGTAGCAAATGTATATACTAAGGATTGATTGCTAGGTACTTTTCCCCACTCGGTACTTAATGTATTTGAAGAAGAGCCATCTTCAGGTAAACCGTTTTCATATTGTTTACGTCCATCTTTTAAAATATCTTCAGAAATGTTTCCTAAGTTAAAAGTTAACTTCCCTCCAGGGTTATTGGCATTTTCATCATAAATAAATGGATCCATTAACCAAAACTGAATATACTCAACATTGGATCGTTCAAAATCGGTAGTAGAAAGTTGTCTTGTAATACCCCCAAAACGAGTTTCAGGATTTGGCAGGGAATTTCCTCCTGAGGCCAAAGGATTAAAATTGTATGGTCCTCTTTCAGATGGATAAAAAGCTAAATCTAACGGAAATAACGCCTGCGTTTGCCCTTGAATAATATCTTGATCAGGGAAAATTTCATTTCTAAAAACTCTTCTTGTAAATGGATTTGATAAATCTTCGTCTGTAATTCCGTCTGGGCGCAGTGAACTATAAAAAATGGGGTCAATTGTATACCAATTTAAACGAGCACGATTGTAGTTGTAAGCAAGATTATTGTTATCTAATTCTCCTCCAAAACCAACGGGTGTACTTGAAAGGAACCAACTTAATGGGGTGGCAACGTCAATAGCAGTTTGGGCAGCTTCAAAGTCATCAACGTATGCCGTTACTTTACCATCAAAATTAGAAATCTTTGGAGCTCCTGGTAATAGATAGGCAAACTCTCCTCTAATCGAAACATTAGATTCTACATCTGTATCAATATTTGGAAGTTTATTTACCAATCTAGTTAAGAAAGGAACTTCAGTTGAGTAATTGGCATTAATACCAAACATGGTATTATTAATTGGTTCGTTTTGAAAAGAAGATTTTTGGGTTAGGGGTCGTTCATTCAAATTTAGGAAGGTTCCTCCTACTTGGAAATTCCTATTAAATCTGTGCTGAACATCTAACCCTGTAAAGCGCTTTGTTTGTTGTCCAAATAAGGTGTTATTTTCAACACTAATATTAATGGGCGTATTTGAGTTTTGCAAAGAAGGATCCAAAATTTGCACTCTACCTAATTGATAGTTTACCGTATAATCTACCCCTTCTACAAGTGTTCTTCCTCCAGCAGTTACAGTCACGGAACCTTGTGGAATATTAAATGCTCCAATTGGAATACCGTCTGATCCTGTGGATTTATAGGTTCCTTTAAGTTGAAATTTATTCTTATCACTCCCCTCCTGTTCTGCCTGCGTTTTTGTAGATCGATACATGGTACGGAACACATACTTCTGTTGGTTGGCATTGTATGTCAAAGGGTTGTCATAATCTTCATTGGTATTCAACTCTAACTTTTCGAAAAGATAATCCCCAAATGGTTCCACGCTGGTGAAAATAATTCGCCCATTTTGCTGGTCTACAGTAATTCCAGGATAAAAATCAAAGAAACCATCTCCACCTTGTTGCGGATCATTGTTAAAATTTAATTTATCAAGGTTGAAGACTCTTAAAAGCGTTGCATCATCTAAATCTACGTCTCCAGGATTCACTTCTGGGAACTCGGTTCCAGCAACAGGATTAATATAGTTAATAGGGGAAGGATCTAGGTATAAAATATTTAATCTAAAGTCTTCTTGTTCTAATTGATAGGCTCCAATTGGGTAGATGTTTTTCATCATAATATCCCAAACCGGCTCATTTACGTTTGTGATATTACTTTTCAATAATTTTACTACTAAGTTTTGTGGAATACCTACTTCGTTTTCACCTTGATTAGGATCTCCTCCACCTTGGGTGGTTTGAATTCCGGTCGCCTCAACCCCATCTGTAGAAAACTCTCCTACTTGATATACATTTCCATTTACAGTGTACTGAAAGGCTACTGCCAACACCTCGTCATTATTTAATCGTTGATTTAATGAAATATATCCAAGTTGGGTATTTAAAGAATATTCATTCCCTTGAAGTTTACGTGCATTTTCAAGACTTACATAATCTGTTCCGTCGCTTACCGCTACACCGCCAAAACCAGCTTGTACAGTTGCTACGTCTCGAATGGAACTGTTAAGCACACTTTGAACCGAAGGATTGTCTATCCCAAAAGGGTTGAAATCGTTATTTGAGTTATCTGGATAAGAGTTTCTTGGTTTATTAATAAACCCTCCAGGAATAACATTTAATCCTATATTGGTTGGATCTGCCTCCCCAATATCCTGCAAAGCCACAATATTTCTAACATCATTAGTGGTTGTATTTCTATTGGTAATCCAAATTTCGGCACGAGTTACTTGGACCGAGGAATTAATAAAGGGATAATTCTTTAAAACCCTATCGTAGTTATCCCGAAAATAGTGAGCTAAAAAAAAGTGTCTATTTTCATCATAATCCAAAGCAAAAAGTTCAAAATCGGTTACGGTTGCACCACCTTCGGCTACTACCGACCGTGTTTCAGAACGCTGTTCAGAAAACACCCCAGTAATGGTTGTTTTTCCAAACTGAAGTTGTGTTTTTACCCCAAATAAACTTTGGGCTCCCTGAATTAGGGAACTATTAAGTGGCATGCTTACATTACCCACTTCAATTTTCTGAATAATATCATCCTCGGTAGGAGTATATTCCAGTTTTATTAGGTTTTGAAAATCGAAAGTTGATTGCGTATCGTAATTAGCAGTTACCTGTAATCTTTCTCCCACCTTACCCAATAAACTTAAACTTATTCTTTGGTCAAAATCGAATGAAAAATTACTTCTATTTCGTGGGGAAAACTGCGGGTTGTCCTGTTTTGTATATAACAGTCCTAAGTCCATTTCCACGGTACCTTGAGGAATTACCTCAATAGTATTCCCTCCAAAAATAGTTTCAAAGAAACTTGAATTTACATAAAATGTTGGAAGTAAATTCTTCTGAGCTTCTTCAGACCCTTCCTTTCGCCCGTCCGCAGCATCTATCTTTTCTTTAAAATACGCTTTCATTTGCTCTCGCTGAACCAAATCGCGGTATTCTTCAGCCGTAAGGATAACTGGGTAAGAAATATCAAAATCTCCTACCATTCGAGTAAGAATATACCTATCGGTTATTGGATCATAGGTATACATATTCTGGATACTGGTTGGATTGGGTAAATCTAATCTACCCGACTCGTATCCTGTAGCAGTGGAATCTTCTTGCCCGTAACTAGTAGATACGGTGAGAAGTGTTATTCCGAAAAGTATGCATTTAAAAAAGTGGTTCCTAAAATTGTAATTTTTCACTCCCAAATCTTTACAAATTTTTTAAGGCTTGTTTTATTATTTCCTCAATGGTTGCTTGTGGATGGTTTTTTAACACAGTATCACAAGCTTTCTCAGCTTGTTTCCTTGCAAAACCTAATGTCTCCAATGCAGATAACGCTTCATTTCTGTTCGTATTGCTTGACTTTGAAGAATTAGGCAACGAGCCATAAACTTTTATTATTTTATCTTTTAAATCCAAAACAACTCTTTGGGCTGTTTTGGTTCCAATTCCTTTAACACTTTGAATTGTCACAATATCTTCCGAAAGTATTGCATCCCTTACCAATTCTGGTGAAAGTGAAGACAGCATCGTCCTTGCCGTGCTTGCCCCAACTCCCGAAACCGAAATTAATAAATTAAACACTTCTCTTTCTTCAACCGTTGAAAACCCGTACAATGTATGCGAATCTTCTCTTACAAGCAATTGCGTATACAATTTTACTTTTTCTGTATTGGGGATTTGGGAAAAGGTATGTAACGATATGTTTAAAAAATACCCTACGCCATTACAGTCTACCACCACATCGGTTGGGTTTTTCTCCACTAATTTGCCCTCAATATGGGTAATCATTCGTTAATAAAAAGTTAATGCCTCAAATATAGTATAATTATTTTCAACTAGTGGTGTTGTCAAAACGAAAAATAAACTAATGTTTTTCTAATTTTTTTGTTTCTTTTTCTCCTTAGCTGCCTTCTCTTTTTGCTGTGCATCTACTACGGCTATGGCAGTCATATTCACCATTTCTTCAACATTAGCTCCTAACTGAAATATGTGAACAGGCTTTTTCATTCCCAGCATAATGGGTCCTATAGAAAGCACATCTTTTAGCTCTTTAAGCATTTTGTAATTACTATTTGCAGAATCTAAATTGGGGAAAATTAGTGCGTTTACTTTTTTCCCAGCTAATTTTGAAAATGGAAACTTGTTTTTAAGCATTTCAGCGTTCATAGCAAAGTCGACCTGAATTTCACCATCTACAATCATATCTGGATTGGAATGGTGTAGCAAAGAAACAGCTTGCCTAACTTTTTCGGCATGGGGATCTTTTGAAGAACCAAAGTTGGCATAAGAAATCATGGCAATAACAGGATTTAAGCCAAACATTTTTACCGTGTAATTGGTCATTTGAGCAATATTTGCCAATTCCTTTGCTGTAGGATCAATATTAATTGAAGTGTCTGATAAAAATAGAGGACCTCTGTTAGTAAGCATTAAATTAGTTGTAGCAATTTTATCCACTCCATCAAATTTACCGATAGTTTCTAAAATTGGGCGAACAACGGTAGGATAGGAACGAGCATAGCCAGATACCATGGCATCTGTATCTCCCTCTTTTAACATCATTGAGGCAAAATAGTTGCGCTCTCTCATTAACCTTGTAGCATCAAAAAGGGTAACCCCATTTCGCTTTCTTTGCTCCCAAAATTTATGTGCGTACCTGTGAAGTCTTTCAGATTGTTCATCAGATTTTGGGTCTAAAATTTCTATATCCTCTTCAAAATCCAATTCCTTCATTAGTTCTTTAATCACTTCCTTTCTTCCTAGTAAAATAGGAGTAGCCAACCCTTCTTCAAAAACTATCTGAGCCGCCTTTAAAACATCCAAGTGGTCTGCTTCAGCAAAAACAACTCTTTTCGGGTTAGATTTTGCGCGATCCATAAGCAGCTTGATGATTTTATTATCACTGCCCATGCGCTCGTTCAAATCATCTACATACTTTTCCCAATCTGTAATGGGCGACTGTGCCACACCACTCTCCATAGCAGCTTTCGCAACAGCGGGCGGGACAGCGGCAATTAATCTTGGGTCAAATGGTTTTGGGATAATGTATTCTCTACCAAAATTTAATCGTGTTTCTCCATAAGCAATATTTACTTGTTCAGGGACAGGTTCCTTTGCTAACTCCGCCAATGCTTTTACTGCAGCCATTTTCATGGCTTCGTTAATTTTTGTGGCACGAACATCTAGCGCACCCCTAAAAATAAATGGAAATCCAAGCACATTATTCACTTGGTTAGGATGATCGCTTCTCCCTGTAGCCATAATGATATCCTCTCTTACTTTTATAGCCACATCGTAAGCTATTTCTGGATTGGGATTAGCCATGGCAAAAACTATTGGGTTTGCAGCCATAGTTTTAAGCATTTTAGGAGTCACTATATCTGCAATGGAAAGCCCCACGAAAACATCGGCGTCCTTCAAAGCTTCTTCTAAGGTTTCAATATTTCTAGAAGTGGCAAATTCTAGTTTTTCTGCTGAAAGATCTTTTTGATTTTTCCTAATTACCCCTTTACTATCCAACATCACAATGTTCTCAGGCTTCGCTCCAAATGCCTTGTAAAGTCTTGTACAAGAAACGGCAGCAGCACCAGCACCACTAATTACTATTTTTACTTTCGCAATGTCCTTTTCAGCAATTTCAATTGCATTTATCAATGCCGCAGCGGAGATAATAGCTGTTCCATGCTGATCGTCATGCATGACAGGAATATCAAGTTCTTCTTTTAACCTTCTTTCAATTTCAAATGCCTCGGGAGCTTTAATATCTTCCAAGTTAATTCCGCCAAACGTAGGCGCAATGTTTTTTACCGTTTCAATAAATGCATCCACATCTTCGGTTCCTATTTCAATATCAAAAACATCGATATCTGCAAAGATTTTGAAGAGTAGCGCTTTCCCTTCCATTACAGGCTTTGAAGCTTCAGGACCAATATTCCCAAGTCCTAAGACAGCTGTTCCATTAGAAATTACTGCAACTAGATTCCCTTTATTGGTGTATTTATAAACATTTTCAGTGTCTTTTTCAATTTCCAAACATGGCTCAGCTACGCCTGGAGAATATGCCAAAGACAAATCACGTTGACTTGAATATTTTTTTGTAGGGACAACTTGAATCTTCCCAGGTTTAGGCTTTGCGTGATATAATAAAGCTTCACGACGTTTGCTTTGTTTGCTCATCTTTCCTAATTATGTAGACTTACAAAGGTAACAGACTAGTCGAAACGAAAAAATTTTAAAGATTAATCTTTTATAAAAGAAATGTTTCTTTTTAAACCAGAAAACTTAGTGCGCTTGACAGCGCTTTTTTTAAAGATTTCAGAAAAAACTTCCTCGGTAATTTCTTCCCACTCCTTTTTTGATTTTGAAAGTAATTCAGGATGGGGATTGAACAAAGGTTCATTATGTGATTTACTAAAACGATTCCAAGGACATACATCTTGGCACACATCGCAACCAAACATCCAATCATCCATTTGGCTTGAAAAACTTGATGGAATTTCATTTTTCAACTCAATTGTGAGGTACGAAATACACTTACTCCCATCTACCACATACGGTTGCACAATGGCTTGGGTTGGGCAAGCATCTATGCAGGCAGTACAAGTCCCGCAATGGTCTGTTACGGGGCTGTCATACTCTAATTCGATGTCCACAATTAATTCCGCAATAAAAAAGAAAGAACCTACTTGCTTGCTCAAAAGATTGCTGTGTTTTCCAATCCATCCTAATCCACTTTTAGCTGCCCAAACCTTATCCAAAACTGGTGCTGAATCTACAAAAGCACGTCCGTTTACTTCGCCAATTTTATTTTGAATAAAAAAGAGTAGTTCTTTTAGTTTTTCCTTTATCACAAAATGATAATCGGTACCGTAGGCATATTTAGAAATTTTATACGAATCCTCTCTTTGTGATTCATTCGGAAAGTAGTTTAGTAATAGAGAAATAACACTTTTGGAATCTTCAACCAATTTAGTAGGGTCAAGTCGTTTGTCGAAATGGTTTTCCATATATCCCATTTCTCCATGCATATTCTTTTTTAGCCATTTTTCTAATCGTGGAGCTTCCTCCTCTAGAAACTGTGCTTTACTAATTCCGCAAGAAAGAAATCCTAAGCGTTTCGCTTCCCCTTTTATAATATTTGTATTGTGAAGCTTGGTATTCATTTAAAAAAGTCCACCTTGGGTTCCTCCTTTCAGCTTCCCTAAATGCGTATAAGCAAATTCAGTGACTTCTCTTCCACGTGGTGTTCTCACTATAAATCCTTGCTGAATAAGAAATGGCTCATAGACTTCTTCAATCGTTTCGGCACTTTCTGAAACCGCTGTTGCCAAAGTGGTAATCCCTACAGGGCCTCCCTTAAACTTATCGATAATGGTTTTTAAAATTTTATTATCCATTTCATCAAGCCCATGCGTATCCACGTGAAGCTGTTCAAGTGCATATTTTGCAATCTTTATATCAATATTACCATCCCCTTTAATTTGGGCAAAATCTCTAACTCTTCGTAATAATGCATTTGCAATTCGAGGGGTTCCACGACTTCTTCCTGCAATTTCGATAGCCGCTTCCATAGAAATTGGTACACTTAAAATATGGGCGCTCCGCTGAACGATGGTTGTGAGAAGTTCGGTAGTGTAATATTGAAGTCTGGAAGAAATTCCAAAACGAGCCCGCATGGGAGCCGTTAACAATCCTGAACGAGTTGTAGCTCCAACCAAAGTAAACGGATTCAAATTAATTTGAACTGTTCTTGCATTGGGTCCAGATTCAATCATAATGTCAATCTTGTAATCCTCCATAGCAGAATAAAGGTATTCTTCTACAATTGGACTCAAACGATGAATTTCATCTATAAACAACACATCTCTTTCCTCTAGATTGGTAAGAAGTCCCGCTAAGTCACCTGGCTTGTCTAAAACAGGACCCGAAGTAACTCTAATATTTACTTGAAGTTCACTCGCTAAAATATGCGCTAAGGTAGTTTTCCCTAACCCTGGAGGCCCATGAAATAAGGTGTGGTCTAAGGCTTCTTCCCGCAAATTCGCCGCTTGAACAAAAACCTGTAAATTTTCTAGTACTTGATCCTGACCCGCAAAATCTTCAAAAGAAAGAGGTCGTAATTTTCTTTCAATATCCAATTCTTGTTCAGAAAAATTTTCGCTTGTTGGATCTAGATTTTCGTTCATACTACAAATATACAAAGGTTCCTTTACTGAAAATCCATTTAATTAAAACTGTTGTGCTAAATTATACCTGGACAGTTTTCCAGGTTCCCTTTTTGAACCAAATAATACCTAAAATTGCTATTAAAATTTCAGCAAAGGTAATGGCCAACAACACGCCTGTAGCGCCTAGATTAAAGGTTAAAGCCGCTACATACGCAAAGGGTAATTGAAAAAGCCAAAAGCAGAAAAAGTTAATGATCGTTGGTGTTTTTGTATCACCTGCGCCATTAAAAGCTTGAATTACCACCATTCCGTAGGCATAAAAAACATAGCCAGCAGCAATTATGCGTAGGCTCAACGCCCCTTTGGAAATAACTTCAGGATGATTACTAAATATTTTGATGATACCTTCGGCAAACAAAAGATAGAAGATAGAAACCCCTACCATGAAGCACGCGTTATACTTTCCAGTTTTCCAAACAGAGGCTTCGGCCCTTTCTGGTTTTCCAGCTCCTAAATTTTGACCCACCAGTGTAGCTGCAGCGTTACTCATTCCCCAAGAAGGCATTAGGGTAAACATAAGAACACGAATTGCAATGGTATAACCAGCCAATAATTCGCTCCCAAATTCGGCCATAATTCGCATTAAAAATACCCAGCTTGTTGTACCAATAATAAACTGTCCAATACCTCCTAAAGATACTTTTATTAAATTCCACATAATTCCTAAGCGAAGGACAAAATCCTTTAAAACTAGTTTTATTTTGGTCCATCCTAAAAATAAGATTGCTATTTGAAAAATAACGGCACTCCCTCTTCCAATGGTTGTCGCTATAGCAGCTCCCTTAACACCAAAAGCGGGTATGGGACCTAATCCAAAAATAAAAATTGGGTCTAATATGATGTTTAATATATTAGAAAATATAAGGACCTTCATGGCAGTTGAAGCATCCCCTGCACCTCTAAAAATTGCATTGATGAGAAAAAGCAACATCACCGTTACATTACCTCCTAAAAGTATTTGAGTATATCCGTAACCCTCTTGAACCAAATCAGGCTCACCTCCCATGAGGGATAAAATTTCCTTAGGAAAAAGAATTCCAATAATGCTCACAATTATAGAAACTGCAACTCCTAAAAAAATTACTTGTACTGCCGTTTGTGAAGCTCCTTGGATATTTTTTTCACCAATTCTTCGTGCTACAATTGCCGTTGCTCCCATACTTAACCCTATGGCAATAGCATAAACCAACGTTAGAACAGATTCTGTTAGCCCAACGGTTGCAATGGCATTTGGCCCTAAACTCGAAACAAAATAGGCATCTACTAGAAAGAAAATAGACTCCATCATCATTTCCAGAACCATTGGAACTGATAGTAAAAAAACAGCTTTACGAATACTCCCTGAAGTAAATTCTTGTTCTTTGCCAGCAATTGCCAAAGGCAAATTCTTTATAATTTTTTGAAAAAGAGTCATCTTGGTTCGTTGTAGAAAAACCAAAGATATAAAAAAACCCTTCTTGAAAATATGAAGGGTTTTTAAAGTATTTTTAAAGAATCTACTAATGATTCATTTCTTCTTCATTGTCTTGAAGTGGCACCGTTTGTGGCACAAAATCTTGTCCTGGAACAACATAGTCGCTTTCGTCTTTATTCAATTTGCTATAGTCATACGCCCAACGATGTACATGTGGGATAGGACCATCCCAGTTTCCGTGGATATGCTTTACTTCTGCAGTCCACTCTAAAGTATTCGACTTCCAAGGATTTTTTGGTCCTTTTTTTCCGAAGAACATAGAAGAAATAAAATTGTAAAGGAATACTAACTGTGCGGCTCCTGCGATAAAAGCAAAGATGGTAATTACCACATTAATATTTGCTAAATCATCAAAATATGGAAACGCGGTGTTGGTATAATATCGTCTTGGTAATCCTGCCATTCCAATAAAGTGCATCGGAAAGAAAACTCCATACGCACCTATAGCTGTTACCCAGAAGTGAATGTACCCAAGGTTTTTGTTAAGCATACGTCCTTCAAACATTTTTGGGAACCAATGGTACACTCCTGCAAATAATCCATACAACGCCGAGATACCCATTACCAAATGGAAGTGAGCAACCACAAAATAGGTGTCGTGTACATTAATATCCAATGCACTGTCTCCAAGGATAATTCCTGTAAGACCCCCCGTTATAAATGTTGAAACCAATCCAATAGAAAACAACATGGCAGGGTTTAGCTGCAAATTACCCTTCCATAGGGTGGTTATATAATTAAATGCTTTTACCGCTGAAGGAATTGCAATCAATAAGGTTGTAAAGGTGAATACAGATCCTAGAAATGGATTCATTCCAGAAATAAACATATGATGTCCCCAAACAATGGTTGACAAGAACGCAATAGCTAAAATAGAAGCAACCATTGCTCTATACCCAAAAATTGGCTTACGAGAGTTGGTAGCAATAATTTCGGAAGTAATCCCTAATGCTGGTAATAATACAATGTAAACTTCAGGGTGTCCTAAAAACCAGAAAAGATGTTCAAACAATACAGGAGATCCTCCTTGATTATGTAATACTTCCCCTGCCACATAAATATCTGAAAGGAAGAACGAAGTTCCAAAACTTCTATCCATAATCAATAATAGCGCTGCTGACAATAATACTGGGAAAGAAACAACCCCGATAATTGCGGTTACAAAGAATGCCCAAATAGTTAGTGGCAGACGTGTCATGGACATTCCTTTGGTACGTAAATTAATTACCGTAACAATATAATTAAGCGATCCCAATAATGAAGATGCAATAAAAATTGCCATAGAAACTAACCATAAGGTCATCCCTGCACCCGAACCGGGAATTGCTTGAGGTAATGCACTAAGCGGCGGGTAAATTGTCCATCCAGCTGAAGCAGGTCCTGCTTCCACAAAAAGAGACATAACCATAATAACACTGGAAAGAAAGAATAACCAGTAAGATATCATATTTAAAAACCCTGAAGCCATATCTCGAGCTCCAATCTGTAATGGAATTAATAAGTTACTGAAAGTTCCACTCAATCCAGCAGTTAATACAAAGAATACCATAATGGTTCCGTGAATGGTAACAAGTGCTAAATAAACACTAGGATCCATAATGCCATCGGCTCCCCATTTTCCTAAAAGAATTTCGTAAATACCAAATTGTTTATCCGGCCAAGCTAATTGAAGTCTAAAAAGCATAGACATAGCAATTCCAATAATTCCCATAAACAACCCAGTAATAAGGTATTGCTTTGAAATCATTTTATGATCTTGGCTAAAGATATATTTAGTAACAAATGTCTCTTTATGGTGATGCCCGTGATCGTCGTGATGGTCTTCTACGTGGTCGTGTGCGTGTGCTGACATATCTTTCTAAACTGTTTTATTATTGTTTAAGCGCTTCGGCCAATGTAGCTTGTTCTTTTATCCAAGCATTATATTCTTCTTCTGATTCAACTACAATTTTCATTTGCATGTTGTAGTGGTTGTTTCCACAAATCTTATTACATAGAAGCATATAATCAAACTCATATGGTTCTAAAGCTTCGTCCCCATTAGCGACAAGTTTTTCACTATTTGCTCTTCTAATATCATTTATTCGTTGAACTTTCCCAATTACTTCAGGATCTAATCTCATTTCTTCGGTAGTAATTGTAGGTGTAAATGCAAATTGAGTAATCATTCCAGGAACACAGTTCATTTGGGCTCTAAAGTGCGGCATATATGCAGAGTGCAAAACATCTTGAGAACGCATCTTGAAAAGAACCTTTTTACCAACGGGTAAGTGTAGTTCGTTAACAATGATATCATCTTGGGCATTTGGATCTGAAGTATCTACTCCTAATGTATTTGCCCCTTCAATAAGTCTTACGTTAGCTTCGCCAAGTACATTGTCATTTCCACCGTAACGCGCTCTCCAATCAAATTGGTACGCATATAACTCAACTACCATAGTGTCTTCGTCTTCATCAAAATTCATAATGTCTGTCCAAGTAAACAAACCATAAATTATCAATCCTGCTAATACAATAACTGGAATTATAGTCCAGATGAACTCTAACTTGTCATTATCTGCATAGAAGGTAGCTCTTTGTGTCTTTTTACCTCGGTATTTGAATGAGAAATAAAATAGAAGCCATTGGGTTATAATTCCTACTACAAAAATAAGGACCATGGAAATTAGCCAAAGTTGGTCTATATCCACCCCATGCTCTGATGCAGATTGCGGTAAAAATACATTACTCCATTTCCAATGAGAATAGAATGCTAAGGCATAAACAAATAATACAAACATCAAACTTAGCCATCCATGTAAGTTATTGTCTTTATCATTGGCTATTTGGGAAGTAGTATCGCTTTTGCCTTTGGAGAGCTGAAAAATCTTTCCCATTTGCCAGATGGCAACTCCAAAAAGAATGATTACTAATACAACTAAAAATGCGGTCATCGTTATCTATCTTCTATGTTTAATTAATAATGAAAATGCTTACTTTCCTTAATAAATGGATTTCGTTTTGCCAATAATGGCGCTTTTGTTAAGGCCGTAAATACCACCAAAACAAATAATCCAAAGAAGAAAAGCAATGAACCTATTTCTGGAATGCCAATGTACCAAGACGTTCCAACAGTTGCAGGCATTACCATATTGAAAACATCAATATAATGTCCTGCTAAAATGACAATCCCTGTCATGATTACAAACCAGTTAACACGTTTATAATCACTATTCATTAATAACAATACAGGGAATATAAAATTCATGGCCAACATCCCGAAGAAAGGTAGATTGTAATCTTCAATTCTGGTTACAAAATAAGTAACCTCTTCTGGAATGTTTGCATACCAAATAAGCATGAATTGTGAAAACCATAAATAGGTCCAGAAAATACTGAAACCAAACATGAATTTTGCCAAATCATGAATATGACTATCGTTTACGTGCTCTAAATATCCTTGCGATTTCAAATAAATAGTAACCATGGCAATTACCGTAATTGCTGAAACCATCATTCCTGCAAACACGTACCATCCAAATAGGGTACTAAACCAATGTGGGTCGAAACTCATTATCCAATCCCAAGACATCATAGACTCGGTAACTATAAAGAATACTAAGAATCCTGCTGAAGCTTTAAAATTCTTTTTAAAGTATCTATTGTCTTCTGCCGTATCGTCTGCAATAGAATTTTTTCTAGAAATCCAACGGTATAAATTCCATCCTAATAAGAAAATAGCCGCTCTTATTAAAAAGAAAGGAACGTTTAAAAATCCACTTTTCCCTGCAATTAATTTATCATAATGTTCACTTTCTGGATTCACCAATTCTGGATCCATCCAGTGGAAGATATGGTTTACGTGAAATGCTGAAAGTAATAACAATACAAATATAATTACAGAAGCTACTGGCAAATAGGCTGTAATTCCTTCCATCACCCTAAAGAGTACAGGAGACCAACCCGCTTGTGCAGCATATTGAATAGCATAGAATGCTAAGGTTCCTAATGCAATCATAAAAAAGAAGAACGATGCAATGTATAATGCAGACCAAGGACGGTTTTGCATTTGATGAAGTACATGCTCATAATGAGCGTCTTCACCACCGTGAGCATCTTCATTCACTTCACCATGATTGTCTCCGTGCGAAACATCTTCAACGGTTTCGCCATGACCATCCCCGTGGTGACTTGCCATCATTTCCTTTACTTCGGCAGTGGTTTTGGGAGCAGAAAGAAACCCTGCAATCATCCCAATGGCTCCAACTACCATAAAAGCAATCGCAAATAATTTTAATTTTTTGGGTAGCGTATACATATCTTAAGCTATTCTCTTAGTTCTTTATTTAATGTTCTGTCTCTGTTGTTACAGTTTCAGTAGTTTCTTCTACGGTAGGTGCCACTATACTTTCTGGTGTCACTAATGGTTCACCTTTAAGCGCTGCTTTCAAATTCATCACGTGTTGAGTAATTTGCCAACGCTCTAACTCATTAGTCTGAGAGGCATAAGAACCCATGGAGTTTAAACCAAACATTTGTACGTGATAAACCCCTCCTTCAGATATATTCCGTCCTGCATCATCATAACTTGGAATACCAAGAATTTTCTCGCGCTGCACTAAAATTCCTTGTCCATCACCCTTTACTCCGTGACAGACAGCACAATAAATATCATATAGTTTCTTGCCTGCGGCTAAATTTTCTTCTGTAACTGCTAACGGGTTTTTTAATTCGGCTTTGGCCAATAGAAAACCATCAGGTGTATTTGGGTAATCATAAGGTTGCCATCCTCTTGGAATAGATCCTTCGGCAGGTAACATCGCTGCTTGTCCTCCTGGGAAAATTTCATATTCCCCATAGGTTTCATAGCCAACAGGAGCATACATGTTTGGCATGTATTGGTAATTGGGGTTTCCAGTATCAAAGCAAGATACCATCACCGTAGCTACCATTAATAATATTGCTATTTTTGATATACTTTTCATATTAGTGATCGTCTTCATTTTCGATTAAACTAATTTCTATCGCTCCAGTTTCTTTTAAAAATTTTGAAACTTTTTCCACATCATGACTTCCTGCATCGATTGCCATAAGGAAATGATCGTCCGTAGTTCTTGGATCTGGATTTTCGGCTTTTTTAAAGGGCCATAATTTACTTCTCATATAGAAAGTAATTACCATTAAATGCGCAGCAAAAAATACTGTCATTTCAAACATAATGGGAACAAAAGCAGGCATATTTTCTATATAACTAAAGCTAGGCTTTCCTCCAATATTTTGAGGCCAATCTTGAATCATAATGAAATTCATCATAATAATAGCGACCGAAAGCCCAACAAGCCCATACATAAAAGAGGTAATCGCAATTCTAGTCCCAGCCAAGCCCATAGCTTTATCTAGCCCGTGAACTGGAAAAGGCGTATAGACTTCTTCTATATGATAATGTTCATTACGAACTGCCTTTACGGCATTCATAAGAATGTCATCGTCGTTGTAAATAGCGTGAATTACTTTGGATGCCATATCTTAACTATTTTTAAGTTTTGAAGCTTGACCTGCCCAATCATCACGTTTTGCTCTTCCTGGGAATTCGTCAATTATGCTATCTAATAAATCATACTCTGTATCGGTCATTTTACTTACTTGTTCGAAAGTAAAAATTCCTAATTGGTGTAATTTTTCTTCCATTTTGGGACCTACACCACTAATACGTTTTAAATCGTCTGCTGTTTGAGTAGCAGCATCAAAAGTTCCAATCCTTTTCAATAAATTCTTAGTGTTTTCCGAAGTATCAGTGGCCGGTTTTGAAGGGGCCTTTTCAACTTTAGTTTTGGCTCCCGAAGGTAAATCGTAATGTTTTACATCATCTCCATGTTCTGCACGAAGTGTTTTGTATTTACTTCCAGATCCTTTCAAAATTGATTTTACTTCTGCCTGCGCAATTACAGGGAATGTTCTTGAGTACAATAAGAACAGGACGAAGAAAAATCCTATGGTTCCAATAAAAATTCCGATATCTACAAAAGTTGGAGAGAACATTGTCCAAGAAGATGTTAAATAATCTCTGTGAAGAGATGTGACGATAATAACGAAACGCTCAAACCACATTCCAATGTTTACAACAATAGAAATAAAGAAGGAGAACATAATACTAGTACGCAATTTCTTAAACCACATAAACTGTGGAGAGAACACATTACAGGTCATCATTGCCCAATATGCCCACCAATAAGGTCCAGTTGCTCTATTCAAGAAAGCATATTGCTCGTACTCTACTCCAGAATACCATGCAATAAATAACTCGGTAATATAGGCCACCCCAACAATAGAACCTGTAATCATAATTACAATGTTCATTAATTCTATATGCTGAATGGTAATATAATCTTCCAAATGTGAAACCTTTCTCATAATGATAAGAAGGGTTTGTACCATGGCAAATCCAGAAAAAATTGCTCCCGCAACGAAATACGGTGGGAAAATGGTAGTATGCCAACCTGGAATTACCGAGGTTGCGAAGTCAAAAGATACAATCGTATGTACCGAAAGTACAAGTGGCGTTGCAAGACCTGCTAATACCAACGAAACTTCTTCGAAACGTTGCCAATCTTTAGCACGTCCACTCCATCCAAAGGATAAAATACTATATACTCGTTTAGTAAATGGTGTAATAGCTCTATCGCGAATCATCGCAAAATCTGGTAATAATCCTGTCCACCAGAACACTAAGGATACCGATAGATAGGTAGAAATCGCAAATACGTCCCAAAGTAATGGCGAGTTAAAGTTCACCCAAAGTGATCCAAACTGATTAGGAATAGGTAGTACCCAATAGGCTAACCAAGGACGCCCCATGTGAATGATAGGGAATAATCCCGCTTGAATTACTGAGAAGATGGTCATCGCCTCTGCAGAACGGTTAATTGCCATTCTCCATTTTTGACGGAAAAGTAAGAGTACCGCAGAAATAAGGGTTCCTGCGTGACCAATACCTACCCACCAAACGAAGTTGGTAATATCCCAAGCCCAGTTAACGGTTTTGTTCAATCCCCAAACTCCAATCCCTGTAGAAATGGTATAAATAATACACCCTAGTCCCCATAAAAAGGCTACTAAAGCAATAGTAAATACTATCCACCAAGATTTATTGGCTTTTCCTTCTACTGGAGCTGCCACATCCACAGTAACATCGTGGTAGCTTTTGTCTCCAATAACTAAGGGTCTTCTAATAGGTGCTTCGTAATGCGACGCCATATCTATATAATCAATTTCTTAGTTTATGCTTCGTTTGTGTTTCTCACCTTGGTATGATAGAATACATTTGGTTTTGTACCTACCGCTTCCAATAAATGATACATTCTCTTGTCTTCTTTTAATTTGAAGACTTCACTGTCGTGATTATTTATATCACCAAACTGTATAGCTCCTGTTTCACAGGCAGCCGAACAAGCTGTTTTAAATTCTGAATCTTTTACCGCTCTTCCATCGCGCTTCGCATCCAAAATAGCCTTTTGAGTCATTTGAATACACATTGAACATTTCTCCATCACCCCACGTGAACGTACAACCACATCTGGGTTTAATACCATTCGTCCCAAGTCATTGTTCATGTGGTAATCGAACTCATCATTTTCTGAATACAAGAACCAGTTGAAACGACGAACTTTATAAGGACAGTTGTTGGCACAGTAACGTGTACCCACACAACGGTTATACGCCATTTGGTTTTGTCCTTGCTTTCCATGTGAAGTTGCCGCTACTGGACAAACAGTTTCACAAGGTGCGTGGTTACAATGTTGACACATAACAGGTTGGAAAGCTACCTGCGGATTATCTGCAGGATGCTCCATTTCTCCAAATTCTGAAAGCGAACTTCCTAACCCAGAAATATTGTCTTTCTTTTCAGTATCCGCACTGAAAGAATCTTCACTTGAATAATATCTATCAATTCGCAACCAATGCATGTCACGGCTCTTGCGCATTTCTGCTTTTCCAACAACAGGAACGTTGTTTTCAGCATGACAAGCAATTACGCAAGCTCCACATCCTGTACACGCATTTAAATCAATAGAAAGATTAAAGTGGTGCCCAATAGAATGATCAAATTCATCCCAAAGGTCTGCATCCGGAGAAGAGACAGGAATTTCCTGATGGTCTTTTGAAACCATGGGTACTGCATTCCAAGCATCTTTATCTTTTGTATTGAAAATCTCCAGGGTAGTTTCACGAATAATATCTCTACCCATCATGGTGTTGTGTAATTGCACACAAGCAAACTCGTGAACCCCACTTACTTTTTCTAAAGTTACATTTTGAACTGAAGAAAAGTTATTATATAAGGTATAAGCATTAACTCCAGTTTGCATTTCTTGCTGCACAGCCGCTTTACGACCATAACCAAATGCTAATCCTACAGATCCTTTAGCCTGTCCTGGCTGAATTAACACAGGAACTTTCTCCACAACAACATCACCCATTTTAATGTTCACATAGCTTCCGTTTAACGCGCCGTTGGCAACATTAAAATTTTCTAACCCCATTTCTGAAGCATCAGCAGCAGAAACAGTTACATAATTATCCCAAGAAGCTCTAGAGATCGGATCTGGCAATTCTTGTAACCAAGGATTATTGGCTTGTTGTCCATCTCCTAAACCAGTTTTTGTATAGAGTGTTAACTCCAGACCTTCTTGAATGGGTTCTAATAAAGCACCATTTGAAGTAGATGTTTCGGTAGTTTCGGAAGTAACAGCATCAGTTTCCACTTCAACATCACTTTCATAAAATCCGTCATGAAGCGCTTGACTCCAAGACCCACCTGCCAAAATTGAAGACTCCCAAGATTCTTTTAGGTAATCGTAATATTTTTTATCACTTCCTGTCCACTTCAATAAGCAATCTTGAAATTGCATCGTATTGAATAAAGGACGAATGGTAGGTTGCATTAATCCAAAAGAACCTTTTTTCATTTGAACATCACCCCAAGATTCTAAATAATGAGGAGTTGCCCCCACCATTTGAGCCATAGAGGCTGTTTCGTCTGCATTCATAGCGAAAGCAAGACTCATTTCAAGATTTTTATAAGCTTCGGCAAAAGCAGCATTTGGGAAAGAATACACTGGATTTACACCCACGGTAATTAATCCTTTCACACTTCCTGAAATCACTCCATTCATCACGTTTGCCACTTCTGAAGCATTCCCCATTGAGGTTAATCTTGGCTTTTCAGTATCCATGACAACACTTCCTACAGTCTTATTATAGGATAATGCGGTTTTTTGTGCCGCTACATTTGGAAGCCCAGTAATAATAACTCCTTTACTTCCGGCTTTTTGCAATTGACCTTTAGCCTTATTAACGGCATCTACAACATTCTCTGGTAATCCAGAAGTACTTCCATTTCCAGTTAATGCAAGTAACACTTTCATTTGATCTGAAGGTGTTACAGGAACTCGTTTATCTGCATTGGCACCCGAAAGCGACATATTTGCTTCAAACTGAATGTGACGAGACATTTTTCCATTCTTTGGAATACGTCCTTTGGCATAACTTGCTTCATAACCTCCACCTTGCCAATCACCAATAAAATCTGCTCCCACCGATACAATTACTTCAGCTTTGCTGAAATCATAATCCGGTAATGCTCTCATTCCAAATTCGGCTTGGAATGCGTCTAATGCCTCACTTGAAGATACGGTATCGTAAACCACGTGACGAACATTAGGGTATTTTGTTTTAAATTCTGAAATTAATTTTGACGTGGAAGGACTAGCAAATGTTTGAGTCAATAAGACCACATCTTTACCTGCCATAGCGCTAAGCTTTGCAGCTACAGCACCGTGAAAATCATCCCAAGAAACATCGTTCCCATCTACTTTAGGACCTTGCAAACGGTTTTTATCATACATAGATAATACCGATGCATGAACACGAGCATTTACACTTCCGCCATTTTTGGCCAAATCATTGCGTTCAATTTTAATAGGTCTTCCTTCACGCGTTTTTACTAATACATTAGCAAAATCAAAACCATCTGCCATACTTGTGGCATAATAATTTGCAACTCCAGGAACAATTTCGTCTGGAGCTACCACATAAGGGATAGATTTAATAACAGGCCCTTCACAGGCAGCTAAAGAAGCCGCAGCAGTTGTAAAACCTACGTATTTTAAGAAATCACGACGTGTGGTTGAAGAAGCTTCAAGTGTTTCCTTATTACCTAGGAATTCATCCGTAGGGATAGGCTCTACAAATTCATTTTGCTTCAGTGTTTCAACAATAGAACTGTTTTCATTTAGTTCTTCAACACTTTTCCAATATTTCTTATTTGATGCCATATTGCTATTTGAAAATAGTATTCAATTCTTTAATTAGTAGTGACACTTACCACATTCTAGTCCGCCCATTTGAGCCGCTGTTAATTTATCTACACCATACTTTTTAGAAAGTTCTTCATGAATTTTCTCATAGTATGCGTTGTCTTCTACTTTTATATTAGTATCTCTGTGACAGTTTATACACCAACCCATAGTAAGGGGTGAAAACTGTTCCATAATTTCCATTTCTTCTACGGGGCCGTGACATTTTTGACATTCAACCCCAGCCACAGTTACGTGTTGAGAGTGGTTAAAATAAGCAAAGTCTGGTAGATTATGAATACGCACCCATTTTACTGGTTGTGTGTCTCCTGTGTAAGATTGTGAATCTACATCCCATCCAACCGCAGTGTATAATTTCTTTATTTCAGCATTATAATCAACTCCGTATTCTTTTTCTCCTTCCGCTTGTGTTGCCTCGGCCACTTCACTAATGGTCTTGTGACAGTTCATACAAACATTAAGTGAAGGTATTCCAGATGTCTTACTCTTTCTTGCAGAGCTGTGACAGTAGTTACAATCTATCTGGTTGTCTCCTGCGTGAATTCTATGGGAGTAATGTATAGGTTGTACTGGCGCATATCCTTGATCAACACCCACTTGCATCATCCATCCATACGCAAAATACCCAGCTGAAAGCAATAAGAAAATAGAAAATACTAATACCAAAAACTGATTTTGAATAAAGGCTTTCCATACTGGGGTACCCTTTTCTTTTTGATCGTATTCTACTCCATTAGCTTCGGCAATACGACGCAATGTTTTGTTTACCAACACCAGCATTACGACTAATAGTAAGAACACAAGTGCTAATACCGCTAAAATAATATCATTAGACATTCCTCCTCCAGAACTTGCAGCAGCAGGATCAACTGTTGGTGGTGGGGCTACTTTTTTCTCTTTATATGTATAAGCAATAATATCATCAATATCTGCATCACTCAATTGAGGAAAGGCAGTCATGACCGATCCATTATTTTCTTCAAAAATCTTTACAGCTTGAGCATCACCAGACTTTACCATCTCTTGGCTGTTCTTAATCCAACTGTACAACCATTGTTTTTCATACTTATCTCCAACTCCAAACAATGCCGGTCCAGTCATTTTCTTATATAAGTTATGACAAGCCGCACAATTAGCCTTAAACAAGGATTCTCCCTTAGCAGTATCTACTGCTTGAGTTGGTAAAACCGTTGTGGATGCAAATGAAATTTGAGTAACTGAAAAAGCTAGCATACACGCTAACCATAGAAGTGACAATTTAGAGGGTAGATTTCGGTAAGGTACCTTTTCCATACGATCGGTTATATTATTGTCCATAAGTTTGGCACACAATTGGTTATCTAGTTTACAGTTAAATTTACCTTTTGATGCCTAAAATAACTGTGCAAAAGTACATCATAAAAGTCGATTTTAGAAATCCAAATAAAGTGTTAATAACTAATTTATACTAATTCTAAATAATATTTTTGAACCTTTAAAAGTTATTAAGGTTTACATTTGCACTTTCAAGTAAATATTATGCTATTTAAAAATTCATTTAAGCTACTGATATTATGCCTATTGGCTCTTTTTTTATCTGTAAAAAGCTTTTCGCAACAAGGGACTGTAACGATTCACCAAGACAAAAGAATCCCTACACTGCTAGATTTGAAAAAGTCACTAGAAAAGGATAATAAACTAACCGATGGCTTCACCATTCAATTGTACTATGGTAATTTGAGTAAAGCTAATTCTACATTGAGTAGTTACCGAAACAAGTACGGAAAATGGCCTGCTTCCATTGAATATGAGACTCCTAATTATAAAGTATGGGTAGGCAACTTCACTAGTCGTATTGAAGCCGATAGAGTCCTACTAGAAGTACAACGCAACTTCCCCTCTGCGTTTATATTAAAACCTGGGAAGAATAAAAAAGACTAAATAAAAAAACCGCCTTCTAGACGGTTTTTTTATTCTTTATCTAAACTATTTCAGTTTCTTTTTAACAGCAACTTCTTGGAAGCCTTCAATAATGTCACCTTCCTTAATATCGTTGTAGTTTTTAATTTGAATACCACAATCGTATCCTTTTGCTACTTCCTTCACATCATCTTTAAAACGTTTTAAAGAATCTAATTCCCCTGTAAAGACAACAACTCCTTCGCGAATTAATCGAATTCCAGAATTTCTTAAGATTTTTCCACTAGTAACCATACAACCTGCAATGGTTCCAATTTTGGAAATCTTAAAGGTTTCTCTAATCTCTGCCGTACCTGTAATCTCTTCACGCATTTCTGGAGATAACATTCCTTCCATCGCATCTTTAAGATCGTTGATGGCATCGTAAATAATAGAGTAATTACGGATATCGATTTCTTCTTTATCGGCTAATTGACGTGCATTACCCATAGGTCTCACGTTAAAGCCAATTATAATAGCATCAGACGCAGAAGCTAACAACACATCACTTTCGGTAATGGCTCCAACTCCTTTATGAATAATATTTACTTGTATTTCTTCAGTCGAAAGCTTCAAGAACGAATCTGTTAATGCTTCCACAGATCCATCCACGTCTCCTTTAAGGATGATATTCAATTCCTTGAAATCACCAAGGGCGATTCGGCGTCCAATTTCATCTAATGTAATATGGCGTTGTGTTCTAACCGATTGTTCTCTTTGCAACTGTGTACGTTTTACAGCAATCGCTTTTGCTTCACGTTCATCCTCAAATTCATTAAACTTATCTCCAGCTTGTGGGGCACCGTCTAATCCTAAAATTGAAATAGGTGTTGATGGACCAGCCTCTTTTATTGAATTACCACGCTCATCGTGCATGGCTTTTACTTTTCCACTGTTTTGTCCTGCCAACACATAATCTCCTACTTTTAAAGTACCTCCTTGTACTAAAATGGTAGAAACATAACCTCGCCCTTTATCAAGGAAGGCTTCCACTACGGTACCATATGCTAAACGATCTGGATTGGCTTTTAATTCTAATAATTCTGCCTCAAGTAATACTTTCTCAAGAAGCTCTTTAACACCATCACCTGTTTTTGCTGAAATATCTTGTGATTGTATTTTACCACCCCAATCCTCTACTAAAAGATTCATGTTTGCTAGTCCTTCTTTAATCTTATCTGGATTAGCGGTAGGCTTGTCTATTTTATTTATGGCAAATACAATTGGCACACCTGCTGCTTGTGCATGACTAATAGCTTCTTTGGTTTGAGGCATGATATCATCATCTGCAGCTACAACAATAATAGCAAGATCGGTTACTTGAGCCCCCCGTGCACGCATTGCGGTAAACGCTTCGTGACCAGGTGTGTCAAGGAATGTGATTTTTTGGCCGTTTTCTAACTGAACGGCGTAAGCACCAATATGTTGCGTAATTCCTCCTGATTCCCCTGCAATAACATTCTCTTCACGAATGTAATCCAACAATGAAGTTTTTCCGTGATCTACGTGACCCATTACGGTTACAATAGGAGCACGAGGCACTAAATCTTCTGGATTGTCTTCTACTTCTTGAATAGACTCTTCAATATCGGCTGTAATAAACTCTACTTCAAAACCAAATTCTTCGGCTACAATCGAAAGTGTTTCGGCATCCAAACGTTGGTTCATAGTCACCATCATTCCCAGCGACATACAAGCCGAAATAATTTGGGTTACGGGAACATTCATCATGGTCGCCACTTCACTTACGGTAACAAATTCTGTTACTTTAAGGAGTTTGCTGTCTGCTTCTTGTTGTGCCAGTTCGTCTTCAGATTTTTGACGGTGGCTATCTCTTTTTTCTCTTCGGTATTTTGCACCTTTTCCTTTTGAAGATTTTCCTTGAAGTTTTTCAAGTGTTTCTCTCACCTGCTTTTGTACTTCTTCTTCGCTAGGCTCCTCTTTTACAACATTACTTCTTCCTTTTGCTCTGTTATCTCTAGATCTATTGTTATTAGGAGATTCCTTGCTTATTCTTCTTCTACGGTTCTTTTTTTCTTTATTGTCTGAACTTTTCTTTTTATCGTCCGTCTTTTTCTCTGGTTTCTTAAACTTAGTTAAGTCAATTTTTTCTCCAGTGAAATTAGGACCATCAAGCTTTTTATATTGAGTCTTTACCGTATCCGATTCTTCAGACTCTTCCTCTACAGAGATTTCTTTTTTAACGACCTTTTCTTCTACTTTCTTAACTGGCTTTTTATCCTCTTTCTTTTCTTCCGTTTTCTCTTCGACCTTCTTTTCAGCTTTAATTGGCTTTTCTTCAACCTTAACTGCCGGTTTTTCCTCCTCTTTTTTAACTGGTTTTTCTTCCTCTTTTTTTGCCTTAGCAGGATTTAAATCAATTTTTCCAACTTGTTTTGGTCCATTGAGTTTTGCTTCGGCTTTTATAACCTTTGGCTCTACTTTTACCTGTTTCTCTTCAATTTCACGCTCACGTTCTAGACGAAGTTCTTCTTTCTCTTTACGTTTTTCCTCGCCAACTTCTTTGGCTTCTACTTTTTTACTTTTGTCCGTCTGAAACTCGTTAAAAAGCACATCGTATTCTTCGCTAGAAATTTTGGTTGTGGGTCTTGCTTCTACTTCAAAACCTTTTGTTCCCAAAAATTCCACGGCACGATCCAGCGAAATATTAAATTCGCGGAGTACTTTATTGAGTCGTATCGTTTTTGTTTCAGCCATAAAATGCTTGCCTGTTATTTTCTTAAATTGATTTGTAAAAGTAGTTAATCTTTCTGCTACTCTTCAAATTCTTCTTTTAATATATTGATAACTTCTTGAATGGTCTCCTCCTCAAGATCTGTACTATTTACTAAAAATGCTAGGTCTTTTTCAAGAACACTCTTCGCTGTATCTAGTCCAATTTTCTTGAATTCGTTAATAATCCATCCTTCTATTTCGTCTGAGAATTCGGTTAATTCCACATCCTCTTCTGCACCTTCTCTTAACACATCTATTTCGTATCCAGTAAGTTGTCCTGCCAAACGAATATTGTGCCCACCCCGTCCAATCGCTTTAGAAACTTCTTCAGGCTTTAGAATCACTTCTGCACGTTTAGTCTCTTCATTTATGTTAATGGAGGTTACTTTGGCAGGGCTTAATGCTCTTGTAATGAATAAATTCGTGTTATTGGTATAGTTAATAACATCAATATTTTCATTTCCTAGTTCTCTTACAATTCCATGGATTCTTGATCCTTTCATTCCCACACAAGCTCCCACTGGATCAATTCTATCATCATAAGTATCTACAGCAACTTTAGCTTTTTCACCTGGAATTCTAACTACTTTTTTAATAGTAATTAAGCCGTCGAAAACTTCTGGAATTTCTTGTTCGAAAAGCTTTTCTAAGAACAACGGATTTGCACGTGACATAATAATGGCCGGCTTATTTCCTTTGAGCTCTACACTTTCTATAATACCACGAACGTTGTCTCCTTTTCTAAAAAAGTCTGAAGGAATTTGTTTTTCCTTTGGAAGGATAATTTCATTCCCTTCGTCATCCAATAAGATAACAGCACGATGACGGATATGATGCACTTCGGCGGTATAAATTTCGCCTTCCATGTCTTTAAATTGCTTGTACACGATGGTATTATCGTGCTCATGGATTTTTGAAATAAGGTTTTGACGCAATGCTAAAATAGAACGTCTTCCTAAATCCATTAATTTTACTTCTTCCGAAACATCTTCACCAACCTCAAAGTCATCTTCAATTTTACGTGCTTCGCTAAGTGATATTTCTTCATTAGGATCTTCCACTTCACCATCGGCAACTACCACCCTATTTCTCCAAATCTCTAAATCTCCTTTGTCTGGATTTACAATAATATCGAAGTTATCATCACTTCCATATTTTTTCTTTAACGCGTTTCTAAAAACGTCTTCAAGTATCGCCATAAGCGTAACTCTGTCTATTTGTTTGTCGTCTTTAAATTCAGAGAACGATTCGATTAACGCTAAATTTTCCATATTCTGTTACTTAAATTTAATCATCACTTTTGCTTCTACAATTGTTGAATAAGGTATTTCTGTCTCTTTTTCAACAGTTACTTTTCCTTTCCCAGTAGGTTTTGGCTCTCTTGCTTTCCATTGAAGCTTGATGGCTTCGTCGGTTGCTTCAATAAGCGTTCCTTCTATGGTATTTTCTAGGGTTTTAACTTTTAAATCCCTTCCAATATTTTTTTTATACTGCCTTTTCTGAGTTAACGGCTCCGAAACTCCAGCCGATAACACCTCCAAGGAGAAATCTTCCTCTTCCCGATCCAAGTTGTGCTCTATCGCTCTGCTTATGTCCATACAGTTTTGTACGCTAACCGCCTCATCGCCATCAATAATAATTTGAATATGATTGGCGCTAGAAATAGATAACGAAATAAGAAATAACGATGGATTTTCTTCAAGGGCTTTTTCAAGCAATTTTTCAACTTTCTCCTTCATAAATTAGGCTATAAAAAGAGGGGACTTCATGTCCCCTCACCTATTATCTTGTTAATTTCGGTGCAAATATACTATATTTATTTTGATAATAAAAATATTGCCATCTCTTTGAATTTTCGTACTTTAATGGTAAGAAAATCCTTCCAAAATAAACCTATATGAAAAGAATTTTACTCCCTACAGATTTTTCACCTCAAGCCGAAAACGCATTAAAAGTTGCCGTTCAAATGGCAAAAAAAAATGATAGTGAAATATATTTATTACACTCAATGGAAATGCCATTACATCTTGCCAATACCAACAAAGGTGCCTTGCCAGAAGCCTTGTTTTTTATTAAGCTAGCTGAAAAACAATTTGCCGAATTAATGAAAAAACCTTACTTGAAAAAAGTTAAGGTAAAACAAACTATTGGACACGGTGAAATTTATGATGATATTTCTGAAGCAGTAAAGTCCAATAAAATTGATCTTATTGTAATGGGATCCCACGGTGCAAGTGGATTTAAAGAAATGTTTATTGGAAGTAATACCGAAAAAGTTGTTCGTACTTCAAAAATTCCGGTTTTGGTCATTAAAAATGAGCATAAGAAGTTTGAAGTTAAAGACTTTGTCTTCGCAACAGATTTCTCAAACGAATGTAAAAAACCCTTTGAGGTAGCTCAAAAATTTGCTGAAAATTTCGGTGCTACTATTCATTTACTTTATGTGAATACTCCAAGCGGATTTACTACCTCCATGGATGCCAAAAAAATGATGGCTTTATTTATTAAGGGAATGAAATACCCAAATTATACTTTAAATATTTACAACGATATTTCTGTAGAAAAGGGCATACTAGGTTTTGCTCGAGAAAGTAATGCACAACTTATAGGGATGAGTACTCATGGCAGAAAAGGAATCTCCCATTTCTTTAATGGAAGTGTTAGTGAAGACCTAGTAAATCACGCTAATATGCCCGTAATGACTTTTAAAATTTAAAAAATAGAACTCTTTTTAACTTTCAACTAACCCTTCAAAATTGAAGGGTTTTTTAATATTAAATCCATTCTTGAATAGTTAAAATACATTGGAGTAATTAAGTTTTTTTAACAAAATTTAAGTTAAGATACCTTTAAAAGTAGTTAAACCTAGTTAAATCCCTTTACTTCAACGATGTATTAATTTATATTGGATATAGTTGCAAATGAGAATTAGCAACATAGTAATAACCAAATAAACTAAAACATGAAAACAATAAAAAAAATAGTAACCATCATTGCAGTAGTGATTGTTTCAGGAATGTATGCACAAACCGATAACAAACAAACCGCAGCAGAAACAAAAAATAACAAATTTACCGTTAAAAGTGAAAAAGGAGCCATTGATTATGTGGTCAAAATTGACACAAAATCTACAGGATATGTAAAAATGGACGACTTAAGTAAAAAGGAGGAAACCCGTGTTAAAAGCCCCGCCAAGGTAGTTACTACCATTAGCGTAGATGCAGACGGAGACCCTTTTTATGACAATGCTTTTACACTAACTTATGACTCTTATGAGGACAATCCAGTAACCGTAGTTCCAACAGCTTCTGGATTTAATATCAATGTGGCTGGAGAAGTTCTTCAATACGATTTTATTGAAAAAGTCTGTGAAATACCAGAGGGATGTCCAGTTAAAGTGAATATGATTAGTGTTACAAACGAATAATTAAATCCCCTTAATAAAAAAACCCAGCGTAAGTCTGGGTTTTTTATTTCTTAAAAGAAAAGTCCCAACATAATTACGTTGGGACTTTATTTTCTTGTTGGCCCACTAGGGCTCGAACCTAGACTCTTCTGGACCAAAACCAGACGTGTTGCCAGTTACACCATGGGCCAATTCCATAATGTGGGCGCAAATTTAATACAAACTTTGGGTTGCACAAATAAATTAGTTAAAAAAAGCACCCTTTTATTTTTAAAAATATCTTTAGATATCTTCCGTTAGTATTTTTTTATCATTCACCTAAATATATTATTAGTAAATTCGCCTCAACGAAAATTGTAACATTACATGGTCGATTTTAACTTTAGCAAGTGGAATAAAATTATTGGTTGGTCTGTTTTTTTTATTGCCCTAATTACGTATTGGCTCACTGTAGAACCTACGGTTAGTTTTTGGGATGCAGGAGAATATATTACAACTGCAAGTAATTTAGAGGTTGGACACCCTCCTGGAGCACCGCTATATCAGTTATTGGGTGCCTTCTTCTCCATTTTTGCCATGGACGCTTCTAGCATTGCATTGACCATAAATTTAATGTCTGTTTTTGCTAGTGCATTTACTATATTATTTATGTTTTGGTCATTAACTATTTTGTTGACCAATGTAGTTTCAAAACAAACTGAAATCACAAAAAATAATGCTATTGCCATCTTAGGAAGTGCCGCTGTTGGCTCAATGGCATTTACATTTACAGATAGCTTTTGGTTTTCTGCAGTCGAGGCAGAAGTTTATGCTGCTGCGGCTTGTATGCTGTCTATTATGTTTTATTGTGGACTTCGCTGGGAACGTGAAATGTTCACTCCGCGCGGAGATCGATGGCTCATTTTAATTTCTTTTATCGTTGGACTATCTTTTGGAGTGCATTTTATGGCGTTACTTACCATTCCGGCCATTGGGTTTTTGTATTTCTTTAAAAAATATAAAACGGTTACTGTTAAGAATTTTTTAATTGCAAATGTGGTCGTGGTGGCCATCTTACTTTTCATATTTAAGTTATTGCTTCCTATGACGATGAAGTTCTTTAGCGCTACAGAATTGTTTTTTGTGAACACCATAAGGCTCCCGTTTAACTCAGGTACCCTCTTTGCAGGCTTACTTTTTATAACGCTTTTTTACTTCGGATTAAAATACACTAAAAAGAAAGGTCATACTACCTTTAATACTCTAATTCTTTGTGTTCTTTTCATTTTTATAGGTTTTTCAAGCTGGCTTATGTTGCCAATTCGTGCCAACGCTGGAACCGTTATAAATGAAAATAATCCTAATAACGCACGCGAACTTTTAGCGTATTATAACCGTGAACAATATCCTGAAACACATCTTTTTTACGGCCCTCAATTTACTGAAGCCTATGTAGGTTTAGACTCCCAGAATCCTTACAAAGATGATAAGCCAAAATATGAAAAGGATGAAGCATCTGGCAAGTATATTATTGTAAATGAATGGAAAAATGCAGCTCAAAATACAGATGACGCACAAAAGGCAATATTGCCTCGAATGTGGAGTATTGAACACGCAGGAAACTATTTGGAATATACCAACGGATTAGAATTTGGTATTAAACGAGAATACCGAAATGAAGAACGATTAGTCGAAGAGGTTTCAAAATTTAAAGAAGCCTACCAGAATGGTCTAGTGGATGGTGATGATTATCATGATTTCTTAAACCAATTTGGCCCCTTCTTAGATATAAAGAAACCTTCCTTTATTGACAATATGAAGTTTATGTTCGTGTTTCAATTTGGGAAAATGTATTGGCGTTATTTTATGTGGAATTTCTCCGGACGCCAAAATGATGTGCAGTGGCAAGGCAGTAATCTTAACGGAAATTGGATAAGCGGCATATCGTTTATTGATGAATGGCAATTGGGGTCTCAAGATTCGCTCCCAGATGATTTACAAAATAATAAAGCGAGAAATACTTACTATTTCTTGCCATTAATCCTTGGAATTTTAGGGTTGGTATTTCACGCCAAAAACGATAAAAAAAGCTTCTGGGTATTAATGGTGCTTTTCCTTTTTACGGGATTAGCGCTTAAAGTATACCTCAACGAAAGACCTTTTGAACCTCGTGAACGAGATTACGCTGTGGTAGGATCATTTTATGTTTTTGCCATGTGGATTGGTTTTGGGGTATACGCCCTTTACGAGGTAGTAAAAGATTATTTAAAACCTAAAGTTGCACTGCCAATTGTACTTGTGGCAACCACATTAGCAGCACCCATTCTTTTAGCAACACAAAACTGGGACGACCACGATCGTTCTGGTCGTTATACGGCTAATTCTATGGGACGAATGTATCTCGATTCCTGTGATGAAAATGCAATTCTATTTACCATTGGTGATAATGACACGTTTGCTTTATGGTATCAACAAAATATCGAAAAGTATCGTCAGGATGTTCGCATTGTCAATACCAGTTTATTTCAGACAGATTGGTATATTGACGATATGAAGAAAAAAGCTTTCTCTAGTGATCCAATCCCTTCACAACTTAAACATGAACAGTATCGTTATGGCGTTCGCGATGTTATTGCATATCAAGAAACCAAAGAAGATACGGTGGACATTAAAACTTGGATGAATTGGGTTGCCAGTGAAAACCCGTTAACCAAAGTAGAACTTAATAGTGGTCAGTTTATAAGCTCGTTCCCTTCAAAAGTAATAAGAGTCCCTGTAGATAAAGAAGCTGTGCTTAAAAACGGAATTGTAGAACAAAAAGATGCCGATAAAATTGTTCCCTACATTGATATTGTTTTAAAAGGTGATTACGTTTACAAAAACCGTTTATTAATGCTAGACATCATTGCCAATAATAACTGGGAGCGTCCTATTTATTTTAGTGGCGGAGCCTTTGGTGATGACGATTATTTATGGATGAAGGACTACCTACAACTAGACGGTGTCGTTTATAAGCTTGTTCCCATAAGAACACCTGTGGATAGAAGAAATCCATTTGATATGGGAAGAATTGATGCTGACAAAATGTATGATATTGTCATGAGTTGGGATTGGGGTAATAGTGGAAATCCCGATATTTATCACGATACCGAAACTCGAAGAAACGGAATAACCTACCGAAGCAATTTAGCGCGTTTGGCAGATGCCTTAATAAAAGAAGGTAAACAGGAAAAAGCCGAAGCTATTCTAGACCTAGCCATGGAAAAGATGCCAGTTAAATATTTTGAATATTATTCCCTTTTAGAACCCTATATTTTGAGTTATTATGAACTTGAAAAAACAGAAAAAGCGCGAAAAGTTTTTGAAGAGACCTCAGCAAAATACCAAAGTTATGTAGCCTATTATGGCGCTATGTCTATGGAAGAACAGGCTGAAAATCTTCAGGAGATTTATTCAAAATTGAATCAATATGAAAGCCTGGTAGAAATAGTGTATGTGTATGACACCGATGAATACTATCAACATCAAAAACAAATTTTCAAAAATTATCTTCTACCGTTCAAAGGATTGTTTGAACGTTTAGATATGAATATCGACACAGAGTTTTTACAAAAGGAACGTCTTACTGAAAAATTATTGGATTCCCTTCTTAATGATTCGGTAGAGGAATAGCTATGAAATTGCTTTTTACGAAAACGCCCAAATTTGTTACCTGGTTATTTCCAAAACGAATTTGGGCGTTTTCACGTTCAGAAGACAAAATCTACCTCACCTTTGATGATGGTCCCATCCCCGAAGTGACTACTTGGGTTTTGGACCAACTAAAAGCCTACAATGCCAAAGCCACTTTTTTTTGCATTGGTGAAAACATAAAAAAACATACAAATATCTTCGAAAGAATTATTTCCGAAGGACACGCATTTGGAAATCACAGCTTTAATCATCTAAAAGGAACTGAAACCTCAACTGAAAAATATATTCAAAACGTTGACGCCTTTGAAAAAACCATTCAAAATTTGAAGATTGAAAAATCTAATTTATTTCGACCCCCTTATGGGAAAATAACAAAAAAGCAGGCGAAAATTCTTCAGAAAAAAGGATATAAAATAGTGATGTGGGATGTGCTCAGTTATGACTGGGATAAAGACATTTCTGAAGAAAAATGTCTTCAAAATGTATTACAAAATATACAACCAGGAAGTATTGTTGTTTTTCACGATAGTCTTAAAGCAGAAAAAAACCTTCGATTTGTATTACCGAAGGTTTTAGATAATTTAAGCAACCGAAATCTAAAATTGGCTGCAATAACGCAATGTAAAACTTAGTTAATTAACAAGTTTAAAAAGGGAACTATCAATCCTGTAGCATCGGTGTCGTTTTGAGCCCAAACTTCAATATAATCATTTGGCGCAAGTGTCGTTGTTCCTGTAAACGACATAGCCCTAATATCTCCCCCTCCAACTACTTTGGTAGAGATTGCAGTTGGTGTTAAAATAACACCATTCTTTGCTATAAAGAAGGTGAAAAATTTGTTGCTCCCCACGGCATCTGCTGTAAATGACGCCTGAATAGTAAAAATTCTAGTTTTTGTACCGTCATACACTATTCTGTTATTTACAGCTGAAGTGGTTCTAAACATTCCTGTTGAAGCTGTGGTTCCTAATATTTTTGTTCTTCCTGCGGCTCCAGAGGCAGAAAAATTAGTTGTTGCAGAAGTGGTAATATATATATTACCAGCTGCCACATCATCTATTTCTACGGGGATGCCTGGACAGTTAACCGTCCATCTTTTGGTAAAATTATATCCCGTGTATGGCGAAGTTCCTACTACATAAGTACCTCCGCCGTAAAAAACAACATCTTTTAAAACCGCATCTCCATTAATGGTCGTTACTCCAGTAACTCTAAATCCTGTTCTCCCTGCAAGTACATTACTATAACCCCCCACTTTTTGAATAAGATCGAACGTTCCGGTTAGAGTTTCATAGGTATTTGAGTTGTTAGAATCCCACCCTACATTACTTAACAGTAGACGGCTAATATTATTATAAGTTATCCCAGCGGTATTATTTACAAATTGAACAGTACTTACAAAGACTAATCCAAAACCACTTATAGTTCCTACTGAGTTCGAACTTGCCACAAAAGAATCTCTAAAAATAATATTTTGTGTGCTCGTTCCAGTCAAGTTAAAAACTGTCCCTCCCACTCCAGGCGCAGAGAGCGTAACTTGTCTTATGCTTCCTCCCGTTGTTCCAGTTAATAAAACACCTCCTGAACGTAGTAAAATGTCTTCATTGGTATCCCGACCAGTGATATAAGCATTATTTAATTCTATTGGAAAGGAAAGTGATACAGTTCCATTAATCTCATACAGAGTATTTGAAGTAAGCAAATATCTTGTTCCTCCTCCAGCAGTTAATTCGGAAGCTAAATCTGAAGAAGACTTTACTAGTTTATAGTTAGTTCGCTTGTCATTATCTGAATTCATTTTTACCCAAGTTGTGGTTGGGGTATCATAAAAGTAGTAAGCTTTTACAGTGGTATCATAAACTAATAAACTATTTGCTGGCGTAGTAATAGCAAGTCTTTCAGTGGTTGTCATTCTAGGGACTAATATCCCTTGAGTAGTAGACGTAACATCAAGGATTGATGTTGTATTAGGGTTTGTGGTTCCAATTCCAACTTGAGCATAAGTTGAAGATTTTACCAAAAAGAACACAGTTAGGGCTAAAAATACTAACTGATATAAGTAGGTATTTGTTTTTGTCATTTAAGTAAAAAATATTTAAAATTTTCGGCGCAAATGTATGAGTGTTTCAGAAACCAATACACAATAAATTGTTAAATATTTAATGGTAGTTAAAAATTGTAAGAAATTTAAAAAAATAAAATTATAACTATTTGAAAAATAGCTATTTGTACTTTTTATAAAGTAGGAAAGCAATTAGATAAACAGGGAGGGAATTAAACAAACTCCTTAACAAGACCAATCAAGGTATTAGCATCTTGTTCACCACTTTGTCGCCATTTCATTTCACCATTTTTGTAGATCATAAGAGTAGGTAGACCTTTAACGCGTAATGCATCAGAAAGTTCTTGGTTTTTCTCGATATCAATTTTAATGACCCGAGCTTTATCCCCAAGGGCGGCGGCAACATCACGTAACACAGGATGCATCTCTTTACACGCTTCATCCCATTCTGCATAAAAGTCAAGCAAAACTGGTACGTTTGTTTCTATTAATTCTCCAAATTTTGACATACGTTTGAAGTATTTCTTTTAAATGCTAACTACAAATATAACATTTCCCCTTAATTAGGCACTATTCACCCTTTTTTTTAGTTGAATAACAGTCACTTCTGGCCAGATTCCAACACGACCGGGGTAGGCTAAAAAACCAAAGCCTCTGTTTACATTTATATATCTTCCCAATTCTTCATAAATCCCTGCCCAATGTTCATAACGATACTTTACAGGGCTCCATTTAAACCAACCTGGAATTTCAATCCCAAATTGCATTCCGTGTGTATGACCCGATAAGGTTAAGTGAAAATGCCTATCGTCTTGTTTTACTTTTTGCGCCCAATGGGAAGGATCATGGCTCATTAATATTTTAAAATCACTTTTTGAAACACCTGCACACGCTTTTTCTAAATCACCTGCTTTTTTAAAGCCTCCAGCTCCCCAATTTTCTACCCCGATTAGTTTTATTTGCTCTCCATTTCTAGTGATTTCAACATGTTCATTCAACAGTAATTTCCATCCCATTTCCTTCTGAATATCCTTCAATTTTTGAAGATTATTCTTTTTATCAACTTCAGTTGGCCAACCAATATAATCTCCATAATCGTGGTTTCCCAGTACCGAATACACTCCATCCTTAGCGGTGAGTTTAGAGAAATATTCCTTCCATGGAAGCATCTCATCAGCTTTATTATTTACCAAGTCTCCTGTAAACAATATGACATCGCTTTGTTGTTCATTAATTAAGTCAACCCCGTAAGCGACTTTCTTTTTATTATCAAAGCTTCCACTATGCACGTCACTTATTTGTGTAATAGTATACCCATCGAAAGCTTCAGGAAGGTCGTCAAATTCAAGGGCATATTTAAGGACTTTATAATTATACTTACCTCTGTACATTCCATAGAGCAAAGACGCAAATGGAATGGCTGCCATCCCAATAGCAATAGTACTTATAAATTTTCTTCTAGAAGGCAAATAAAAACCATCATCACTACCTCCAAATTTTGAAAAAAGTCCAACCCCAAAACGAATAATATCTTCCCCGAACATAAATACTATTACCAGCAGTTTTGGAACAAAAATGGTAAGAAAAAGACCAAAGGTATACATACGAGAGGGTGTCATTTGTCTCCCATGAACTCCCCCAGTAAGCTGGTAAATAAACAACCCCAATAATACTATAGAAACTATAAAATACAACCAATGTAACCATTGGCTTTTTGAAACGGTTTTAATTGCCTGAAAAGCATAGATGTCTATTAAGAAATAAATAGAGATAAAAATTATCCAACGAACCATATTTTTCCTTTAAGATGTTAAAGATACAGGGCTTGGTAAAAGTAAAGTAAGAATTTACTTTTTTTTAACGTGTTTTTGTACCTTCGGTTTTTCCAACCCTCAATGGTATGAAACGAAGAACATTTATACAAAATGCATCCTTAGGCAGTTTAGGCATTGTTGCAACTGCTTCAGTTATTGGTTGTAAAGAAAATGAAATTGATAAAGGTGGTGCAACTTCTAATAATTCTGAAAGCACTATTCCTATAGTAATTGCCACTTGGAATGTTCCCAATTCTACTAAAAAAGCTTGGGACGTTATTGAAAATGGAGGGACAGCATTAGATGCTATTGAGCAAGGTTGTATGGTAGAAGAAGCCAATGCCGAAGGACAAAGCGTAGGTATTGGAGGACTCCCCGATCGTGACGGAAATGTTACTTTAGATGCTTGCATCATGAACAAAGAAGGCAATTATGGAGCCGTAGTATATCTTCAAAATATTAAGCACCCTATTTCGGTTGCACGAAAGGTGATGGAGAATACACCTCACGTTATTTTAGCCGGAAAAGGAGCCGAACAATTTGCCTATTCCGAAGGGTTTCAGAAAGAAAACTTACTTACGGAAGCCTCTAAAAAAGCTTGGGAAGGATGGAAAAAAACCTCAGAATATAAACCCATTATTAATATCGAAAACCATGACACTATTGGGATGCTTGCAATCGATAAAAATGGCGACATCTCTGGAGGCTGTACCACCAGTGGCTTGGCATATAAAATGGCAGGACGCGTGGGTGATTCACCTATTATTGGGTCGGGGCTTTTTATTGACAATGAAGTAGGCGGCGCTACAGCGACAGGTTTGGGAGAGGAAGTATTAAAAACTGTGGGTAGTTTTTTAATTGTAGAATTAATGCGACAGGGGAAATCCCCTCAAGAAGCCTGTGAAGAAGCAATAGGTAGAATTGTGTCAAAAAATAAAGACTTCAAAGATTTTCAAGTGGGTTATATTGCTGTAAATAAAAAAGGGGAAACCGGTTATTTTAGTATTCATGAAGGGTTTTCGGTCACAAAACATAGTGAAATAGAGAACATTAATATTCCTTCAAAGTTTTTCAATAAAGCATAAACAATCCTTTTGCTTTGAGTTAAATTGAAATAAAATCATCTTCAAAACCCTTAATTATTTCACAAAAATGAAATAATTGGGTGGGGTAATATAATTTTTAATAGTTTTGCAAAACATAAGTAGGTTGATCCCTATATGGGGGTTAATCAAATTTGGGGCGAAAAGTCATCACATCTGTGGTGGCTTTTCTATTTTTTATTACTTCTATGAAATCATACATTATTAAAAATCTATGAATTCATATAGGTTTTCCAATTCTTCACAATTTACCTTTGAAGTCCCAACTCTTTCTTCCTGAACCTCCTACTTAGCTAGGTATGTTACTCAAAACACAGAATTATGAAGAAGTTTATTTTATTTAGTCTTGTCGCCTTTTTTTGCCATAGTCTTTTTTCCCAAGTAGGCATTGGTAATACCGATCCAAAATCTACCTTGGACATAAGAGCAACAAACATTGCAACGCCTTCCAACACAGATGGAATTCTTATCCCTAGAGTAGATGAATTCCCAGCAACAAACCCCACTGTGGATCAGGACGGAATGATGGTTTTTGCTACTGGCAATGGTACACCTAATAAAGGGTTTTATTATTGGGATAATGGCAGTACAAGTTGGATAGCAATTTCTTCAGGTGGAGGAAGTGATGATGACTGGTACGAAGAGAACACCACATCTCCTCCAACGTCAAACTCGGCAGATATATTTACGGATGGAAATGTAGGTATTGGCCTTAGCAATGTCCTTTATCCATTACAAATCGAGACACCTAATGGTTCTAGAACAGTAAGCCTGTTAAATGAAAATACAGGTTCTAGTGTTTATGGAATATACAATAATATAAATGAAAGTGTTGCCGCAGCTTCTGGGAGTGCTAACGGGATTGTTAACAGCATTACACGCTCCAATCAAAGTTCCATTTCCGGCGTCTCTAATAGTTTTCAGAATTCAACTGTAAATGCTGGCTTTGCCTATTTATTTGGGTATCAAAATTCTTTCGGCACTTCCACTTCTAATACAACATTTGCCTTAATAAATAGATTTCAAGGAACTACAGGGACAGCATATGGAACAAGTAATTTAATTGGAGGCCCCATAACAAATTTTTATGGTGTTGATAATCATAATATCGCGGGAGCAAATCTTTCCGGAACTTTTTTTGGCTTATATAATTCACTTACAGGAAGTGATTCTGGAGATCGCTATGGAGTCTATACATCTTTTGCTGAAACTGGAAGTGGTGATAAATATGGAGAATACATAACAATTGCAACTTCAGCTGGCGGAACGCATTATGGTGTTTATTCAGATGTACAAAACGGTACAGGCTATGCTGGATACTTCTTAGGTAGAACTTCATTGGGTAACGGAACAACGAATCGATATCTAATGCCTGCTTCAGATGGTACTTCTGGTCAAGTCATGACTACCGACGGTGCAGGAAATATTAGTTTTACAACTCCAAGTTCAGGAGGCGGAACACTTGACCAAGCCTATGATTTTGGTGGCGCTGGAGCTGGAAGAACTATTACTGCAGACAATGGAGCAGTTATTATTGAAGGAAATGGAGGTCTTAGGGTAGAAAGCACAAATGAAACCAACATGCTACGTGTAGATGGAGCAAATGATGCAGTGGGTATAGGTGAAAATAATCCAGTAAGTCCATTACAAATAGGAATTACTACTCCGTTCGACCTTGCTGTTGCCAATAGTGGACAAGACGGTATATTTATTAAAGGAGGTAACAGTGGTGGGTTAAACCAAATTGGAGGCTCTATTGGTTTTGGGGGTGCTTCAACCACTAGAAGTGATGGAAGAAGAGCTGCCATAGCATCTATTCAAAGCGGTGTAGATGAAGATAATATAGGGCTTGGATTCTATATCCACAATGGCCCCATTAACACAGAACCTATGGTGGAAGGAATGCGTCTTAAGCACAATGGTAATTTAGGAATTAACAATAACGATCCTTCAGCGACTTTGGATGTTGTTGGAACCTTGCAGTTTGTAGATGGTAACCAAGCAGCAGGTTATGTATTATCCTCCGATGCTAATGGAAATGCATCATGGACAGACCCGACAACATTATTTACAGATACCGATTGGATTGTTACTGGAAACGATCAATATGCTGCCAATACGGGTAATGTAGGGATTGGAGATACCACTCCAGACTATAAGTTGGACCTTGAATATGCAGGTACGTTAGACCGTGCATTTAATATCGATTTTCAAAATACAGCCGGAACTGGTATTGCACAAGGATTAAATGTTACGGCTCAATCCAATTCCACAGGGTTTGTATGGGGAGCTAATGTTGAGTTAATTAATACAAACTCTAGTTCGGAGTCCATTGGTATACGTTCTACTAACACCTCTGGCGCAAATGATAAATATGGAGTTACCGGGAGTGCTATTGGAGCTGGATCACTAAACACTGGTATTAGTGGTAGGGCGACGGGGGCCACCACTAACCAGGGGGGATATTTTACTGCCGATGGTTCTGGGGGTACTACCAATTATGGAATAATAGCCACAGCACAAGGTGCAACGACTAACTTTGGAGGGGCTTTTTATTCAACCTTGGGTGGGACATCTGCCAACTATGGAATAATTGCTGTGGCAGACAATGCAAGTGGCACAAACTGGGCAGGCTTTTTTGGTGATACCTCACCCGGAAGTGGAAACGTATTTGTAAATGATAATCTACGAGTGGATGGGCAACTGTCCATAGACCCCACAGGAACTGGGTATACATTCCCCACAGCAGATGGTACCGCTGGTCAAGTGTTAACCACAGATGGTTTTGGAAATGTATCTTTTACAACAATATCTAATACCGATGACCAAACGATAAACACTTTTAGCTTTAACTCAGGCACTAATATTGTTTCTCTTGAAATTGAAGATGATGGTGTTCCAGTGCAAACCATAGACCTTTCATCTTTGGAGGATGAGGACGCGGACTGGTTAACAACTGTGGGTTCTAATGTACCTGCTTCTAACACAGATGATATTTATACACAGGGTAATGTTTCTATAGGCTCTACTACTAATATTGGAAATCTAAATGTTATTCATAATGAAGCCCCAGATGGAACTATTGATTATGTTCAGTACAATGAGGTTTCAAATTCAGGAAATGATGATAAGACAATCATTTATAACTTATTTGGAGGGGCTCAAGCAGGAGATAATACGGCTATCCATAACATTTTGGCAGGTAATGGCAGTGGAACTTATAGAGGGATGCATAATTATTCTTATGCTACTGTAACGGGAGATATCTATGGAATGTACAATACGTTTGCGGCAACAGGTGGTGGTAATCACTATGGCTCAAGAAATTTATTATCAGGGACTGGTATTGGTGCTAAATATGGAACATATAATTTAATCGCATCCACAGCAGGAGGTGCACATTATGGAGTTTATAGTGATGTCCAGAAATCAGGAACCTATGCAGGGTATTTTATAGGGAGGATGTCCTTAGGAAATAGCACCACCAATAGATATATTATGCCAGGTGCAGATGGTACGAATGGACAAGTAATTCAAACTGATGGCGCAGGAAACCTGAGTTGGACAACTTCCTCAGGTGAAGCCACCACAGCCAGTAATGGTCTTACCGAAACTGGAAATGATGTGCAACTTGGAGGAATATTAACACAAAACACCACAATTAACAATAGTAATTTTGATCTGGAAATTTCTTCAACCGGCTCTGCTACTGAAGGTTTATCAATAACTAAGGCGGATAATGCTGCCTCTAGTAATATAGCGTTAGATATCATTAAAACTACAAATGGCACTGGATTTGGCACAGGAGTGAATGTTTCTATGAATGGTACAGGAAATGGTGCTTTGTATACCTATTCCGCAAGTATAACAAATACAGGAAGTGGTACCAAAATTGCATATAACAATGTGTTTTCTGGAAGTGGTACTGGAACACTATATGCAAATAGGAATCAATTTCTAGGAACTGGAAGTGGATCAAAATATGGTGTACATAACACTTTTGGGACAAGTGTGACATCAGCAAAGTTTGGGGTTTATAACGATTTTGATAGCAGCTCTGGAAACTACTATGGAATGAACAATAATATGGTAGGAGCTACAAATAGCGCCGTATTTGGCGTTAATAATACGCTCTCTGGAACTGGGACGGGTGCTAAAACAGGAGTTTCAAATAGTTTTAGTGGTGCCAATGGGAATGCTAATATTTACATTGGGATGGATAATTCCTTCAATGATACTGGAAATGGAGACCGTTGGGGTGTGCGAACAAATCTAGATGGAACGGGAACTGGAAATCAATATGGTATTTTTAATGATCTTACTGGAACTGGTTCTGGCACTAAATATGGGTCGTACAATTATATAGATGCAAGTGCTGGAGGAACACATTATGGGGTATACAGTGAAGTTGATAATACCAATGGATATGCCGGTTACTTTTTAGGGCAAAATTACGTCTCTGATGCTATTGGCATAAACAACCCTGCTCCAGATGGTAGGCTTGATATTATTCATAATAGTACAGGGGCAACCTCACCTCATATTATGCTTACGGCTCAAAATGCTAATGCAGGGACAAGAATTGTTTTTGATAATGCTGTAGAAACTACTAATAACTGGGTTCTTTTCGCTCGCGCAGACGATGCCGTGAATGGTGGAACTTTTAATATTTATTCAAGCGAAGCTGGAACCAATGTAGTGCGATTAGATAGTGATGGTAAAATGGGGGTGATGCGTAATCCTGCCACCAATACTCTAGAAGTAGAAGGGGATGCTTCAAAATCTACCGCAGGTTCTTGGTTGGCAAATAGTGACCAAAGATTGAAAAAAGAAATTAAATCTATAAGTGGAGAAACTGCTTTAGATAAAATTGAAAAAATGCGCGGAGTGACCTATTTATGGAATGATGACAAAACAGGAACAAAACGTCCTGAAGGATTACAATACGGTTTTATTGCGCAAGAATTAATGGAAGTATTTCCTGAAAAGGTAACCAAGGACAACCTTGGATTCTATCAAACAGCCTATGGCGATTACGACCCCATATTTGTTGAAGCCATTAAAGAGTTGAAGACAGAAGTGGATACGTTAAAAGATGAAAATCAAAAACTGAAAGAACAACTTTCAAAAATGGAAAAAATAGAAGCTCGATTAAGCGCTTTAGAAGCATATAATTCAAGTAACAATACATCTGAAAAGATTTCAGAAAAAAAGAAATAGTTGAAGTTCATAATACAACTATGTTTTTGAGTATAAAAAGCCGCCGTTGGGAGCGGCTTTTTTTATTTTAAAACTGTAACTTTAAAAATCCATCTTTAAAAACGGTTTTGAGATACTTTATTTTTATTTTATTCCTTCCTTGTATTGTATTTTCTCAAGATATTTCTGAAAAACAAAGGCTTCAAAATATCATTGATACCACCTCGACAATTTCTTCAAAAGTTCAACTTTACATAGATTTAGCATGGGAATATACCCTAGAAGAGAATGACAGCGCGCTTATTTTTACTAAAAGAGCATATAACCTTTCAAAAAAAAATAATTATACCCTGGGTGAAGCTATTGCATTAGAAAGTAAGGGCTTGTATCACGAAATTGTAACAGGAAAATATGACTTAGCTAGCCAATTTTATTTTGATGGTATTGCCGTTTGCGAAAAAAATGGGCTCCCATACGCCACCTCTATTTACCATTCTTTGGGTGTGATGTTTCATACTTCAGATAATTATGAAAAGGCATTAGAATACTACTCCATTGCCTATGAAAGATCCAAAAAAGATGAGGATACCGTTATCCAAAAAAAGTGCCTTATAAATATGGGAAGTATCTACTCTTCCCTTCAGGATTTTGAAAAAGCAGAGGAATTAATGCAAAAAAGTTTAACGCTCGATGTAAGGAGGGAGTTAGACTATAGCACCTATGCAAATTTGGGGAATTTATTTATTCGTCAAGAAAAATTTAAAGAAGCAATCCCATATTTAGAAAAAGCCACCGAAATTCATCCAGATAATAGTGATTCTGAAGAGAACATTATGTATTTAGTAGAAGCCAAGGCTGCTTTAAAAGATTCTGTGGGAATGAAAGGTAAAATTAACCGATTACAAATTGCCTTAGAAAACTTAAATGCCCTAAGAGCTAAAAGCAACATTCACAGGTCTTTGGCATTGTATTATGAAGCTTTTGGTGATTTTCAAACAGCACTAAAGCACCAAAAAGAGTATTTGACCCTATACGAAGAGATTAAAGAAAACCAAAGAGATCAAACGGTTTATGACCTAGAAACCAAGTACCAAACCGAAAAAAAAGAACGAGAATTAGAAAAGAAAAAGGCGAACGAGCAATTACTTTTTATCATTCTAGGCTCATTGGGAATATTGTTGATATTGATTAGTTTTTTCTTTTATAAAAACCGAAAAAAGAACAGCTTATTAGCACGTCAAAAGAAACTTCTTGAAACAAATGTGGAGGAAAAAAATATTTTACTAAAAGAGATTCATCATAGGGTAAAAAATAATCTGCAAGTAATCTCATCTTTACTTAGCTTACAACAAAGACAAATAACCGATTCTCAGGCTTCTCAAGCCATACAAGAAGGTCGAGATCGTGTAAAAGCCATGGCCCTCATACATCAAAATTTATATCAAGACACCAATCTAATTGGTGTTGAGGCAAAAGAATACATAACTAAATTGGCTTCAAACCTTATCGCAAATTATAAAACCAACACCAAAAAAATAGCTATTAAAACAGATATTGATCAAATAAAATTGGATGTTGATACCATGATCCCTTTGGGGTTAATTATTAACGAACTAATAAGCAACGCACTAAAATATGCTTTTGAAAATAAAGAATCTGGAGCAATTGAAATAACACTCAAAGATGCTGAAAATTTGTTACATCTTTCATTAAAAGACAATGGCAAGGGGCTTCCTAAAGATTTTTCGGTTGAGCGCTCTGAAAGTCTTGGTTTCCGTTTAATAAAAGCTTTTAGCGAAAAACTAAAAGCTAATTTGACTATTAACTCATCTGAAAATGGAACACATGTTTCCATGGATATTATAAATTACAAAACCGTATAAATGGCAAAAATCAACGTGCTTATTGTAGAGGATGACCCCCTTATTGCAGAAGATATTAGAGACTTACTTTCTCGAGTAAATTATAACATTGTAGGCATTGCCCATTCAAAAGCAGATGCCCTAAATTTATTGAGGAATACCTCTCCAGACATTTCTCTTTTGGATATAAACTTAGGAGACAATACCGATGGTATTTTAATTGCCGAAATCATTAATGAAACCTATAAAATTCCTTTTTTATACCTCACATCCTATTCTTCTAAAGTAATTCTTGACAAAGTAAAGCACACGCTACCCATGGGCTATGTGGTAAAGCCTTTCGATGAAGCCGATTTGTTTACAGCCATCGAAATTGCCATTTCAAACTATAGTCTTTTTAATAAGTCTGAAAACTTTACCATTGAAACTATTAATGCTTCCATACCTAATAAACTCACTCAAAAAGAGTTTGAAGTACTATTAGATATGTATAATGGCTGTTCTAATACTGAAATGGCAGATAAAAACTTTGTAAGTGTCAACACTATTAAAACTCATGTTCAGAAAATTTATGAAAAATTGGATGCACATTCTAGAGCTACCTTCATTGTAAAAATTAGGCAATTACTTCAAACCTAAAAGCTTCCCTTGTATTATTAATCAATTAAAAATCACCCAAAAGGATGACTTCTTCTCTTTGGGTTCCTTTTACTTTAGTACACGTTAATAAGTAATGTAATAATAGACTGTGCCTTTTTTTACCCTCCCAATAGGGTTCTATTCGAAAGCTTAACCTACTGTCTTGGATAAACTCAAAACATACAACTATGAAAAAAATCGTTCTTTTTGTAGTCTTATCCCAAATAAGCTACACGCTACTCTCGCAAGTGGGTATTGGAAACACTAATCCTAATGCTACTTTGGATATTTCGGCAAGTAATGTAGCAACCCCTGCTAATAACGATGGAATTTTAATTCCAAGAATTGACTCATTTCCAGCCACTTCTCCTACTGCTGCACAACAAGGCATGTTAGTTTATTTGACTACAGCATCTGGTGGAAATCCTCCGGGATTCTACTATTGGGACAACAATGCCGGACCTGCCTCATGGGTTAGTGTTGGAGGTAGTGGTGCTCAAAAAATTGATGATCTAACCGATGGGAAAAGTGATAATGATGGCACACAAAATGGATCTTCCATTTTTTTAGGAGTAGATGCAGGAGTAGCAGATGATGGTAGTGACAACAGGAATGTAGGTATCGGTTTTGAATCGATGAATGCTACAACAACAGGACCTGAAAATACTGCCATTGGTTTTCAAACCTTGTTTTCAAATACCTCAGGAATTGGAAATGCTAGTTTTGGGTTTCAGTCTCTTTTTTCAAATTTAGGAGGCGATTATAACTCGGCTATAGGCTATCAAGCTTTATATTCCAATCGTGGTGATTACAATGTTGCAAATGGGTATCAAGCATTGTTTTCCAATTTTAGTGGATCTCAGAATATTGCTCTTGGCGATCAATCTCTTTATAGTAATTCTGCTGGCATTGGGAGTATTGCTATTGGTGAAGAATCTTTATTTTCTCTTGTGGGAGGGGGAAGGAATATTGCCATTGGGAATAGAGCACTATTTCTTAGTACCTTAGGGTTATATAATATTGCCATTGGGTCTAATTCAGGGCGTAGTTCAACAGGAAATTATAATGTTTACTTAGGGCGTCAAGCAGGGTATTTTCATACCGGAAGTAATACCCTTTGGATAGAAAATACCAGTGCCGATGAAAACGGCGCACTTATTTACGGTGAATTTGATAATGACATTTTACGAACCAATGGCCAATTCCAAATAGGAAATCCAACCGGTACTGGTTATGCTTTTCCAACCGTTGATGGATCCTCAGGACAAATACTTACGACTGATGGGGCTGGGCAAATTAGCTTTGCTACACCTTCAACTGGAGCCGAAAAAATAGACGACCTCACCGATGGAAAAAGTGATAATGACGGAACAAATAATGGGTCATCAATCTTTTTAGGAGTTGGGGCGGGAGCAAATGATGATGGAACAGATAATCAAAATGTTGGAGTTGGATTTGAAGCATTAAATAGTAACACCCAAGGGTTTTGGAATATTGCACTAGGTTATCAATCGCAACGTGATAATATAGATGGAAATGCTAATATTTCATTAGGATGGGTTAGTTTACAAAAGAATATAGATGGATATTCAAATTTAGCTTTAGGGCATCAAGCACTACAAAATAACACCTCTGGATTCTATAATATAGGTATTGGAACCTATTCTCTTTTAAAGAACCAAACTGGAAATTTGAATCTGGCTATTGGTGCTTACTCACTCTTTGAAAATTTAACTGGGGTAAACAACACTGCATTAGGAATTGATTCTGGAAGGAACAGTTTAGGTAATTCAAATGTTTTTATAGGTTATCGCTCTGGTTATAATGTAGCGAGTGACAATAAACTGTATATAGAAAATTCCAATGCCGACGAAAACGGAGCACTTATTTATGGTGAATTTGACACTAACATCCTAAGAACCAATAGTGAATTTCAAATAGGAAATCCAACTGGGACTGGCTATGCTTTCCCAACTGTAGATGGTACTAGTGGATATATATTACAAACTAATGGTACTGGCCAACTTTCTTTTGTAGACCCCTCTGCGATTAGTGATGACGACTGGGTCGTTTCAGGGGGTAATGTATTAAGAAATACCGGAAATGTGCTGGTTAATAGAGCAAATCAAAACTACAAATTTTCGGCAGGTGGATATAGTGTTGCAAGTACTGAAAGCTCTGTGGATATTGCTCCTTCTAGTAGTTTTGGAGATGCTATGGTTATTACTACTAATTATGGCGTATCTAATGGGTTATCGGTATCACAAAATTCAGGTTCAACCACTGGAACTAGATCGTCCATTTCCACCTATAACAATAGAGGTGAAATGACGGCAAATTTGGGTTATTATTCTAATGTGCCATCCAATCGAGCAGCTGGACTGTATGTTACTAATCCCGGTTCTATGACTAACACTTATGGAGTTTTATATGAGGTTTCACAAGCAAACAATGTTGGGGGAGACCGATACGGGTTAGTAGTAGATTTGGACATTGATGGTTCGGGAAGTACTTATTACGGAATTAAAAGTGATGTAGGCGGCACCAGAACTTCTACAAAATATGGAGTATATACCAAAGTAACAGCACCTGGCAGTGTTGGTTATGGGTTGTACAGTGATGTGCAATCTGGTGATGATTATGCGGCCTATTTTATTGGAAGAACTTCGCTGGGGGACGGAACAACTAACCGTTACTTAATGCCTTCTGCAGACGGCACCAATGGGCAAATATTAACTACAGATGGCTCTGGGGTTACTAACTGGGAAGATTCTCCTAGCAATTTTGCCTTGGCAAAAATGAGATTAACTAGCAGTCAAACCATCCCATCGTTAAGTTGGACCAAAATGAATTTCGATGCTACAACTTTTGACCTTGGCAGCAATTTTAATACTACAACCGATAGGTTTGAAGTTACAGAAGATGGTTATTATAGTATCGAAGCAAATATTATCTCTACAATCAATAATACCTCAAGCGACTCATTTGTGGTTGCCATTCATGTTAATGGTACTCCTGTAAAATACGAAAGAAGAGATCACCATGGGTCTGGGTATGTATCTCGTTTGGTGAGTACTATTGAATTACTATCTGCAGGAGATTATATAGAGGTTTATATGCTTGCATATTCTTCTATCTCAATAACCTCTGACATTAGATATACAACTTTTGAAGTAGAACGAATCCGATAAATAGTTGAGGTTTATAATACAACTATGTTTTGAGAAAAAAGCCGCTATTGGGAGCGGCTTTTTACAACTAATTTAATATCTTTAACTAACTAAAAAACAAACCAATATGAAAACAATTTTAACATTTACCCTCAGCATTTTCATGTTATTTTCTTTTTCAAATTGTAATAATTCAAAAAGTGAATATTCAGAAAAAAAAGAAAATGAAAACGTTTCTTTATCAAAAGAAGATTTAGTAAAAAGAGGAGAATACCTCGTAAACACTATTGGGTGTGATCATTGTCACACACCAAAAAAAATGACGGATCATGGCCCAATTCCAGATATGGATCGTCGTTTTATGGGTTTTCCAGCTACCGATTCTATAGCTGAAATTAATAAAGATGTCCTTGGCCCAGGAAAATGGATATTATTAAACAATGATCTAACTGCCGCAGTGGGGCCTTGGGGGGTTAGTTTTAGTGCTAATATTACCTCCGATGAATCTGGGATTGGCACTTGGAGCTTCGAACAATTTAAAAAATCTATTACGGAAGGAAAGTATAAAGGGATGGAAAACAGTCGCCCTGTAATGCCTCCTATGCCTTGGGAGTCTTTAAATTTATTGGAAGAGGATGATCTTAAAGCTATTTATGAATTTTTAATGTCCACAAAACCTATTGAAAATGTGGTGCCAGCTTATATTCCACCTCCCGCCATGTAAAGCATAAAAGATTACCCCCATCTAGTTTTAGATGGGGGTTTTTAATTATAGTGTAAACTTAGTAACACCTTGAGCATCCTGCTCTTTAAATCGTTTCACTAAATCTAACGCATCAGGAATTACATCACTACACAACACAATAAGAGAATCTTTTTCTGCGTGATTTACAGCGTAGGTAATGGCTTCTTTTTCGGAAGGAATGATGGTCGTTTTCTTATTAGGATCTTTCATTTGAATTCCATCATTCAACATTTTAATTAATTCAGCTTCTGTTTTACCTCGTAATCGCTTATCCTGTCTTATTATAATTTCATCAAACATTTCGGCAGCTAGGCTTCCCATTTCGTTGTTATCTTCTACTCTCCTATCTCCTACACCTGCAATTATCCCTACTTTTTTAGAACATTCAATGGTATCCGTAAATTCCTTCAAGGCACGCATTCCTGCTGGGTTATGTGCATAATCTAATAGCACTTTAAAATTTTCAAAATGAAATAAATTTAACCTCCCTGGAGTTTGAGAAGCCGAAGGGATAAAAGTTTCTAAAGCCGCCTTTATATCTTGATTACTTACACCTCGAACATGAGCCGCAAGCACAGCAGCTAAGACATTTTTAATCATGAATAAAGCTCTTCCGCCATACGTTAAAGGAATTTGTTCGGCACGCATAATCCGCATTTTCCACACCCCTCTACAAATGGTTACAAAGCCATTTTCATACACAGCAGTAATGCCGCCAAGGCGTTGCATGGCTTGAATTCGCGGATTTTCTTCATCCATAGAGAATAAGGCTACATTGCAGTTTACCGTTCTTCGCATATCATACACCAAATCATCATCGGCATTTAAAATAGCATACCCATCTGGTAATACGGTTTCGGGAATGACTCCTTTTACTTTTGCCAATTGTTCAATGGTATGGATTCCTTTTAACCCTAAATGATCTGCTTCTACGTTGGTCACAATCCCTACATCGCATTTATGAAACCCTAAGCCAGCCCTAAGCAAACCACCTCGGGCGCATTCCAAAACCGCAAAATTTACTGTTGGGTCTTTTAATACAAATTCTGCACTAGCTGGGCCTGTACAATCACCCTTCATTAATAACCTGTTTTGAATGTACACCCCATCGCTTGTGGTATATCCCACACGATAGCCATTCATTTTTGCAATGTGAGCGATAAGTCTACTTGTTGTCGTTTTTCCGTTAGTTCCTGTAATAGCAATAATAGGAATTCTACCCGTATCGCCCATCTTAGGGAACAATTTATCAACCACTGGAGCCGCAACATTACGTGGTAACCCAGAGGTTGGAGCCAAGTGCATTCTAAATCCTGGCCCAGCATTGACTTCTAATACGGCCCCTCCAGTTTCGGATAGCGGCTGACTAATATCCGTAGTCATTACATCAATTCCGCAAATATCGAGGTCTATTATCCTAGCAATTCGTTCTGCCATTTCTACATTTTCTGGATGCATGATATCTGTTACATCCTCGGCAGTTCCGCCTGTACTTAAATTGGCTGTATCCTTCAAAATGAGTCGCTCCCCTAATGGAATTACAGAATCCTCCGTATATCCTTTAGCCGCAATTATTGTTCTTGTTAAATCGTTAATGGTAATTTGTGTTAATACATTTTCGTGACCATACCCTCTTCGAGGATCTTCATTCACTTTATCTACAAGTTGCTTAACTGTGGATTTTCCATCTCCAATAACATGGGCAGGGGTTCGTTTTGCCGCCGCTACTAATTTGTAGTTGATAACTAAAATTCTATAGTCTTCCCCTGTAATAAATTTTTCAATGATTACTACATTTGAAACTTCTTTTGCGGCACGAAATGCCACCAAAGCATCTTCATATTTTTTTATGTTGACCGTAATTCCTCTTCCGTGGTTTCCTCCAACGGGTTTTACAACTAAAGGATAACCAACATAATTACACGCTTCTTCAAGGCTACTTTCCCGACGAATAATATCGCCTCGAGGCACCTCGACTTCTGCTTGTTCTAATAAAAATTTGGTATCTTCTTTGTCACACGCTATTTCTACGCCAATACTAGAAGTTTCACTGGTCACAGTGGCTTGAATTCTTTTTTGATTAGCACCGTAGCCCAACTGGCAAAGGGAATACTTATTTAATCGAATCCACGGAATTCCTCTACTGGCAGCTTCCTCAACAATAGAACCTGTACTTGGACCCAACCGTTCGGCCTCACGAAGTTCTCTCATGCGCTGAATGTCGTCTTCTAAATCGTATTCTTTTCCTTCTATTAACGCTTCACAAATGGCTACGGAAGCTTTTGCAGCGTATCTACCAACAGATTCTTCGATATATGAAAACACTACATTATACACTCCTTTTTCTCCATAGTCACGAGTTCTTCCAAAGCCAGTATCCATTCCCGCAAGGGTTTGTATTTCTAGAGCGATGTGTTCTATAATATGGCCCATCCATGTTCCTTCCTCAACCCGTTGGAAAAAACCACCTGGTTCCCCTACCGAACATCGATGACTATACATTGTGGGAAACATTTTTTCAAGCCTTTCTTTAAATCCGTCTATTTTATTTGAGGGTCGCTCCTCCATGTCCTCCAAATCCAATACCATAACGATTAATTTATGGCGACGAACCGACCAATAGTTTGGGCCGCGCATGGCATTTATTTCCCGAATCTTCATATATAAATAATTATTAGTTGATTATTGTCAAAGATTATAAATATATAATTTTTTTACTTCAAAAACGTGTATTTTTGCACGATTGAAATTTATACCATGAAGACAAAAGGAATTCTTATCCCGATTGGGGGAAATGAAGACAAAGGAATTGAACTTAACGAGCAATACACTCTAGAGTTTATAAGTGAGGGCATCCTTTATCATGTGGTAAAGGAGGCTGGTGGTATCTATTCAAATATTGTTGTTATTCCAACGGCTTCGAGTATTCCTGATGAAGTGGGTCAAAATTATTTGGAAGCTTTTGGAAAATTAGGATGCAAGAATGTTCAAATTATGGACATTCGCACTCGCGAGCAATCTGAAGATCCAAAAAATGTTGGAATCATAAAAAAAGCAAATTGTGTCATGTTTTCTGGGGGAAATCAGTCCAACATCACTAGAGAAATAGGAGGCACAAAAATCCACGATTTACTAATTGAAAAATTCCGTAAGGAACATTTTGTTATTGCTGGAACTAGTGCTGGAGCTATGTGTATGTCTCAAGAAATGATTACTGGCGGAAACATTAAAGAAGCATTTACCAAAGGCGCCGTTGGAATGGGGCTAGGGATGGGCTTTATTCCTAATCTTATTATTGATTCTCATTTTATAAGAAGAGGGCGCTTTGGCCGATTGGCTGAAGCCGTTGCACGTCATCCAAAATTAATTGGTGTTGGTTTAGCTGAAGATACAGGACTTATTATCCGGGAAGGAAATACATTCGAGGTAATTGGATCTGGAATGGTTGTATTATTTGACCCCCGTAAAATAAAGCACAACAACGAAAAAATATTGGAGCCCGGAACACCTATGACGCTCACAAATTTAAAAACACATGTGTTAGCAAACGGTGATGTTTTCAATATTAAAGACCGAAAAATTACCGTGCTACCAGTAGACGCACCCTTTGTTTAGTCCTTATAAATAGCTAATCCTGTTTTCCCTTCAGACGTTTTAAATGCTCGGTACATCCCTTCGGTATTAAATGGCATTGCAATATTTCCTTGAGCATCTACAGCGATTAATCCTCCATCGCCTCCTAATTGTAATACTCTATTTTGGATTACCTCTGAAGCAGCTTCCTCCAAGGACAATCCTTTATATTCCATTAAACAAGATACGTCATAAGCTACTACACCTCTTATAAAATATTCACCACTTCCAGTACAACTCACTGCACACGTTTTGTTATTAGCATAGGTTCCAGCGCCTAACATTGGACTATCCCCCACGCGTCCCCACTTTTTATTAGTCATGCCTCCCGTTGATGTTGCTGCAGCCATATTGCCAAAACCGTCGCATGCTACGGCTCCTACTGTTCCAAATTTCCCGTCTTTTTTAACACTATGGTCCAACTGAAATGTCGTACTATCTTTTATTCCTTGCCATTGTTGGTAGCGCACTTCATCGTAAAAATAACTGGGAGGCATCACTTTGTACCCATTCCTATCTGCAAACTGCATGGCGCCTTCTCCCGCTAGAAACACATGGTCACTTTTTTCCATAACATCCCTCGCTAACGAAATAGGGTTCTTAATCCCCGTAATTAGTGAAACCGCACCTCCTTTTAAATTACTCCCATCCATAATGGCGGCATCCATTTCGTGTGTACCCTGGTTGGTAAACACACTCCCCTTTCCTGCATTAAATAGAGGTGTATCTTCTAATTCCTTTACAGCTGTTTCAACGGCATCCAATGAACTTCCACCATTATTCAAAACAGTATATCCAGCTTCTAAAGCTTTCTCCAAGGCACTTTTATATTGAGCTTCTAATTCCGAAGTCATTAATCCTTTCACCAAAGTTCCAGCACCTCCGTGAATAGCAATAGAAAAATTATTTTTCATGGTACGTTTTTAATAGTTCCGAAAAATACAAATTGCCCATGAATTAATTTCTATTCGCCAAAGAAGTTTTGTAGTTTTAGGGTTTCAACCACACATTTTATGTCACAACAAAAAAGACTCTTCCTCGTAGATGCCTATGCTTTAATTTTTAGAGGCTACTACGCTTTCATTAAAAATCCACGAATCAACAGTAAAGGAATGGATACCTCAGCCATTTTGGGGTTTACCAACTCACTTTTAGATGTCATTAAACGTGAACGTCCAGACCACTTAGCGGTTTGTTTTGACAAGGGCGGAAGCGATGTGCGCAATGAACTATTTGAAGCCTATAAAGCCAATCGTGATGAAACCCCTGAGGCTATTAGACTAGCCGTTCCATATATTGAAAAAATACTGAAAGCCATGAATATTCCTATTATGGTGAAAGAAGGTTTTGAAGCCGACGATATTATAGGTACGCTTGCTAAAAAAGCTGAAAAAGAAGGTTACCAAACGTTTATGGTAACACCGGATAAAGATTTTGCACAATTGGTTTCTGAAAATATTTTTATGTACAAACCCAATTCGTTTGGTGGCGGCTATGAAGTTTGGGGAATCCCCGAAGTACAAAAAAAGTTTGAGGTTGAAACGCCAGAACAAGTAATCGATTTTCTTGGAATGATGGGTGACAGTGCCGATAATATTCCCGGACTTCCTGGGGTGGGAGAAAAAACAGCAAAGAAGTTTATTGCCGAATTTGGCTCTATGGAAAACCTTTTGGCTAATACCGATAAGCTGAAAGGAAAAATGAAGGAAAAGGTAGAAGCCTCCAAAGAATTAGGATTGCTTTCAAAAGAATTGGCTAAAATATTATTGGATGTGCCTGTAGAGTTTGATGAAAAGGATTTTGAAATGTGCGACCCAAATATTTCTGGAGTAACTGAAATTTTTGAAGAACTTGAATTTAGAAGATTAACCGATAATTTCCTGAAAACATTTTCAAAAGAAATTCCTGCTACAACCCCCGCCGAAACTAAAGAAGAAACAAAACCACAATCCAAAGCTACTTCAAAATCGGCAGGTGCTGGACAGTTTTCACTTTTTGGAGGGGATGATCAAACTACAGAAGAAAGTCAAGTTTACAGCTCCAGAAATACTTATAAAAGCGTTCCTCACCTTTATCAAACTGTACAACATGGGTTGGGCACAAAACTCTTTATTCAAAATTTATTGAATCAAAAAAGCGTTTGTTTCGATACAGAAACCACAGGGCTAAATCCTTTAACTGCCGAGTTGGTAGGGATTGCCTTTAGCTGGGAAGCTGGCAGCGGATTTTACCTTCCTTTTCCCGAAGCAAGAGAAGAAGCCCAAGAACTTATTGAACAGCTTCGCCCCTTTTTTGAAAGTGAATCCATTCAAAAAATTGGTCAGAATTTAAAATACGACATTAAAGTATTAAAAAAATATGGCGTTTCTGTAAAGGGAAAATTATTCGACACTATGTTGGCACACTATCTTATCAATCCAGATATGCGTCATAATATGGATGTTTTGGCAGAAACCTATTTAAACTACACACCCATTTCTATTGAAGAACTCATCGGTAAAAAAGGAAAAAATCAACTTTCCATGCGCGATGTGCCCATAGAGCAACAAACCGAATATGCTGTTGAAGATGCCGATATTACACTTCAGCTTAAAAATCATTTTGAAACAGAATTAGGCGAGGCCAACACGCAAAAACTTTTCGATGAGATTGAAATTCCCTTGCTTCGTGTTCTAGCAGATATGGAGTTGGAAGGAATAAACCTTGATGAAGGTTTTTTAAAATCTCTTTCGGTTGAGTTGGACAGTGATATTAAGAAGTTGGAAACCGAAATTTATGAAGCTGCGGGAGAAACTTTCAATATTGCATCTCCTAAACAGTTGGGAGAGATTTTATTCGATAAAATGAAGTTAGTCGATAAACCCAAAAAGACTAAAACTGGGCAGTATTCTACAGCCGAAGATGTGCTCTCTTATTTAGCAAAAGACCATAAAATTATTCGAGATATATTAGAATTTAGAGGGCTTTCAAAATTAAAAAGCACCTATGTAGATGCCCTACCGGAACAAGTAGAACCTAGCACCAATCGGGTACATACAGATTATATGCAAACAGTTGCCGCCACAGGCCGCTTGGCAAGCAACAATCCCAATTTGCAGAATATTCCTATTAGAACCGAACGTGGTCGCCAAGTGCGAAAAGCGTTTATCCCAAGAGATAAAGAGTATGTGCTTTTGGCAGCAGATTATAGTCAAATTGAATTACGAATTATTGCCGCTTTAAGCGAGGAAGATACCATGATACAAGCCTTTAAAAATGGCGAAGACATTCACGCCTCGACCGCTTCAAAGGTATTTAATGTTCCTATTAACGAAGTCACTCGCGAACAGCGTAGCAATGCCAAAACGGTAAACTTCGGGATTATTTATGGGGTTTCGGCATTTGGATTAAGTAATCAAACCGATTTAAATAGAACTGAAGCCAAAGACTTAATCGAAGCCTATTATAAGACATATCCAAAGCTTCGGAAATATATGAGCGGGCAAGTGGATTTTGCACGTGAAAACGAATATGTACAAACCGTTTTGGGACGACGTCGCTATTTAAAAGACATTAATAGCCGCAACGCGGTGGTACGTGGAGCTGCTGAAAGAAACGCCGTAAATGCACCCATCCAGGGAAGTGCTGCAGATATTATTAAAATTGCAATGATCAAAATCCATCAAAAATTGGAAGCAGGTAATTTTAAAAGCAAAATGTTGCTTCAGGTTCATGATGAATTAGTCTTTGATGCCTACAAACCCGAACTCGACCAACTAAAAACACTTATTAAAACGGAAATGGAAAACGCCTATCCATTAGCTGTACCATTAGATGTAGACATGGGAATTGGAGAAAACTGGTTGGAAGCGCATTAAATAGCAGAAGGCACCCCATTGCTGGAGTGCCCGCCTCACATTTACAGGTTAAAAATTAATTTAACCCATAAAATACTTTAAAACTTTTCAAATTAACTTAACCATTAACATTAAATCTTTAGGCTTTCTGCTATTCAAGTTAGGGCAAAAAGTGAACCACTTTAAAAGCGATTATTGAAAAATCTAAGTTTAAATGTATTCTAGAATTTTCAATAATTGGAGAATAAAGATTCTCTAGAGGTGGGTATTCGTTATGGTAAGACCTTTCCCCGATGAAATGGAAGGAAGGTTAAAATGTTTTAAACTAAAAAAAGCCGAAAGATATTTTTCGGCTTTTTTAGTTTTATGTAACAAATGGCTATTGTTTCGTATATACAAAGGTAACATCTTCAGTAGTAAAACCGGTACCTCCAGCTTCTTCTACTTCTACAAAAAATCCACTTGGTATAACTATTGTTAAAACAGAACCAGACAATGTTCCTGAAATAGTTTCTCCACTTTCTGTTATACTAATTGTATTACCACTTTGTGTCCAACTAAACGTGTTGGTTTCTGTTTCCTGTACACAAGTAACTGAGTACTCATATTCTGTTGTGGAACCTGCAACGAGCTCTAATGTGATATCTGCATAAGATCTATTGGTGGCAGTTCCCGATCCATTTCCATTAAATAAAACAGTTTCATTTTGATAACAATTGGTTTCACTCATTACATTATTACTAGCGGTTCCGTCTTCATTAAAATCGAATCCAGTTTCTGTAGTAAAAGAGGTAAGTTTCCAAGTTCCTTCTAAAGAAGTTCCAGAATCACCATCATCATCCTTTTTGCAACTAAAAAGCAAGCTTGCTATTAGTAGTGTAAATACAATTTTTTTCATTTTTATTATGTTAATTTATTAAGAGTGCAAAGCAACACATAATTACTTTAAAAACTCAAAATAGAATCATAATGTTTACAATACAAATCGATAGGTAGCTTTAATTAAAAAAGTGTTCTGTGGGCGTTGACTTAAAAGTTGATTATCAATAATAGTATTAAAATTGTTATTTGGATCGCCAATGCCAGTGATGCCTTGCGACCAGACTAAAAATATTTCGGAACCCGGAATATATTCCCATCGCACAACTAAATTTGATCGAAACTGTACAAATGAAAAGTTTGGGTCTCCAAAAGAATAATCGGTAGTACCATCTTTATCTTCATCTACATTGTAAACCCCCTCCTCAAACGAAATTTGATTATTATCATACCAAGTAACTCGATCGTTTAAATCTTCTGCAATGGGGTTATTTACGTAATTAAAGTTGGAGTACTTCGCGTTAAATATAAAGGGTTGCCCGTAATATTGAATGGTTAAATTAGGGTTGATATTATAGTTAACTCTTAGCGTGGTACTTAAAGATTCATTATCAATTTTCCCTAATACATACCGAGGCGTTCCGTTGAAAGACCTTTCAGTTACGTATTGCGTTTTATTTGGGTTCTGCTCGTACTCTGTAATAAGTGATAAACTTAGTGTGTTTAATGGTTGGTAAAAGAACCTTAATACATATCGCTGAAGCCCAAAATTTTGTTGTTGCGACCAAGAATTTACATGGCCCACGTGCATATTAAATTTCTTTCGACCATCAGTACCAGCAAACAAATAGAAATAATTTTCGTCGCCCCATCGCCACCTTGGTCCTCCTCGTAATACAGTGTTGCTAAAAATTCTTGGTTTATGGGCCGCTCCACCTTCGGTCCACCAATTGTTTTTCCAATTTACATATCCATTTAATTCATATTGAATTCGGTTATAGTTTCCTTCAAAATCGAAGGACGTAAATTGGTTTAAGCCAATATTTGCTTGTCGAAACCAGCTAGTTGGGGTATTCCAAAACCGTCGTACATTTGCATATTGTCTTATTTCATCTGCTTGACGCAAAAATCCTAAATCGTTCAACTCTAATTCTGGTGAGCGCCAATTGCCTCCAAAATTATACCTCCAGTTTCCTCCACTTCCCTTTCCAATTTCAAATCGCCCTCCAGTTCCAGTAAGTGATGTCTTGTTAGGGTCCACCTCAACATGACTTGCATCTACTCGTTGAAAAAGGTGGGTTAATGAATATTGTGTGTTAGTAATAGCTTCGGCAGAACCACGTACATTACTAATAACACTACTTCCTTCTACATAATATTTTCGGTCTTTCCAGTTATGCTGAAAATCTAACCCGCCCGAATAGGCATGACTATGTAAAAACTGAAGATTATCTGCCATATTTCTTGTAGTGGCTGTAAAAATTCCTCCTATATAACTATTCCTATCATTAAAATCTTTTTGTACTCTTCCCACAAAGTAGTTGGTTAAAGGCTCTACCAAAACTTCATCTTCATTTCCTTCTTCATCAACAAAGTCTGCATATTCATTGGCAGTTACACTTTCCAATATGCCCAATGTCCATCCATCTTTTGTTTTTCCGCTTAATTTGGCAGCTCCCAAAATGGTTGTATTGATAGGGTCGTCTGCAAATTCTGCACCTTCACCATAAGCTGAACCTTGAGGGGTTCTACCTATTCTTCTAGAAAAGAACAAATTGTCCTGATTTCCAGCGAAATTATAATCGAATATATTCTTGTTCTCCACAAAGAAGGGTCTTCGTTCCTGAAAGAAAATCTCAAACCCATCTAGTGCAATTGCTCCTGGATCTGCATCTACCTGTCCAAAGTCCGGATTGATCGTTAAATCGACAGTTAAATCATTGGTAACTCCAATCTTCGCGTCTAATCCCCCCGTTAATTTGGTGTCGCTCCCATCTCTATATGGATTTCCAGTTTCGGCTTCATAGGGATCTAACTGAGCCACCGTATACGGCTGAATTTCCAACTGTTTTTGAGGTTTTAATCCTATTAAACCTCGCAATTCTCCAAACTCACTTACCCACCCTGGAGGGTTAGCAGCCACCGGTTGCCAAAGAGAGCGTTCTTCATTTTTAAAATAGCGTCGTGTAGATTGAAGCCCCCAAACTTGTTCTTCGTTGTTACCAAAACGAAGTTGGCTTAATGGAATTCGAATTTCGGCGGTCCAGCCTTCCGTGTCAATTTGTGTATCTACATACCAAATAGGGTTCCAACTGGAATCCCAATTATTTCCATTATTAGAAATAAATTCATCTCCCTTAACTCCAGAGGCTGAGATAGTAAAGGAAAACCCTGTACGGTCATCGTTATAACTGTCAATATTTATTTCTACCCAGTCTCCCGGAAAATCATCCCGTCGTCCCATTCTTCTTTCGATGGTTGATGGATCTTTTTCATAGCATTTAAACGCTACATAGAGATTTTTATCATCGTAAGCTATCTTAAGTTTGGTCTGTTCTGTAGGCGCAGTGCCCACATCTGGTTCAAACTCAACATAGTCTGAAGACCATTCCACAACATTCCAAGCTTCTTCATCTATCTTTCCATCTATGGTAATTTCTCCTTTACCAACAATGGAAGCCGTAGTATAGACTCTTTTTTCATATTGTTTTTGATTTATTTCTGAAGCTTCTTCTTGGGAGAATGAAAGACTAGAAATAAGAATTGCGATGGGCATAAATGCCCTTTTCTGGAAAGACATATTGGCTAGTTTTGATTTGATTGATGATATAATAGACTTAAAGTACGTTTGAATGTGACAGTTAAATGGAATTATTAAGAGAATTTTAACTTTTTTAACGTACTTCAAAAAAAATATATGCCTGTTTGTTTTTCAAATAAATAGCATTACATTTGCACCCCTCTTAGAGAGGATTATCAATGATTTATTAACTATTGACAAAAAACTAAATGGATACATTAAGTTACAAAACAGTGTCTGCTAACAAAAATACCGTTAACAAAGAATGGGTATTGGTAGATGCGGACGGCCAGGCATTGGGTCGTCTTGCCAGCGAAGTGGCTAAGTTACTTCGTGGAAAACACAAGCCAAATTTTACTCCTCATGTAGATTGTGGAGATAATGTAGTAGTAACTAACGCTGCTAAAATTAATTTAACTGGTAAAAAATGGGATGCTAAATCCTATGTTCGTCACACAGGATATCCTGGAGGACAACGTACATTAACTGCTAAGGAAATGTATACAAAAGATCCAGCGAGATTGGTTGAAAAAGCTGTAAAAGGAATGTTGCCTAAAAATAAATTAGGTGCAGCACTTTTCAGAAACCTAAAAGTGTATGTAGGTGCGGAGCATGATCAAGAAGCTCAAAAACCTAAAGTAATTAACCTTAACGATACTAAGTAATGGAGACAATACACAAAATAGGAAGAAGAAAAACTGCCGTGGCTCGTATTTACCTTACTAAAGGAAAAGGTAAAATTACTATTAACAACCGCGAATTAGATAATTATTTTACTACCCCAACATTACGTTACAAAGTGCAACAGCCTTTAATGTTAACAGATAACGAAAAGGCGTTCGACATTAAAGTAAATGTTTTTGGCGGTGGTATTACTGGACAAGCCGAGGCTGTTCGTTTGGCAATTTCACGTGCAATGTGTGAAATTAATGAAGAACACAGATTGGTTCTTAAGCCAGAAGGGTTACTTACAAGAGACCCAAGAATGGTAGAACGTAAGAAATTCGGTCAGAAGAAAGCTCGTAAGAAATTCCAGTTCTCTAAACGTTAATATACCCAACAAGATTGGATATCTCTTCCCGAGATATCCAATCTTGTTACTAAGTTCATATTTTTATTATTAATTAAGCTGTTAGTCCCACTCTGCCGGGTGAGACAATTAGTTTAGCATCTAAATCAAGTCTGCATTGCAGAAAGATTGCTATCTATTTATTACAGAACGTAAACTAAAAACAAAATGGCAAACAACAATCAAGTCAAAGAATTACTTGACGCTGGTGTACACTTTGGACACCTTACTCGCAAATGGAATCCTAACATGGCCCCATATATCTATATGGAGCGTAACGGAATCCACATTATCAATCTTTACAAAACAGCTGCAAAACTAGAAGAGGCTAACGAAGCCCTTAAGAAAATTGCTGCAAGTGGACGTAAAGTACTTTTCGTAGCTACAAAAAAACAAGCAAAAGACATCGTTGCAGAAAAAGCAAAGAATGCCAACATGCCTTACATCACAGAAAGATGGCCAGGTGGAATGTTAACCAATTTCGTAACTATCCGTAAAGCAGTTAAGAAAATGGCTTCTATTGATAGAATGAAGCAGGACGGAACCTTCAACACACTTTCTAAAAAAGAAAGATTAGCAGTAGATCGTCTTCGTGCAAAATTGGAAAAAAACTTAGGGTCAATTAGTGACATGAGTCGTCTTCCAGGGGCTCTATTTATTGTAGACACTACTCGTGAGCATATTGCTGTAAAAGAAGCTCAAAAGTTAAATATTCCAATTTTTGCTATGGTGGATACCAATAGTGACCCTCGTCCAATTGATTATGTAATCCCATCTAACGATGATGCTTCAAAATCTATCGAGAATATTATTGGAAGTGTAACCGCAGCAATTTCTGAAGGATTAGCAGAAAGGAAATCTGGGAAATCTGAAGATGATGATGCCGAGCCAAAAGCAGCAGTTAAGAAAACTGCAAGAAAAAGAGCCTCAGTAGCATCCTCTGCTAGCAGCGAAGAAGAATAACTAAAATTATAAAATTCACTTTGTTTTTTGAGAAATCAAAAGACCTATAAAAAATAAAAAACTTGAAAACGATGGTAAAAATAACCGCCGCACAGGTAAACGAATTAAGACAAAAAACCGGAGCCGGTATGATGGATTGTAAAAAGGCATTGGTTGAAGCCGAAGGCGACTTCGACAAAGCCATTGAAATCCTTCGTAAAAAAGGTCAAAAAATTGCTGAAAAAAGAGCCGATAGAGATTCTAGTGAAGGTGCTGTAATTGCAAAAGTGAACGACGCTGCTACTAAAGGAGTGATTGTTTCATTAAACTGTGAAACAGATTTTGTATCTAAAAATGACTCTTATGTGGAGATGGCTCACAAAATGGCAGAAGTAGCTTTAAACACTTCAACTATGGAAGAGTTTCTTGCGGCAGAATATGAAAACGGAATGACAGTTCAGGAAAAATTGACTGAGCAAACGGGTGTTATTGGTGAAAAAATCGAAATTGGTGGTTACAAGACTTTGGAAGCTCCTTTTGTAGGTTCTTATATTCACGGAAACAAAATTGGTGCTTTAGTGGGCCTTTCAAAAGCATTTGATGGTGCTGCCGAAGTTGCTAAAAATGTTTCTATGCAAGTAGCATCTATGGGTGCAACAACGCTTTCTTACAAAGATTTCGATCCAGAATTTGTTGCTTCAGAAACTGAAGCACGTATTGCAGTCATTGAAAAGGAAAATATTGAATTAGGAAGATTAGGAAAAACCCTAAAAAACGTTCCTAAATATATTTCTAGAGCACAATTAACCGATGCTGTAATTGCCGAAGCTGAAGAAGCTATTAAAGCTGAATTGAAAGCCGAAGGAAAACCAGAACAAATTTGGGATAAAATTCTTCCAGGAAAATTGGAGCGTTTTATTGCTGATAACACAACCCTTGACCAAGAAAAGTGTTTGTTAGACCAAAACTTTATAATGGACGAAAAACAATCTGTAGCACAATACGTTGCTAGCAAAGGAGATGTTTCCATAGTTAATTTTGAAAGAGTTTCTTTAACTCAGTAAAAAGAACTCCTTCTATAATTTTAAACCGCTTTGAAAAATTTGATTCAAAGCGGTTTTTATTTTGCCCCAATTCATCATTATTTTTATTTATTTTTGCCATACTAATAAACCTTTAGGTGGCATCGAAACTATAGATTTTAAATCAAGTTTATTGTTTTTGATACCATTGACAGAATAATTTAACTCTCGCTTAGCGAGTAAATTACCACTATGCAATACAAAAGAATCTTACTTAAACTCTCTGGAGAAGCCTTAATGGGACAGCAACAATATGGCATTGACCCAATTAGACTTCAGGAATATGCCAGTGAAATAAAACAAATTGTAGAAAAAGGAGTTCAAGTTGCCATTGTTATTGGGGGAGGAAACATCTTTAGAGGTGTTTCTGGCGTGAGTGGAGGAATGGATCGTGTTCAAGGAGACCATATGGGAATGTTAGCGACGGTTATTAACGGCCTTGCTTTGCAGAGCGCCCTAGAAAATGACGGAGTACAAACGAGACTTCAAAGTGCCATTAAAATGGATGAAGTTGCTGAACCCTTTATACGAAGGAGAGCCGTTCGTCATCTCGAAAAAGGACGCGTGGTCATTTTTGGTGGTGGTACTGGAAATCCATACTTTACAACAGATTCTGCCGCAGTACTGCGCGCCATTGAAGTGGAAGCAGATGTTATTTTAAAAGGAACTCGTGTAGATGGAATTTACACAAGCGATCCAGAAAAAGATGTGAATGCAACTAAATTCGATTTTATTACATTTGATGATGTTCTAAGAAAAGGTTTAAAAGTGATGGATACAACTGCATTTACATTAAGCCAAGAAAACGAACTCCCTATTATTGTATTTGATATGAATACCAAAGGAAACTTATTAAAAGTAGTTTCTGGAGAAAATGTAGGAACAAAGGTTAATTTATAATTTGGTCTAATTTTTGCCAAAACGATTAAAAAAATTAAAATGGAAGACGAAATTCAGTTTATACTTGACAGCACCGAGGAAGCTATGAAAAATGCCTTGGTGCACCTCGAAAAAAAATTAGTTACCATAAGAGCTGGAAAAGCTTCACCAGCGATGCTAAGTGGTGTAATGGTAGATTATTATGGTACTCCGACCCCACTTAATCAAGTTGCCAATGTAAATACTCCAGACGGAATGACTTTAACTATTCAGCCATGGGAAAAAGCACTTATTCCTGAAATTGAAAAAGGAATACAAATTGCCAATCTTGGTTTTAACCCCATGAATAATGGAGAAAGCGTGATTATTAACGTACCACCTCTTACCGAAGAGCGAAGAAGAGAATTAGCCAAACAAGCGAAGGCTGAAGCCGAAGATTCTAAAATTGGGGTTCGAAACGATCGAAAAAATGCTAATAACGATATTAAAAAATTGGATATTTCTGAAGATTTAAAGAAAAATCTAGAAGACGATATACAGAGTATGACCGATGAACACATCAAAAAAATTGATGCCATTTTAGCTAAAAAAGAAGCAGAAATAATGAAAGTCTAAAAGGGTAAACATTGTTACTTAAAACGTTTAAAAAGAGTGGTGTAATTACCACTCTTTTTTTTCAAAATAATAACATATTGATTCCTTTGGAATCCTTTGTATTTTAATACCTTTGCCCCAATTTTAAGCATCCTTTTTTGAACAAACTATTCAGTATCGGGTTTTGGAGTGCGGTTGCTCGTTTTATACTTCGCAATAGAACGCTCATTATTATTTTCATTGCAGCAATGACTGTTTTCTTTGCGATGCAATGGAAAAACATGAGGTTTACCTATACTGAAGCGAACCTACTTCCAGATGACCACAAATACAATGAGGAGTATCAAGAGTTTTTAGATAAATTTGGAGAAGAAGGCAACCTTATCATTATAGGGATTAAAGATTCTACCCTCTTTACCCCTGATAATTTTAAAGCCTGGACAAAGCTTTCAAAAGACCTTTCAGAATATAAAGAAGTAGAACTTTCACTATCTATTGGAGACCTTCAGAAATTAGAAAAAAGAGAAGATACAGCTGCATTTCAGTTAGTCCCCTTTATAAATGATTCTGTTTTAGATTCTGAAAAACTGGAACGCTACCGCTATGAGCTTTTCAACAAATTACCCTTCTATGAGGGCTTGGTATATAGTCCAAATAAAGAATCGGTTCGGACGGCAGTCTATTTAAAAAAGGATATTGTGAATACTCCTGCCCGAAGGGATTTCATCATTAATGACTTAATCCCGCTCATTGATGCTTTTGAATTTGAGACAGGCATCAAGGTGTACACTTCAGGAATGCCCTATATTCGAACCCTTAATTCGCAAAATATTATAGATGAAATAAGGTGGTTTATTGGTGCCGCATTATTAGTTACCTCCCTAATATTTTTCTTCTTTTTTAGATCTTTTAGAGCCACCTTTATTTCAACACTTGTTGTAATTATTGGGGTCATGTGGTCATTTGGAGTATTGGGTTTATTGCATTATGAAATTACGGTACTAACAGCTTTAATTCCGCCACTTATAATTGTTATTGGTATTCCTAATTGTATTTTCTTAATCAATAAATACCAGCAGGAGATTAAACTCCATGGAAATCAGGCAAAATCGTTACAAAGGGTCATTGCTAAAATTGGAAATGCAACTTTAATGACCAATGTAACAACAGCTTCAGGATTTGCTACTTTTATTTTAACCCAAAGTAAGCTTTTAAAAGAGTTTGGTACGGTAGCTTCCATTAATATTCTTGCCATTTTTCTTTTAAGTCTATTTATCATTCCCATTGCTTATAGCTATATGGCTATACCTAAATACAAGCATCTAAAACACCTTAATAAGCGTTGGATTGGAAGGTTTGTTTCTTGGATGGAACGTATGGTAAGAGAGCACCGAATTGCCATTTATATAACAACCATCGTATTACTTTGTACAAGTATTATAGGCATTTACAACATTAAGTTATCTGGTAGTCTTATTGAAGATATGCCTAAAAACAAGCCCTTCTTTCAGGACATTAAATTTTTTGAGAAAGAGTATGAAGGTATTATGCCTCTTGAAATTTTGGTGGATACTAAGCGTAAAAAAGGGGTTATGAACTTGGCTACACTAAAACGTATGGATGAACTTCAGAATTATATGGAGGAAATTCCAGAGTTATCTACGACGCTTTCTGTAGTTCAGCTGGTTAAATATTCGAAGCAAGCCTATTACAATAACAATCCAGAGTATTACCAATTACCAAATAGCCAAGAAAGAACATTTATTCTTTCCTACGCGAAGAGTAGTACCAACGATACAAATTTATTATCAAGCTATGTTGATTCTACGGGACAATATGCTCGTATCACCACCTTTATGAAGGATACGCAAACAGAGCGTTTTGATAGGATTGAAGAGGACATTCGTAGTCAAATTGAAAAAATATTCCCGAGTGATCGATATAATGTTTCCATTACTGGAAAAGCTTTTGTGTTTGAAAAAGGAACAAAATATTTAGTTAATAATCTTTTACTCTCCCTTTCCTTAGCCATCTTTTTAATCGCATTATTTATGGCTTGGATGTTTAGAAGTTTTAGAATGATTTTGGTGTCACTTATCCCCAACTTATTGCCATTGCTTATTACCGCTGGCCTTATGGGATTCTTAGGGGTTCCAATAAAGCCTTCTACGATTTTAGTATTTAGTATTGCATTCGGGATATCGGTAGATGATACCATTCACTTTTTAGCAAAATACCGCCAAGAATTAATAGCAAACCATTGGAAAATTAAAAAATCGGTTTATGCGGCATTGCGTGAAACAGGGGTGAGTATGTTCTATACCTCTATTGTTTTATTCTTTGGGTTTTCTGTGTTTACGATTTCAAGTTTTGGTGGTACTGTTGCGTTAGGCGCCTTAGTTTCGGCAACCTTATTATTTGCCATGCTGGCTAACTTATTATTATTACCCTCATTATTACTCTCATTAGAACGAAGTATCGCTAATAAACAAACCTTTAGAAAGCCAACAATCCAGATTCTTCCAAGTTCTGACGAAGAAGTTGAAGAAATTGAAAAAGAGGAACAAGAAAACACAAATGCGTAATTTTTAAAAAACAGAAAAAAAGTATCTTTACGCCTTCAAAATTAGGAAGCATGCATAGAAAAGAAATTAAAGAAATATTACAAAGTAAGCCTTCACCAAACTCCATTTCGGTGTCGGGTTGGGTGCGTTCTTTTAGAAGCAATCGGTTTATCGCATTAAATGATGGCTCTACCATCAAAAACTTGCAGTGCGTAGTTGATTTTGAAAATTTTGACGAAGCTATTCTAAATAAAATTACCGTAGGTGCTGCCATTAGGGTAGAAGGAACATTGGTCGAAAGTCAAGGTCAAGGTCAAAATGTAGAAATTCAAACCTCAAAAGTTGAAATATTAGGCGAAGCAGACCCCGATGAAGTTTCACTAACGATTTTACAACCAAAACGTCATACGCTTGAAAAGTTAAGGGAGCAAGCCCATTTGCGTGTACGCACCAATACCTTTGGAGCGGTGATGCGACTTCGTTCTAAATTGGCATTTGCTATCCATGAATACTTTCAAAAAAACGGTTTCAACTATATGCACACTCCTATTATTACAGGAAGTGATGCCGAAGGAGCCGGTGAGATGTTTCGGGTAACAAATTTAGACCCCAAAAATCCACCTTTACATGAGGACGGTTCTATAAATTACAAGGAGGATTTTTTCGAAAAGGAAACAAACCTAACGGTAAGTGGTCAATTAGAAGCCGAGACATACGCTATGGGCTTAGGTAAAGTGTATACATTTGGACCCACATTTCGTGCTGAAAACTCCAATACATCGCGCCATTTAGCTGAATTTTGGATGATTGAGCCTGAGGTTGCTTTTAACGATTTGGATGCCAATATGGACCTTGCTGAAGATTTTATTAAGTATGTCATTCAATATGCATTGGATCACTGTCAAGAAGATTTGGAGTTTCTAGAAGAGCGACTACTTACTGAAGAAAAAAATAAGCCTCAGGCCGAAAGAAGCGAAATGAAATTAACCGATAAGCTTCGGTTTGTGTTAGAGAATAATTTTGTTCGAATTACATATACTGAGGCTATTGATATTCTTAAAAACAGTAAAGAAAACAAAAAGAAGAAATTCAAATACCTTATTGAAGAATGGGGCGCTGATTTGCAAAGTGAACATGAACGCTTTTTAGTAGAAAAGCACTTTAAATGCCCCGTTATATTATTCGATTATCCTGCCAAAATAAAGGCCTTTTATATGCGTTTAAATGATGCGGATGAAAAGGGGAGAGAAACCGTTAGAGCCATGGATGTTTTGTTTCCAGGAATCGGTGAAATTGTTGGGGGTTCACAGAGAGAAGAACGGTATGACGTGTTGAAAAAGAAGATGGAAGTGATGGGCATTCCAGAAGAAGAATTGTATTGGTATTTAGATTTACGAAAATTTGGAACCTGCGTCCACAGTGGATTTGGACTAGGATTTGAGAGGCTGGTATTATTTGTTACGGGAATGGGAAATATTAGAGATGTTATACCTTATCCAAGAACCCCAGGTAATGCTTCCTTTTAATTATACAAAACCAGAGATATTAAATCCAGTTCCGTAGTTTCGTTGCTGGATTTTTTTTATTTTTATAGAAAGGTCAATTATTTTATGTTAAAACAACAACTTAATTTTAAGTTATCACAAAAGTTATCTCCTCAACAAATCCAGTTGATGAAGTTAATTCAATTGCCAACACAAGCCTTTGAACAACGCATCTCACAGGAATTGGAGGAAAACCCTGCCTTAGAAGGAGGAAAAGATGAGAAAGATACCTTAGAAAATGACGAGTTTGACAATGATGAGTTTGACGATTATGATGATGGTAACGAAGTTATTGAAACCGACATAAATGTAGATGATTATTTGAGTGATGACGAAACTCCAAGTTATAAACTCTCAGCTAATAACTACAGTGCAGATGATGAAGAAAAAGAAACTCCGTTTGCTTCGGGTACCTCATTTAATCAATATCTTTTACAACAATTAAACACCTACAGGCTTGATGACGAAGCATTTGAAATAGCGCAGTTTTTAATTGGAAGCGTTGATGAGAGTGGTTATATAAGAAGAGATATCGAAGATATTGTAGATGACTTAGCTTTTACTCAAAATATTTACACCTCCAAAGAACGCATTGAAAAAGTGTTAGGTATTGTCCAAGAATTGGATCCCGCAGGAGTGGGCGCAAGAAATCTTCAAGAATGTTTATTAATTCAGTTAAAAAGGAAAGAAGAAGAACCTTCGGTTCAACTTGCCACAAAAATCATTGAAACTGCTTTTGATCAATTCACAAAAAAGCATTACAAAAAATTAATTTCAAAATTCGACATTTCCGAAGACCAACTTCGCGAAGCCATCCATGAAATTGAAGGGCTCAATCCAAAACCGGGGGGTGCCTATTCGGGAAACACTAGAATTATTGAACATATTGTTCCAGATTTTGCTATTAAAATAATTGAAGGTGAACTCGATCTTACTTTAAATGGTAGAAATGCGCCAGAACTACATGTCTCTAGAGATTATAGTGACATGTTAAAAGGCTATAAAGAATCCAAAGAGAAATCAAAATCTCAAAAGGATGCGGTCATGTTTATTAAGCAAAAACTCGACGCTGCAAAGTGGTTTATTGATGCAATAAAACAACGGCAACAGACACTCTACGTTACTATGAATGCCATTATGCATTATCAAAAGGAGTATTTTTTATCAGGCGATGAACGCAGGTTAAAACCTATGATTTTAAAAGATATTGCCGATAAAATTAATATGGATGTTTCTACGGTTTCTCGTGTGGCAAATAGTAAATATGTTGATACTCCCTATGGAACAAAGCTCATAAAAGACTTTTTTAGTGAATCGATGAAGAATGATCAAGGCGAAGATGTTTCTACAAAAGAAATCAAGAAAATTCTTGAAATGACCATAGCCGAAGAAAACAAGAGAAAGCCTCTAACAGACGATAAATTGGCAAAAATTCTAAAAGAGAAGGGCTATCCTATCGCAAGAAGAACCATAGCAAAATATAGAGAACAACTGGATTTACCAGTGGCCAGACTTCGAAAAGAAATTTAATGAACCATTTTCTTAGATTAGGAGCGTATGTGCTGCATCCATTGCTAATGCCTTTTTTAGGCGCAGCAATTTATTATATAATTACACCTAGGTACGTAGAAACAGAAACTATAGGCAATAAACTATTAGCTATTGCTATCATTACCGTATTTGTACCTATAGTTACCTACTTTTTACTTCGGAACTTAAAACTTGTTAAGTCGATAAAACTCGAAGAAGTTGGAGAACGAAAAATCCCGTTAATGCTTCAATGCGTCCTCATATTTTTAATAATAAAAATGGTGTTTGACGCTTATATTACACCAGAACTTTATTTCTTTTTTGTAGGCGTATTGTTTTCAACATTTGCTGCATTATTCTTAGTCGTTTTTAAAATTAAAGCAAGTTTACACCAAATGGGGATTGCTGGACTCACCTTTTTTGTCATAGCATTGAGTATTCATTTTAAAATAAATATGCTATTTTGGATTGGTGCATTAATCTTTGCCAATGGGTGGGTAGCATCCTCGAGACTACACACCAATTCACATACCAAAATAGAGCTTATTTTAGGTTTTTTTTTAGGTGTAATACCTCAACTACTTATGCTAAATTTTTGGTTATAGGATATAGAAGATGATTCCTATTTTAAGTGGATTAAAAGAAATACTTTCGTTAGTATCCTCTATAGTAGCATTCTTAAAGAAAGGAAGAATACTATAATTAGCATAGAAGTTAAATGTCCCATAACCAAAAGCCAATGTCGCTCCCAAACTTAATTTTTGAAATTCAGGAATCTTAGTTTGCGAAACCGTATTATCAGTTTGTTTAAACTGCGATCGATACCAATAGGTATAACCCGGCTTTACACCTGCATATACTCTCCAAAATTTATAAACAGTTGGTGTTGAGGTTCTCCATCTAATTTCAAAAGGCAATTCTATGGAAGCCGTCCTAAAAACATTTGAAGTATAATCTACAGAGTCATCCAAAATACTAAAAAGGGTATTTTCGGATGAATCTTCTCCTATAAAAAGATTTTGCCCATATTGGTCAAAACTAAGACCAATCCCTATTGCAATAGCAACATTACGTTGTTCGTTAATAGGCATATCTCTTAAAAATCCAAAGTGAATTCCACCAGAGACACCCTTAAAATTAAATCCACTTGGTGTTTTTGTAACCATATTGTAGGTCACACCCGCATAAAACTGATCTTCTCTGTATTTAGAATCCACGATACTATCCTTTATAATATCCTGTGAATATAAACTGAAGGAAAGGACCCCAAAGAGAAAATAAAGAAGTATCGTTTTACTATCCTGCATATTGTAAATATAATTAATTACGTTCCAAATAATGTCATAAAAAAACGCCTTACTCTATATTAAAGTGTAAGGCGTTTTAATAAATTATTTAATTTATTAATTTTCCAATTGATTTCCTGGAGTAGTTATGTAAATTAACTTTAACAAATTTAAATCTCTAAGTTCTTGTTTAATGTCCGTAACCAAACCGGTATTGGTTTCTTCATCAACTTTAAGCGCAACCATTACCTTATCTTGAAGTTCTGGGCGTAGTTTTCTTCTTAATTCTTCTAAAGCAAATTTAATGTTTGAAACATCGGTAAATTTATCTCCAATTTGAATTTTAGCCTCTTTCCCGAACTTTTCATATCCAGCACCAGGTTTACCTGCATAAATAAATACAGATCTGTCCTTCTTTAGTTTTTCTACTTGATCTCCCTTTGGAAGCTTTTGTTGCACCAAAAGTTGGCTATCCCTTAATACGGTAACAACCATAAAGAAAAACAGTAACATAAACACAATATCTGGCAATGATGCAGTATTTACTGCAGGGATTTCGCCGCTTTTTTTCTTTTTAAATTTTGACATTTCTTACAATTTTAAGATCCAGATTTTTTGGGTTCTGCTTCTGAAAGTTTTAGAGGAATTAAATCTTGAACCGTTTGAAGCTTTTCTTGAATCGACTCCACTCGCTTTTCATCTGTAATATCCCCTTCATCAATCGCCTTTTTCATTTGAGTATACTTCCAACCATATAAACGCTCAGATTCTCTATCTCTTAAAAAATTATAGGCAGCCACTAATTCATTTTGAACTGCTATATACATTTTATAGGAGGTTAATCTATCATTCTGAACAGATATAACAGCTTTATCTGGATTATCTGAAGATTCTGGAGATCTCTTTCCTTTGCAAAAATTACAAAACTCTGGTGATCCAGAGGGCGCGCCCCCATTATCGATAAATTCGATCGCGGCTTGACGCAAATCTTTTAAATCCATTAATTCTTCTTCTACAAGAAGTTGATCATGCTTATTCACATTAACTATAAAGAGATTCTTCTGCTTTATAATTACATCTGGAGTATCCTCTATTTTTGGAGGCAATTGTCTAGCAATCCCTTTATCTTTTTCAATGGTTGTAGTAACCAAGAAAAAAATAAGTAGTAGGAATGCTATGTCTGCCATAGATCCTGCATTAACTTCGGGTGATGCTCTTCTTGCCATTATTTAGTTACTCTTTTAAGTCCGCTTAAAATCATGGCTCCAATAGCCAAAACACCTAAAATGTAAAACGTATTTAATCCTGCTCCAACCCATTTTGAGGTTGTTTCAGTTACATTTTCGGTTATTATTAAATCTTCCGGTAAGCCTTCTAAACTTCCACTAGACATAACATATCCTATGATTGCTATGGCCAAAAAAGCACCTACTGTGATAAGTGTTTTCTTGATATCTCCAGCAAAAACCCCCTTAAGAACAAATACAAGCACAAATGCTAGAACTAAACCTAAGATAATATAGGATGTATATAAGGCTCCATTTACAGATCCAGCACTCTCTCCAGCTTCAATAGCTGCATCTCCAGCGCTAAGAATCATAACGAAAAATATGATTCCAACAACGCTTAAGATAAGTGCTAAAATTTTAATTATTTTATGTAATCCCATGGTATGGTACGATTTTAATTATTTTTTGTTTTTGTAATCTACAAGCATATCTATTAGAGTAATAGATGCGTCTTCCATGTTATTTACAATACTATCAATTTTGGCTACAATATAGTTGTAGAAAATTTGAAGAATAATCGCCACGATCAAACCAAATACTGTAGTTAAAAGTGCTACTTTAATACCTCCAGCTACTAAAGATGGGTTCATATCTCCAGCTGCTTGAATTTTATCAAATGCTTGAATCATCCCAATTACAGTTCCCATGAAACCAAGCATAGGTGCTAATGCAATAAATAATGAAATCCAAGATACATTCTTTTCTAATTGTCCCATTTGTACTCCTCCATAAGATACCACAGCTTTTTCGGCTGCATCGATACTCTCATCTGCACGATCAAGACCTTGATAGTAGATGGAAGCTACTGGGCCTTTTGTATTTCTACAAACTTCCTTAGCTGCTTCAACACCACCACTATTAAGGGCGTCTTCAACGCTGCTTGCAAGTTTTGAAGTGTTCGTTGTAGAAAGATTTAAATAAATAATTCTTTCGATAGCAATAGCTAATCCAAGAATTAAACAAAGAAGTACAATCCCCATAAATCCAGGACCTCCTTCAATGAAACGTTGCTTGAGCTCTTGATGAAACCCTTTGGATTCTGTTGCCGTTGAGGCTTCTTCCTCTTGAATAATAGTTACGGTAGCCGCTGAAGACAAAGATTGTACACTTGTTGGTAAAGATTGTACAGCGGTTGCGTTTACGTTGCTAGTGCCTGCAAAAACCATTGCGGCAATTGCTAGAATAGAAAATAATTTTTTCATTGCTATCGACTTAAAGTTTGTTTTTAGTTAAAGGTTTAAAGATATAAAATTATTTAGTTAATCTGCAACAATTAATTTGCGCAGTCTTAATTATAGTCTTGTTTTATAAAATGGTTGCTCTATTTTTTACTTTTATTCCCAAGATTACAATTTTGCAGAGAGGAAGGGATTCGAACCCTCGATACGCTTTTGGCGTATACACACTTTCCAGGCGTGCGCCTTCGACCACTCGGCCACCTCTCTAATTTCCTCTTTTATAAGGGAGGGCAAATAACAAAAAAAATAATACTTAGTGAAATTTTTTAATGGGTTATTTAATCCATTTCTCCACAGAGTGACTTTTCAAATAAGTTTTTAAATTCTGAAGGATTTACACTTTCTCCTAATAGCAACATCATTTTCCCTAATGCCGCCTCGGTTGTGATGTCCTTACCAGAGATAACCCCAATCTTTTTTAAATGTGTGCTTGTTTCATAAAGCCCCATTGCCACACTTCCTCCGGAGCATTGTGTTACATTTACAACAGGAATACCTTTTAAAATAATTTTTGACAATGCATTGGTTAACCAAGATTCATTGGTTACGTTTCCACTTCCAAAGGATTCTAATATTACTCCTTTCAGCTCCTTCCATGAAAGTAAGTGAGTTAAGGTGTCTTCATTTAACCCTGGAAACATTTTTATTAATAAAATCTGTGTTTCCATTTTTTTGTGAACTTTCAACTCCTTATTACTTTTTAACTTCAACAAAGCGTGGTCGTTAAAAACAAGATGCACTCCACTTTCGGCTAAAGGCGGATAATTTAAAGAAGCGAAAGCTTCAAAATGTTCGGCATTTATTTTTGTTGTCCTATTGGCTCTATATAACTTGTATTCAAAATAAAGGCAGACTTCCTGAATTTTAGGTTTACCCTTTTCCTGTACCGCAGCTATCTGAATGGACGTAATTAAATTTTCTTTGGCATCGGTTCGTAAATCTCCAATAGGCAATTGCGATCCAGTAAAAATTACAGGTTTTGAAAGATTCTCCAACATAAAACTTAATGCTGAAGCAGTATAAGACATGGTATCACTTCCATGTAAAACAACAAAGCCATCAAATTTTGAATAATTATCCTCAATCATTTCAGCTAAACGAACCCAATATTCAGGTTTCATATTTGAACTATCTATAGGATTATCAAAACTTTTTGTTTTAATATGACAATCCAAAAGGTGAAGTTCTGGGATGTGTTTTAATAATTCGTCAAAATTGAAATTCTTTAAGGCACCTGTTTTAAAGTCCTTAATCATCCCTATGGTTCCCCCTGTATAAATAAGTAATATGTTAGGTTTGCTCATTATATGCCGAATATTTCTTTTGAATTTTGAGTGGTAATTTTGGCTACTTCGTCTTCAGCAATACCGTATACCCCCGCCACCTTTTTACAAACTAAGCTAAGATAACTACTTTCATTTCTTTTTCCGCGATACGGAACAGGGGAAAGGTATGGTGAGTCGGTTTCTAATACAATATGCTTTAAGTCAATTTGATTTAAAAACTGATCTATCTTGCCATTTTTAAAAGTTACCACTCCTCCTATTCCTAATTTCATATTAAACTCTATCGCTCGTTTTGCCTGCTCATAGGTTCCGGTAAAACAATGAAAAATTCCGAAGAGCTTTTCATCTCTTTCAGTTTCCAACACTTCAAAAATTTCATCGAAGGACTCTCTGCAATGTATCACTATAGGTAATTTGTACTTTTTGGCCAATTGAATTTGCCTCCTAAAAGCTATTTTCTGAATTTCCAACGTACTATTATCCCAATACAAATCTATCCCAATCTCCCCCACAGCACAAAAGCTTCTTTTTTTAAACTCGTCTTCAACAAGTTTTAATTCCTCTTCATAATTTTCTTTTACCGAAGTTGGGTGCAGTCCCATCATTAAAAAAATATTCTCAGGATATTCCCTTTCCAATTTGTACATCGCCTCTGTATAGCCAGAATCGATTGCAGGAATAAAAAATCTCGTAATTCCCTTATTAAAAGCACGTTGCATCATTTCACTTCGATCGTCATCAAAGGCTTCACTATACAAATGGGTATGGGTATCGGTCAACATATACACAAAACTACTATTTTGTTGTCTATATTTACCAAAAAACCTTTGGCGACACTAAGAAAGCTTCTTGAGCAAAACGGATTTGAGAGAATTCCATTAAAAAAATTGAAAACAGGACATTATAAACTTAACGTAAGAGTAAATTCTGTTTTAGGTTATTTTATTTTGGACACAGGTGCTTCAACAAGTTGTATAGGGATTCTTGAAGCGACTTATTTCAATTTAATTTCTGAGAAAAGCGAAATAAAGGCAGCTGGAGCTGGTGCCATTGATATGGAAACGCTGGCCACTAAAAGCAATAGCTTGGAAATTGGAAACATTTGTCTTAGTAATTATGAATTTGTCCTTTTCGACTTAATTCACGTAAACCAAGCACTGGAGCAAGTTGGGGAAACTCCAGTGCACGGAATCTTAGGAGCGGATATTCTGAAAAAACTTCACGCAGTAATAGATTACGGAAGAAATTGCGTGTATTTAAAAAAATAATAACTCCTTTTTTTTTATTAAATTTATATACTCCCCAAAAAAAATGAAGCTTGAGAACGAACGCATGCTCTCTTATTATTCTATCTGTTGTCATTTTTTTTGGCACATCCTCATTTGCTCAAAACATTGAGTATTACAAAAATATAGTAGAAACAACTTCCAATAAAACTGAAAAACTCTTTGCCTTAGATTCTATCATTTCAATTGAAGGAAGGAAAGATATTGATCAGTTTGTTAAAAACTGTGAAGCATATATTGAGTTCGCTAAAGAATTGGATAGTGTTGAAGCCGCTACCAAGAAAATGATTGGCCTTAGTTATACGCTTACATCTATTTTAAATCAGCCAGAAAAAGCTAGAAGAATGATAGATGAGTTGTTGGCTAGGAAATATAAAATAAATGATTCTTTCCTATTGGGAAGTCTTTACCTTAAACGAGGTGGGGCAAACTATAGGCTTGACCTCGAAGAAGCTACTGAAGATTACAAAAAAGCGATTGAAACCTTCACAGAAAAGGATTCCCTCTATAAAGCCGATGCCTATTTATTTAGTGGTCAAGCTTACTCAAATTTAGGAAAGTTTGTCCCTGCCGGAGAAAATTATAGAAAAGCCTTTGAGTATTTTGAAGCACTTAAGGACTACGAATACATGGTTTTTGCCCAGCAAGGGATAACCACTATGTATAGTATGAATGGGTTTTATGATAAAGCTAAAGAAGAAAGAGAGAAAAATATTCGAAAACTCAAAGAACTTGGGCTGGAAAAAAATATTCCCATTATGTATTATAATCAGGCACTAGATTATAAAAAAATGGGCAAAAAAAATCTTCATATTGAGTTTTTACTAAAAGCCTATGATTATATAAAAAATGACGTTAACAACCATATTATTCTTGCAGATAGAACCTATGTATACTCAAAACTCATTGGATATTATATTGAAGAAGGAAACCTAACCGAAGCGAAAAAATACTTTGATTTAGTCCAAAAAAATCACGACCCAAATATTAAAGACTTGCTTTACAAAAGTCATTATAGTGAAATCATGGCAAGATATAATTTGGCACTTGGTGACAATGACAGCGCTTTACAATTTGGCGAAACAAAATTAGAGGCTGCAAAAACGATGCGCTATGAGGAGGATATTATGTATGCAGAGGAGTTACTTTCAGAGATATATGCAAGTATGGGTGATTACAAAAAAGCTCTAAACTTTAAAAATTCTTCCCAAACACTTAAAGATTCCTTATATAACAATTCAACAGCAAATTCTTTAGCCTACTACCAAACACTTTATGAAACTGAAAAAAAAGAGAGTGAACTCATTGCAAAAAATGCAAGTATACAGCTTTTAGAAAAAGACAATGAAGCCTCGCAACGCCGACTTATATTTATTACATTTTCACTTATTTTATTTTTTGGACTTGTATTTCTATATAGAAATAGAATGCAATTAAAAAACAAAAAAATCCTTCAAGAAAAGTTTAGTCAAGAATTACTTGTATCTCAAGAAGAAGAGCGTAAAAGAATTTCGAAAGACCTACATGATGGTCTTGGCCAGCAATTATTATTAATTAAAAATAAAGTTGTTAGAAGTAATGATGATGAAGCAAAAAACCTTGTTGAAACTGCCATTGAAGAAGTACGAGGAATCTCTAGAGACCTCCATCCCTTTCAACTTCAGGAATTAGGCATCACTAAAGCCATTGAGATGACTCTTAGTCAAATTGATGAGAACACAACACTCTTTATATCTTCTGAAATTGATAACATAGATAACATTTTCGACAAAAGACAAGAAATTAATATTTTCAGGATTGTTCAAGAGTCCCTGAGCAATATTATTAAGCATGCCAATGCAGAAGCCAGCAAAGTAACTTTAAAGCGAAATTTAAATTCTATTTTTTTGGAAATTAAAGACAATGGCATTGGTTTTGATTTTTCAGAAAAATATCAAAACATTAAATCTATGGGACTAAAAACCCTTTTAGAAAGAACCAAGTTCCTTAATGGACAAATGAAGGTAACATCTAAAAAAAATCAAGGAACTACCATAGAATTTATTTTCCCCACAACATGAAAAACGAATCTATTATAATAGCAGATGATCATCCGCTTTTATTAAAGGGATTAAGTGATTTTTTGCTTGAAAAAGGCTATAATGTTGTTGGTAGCGGAACTAATGGCAGAGAAGCTTTTAACCTTATCAATAAATTGAAACCAGATATCGCCATTTTGGATATTCAAATGCCTTTTATGTCGGGTCTTGAAATTGCCAGAAAATGTAATAATAATGGAATAGAAACTAAAATTATCCTTATCACGTTTCACAAGGAAAAACAACTCTACAATGAGGCAAATGACCTCAATATTTATGGCTACATTTTAAAAGAATTTGCACTAGAAGAAATTGAAAATTGTTTAAAATCGGTTGCTGAAGGCAACCCATTTTTCAGTCCAAAAATAAGCGATGTCCTTGGGAGCAACTCTAAAAAAAATAATGTTTTGGATGTTTTAACTCCTTCAGAAAAGAAAATACTAAAGCTCATTGCAATGGACAAAACCAACAAGGACATTGCATCGTTACTTTTTATCTCTTACCGAACGGTAGAAAAACATCGCAGTAATATTATTTCCAAACTCAATTTAGAGCATAAAACAAACAGCCTTCTTATATGGGCAAAAGAACATCAAGAGAATCTTCAGTAGAAAATTACGTGTTTCCACGTATTTACTTTTAGACTTTAAATCTTCAATTTTACAGTGTACAAATTAAACGTATGGATTTGGATTTAAAAGTTAAGAAAGAAGGGAAAAAAAGGCTAGCCATTTTTATCATCTCCGTTCTTATTGTCGCGATCATATTAATGAATATCGTGAATTACATAGTATCATAGATAGGTTTATATATTTTCAACTAACTAACCAAAAAAGCCCAACTAAATGTTGGGCTTTTTTACTATCTAAGGCATTGTTTGGTTATAATTCTAATGCCTTTTTAACATTATTATTCATTAATAATTCTTCTGGGTTTTCTAACGCCTCTTTCACAGCTACTAAAAACCCTACAGATTCTCTTCCATCAATGATTCTATGGTCGTAACTCAAAGCCACAAACATCACAGGTGCAACAACAATTTCGCCATTTTTAACCACTGGACGCTCTACAATGTTATGCATTCCTAAAATACCAGATTGTGGTGGGTTAATTATAGGGGTCGAAAGCATGCTTCCAAAAACTCCTCCATTAGAAATTGTAAACGTTCCGCCCGTCATTTCATCTACCGTAATTTGACCATCTCTTGCTCTAATAGCTAATCGTTTTACCTCATCTTCTACTCCTCTAAAAGATAAATTTTCGGCATTACGAATTACAGGCACCATAAGTCCTTTGGGTCCTGAAACAGCAATTGAAATATCTTTATACTTGTAGGTTACTTTGTAATCTCCATCAATCATCGAGTTTACATCTGGGTATAACTCTAAAGCACGTACAACAGCCAAAGTAAAGAACGACATAAAGCCCAATCCTACTCCGTGCTTTTCTTTAAATGCTTCTTTATATTGCTTTCTTATTTCGAAGATAGGTCCCATATCTACTTCATTAAAAGTAGTTAGCATGGCCGTTTCATTCTTTGCCGATACTAATCGCTCCGCTACTTTTCTTCGAAGCATAGAAAGTTTTTGTCTTTCTGAACCTCTATCGCCATCCCCTGGTGAACCCATAGAAGGCACGGCATTTACAGCATCTTCTTTGGTAATTCTACCATCTCGCCCAGTTCCAGATACTTGCTTTTCTGAAATTCCCTTTTCATCGAGTATCTTTTTTGCCGCGGGTGATGGGGTTCCCGTTGCATAAGATTCTTTTGTTGAAACCCTATCCTCAACAATCTTTTTCTCTTCTACTTTTTTAGTTTCCTCTTTTGCAGACGATTTTCCTTCAGGTTTTGCTGCATCAGTATCGATTAAACAAACGACTTGACCAACGGCTACCGCTTCACCTTCTTCGGCTTTAAGGGTAATAATTCCACTGGCTTCTGCAGGAAGTTCTAAGGTAGCTTTATCGCTATCTACTTCTGCAATGGCTTGATCTTTTTCTACGTAATCACCATCTTCTACTAGCCATTGGGCTATTTCAACTTCGGTAATGGATTCTCCCGGCGAGGGAACTTTCATCTCTAGCATAGTATATTATTTTTTCCTAATCGGAATTTATTTAAAGTGTTTCAAAAACACTATCAATCACTTTTTTATGTCTGGCTTTAGATCGCGTACTACTTCCGGCAGCTGGCGAACTATAAACGTTTCGCGAAGCTACACGTAGTTTTACGAGGTTAAAATTCATTAGTAAATACCCCCAAGCACCCATATTACGTGGCTCCTCTTGCGCCCAAACATAATCTGTTGCATTAGGATATGATTTAATAATAGCTTCAATTTTATCCAAGGCTAATGGGAACAATTGCTCTAATCGTACAAGTGCCACATCATCTCTTCCATTCTCTTCTCTTCGTTCTAATAAATCATAATAAAATTTCCCTGTACAGAAAACCAACGAAGTAACTTTCTTTTTATCTACTGTAGTATCATCTATTACTTCTTGAAATTCGCCCTGTGCTAATTCTTCTTTAGTCGAAACAACTTTTGGGTGACGCAACAAACTCTTTGGTGTAAATACAATAAGTGGTTTTCTGAAATTCCACTTCATATGCCTTCTCAATAAATGAAAAAAGTTAGCTGGAGTTGTTACATCTGCCAATACCATATTATGCCTTGAGCACAATTGAAGATATCGCTCCATACGTGCACTAGAATGCTCAGAACCTTGTCCTTCATATCCATGAGGCAATAGCATGACCAATCCGTTTTGTACTTTCCATTTAGACTCTGCTGCTGAAATGTATTGATCCAGCATAATTTGAGCACCATTGGAAAAATCTCCAAATTGTGCTTCCCAAATGGTTAATGTTTTTGGGGCGGCCATCGCATATCCATAATCAAATCCAACAACTCCGTATTCTGAAAGCAGTGAATTATAAATATACATTTTGCCCTCTACACCTAAATTATTATGAAGGTTTATTTCTTCAGAATCGTCTTCCGTTTTAATAATGGCATGCCTGTGTGAAAACGTACCTCGCTCTACATCTTGACCCGAAATACGAACGTTAAAACCTTCTTCCATAAGGGTAGCGTAGGAGAGTAATTCTCCCATGGCCCAATCCAATTCGTTGGTTTCAAAATAACGTAGTTTTCTATCATCAACAATACGTTGAATCTTTTTTATAAATGATTTTTTTTCAGGAAGTTTGGTAATACCTTCAGCAAGCTTATCAAGTGTTTCTAAACTGAACTTGGTATCTGTTTTAGTTAAAATATCCTGAAGATTACCAAGCTTGTAAGATTTCCAGTCATCTGCTAAAATTTCAGTAATTACGGTTTTATCTTTCTTACGAGAAGCTTCTAAATTTTCCTCTAAATCTAATTTATATGTGTCCTCTAATTGTGAAACAAATTGGGCATCAATAATCCCTTCCTTCGCCAATCTTTGGGCATAAATATCCCTAGGATTTTTATGTTTGGCAATTGCCTTGTATAATTTTGGCTGTGTAAATCGAGGTTCATCCCCTTCGTTATGCCCATATTTTCTGTATCCCAAAATATCTAGGAAGACATCTCTTCCAAATTTCATTCTAAAATCTAATGCAAACGAAAACGCATGACAAACAGCTTCCACATCATCTGCATTTACGTGCAGTACTGGCGAAAGTGTTACTTTACCAACATCGGTACAATAGGTTGAGGAACGTGCATCTAAATAATTTGTAGTAAACCCAACTTGGTTATTTGCTACTATATGAATGGTTCCCCCTGTTCTATAGCCATCTAATTGTGCCATTTGCACCACTTCGTAGACCACACCTTGACCCGCAATAGCGGCATCTCCATGAATTAAAATAGGTAATATTTTTTTCTCATCACCTCCCCATTGGTTATCCAATTTGGCACGTGCAATACCTTCAACAACCGCATTTACGGTCTCTAAGTGAGAAGGATTGGGAGCTAAATCCATTCGAACTTTTTTCCCTTTGTCGGTAGATCGGAAACTAGTCCATCCCATATGGTATTTTACATCGCCGTCGAACAATTCCTCCTCATCGTATTCTTTACTATCGAATTCACTAAAAATGGCTTCTGGCGATTTTCCGAAAATATTTGCCAATACATTCAATCGGCCTCTATGTGCCATCCCAACCACAAAATGTTCAATGCCTTTTTCTGAACCCTTTTCAATTAAAGTATCCAAGCCTGGAATAACAGAATCTACACCTTCAATTGAGAAACGCTTTTGACCAACATATTTTGAATGAAGGAACGATTCAAATGAAATAGCTTCATTTAATTTTTTCAGTAAATGCTTTTTTTCTTGGGCTGAAAATTTAGGATGATTATCATTTACATTTAACCAATCCTGAATCCACTGAATTTCATTAGGATTACGAATATACATATACTCAATCCCAATCGAGTCGCAGTAAATAGCTTCTAAATGGTTAACTATATCTCGAAGTGTTGTTTTACCTAAGCCAATAATAGATCCTGCTTCGAACTGAAGGTCTAAATCTTCTTCACCCAGTCCAAAATTTCCTAATGCTAAAGTGGGTGTATACTTTCTTCGTTCACGTACGGGATTTGTTTTGGTAAAAAGATGCCCCCTATTACGATAGGCATCGATAAGTTTTATGACTTGAAATTCTTTTAAAACTCCCTCAGGAACAACAGAGCCACTTTCAATGCCTAGTGCTTCTAAAGACCCATTTTCAATTCCGAAATCAAATCCTTGAAAAAAAGCACGCCAACTTGGCTCAATAGTGTCTGGAAATTGAAGGTATTTATCATAAAGCTCTGCAATATAAGCGGGATGCACAGCATTTAGAAAAGAAAATCGATCCATAGTAAAATGTCGGGCTCTAATTTTTGAATAAAGCGAGTACAAAAATACAATAAATCCAATAATTACTATGAGCGATTTTATATATTTATAAATGCATTAACTTTTAGTTACGTATTATGAAGTTTCGAATACTTTTTATCGTCCTTTTTTGTTTTCTAACATCGTCATTTTGGGGTCTTAAAGCCCAGGATGAATCGTTTAAATTTTGGGATCATGTAAGGTTTGGTGGTGGGCTTGGATTAAGTTTTGGAGATGGTTTTTTTAGTGGAACTATTGCCCCAAGTGCTATTTACGAATTTAACGACCAATTTGCTTTGGGTGTTGGACTTAATGGAACCTATAACAGTTTAAAGAATACTTATAAATCTACTATCGTTGGTGGGAGTATACTTTCTCTTTTTAATGTTATTCCAGAACTACAATTTTCTGCAGAATTTGAAGAATTAAATGTTTCCCGAAAATATGATACTGCCTTTGCTATCGAAGATGAAAATTATTGGTATCCAGCTTTATTTTTAGGAGCTGGGTATCGAAACCAAAATTTTACAATGGGAATACGCTATGATGTTCTTTATGATTCTAACAGAAGTATTTATGCAAATGCCTGGATGCCCTTTGTGAGAATATATTTTTAAACCTGTCTATTCATTAAGTTTTTGGCAAAAACTCTTAGTTTTTCCTTTTTATCTTCTGAAAGATCAAGGTTTTCAAGTGTTTCAAAAGCTTTATCTGTATATTTTTCAATCTCTAATTGCGTGGCTTTGCTTGCCCCAGAAGTCTCAAAAATACTTTTTACTTTTTCTATTTTTTGAGCGTTATTTTCAGATTTACTTTTAAAAAAAGTTCTTAATTCGGCCACATCATTTTCTGTCCCACTTTGCAAGGCTGTTAAGAAAAGAAAGGTTTTTTTATTCGATAAAATATCACCCCCCACTTGTTTGCCAAAGGATTTTGGGTCTCCAAAAGCATCGAGATAATCATCCTGCAACTGGAAAGCGATTCCTAAATTTCTTCCGAATTCATAAATATCCTTCTTGTTTTTTTGAGATGTTTTTGCAACAATTGCTCCCATTTTCATCGCAGCACCTACTAAAACAGCTGTTTTATATTCTATCATTTTTAAATACTCTGGAATGGAAACATCGTTTCGAGTTTCAAAATCCACATCGTATTGCTGTCCTTCACAAACCTCAATAGCTGTTTTACTAAATAATTTTGCCAATTCTTGAAAAAGAGCAGGTTCATAAGATTCAAAATACTGATATGCCAATATAAGCATAGCATCTCCCGATAAAATTCCTGTATTAATATCCCACTTTTTATGAACCGTTTCTTTACCTCTTCTCAAAGGAGCTTCATCCATAATATCATCATGAATCAAACTAAAATTGTGAAACAACTCGACTGCCATAGCAGCTGGCATTGCCTCCTTATAATCCCCTCCAAAAAAATCACAAGTCATTAATGTTAGCACAGGTCTAAGTCGCTTGCCACCTAAAGAAAGAATGTAATTAATGGGAGAATAAAGTTGTTCTGGTTCTACATTTACATTTCGAGAGCCAAGTGATTTTTCCAATGCATCTTTAAAGAAGTCCAGTTCTTTCATAACAAATTTTGTCGCTAAAATAAGGTTTGGAAATTAAATGACTTCACAAATAGTTCTGAAAATAAGCAAATGTTAAATAATTGTAAAACTTTGGAAACTTTTGTTGTTTTTAAAGTTTCCTTATGTTACTTTTACCCCCTATTATGAAAGAAAAAATTATACAAAAAGCAGCAGAGATGTTTATAAACCTTGGTTTTAAAAGTGTGACCATGGATGATATTGCTAATGAAATGGGGATCTCAAAGAAAACTATTTATTCTCATTTTGAAAATAAAACGCAATTAATAAAAGAAACTGTGCTCTCTGTTTTTCATACTATTACGTGCGGGATTGATCATATAATATCGCAAGAGAAAAACCCAATTGAGGAGTTATATGAGATTAAAAAATTTGCGATGCTACAGCTTAAAAACGAAAAAGCATCACCGCAATACCAACTTCAAAAGTATTATCCTGAGATATATGCTATGATAAGAGAGATGAAGTTTGAAAACATGAACCAATGCACGGTGGACAACCTTAAGAGAGGTGTAGAAGGTGGCTATTACCGTAAAAACATTAACATCGACTTTATTTCAAGAATATACTTTTTGGCACTCAGCGAAATTAACAATGAAACTATTTTCCCTACCCACCAATTCCCTAAAATTATGATAATGGAAGATTATCTGGAATATCACCTTAGAGGAATCGTAACAGACAAAGGAAAAGAAATACTAAACCAATTCATCAATACAAAAACCAATGACTAAAAAACTCACCTTAATCATTTTTGTTTTCTATTCAGTCATTGCCTTTTCCCAAGAAAAAACCTATTCTTTTTCTTTGGAAGAAGCAGTTACTTTTGCGCTAGACAGTAATTACACTGCTCTGAACGCCAAAAGAGACATTGCAAAGGCCATCAAAAAGAAATGGGAAACAACTGCCACGGGACTTCCGCAAATCAACGGAAACGTCTCGTACAATAACAATTTAAAACAGCCTGTTTCTTTAATTCCTTCAGAATTTTTTGGAGGCGAGCCTGGCACTTTTTCACCTGTCGTTTTTGGCACTAAGCAAAGTGCAAATGCAGTAGCAACACTAGAACAACTTATTTTTGACGGAAGCTATCTTGTAGGGCTACAAGCAGCAAAAGCTTTTCTAGATTATTCTGAAAATGCAAACGAAAAAACACAGTTGGAAGTTCGAAAAGGTGTTATTAATGCCTACGGAAGTGTTTTACTTGCCGAAGAACTTGTAGCCATTTTCAGAAAGAATAAAGAGAATCTTGAAAAAAATCTCTTCGAAACTCAGAAAATTTATGAAAACGGACTCACCGAAGAAGAAAACGTAGAACAACTAGAAGTTACGCTTTTGGATATTGAAACCAACCTCAACAATGCAGAGCGAATGGAAGGTATTGCCAAGCAAATGTTTAACGCATCACTTGGGATTGATATTAACGCCAAAGTTATTTTAACCCAAAATCTCGATGAGCTTACTAAAGAAAATATTCAGTTAACTACCTTAACAGAAGATCTTTCTATAGAGAATAATGTCGACTATAAAATTGCATACAACCTTACCGAACAACGTTCGTTAGAAATGAAATTGGAAAAAAGTCGTGCCTTACCTCGCCTTTCGGCCTTTGTTAATTATGGCACTCAGGCAAATAGTGATAGTTTTACCTTTTTAGACAATGATCAAATTTGGTATCAATCCTCCATTCTTGGGGTAAGTATGAACATTCCCATTTTTAGTAGTGGCATGCGCGGCGCAAGAACTCAGCAAGCCAGAATTGCTTTGGACCAATCAAAAACACAATTGGAAGAGACCATTCAAAATGTAAAGCTTCAGTTTGACTCCGCAAAAAGTGATTACCAATTTAGCATCGATAAGTACGAAAATGCCAAGAAAAACCTAGCACTAGCAGAACGTATCGAAAATAAAAATCAGATAAAATTTACCGAAGGACTTTCAACAAGTTTCGATTTACGTCAAGCGCAAATACAACTTTATTCTGCCCAGCAACAGTATTTTCAGTCCATGCTTGATGTAATCAATGCCAAAACACAACTAGAAACAGTATTAAATACTGTACAATTCAACAACTAAAAAATTAGCCACATAAAAACACACTCATGAAAAAAATATCCATCCTATTTCTTACAGCCTTAGTATTGGTTTCCTGTGGAGGGGATAAAAAATCAACTGAAGCTATTATTGAATCTGGAAATCTAGAAGCCATACGAGCAAAAAGAGCAGAAATTGTAACTAAGCAAACGGAAATTCAAGAAGAACTAAAAACGATAGATGAAGCCATTAGTAAATTGGATACTGTAAAGCACGTACCTTTAATTACAAGTATAACAGCAAAAGAAGAATTATTTAACCACTTTTTTGAAGTACAAGGAAGTGTTACTACAAAAGACCTTTTGGTGGTAACACCAGAATATAATGGTATTCTTACTAATGTCTATGTAAAAGAAGGGCAAAAAGTGAGTCGCGGACAAGCCTTAGCAAAAATTGATGACGGCGGCTTAGGGCAGCAGTTAGCACAACTAGAAATACAAGCAGAATTAGCAAAAACTACTTTTGAGCGTCAAAAAAGATTATGGGATCAAAAAATAGGAAGTGAAATTCAATACCTACAAGCCAAATCTAATTACGAAGCCCAATCTAGAGCTGTTAGTCAATTGCAACAGCAAGTAGCTAAAACAATTGTTAGAGCACCGTTTTCTGGAACTATTGACGATGTAATTACAGAGCAAGGTAGCGTTGTAGCAGCTGGCCAAACACCACTATTACGTATTGTAAATTTAAACAATATGTACATTGAAACCGAAGTTCCAGAAAGTTATATAAGTGATGTAACCAAAGGAAAAACTGTTATGGCAGAATTTCCAGTTTTAGGAAAAACCTTTGAAACGCAAGTGCGACAAGCAGGTGATTTTATTAATCCAGCCAATAGAACATTTAAGGTGGAAGTGAGTATTCCCAACAAAGATCATTTGGTAAAACCAAATCTTACAGCCAAACTTAAGATTAATGATTACACCAATGAAAAAGCCATCTTAATTCCGCAAAGTATTATTTCTGAAAATGCACAAGGGGAACAATATGTATATGTTGTCGACAACAAGAATTCTGAAAATGAAGGAATTGCCAAAAAAGTGATTATTACCACAGGAAAAACACAAGGAGATGTTATTGAAGTGCTTTCTGGCATAAAATCTGGCACCGAAATTATTAAAGAAGGCGCACGGAGTGTAAAAGACAACCAGCCTGTTAAGGTAATAGAATACGAAGAGTCAACTTCAAAAAACTAACAACCCAACAAAAAACTAAAACATGACCGAAAGACAGAAAAAAGTCGATAAAGAGTTTAAACTCTCCTCATGGGCTATTAACAATAAGACTACAATATATGTGCTTATTTTGGTTTTCTTTTACTTAGGGTTAAGTGCCTTTTTTGATATGCCTCGAGAAAACTTCCCAGAGGTAAATGAAACTAAAATTTATGTTAGTACAGTATATCCAGGGAACACTGCAGAAGATATTGAAAAACTCATCACCGATCCGTTAGAAGATGAGTTAAAAACGGTAAGCAATGTGGTTGAAATTACTTCCACTTCTTCAGAAGATTATTCCATAATTATAGTGGAATTCGACGAAAACATTACCGTAGAAGAAGCCAAATTAAAAGTAAAGGATGAAGTAGAATCTATAACAGCAGGTGAAGATTGGCCTACGTTTAATGAAGCTAAGGTAGAACCAGATGTTTTTGAGCTGAGTCTTTCAGAAGAAATTCCAATTCTAAATATTAATATTTCGGGAGATTACCCAGTTGAAAAACTTAAAGAATATGGGGAGTATCTTCAGGATGAAATTGAAGACTTACTTGAAATAAAGGAAGTTGCCATTAGAGGTGCCCAAGAAAAAGAAGTAGAAGTTGCTGTGGATATCTATAAAATGATGGCTTCACAAGTAACGTTTAGTGACATTATTGGTGCTATTAACTCGGGTAATGTTACTATGTCTGCTGGAAATATGATCGCCAGTGGACAAAGAAGAACCATCCGCATTCTTGGTGAGATTGAATCCCCCTCGCAATTAGAAAATTTTGTAGTTAAATCTGAGAATGACAACCCTATTTATTTAAAGGATGTTGCTACCGTAACTTTTAAAGAAGAAGATAAAACGACTTTTGCAAGGGAGTTTGGCGCTCCAGTTGTTATGCTAGACGTTAAAAAACGTGCTGGGAAAAACATGGTGGCGGCGGCCGAGCAGATTCAAATTATTGTAAAAAATGCAATTGAAAATGTATTTCCACCAGATTTAAAAGTAACCATTGCAAACGATCAATCTTCGGTCACCATTGGCCAGGTTGACGACCTAGTAAATAACATCATTTTTGGGGTAATCCTAGTTGTAACCGTATTGATGTTTTTCCTTGGTTTCAAAAACGCCATATTTGTGGGGTTTGCTATCCCTATGTCCATGTTTATGTCGTTAATGATTTTAAACATGTTTGGCATCACCCTAAACACTATGGTATTATTTGGACTTATTATGGGTCTAGGAATGCTTGTGGATAATGGTATTGTAGTGGTTGAAAATGTGTATCGCTTAATGGATGAAGAAGGCATGTCTCGCATTCAGGCTGCCAAAAAGGGTATTGGAGAAATTGCTTTTCCTATCATTATTTCAACAGCCACAACGGTAGCGGCTTTTATTCCTTTAGGATTATGGCCAGGTATTATGGGAGAATTTATGATGATTTTACCACAAACCCTATCTATTGTTCTAGGATCATCACTCTTTGTAGCTATTTTCTTTAATTCGGTGTTAGTCTCTCAATTCATGAGCATTGAAGATAAGGACATGCCACTTAAAAGAATTATTATTTTAACCAGTATCATGGCCTTACTCGGGCTCATTGTATATTTTGTTGCTGGTGAGTACAGAGCCTTGGGAACCTTAATGGTTTTTACAGCCATTATGCTTTGGATATATCGATTGTTTTTACGTAAGTTGGCCAATCGCTTCCAAACGGTTACTCTCGTAAAGCTTGAGCGTTTTTATGAAAAAACCCTTCGCTGGGCATTAACAAGTTGGCGCCCTTATGCAATGAGTATAGGTACCTTCTTATTATTAATTATTGCTTTTGTCACATTTGGAGTTTCCTTAGGAACCCAACGCACTAAAGTAGAATTTTTCCCAGATAATATTCCTAACCAAATTATTGTATATATAGAATACCCAGAAGGTACTGCCATTGAAAAAACCAATGCCATTACGAAACAAATTGAAGAACGAGTCTATCAAGTTTTAGACAATGAACAGTACAAGGATGGTTCGTATAATTTCTTGGTAGAAAACGCAGTATCTCAAGTAGGTGAAGGAGCTGGAAACCCACAAACAGACGGAGGTTCCGCCGCCGAAATGCCTCATAAAGCAAAAATTACTGCTTCCATGAGGGAGTTTAAATACCGAAGAGGAGAAAACAGTGAGCTTTTGCGTCAAAAAGTTCAAGAAGCATTGGTAGGAATATATCCTGGGGTTTTAATCTCTGTTGAAAAAGATGCCGCTGGACCTCCTGCAGGAGCACCCATTAATATAGAAATTGAAGGCGATGATTATGACCAATTAATTAATATCGCAGAACAAATGCGTGAGTATATAAATACCAAAAATATTGCCGGTATAGATGAACTCAAAATTGATGTAAACAAAGACAAACCTATTACTAGGGTTGTGGTAGATCGTGAAAAAGCTGGAGAGCTTGGTGTGAGTGCTTCACAAATTGGCCAACAATTACGAAACTCTATTTTTGGTAGTAAAGCAGGAATTTATAAAGAGGATGGTGATGACTTTGACATTTACGTTCGTTTCAATGAAGAGAATAGATACGATAAAAGCGCTTTATTTAATCAAAAAATTACATTTAGAGACATGGCTTCGGGACAAATTAAAGAAATCCCAGTCTCTGCGGTAGCCGATTATGAAAATTCTTCTGGGTTTAGCGCTATTAAGCATAAAGATACAAAGCGTGTGGTAACAGTATATTCGGCATTGGCACCAGGATATACAGATGCAGGCGCGGTGGTAACACAAATTCAAAATGAGATGCGAAGTTTTGAAAATATGCCGAATAGTGTAAAAGTAGATTATACGGGGCAAATTGAAGAACAGAATAAACAAATGGCCTTTTTAATGGGTGCCTTTTTTACTGGATTAGGTTTAATCTTCTTTATATTAATATTTCAATTTAACTCCATTTCAAAACCAACTATTATAATGTTGGCTATTTTCTTAAGCTTAATTGGCGTTTTCGGCGGGATTGTAATTACGGGTAGTGCCTTCGTAATTATGATGACTATGGTGGGTATTATCTCGCTCGCTGGAGTAGTTGTTAACAACGGAGTTGTTTTACTGGATTACGCTCAGTTATTAATTGACAGAAAAAAAGTAGCGCTTGACATGGACGAGGATGAATATTTAGACATAGATGATTTATTAAACACAATTGTTCAAGCAGGTAGGGCCCGTTTACGCCCAGTGCTTTTAACAGCCATTACAACCATCTTTGGTTTAATACCACTTGCCATTGGATTTAATATTAACTTTTTTACATTATTTAAAGATTTTGACCCTAACATTTATATGGGAGGGGATAATGTTGTGTTCTGGGGGCCTTTGGCTTGGACAGTAATTTATGGATTATTTATTGCAACATTTTTGACACTGATTATTGTCCCAGTACTTTTCTTTTTAATTACTAAATTTAAAATATGGTTACGAAGAAAGACACGACCAGTGATCAAAGAAATTGATGAAATAACAACTGAAGCTTAAATCCCAATTTTATAAAAAAGCCCTTCAAAATTCTGAAGGGCTTTTTTCATTTTAAAAATTAAATATACTTATTGATTTTCTGTTAATGGAATAGGGAATGAACTCCAAACATCGTCGGGGTTACCTTCGCTATCTACTCTATCAATAGGCAAGGTATCCAATCGATTATATCGTCTCACATCAATCCAACGATGTCCTTCTGCATACAAAGAATACCTTCTTTGAGTAAGCATTTCTTCTATTAAAGATTCGGTATCTGTTGCTCCAGTATAAGGGTCTAAACCAGCACTTGCTCTTATTACATTAAGCGCGTTTACTGCTTCACCAGGATTTACAGTAATATTAGCTTCAGCATATAAAAGGATTAGCTCTTCATTACGTATCATTGGTATTGCATCAGAATTTGATGAATATAAAAACACAGAGTAGTCACCTGTTAAATTATCCAATGTTAATGCTTCGCTACGTTGCGCTACTTTACTAAGTCTACTATCCCCTTCCTCAGCATCTGCTAAGAAGGAAGGATGCATAATCCTAGCACCTGCTGTGGTAGCTTCAACAGGGAAAAACATTGGATTCAATAATCCTGTTTGGTCTGTTGAAAAATTATAATACAGCCCTGTGGAAAGATCGGATCCATCCAAATTAAAGAATGAACTTCCTAGGTGTGATAATACTGCAGAGGCGTCTCCTTGATACGCGGCAACCCGTGCTGCTAGCGCATGAGATACTTGAGCAAAACTCGATGGAGTGTTAAAAGCACCAAAGCCAGAGGTTAAGGAAAATGGAAAACTCCCTCCCCCATTGTTTAGGTCTGAGGCGGCATCTGTTAACATAGTTCTAATAGCAGAAAGTGCTTCGCTTTTAGAAACAAATGCTCCAAGATTGTTGGCATCAGAAACATCTATTCGTATTCCGTTTTCATCTGTTAAGTTAAGGTTTAACAACAATTCGTGAGCAATAAATGTTTTCAAGAAACCTCTTGTTGCATTTATTTCCTGAGTTGTAAATTGACCCGATAAATCTTGACTATCTAAAAAGCCTAAAATCAAGTTAGCATTTTTAACTGTTCTATATCGAGCTGCCCAAGGAATGGTCAAGTAAAATGTGTTGTTATCTAACACGGCGTTACTTCCTCCTAATAGGTCTGATGTAAATCTAGGATCGGAACTTGAAAACCTCCAATACTCTCTTCCTATAACGCCACAATCGTCAAAATAAGTACCAAGACCAACTCTAGAGCTATATAATACTCCAGATACTAAATCTTGCAAATCCCCTCGAGTAAGACTTTCACTAAAAGCATCTACTTCAGGATTATTTAAGTCTGAAAATTCTTCTACGTTACAAGAGAAAAACGTTCCTGTAATCGCGAGTAAGAATAAAAATTTATATATATGTTTTTTCATAATCATTTTATTTTAAAAGTTAACCGCTATGTGGAACAAAAATCTTTTGGATGAAGGAAAAGGAGTCACCTCTACTCCAGTAAATATGGTTCCTCCTCCAAAGTTTGAAACTTCTGGATCGTAACTATTATAATCAAATATGTTAATTATATTAGTTCCTGAGAATCCAAATTTCACAGAATCAATACTTCCATTAAGTACATTTGCTAACATCTTCCCTGGTACAGTATAATAAATCCCCAATTCACGCAAACGCAAATACGAAGCATCTTCTACAAATACTCCTGCAGAAGACCCCAATTGGCTTACTCTATATGGACCATTACCAAGTTCCCCATTAGGATCTAGGTCTATAGTATCATAATCATGACTGGTTCCGTTAAGATCTGTTAACAAGGCGCTTAAGTTAATATTATCACCTCCTTTTTTCCACTGAAACAAGAACGATAAGTCAACATTTTTATATCGCAATGAGTTATTGACACCCATTTGGAAATCAGGTTCAGAATCTCCCCAAACTTGGAATCCGTTGGGACCTGGATTTGGTCCAATTCCAACAATTTGAGTGGCGCTAAATCCTTCTTCAATTCTGTACGTCCCTAAGGTTGCCCCAAAAGCACCTACATTAAATGGCTCTACATCCAATCTTGTGATTTCAGATTTATTCTTAAACCAGTTAACCCCTATATCCCAAGAAAAGTTATCACTTTCAAAAGGAGTGGCATTTAAACCTAATTCAATCCCTTTATTTTGTAATTCTCCAGCGTTAACAAATTCTGTTGTAAATCCAGAAGATGGAGGTAAAGAAGAATTTAAAATTAAGTCATCGATTGTTTTAATATAATAGGTTCCAGATAATGAAAGTCTTCCGTTAAAAAAGCCTAAATCTGTACCAAATTCTAGTTCCTTTTGTCTTTCTGGATTAATGGCAGCATCTCCTCTTACCCCGCGTAAACTAATACCAAGTAAGCCTTCGGTTGTAAATGATGTATAGGATGTAAATAATGCCCCAAACGGAGGGAAATTACCAGCTTCTCCATAGGCCGCTCTTAACTTAAACTGATTCCATTTTGAAGATTCACTCCAGAAACCAAATTCATTTAAATTAATTGCCAATGATCCTTTTGGATAGTAATATAATTTATTAGCATCTCCATTATTTGAAGATTTATCTCCTCTAAGACCTGCTGTAACAATAAACATATCTTGAAAGTTAATTTCCTCTTGAACAAAGAATCCTGAATCCTCCTGTTGCAACCTAGTCTGCACAACTCCTGTGTTTGCCGCTTGATCCACATTTGTTTCAGAAGCAACTAACCCACTAGCAGTAATTAATTGTGTGTTTGTATCAAAAAATTCATTGGTAATACCTGCTTGGGTTCTAAAATTAATATCATTATTAGTGAAAAAATTATGAACTAAAAATGCAGATAAGTTGTAGTTTTTGTTTTGTGTATCTCCCTGAACCGAAACACCATTTAATCCACCATTGCTAGGCTTCATAAATTGTAAATCTTTTGGAAAAATTGCTCTAGATTGTTGACCGTAAAAGTCAAGACCCCCTCTTAAAATTAATTCAAGGTTCGAACTTTCAGCCTTATAAATATCCATATTCATGGAACCTCCCATTATGATACGATTTACTTTCTCATTATTAGTCACTCGCTCAATAGTCTGTAGTGGATTTGAAGAGTTGTTTGGATGGTCTGGGAAAACTCCATCTTCGTTTGGAAATAATTTATCCCAAGGTCTCGTTGCTGTTAAAGCAATCCCTATAGTTGTTCCAGAATTATCATTATTGAAGAATCCTCTATTTGAAGACGAGTAAATATAATTGGAACTAAGCCCAAATTTTAACCAATCTGTGGCTTTATGATCTAAATTAAGACGGAATGAAATTTTCTCATATCCAGAATTTTTCACAATGCCTTTGTCATTATTATGACTAACACCTGCATAAAATTTAGACTTTTCATTACCTCCACTCATATTAAAATTAGTGCTTAACAAAAGACCACTATTCCCAAAAATCTCTTTTTCATAATCCACTAGTGAATTACTATTTTGAGCAGCTTGAAAATCGTTAGCAGCACTCTCACCAAAAGTGTCTAAAACTCTATCATAGGTATAGTCTCTTACACCTAATAAGTTTATGGCTTCTGTCCATCCAACAGATTGAGAAAATCTAAATTTTGTTTCTCCAGATTTTCCTCTTTTGGTTGTAATGATAACCACCCCAGCTGCCGCTCTAGATCCATAAATAGCAGCTGCAGATGCTCCTTTTAAAATTTCGATATTGGCAATATCGTCTGGATTAATATCTGCTATACGATTTGTTGGGTTATCTTGATTTGAAGCACTCCCACCGGCCGCCGCTGCAGAAACTGCATTTAACCCTGCTGCAAATGAAGAGTTATCTACATACACTCCATCAATAATATATAATGGTTGTATGTTTCCTTGAAGTGACGTTGCTCCACGAAGTTTAACAGATAAACCTCCTCCAGGAGCTCCCGAATTGGCACTAACAATAGCACCAGGAAATTTACCATATAACGCCCCATCTAAAGTAGGTGGAGGTGTTATCCCTGTTATGTCTTCGGCAGAAAGGGAAGCTACTGCATTAGCAGAATTACTCCGTTTAACAGATGTAGCCAATCCTGTAATAACAACCTCTTCTAAAGATTCTGCAGATTCCTTTATGGTCACATTCACTACCCCAGCTGCTGATACAGACTGTTCGAATGTTTCATATCCAAGAGAAGAAAACACTAATGTCGCTGGAAGACTAGAAACCTCAATGCGATAATTACCATCCATATCAGTAGTTGTACCATTGGATGTTCCTTTCTCAATAACGTTTACAAAGGGAACAGTATCCCCTTTATCGCTGTTTACTTTCCCCGAGAGTGACACCTGTGCCACCATCAAAAAAGGGGAAATTAATAAAAACAGGAGTATCCTGAATTTAAAGTCGTTTTGTTTCATAGTTTTTGGTTTTGAGTTTTATCCAACTAAGTTACTAAAGATTTATCAATCCTCATCGATTACGATACGATATTTATAAAATGCAAACAATTGAGATACCTTAAAAAATTGCAATCTCTATCTTAACTTCTTATTACCTTTGCACTTTATTTTTAAAATCATGTATAGAACACATAGCAACGGGGAGATAACAAAAATTAATATTAACGAAACCGTTACCCTATCTGGGTGGGTGCAAAAATTACGTAATAAAGGATTTATGATCTGGGTCGATCTTCGTGATCGTTATGGGATTACCCAATTAATTTTTGATGAAGAAAGAACTCCTAAAGAAGTTATGGAAGTTGCTTCCAAACTTGGGCGTGAATTTGTAATTCAAGTCACTGGAAAGGTGATAGAACGCGAATCTAAAAATCCAAATATACCTACAGGAGATATTGAAATATTAGTTTCCAAACTTACTATTTTAAATAATTCACTAACACCTCCTTTTACTATTGAAGATGAAACCGATGGTGGAGAAGACTTACGCATGAAATATCGCTATCTTGATATTCGTCGTAAACCTGTTCGCGAGAATTTAATTTTTCGTCATAAAGTGACTATGGCAGTTAGAAATTATCTTTCTGCTAAGAATTTTGTAGAAGTTGAAACTCCTTACCTTATAAAATCAACCCCTGAAGGGGCTCGTGATTTTGTCGTTCCAAGCCGAATGAACGCCGGTCAATTTTATGCGCTACCTCAATCTCCCCAAACCTTTAAACAATTATTAATGGTGGGAGGAATGGATAAATATTTTCAAATTGTTAAATGCTTCCGCGATGAAGATTTACGTGCCGATAGACAGCCAGAATTTACCCAAATAGACTGTGAAATGGCATTTGTGGAACAAGAAGATATCCTGAATACATTTGAAGGGTTAACACGACATTTACTAAAAGAAATTAATGGTGTTAACATTGGGGATTTTCCAAGAATGACATATGATGAAGCCATGAAACGCTATGGAAATGACAAACCAGACATTCGTTTTGGAATGGAGTTTGGAGAATTAAATGCAGTTACTCAACATAAAGACTTTAATGTCTTTAATACTGCCGAATTAGTGGTGGGAATCTCAGTTCCGGGCGGTAATTCTTTTACTCGAAAAGAAATAGATAACCTAATAGACTGGATAAAACGGCCACAAATTGGCGCTATGGGAATGGTCTATTGTCGTTATAATGATGACGGTACTTTTAAATCTTCCGTAGATAAATTTTATACCGAAGAAGATTTAGCAAAATGGGCCGAAACAACAGGAGCAAAACCTGGCGATCTCATTTGTGTCCTTTCCGGTGAAACAAACAAAGTAAGAACTCAGCTAAGTGCTTTACGAATGCACCTTGCAGAACGACTAGGGCTTCGTAAAAACACAGAATTTGCTCCCCTTTGGGTTGTCGACTTTCCATTGTTAGAGTGGGATGAAGACACAAAGCGTTACCATGCCATGCACCATCCCTTTACTTCTCCAAAGCCAGGGCAAATGGAGTTATTAAAAACCAATCCGGGGGATGTAAAGGCAAATGCGTACGATTTAGTTTTAAACGGAAATGAAATTGGAGGAGGATCTATTCGTATTCACGATAAAGGAATCCAATCAAAAATGTTTGACTATTTAGGCTTTACTCCTGAAGAAGCAAAATCACAATTTGGTTTTTTAATGGATGCCTTTCAATATGGTGCCCCTCCTCACGGTGGAATCGCGTTTGGATTGGATAGATTGGTTGCCATTTTAGGCGGACAGGAAACTATTCGCGATTTTATTGCATTTCCTAAAAACAATGCAGGTCGAGATGTCATGATAGATGCACCTGCGGTTATAGATAAAGATCAATTAGATGAATTAAATTTAAAAGTAGTATTAAAACCCTAAGTTTTTAAATCCTGTTACGGCAGGATTTTTTTGTATGCCCACACAAAGAAAAACATTGCTTACTCGTTTTTTGATATGGCGCTTAAAGCACATATCCCATAAGCAGTTTGTTTTTATCGTAAGCATTTTGGTAGGTTTTATGGCTGGGATTGGTGCAGTAATCATCAAAAACTTAACCCATTTTATTCAATCCTTATTGGAAGGAAAGTTGGTTAAAGATTATCATGCCGCCTTCTATTTTATTTTTCCAATTATTGGGTTTACTATCGTCTATCTTTATATTAAATATGTTCTTCGTAATAAAGTAAACCACGGCATCCCATCTACGCTTTTTGCCATTTCCAAGAAAAAAGGAATAATGAAACGGTTTCAGATGTTTGGAAGCCTTATCGCAGCTCCAATTACGGTAGGGTTTGGAGGATCTGTTGGACTAGAAGGACCCACTGTTGCCACAGGTGCAGCGTTCAGCTCCAACCTTTCAAGATTTCTTCATTTAAATCAGTCAACACGCACATTACTTATAGGTTGCGCTGCTGCCGGAGCTATGGCCTCTATTTTTAAAGCACCTATTGCAGCTATCATTTTTGCTGTAGAAGTATTTAGTTTAGATTTAACATTGGCCTCATTAATTCCTTTACTGTTAGCTTCTGTTTCAGCTATCATTACCTCTTATTTTTTCTTCGGAAATGATATTCTTCTTCCTTTTTCAATTGAAGATTCCTTTGAGTTGAAGGATATTCCATTTTATATTATTCTAGGTATTGTTGCCGGTTTTGTCTCTATTTACTTCACTGAAATGTATGAACGTATTCAGAAATTTTTCGACAAAATTGCCTCTCCCATAAAGCGTCTTATTATTGGTGGATTAGGAATTGGAATACTCATTTATTTTATCCCACCTTTATATGGGGAAGGATTCGATATAATGAATAATCTGGTACAAGGAAACCCAGAAGCCGCATTACAAAATAATTTTCTCGATTTAGATTTATCTAACAGTTGGACGGTGATTGGGTTGCTGGGTGGATTGGTATTCTTTAAAGTCATTGCAACTTCCCTAACCTTCGGTGCTGGAGGTGTTGGAGGTATTTTTGCCCCTACCCTATTTATGGGAAGCATTATGGGCTATACGGTTGCCAAAATTTTGAACCAATTAGGGTTATCTTTTAATATTTCTGAAAGTAATTTCACCCTAGTCGGGATGACAGGTGTAATGGCTGGAGTACTTCACGCGCCCCTAACCGCAATCTTCTTAATTGCCGAAGTAACCGGTGGATACGAACTTTTTATTCCGTTAATGATTACGGCGGCCATCTCTTTTTCTATAACAAAATACTTCCATCCTCATTCGGTTTATACCATGGAGTTAGGACGAAAAGGGGAGCTTATTACACACAATAAAGACCATGCTGTACTCACATTAATGGATATTCAATCTGTCGTGGAGCAAAATTTTATTTCTATTAATCCAGAAATGACTCTCGGAGATATTGTACATAAAGCAGTAGTAAAATCTAACCGAAACATTTTCCCTGTGGTCCATCCCGAAACCAATACTCTGGAAGGAATAATACTACTAGATGACCTACGCCCTGTTATGTTTGATCAAAGTTTATATGCTGAAGTTACTGCGAGAGATGTTATGCAAAACCCATTGGCAATTATTGATTTAGAAAAGGATAAAATGACTGATGTTATGAAAAAATTTCAAGATTCGGGAGCATGGAATTTGCCAGTTGTTTCTCAAAATTGTTATTTTGGATTTGTATCAAAATCAAAACTTCTAACTGCCTACCGAAGAAAATTAATAGATTTTTCAGGAAAATAGATGAAATACTTCTTAATCATATTATTTATTGCCATAGTAGTTGCCTTAATTACGGGTTACTATGTTAAACCAGATGATCCAAAAACGGGTAATTTACTCATTGGGCTTTCTGTTTCTGGATTATTTTTAGTCCTTATGCCTTTGTTTGTCTACCATCGTTGGAAGAATAAAAATGTAAAAGACTACATGCTTACCAAGGAAAATATTGAGAAAATGCAAGCATATAGTAAAGACAAAAAGCTATAAATCAGGTATTATTTTAAAAAAAATTTGATAATTTCTTCATTTTCGAGTCCATAATTATACTACCTTTGGGATATTATTAATTTATTTTTTTATTACAATGGAAGGAACAGTAAAGTTTTTTAACGAATCAAAAGGTTACGGATTCATCACCAACGATGAGACCGGAAAAGACATTTTCGTACATGTAACCGGACTTAATGGCGAAGCCCTTAACGAAGGAGACAAAGTAGAATATGAAGAAGAAGAAGGAAGAAAAGGAGTGGTAGCAGCAAAAGTTCGCGTTATCCACGACTAAGATATATTTGTAACTAACCGAATTTGAAACCCTCCCGAGTATAGCTTCGGAGGGTTTTTTTAATTTAAATTTCTTTTCTCAATAAAAAAACGTTTCAATAAATGCGAGGTCTCCTCTTTCATCACACCTCCTATCATTTCAGTTTTTGGATGAAGTTTCGTCTTTAATGCAATACACCCTCTCTCAGTATCACGAGCACCAAAAACCACTTTAGTTATCTGACTCCAAAACAAAGCACCAGCGCACATTTGGCAAGGCTCAAGCGTTACGTAAAGGGTACAATCTTTTAAATATTTTCCTCCTAAAAAATTTGCTGCTGCAGTAATGGCTTGCATTTCGGCATGTGCCGTTACATCGTTTAGCGCTTCGGTAAGATTATGGGCACGAGCAATAATCTGATTTTTACAAACCACCACAGCACCTATGGGAACTTCACCCTTTTCAAAAGCAGCTTCAGCTTCATGCAAAGCTTTTTTCATAAAATAGGCATCGTCGAATGGCTGTAACATAATTTAAAATAGATATTCAAAAATACAAATTCAAAAAGTCTTGATGATTAAAAAGTGGGAATAACTGTATCTTTGCTTCGTGCAAAAAAAATTACTAGATACAATTCAATTTCCTAAAGATCTTCGGAAGCTTTCTGCAGATCAACTACCTCATCTTGCACAGGAATTACGTGATTTTATTATAAATATCGTAGCCACCAAAGAAGGACATCTTGGTGCTAGTTTGGGTGTTGTAGAACTAACAATTGCACTACATTATACTTTTGATACCCCTAATGATGTCTTAGTTTGGGATGTAGGTCATCAAGCTTACGGACATAAGATATTAACTGGCAGAAAAGATATTTTTCACACTAATAGACAATTAGGCGGCATTAGTGGTTTTCCTAAAAGAACCGAAAGCATTTACGATCCTTTTGGGGTGGGTCATAGTAGCACAGCCATTTCAGCGACATTGGGGATGGCAATCGCCGCTCAGCTGAAAGGAGATTCTAAAAAACAACATATTGCCGTAGTTGGTGATGCTTCAATTGCTAGCGGAATGGCCTTTGAAGCGTTGAATCATGCCGGAGTAACCAACACTAACTTATTAGTAATTTTAAATGATAATGCCATAGGAATTGATCCAAGTGTAGGTGCATTAAAAGAGTATTTAACAAAGGTTACCTTAGACACCATTCCCGAAAGTGACAATATTTTTGAAGCATTAAATTTTAATTATTCTGGTCCTATTGATGGTCATGATTTAGACAAGTTAATTCCTGAATTAAAGAGATTAAAAAATGTCCCTGGCCCAAAAATTTTGCACGTGATAACGACAAAAGGAAAAGGACTTCGTCAAGCGGAGGAAGATCAAGTTACCTATCATGCACCAGGAAAATTTAATGCAGATACGGGTGATTTGATTCCAAAAAGTAAAGAAATGCAACCTCCAAAATTTCAAGATGTATTTGGAAAAACCTTGGTAGAGTTGGCATCAGATAATGAAAGAATCGTTGCCATAACTCCCGCTATGCCAACTGGAAGCTCCCTAAAATATATGATGGATACCTATCCCAAACGAGCATTTGATGTAGGCATTGCAGAACAACATGCGGTAACATTAGCAGCAGGACTTGCTACTCAAGGAATGATTGTCTTTTGCAATATATATTCTACTTTTTTACAACGGGCATTTGACCAGTTAATTCATGATGTTTGTTTGCAGAAGCTTCCAGTCATATTTTGCTTAGACAGAGCTGGGATTGTTGGAGAAGATGGTGCTACACACCATGGTATCTTTGATTTAGCGTATTTACGCTGTATTCCAAATTTAATTGTATTTGCCCCAAGGAATGAAGAAGAACTTCAAAATATTTTATATACAGCTCAATTGGGTTTAGACAATCCAATAGCCATCAGATACCCACGTGGGAGAGGAAATATAATAGATTGGAAGAAACCCTTTTCCAAAATTGAAATAGCCAAAGGTGTCTGTCTAAAGGAGGGTTCAAAAATTGCTGTTCTATCTATTGGAACGATAGCCAATAATTGCACTGAAGCTATTTTACATACAAGCAATCCTAATCTGATTGCACATTATGATTTGCGGTTTGTAAAACCATTAGATGAAGGATTATTACATAGTGTTTTCAAAAAATACACAACTATTATTACAGTTGAAGATGGTAATAAAAAAGGAGGTTTTGGAAGTGCTGTTTTAGAGTTTGCATCAGAGAATAATTATACATCTACTATTGAGATTATAGGGATTCCTGATATTTTTCCAGAACACGGAACGGTAGAACAACTTCAAGATTTAGCAGGAATTTCTTCAGAAAAAATAAATAACACACTCGAAAAATATCTTTAAAAAAAATGGGCTTTTCAATTAAATTGAAAAGCCCATTTAAAAATAAGTATTCTATTATTATTTCATAATTAATTTTGAAGTATGAGTATAAGTATCTCCTTCAATATTAACTAGATAAATTCCAGTAGTTAATTTAGAAGCATCTAACGTTGTTAGCGTTCCTAAGTTTACTTTTTGTGAATAAACGGTTCTACCGTTCATATCCACAATAGTTACAGTAGTTTCACCTAAACTAATTTTTGACGCAATGTTTATCTGTCCACTTGATGGATTAGGGTACACATTAAAGTTACTGTCAAAATTAGCATCGGCGATACCTAGTAAACAAGTTCCAGCTGGTGGTAAATCAAAAGCTTCTACACCATCTGTTGTTGAACCTGATGATCCTTGGCTTGCACTAAAACCAAGTCCTCTTCGAGCGAATGCTGCCCAGATAATTTCGCAATTTGCTCCAGCATTTGCCAAAGCATCTGCTTGTAAAATAGCATCTCTACCATCTATAAATCCAGGGTTACAAGCTTGTAATTTCATACCATCCATTACTAATTGAAGAGCGATATTATTTCCTCCTGTGCCATTATAAATATCAGCATCAAAACCGTATTGGTCAATTAAATCCCAAGTCATTTCCCATAGCATTGTTGCCCATACAAATCCTACACCATGTGGAACGGATACATTTCCATTTACATCGGCATAGGTATAATCATTTACTCCAAAGTCTGTGCTATAGGGAGCCTCTCTTATTCCATTTGGATTACTAGAAGCATATGCTGCTAAACCTCTAACATCTTCTGCTTGATCACCTGTTTGCATGGTTAACATTAATCCTAAATAATCACTCCATCCTTCACCCATTTGTTCTTGATTATTTAAACAACTGGTATTGTTAGGCCCACCTGTTAAACGATTAGAAACACCATGACCATATTCGTGAACAACAATTTCATTGTCAAGAGAGCTATCTAAGTCTGGAGGAATATTTTCTCCTGAGATAGTTCCGTTTACAGTATTTAAAAGTGCTTCAGCTATAATTGCTTCGCCGTCAACATCTGAAACCATAAACATTGGAATGGTAACAGAGGCTCCAACAGCTCCTGCTCCCATAACAATTGGAGGGCCAGCTACATTATTAACCATAATAACTGCCACTGCACCTTCATTTTGAGCAGCAAGTCCCTTAAACCCAAATTCACATTCACCTCTTCTAATTACAGCAATTTTTCCACTTAATGCTCCTCCATTAGTAATAGGATCACAAGCATCATTAGGGTCTGTTGAGACTCCAGAGTCATCATCTTCAACAACAACTAAATCTTCTGTGAGAGGTGGGAAAGGAATTTCTCCTCCAAAACCAGCTGGCACACCTTGGTATACTCCAGCTAAAGGTCCATTATTTATGGTAAGAATATCTACAGGTCCAGCGCCTCCGCCATCCCAAATAAACATTTGCATTCTTGGGTTACTACCATCTGGAGGGGTTGAAAAGTTTGCGTTATTTGTTCCAGAACCATCTTGTGTATCTGCATACACCCCATCACCATCATTTCCTGGATTACCATAATTATTTTCTTGAAAGTTTCCACTTTCTTCGTCAAAACCATATTGATACAAAACATCGTGGATAATGTTATTCCAATAAAATAAATTTACTGTTGAAGCATCCACATAATTGGCAGGAGGTTGAGGTAGCCCGAATGGAAAGTCAAAATTTAATGTTGCTCCTCCATCTGGAGATGCTCCAGTACCATTATTCCCGTTTTGGTCTTCCATAGCCCAAACGTTGTTTCCTCTTGTAATAGTAAATTCTGCTCCTCCAGCACCATCTGTATCGTGCCATCCAAATGGAGATGCAGTAGCATCCTCTGGACTAGTTACAATTACATCTGCTCCATCTAAAGGATTACTAAATGGTATTGGGAAAACTCTATACTGAGCCCCACCAATAGAAAATTCGTTTTCATTTTTAAATAAAATGCTGTGCTCAACTTTGTGCCCATGACTACCAGCACCAAAGTCACAATTTACAACCCAGTCTATAGTATCAATAAGTTCACCAGATAATGCATCAATTCTAACACTGTAATAGTGGCTTGCATCTAAAAGGTAAATACTTAAATCCCAAGATAAACGCAATGTTTGGTCTGGCATGGGTTGATAGACAAGTTTTACTGGAATTTCATTTAAAGAAATATTTCCGTTATTGAACAAATAATTTAATCCATTATTATCAATAAGCTCCAGCTGTGAAGGAGAGTTAATCCCCAAATTCTGCGCGGCTCTTGTAATTGCTGCCTCGGCAGTAATGGATGGAGTTGAAGCGTTCACTTTTGATGACGCATCATCAATAAAAGAAACATTTGCGTTTACAACTAATCCAGCTTTAATTGCAAAACTAGAAACAGAATTGAATACGTCAATTCCATTAATGGTTTGACCCGCATAAACATTATTTACGTTCATGCTTTTTGAAAAACTTTGAGAATAAACAGTTACCTGTTCCACATCTCCAGCGGTCAAGCCTAACTGTGCTCGATTATTGTTTAAGTACGATTGGATTACCTGTGTATAATCCTGAGCTCCTGCAATGCTCACCGTAAGAAATGCAAGCAGGTAGAGTAATTTTTTCATAGTTTAGTTTTTAGTTAAAAAATTAAGGAAGCTAAATATAATAGAAATTTCTGAAAACTCACTACTTTATATTTTAGAAGTTTATATTTTTCCATTCATCTTTTGGAAAAGTAATAATGCATTACCATCTGTAAGCTTTGAAATATAATTGCAACAAGTCATGAGATAATTATAAGTACTATCTTTAGTGTCCATATTTAGTTGCGAAGCAGAGAGTAGTAGCTTATCGTAATGTCTAAGCTGGTTATTTTGTTTTCTTTCAATAGCTTGGGTATACCCATCCAAAAGTGTTGTTAGTATTTTATACCCTGCAATCTCTTTTTCAATAACTTCCTGACTTTTATAAACTTTTTCAACGCTCACTTTAATAATATCCTCTATTTGTGGAGTGTATTTACAGTGGTCTAAAAGAGAATTACCAAATTCTCCATTTAAAATTTTTTCTTCATTATTAATAAATACTGAAACAGCTTCTTCAATTAAAGTGTTTATTGCTAATGATCGCAAATAAGCAAGCCTATCTGAAGCCTGGGTTAACTTAGTATATTTCTTTTTCTGAATTGTATCTTTTACAAGATTTACTAGATATTCTAAAGCGAATTCTTCTTCAATTAATCCTAAATTTATTCCGTCTTCAAAATCAATTAGTGTGTAGCAAATATCATCTGCCGCTTCAACCAGATAGGTTAAGGGATGCCTACTATATCTATTGTCTAGTTTTTTTATTAATCCTAACTCATCGGCAACTTCATTAAAAAAGGAAATTTCACTCTGGAAAACACCATACTTTTTATCGGCTATATGCGTGGTTGGTTTTTTGGGGAGTGATTCTTTTGGGTATTTCATAAAAGCACCAAGAGTTGCATAAGATAGGCGTAACCCACCTTCAACTCCATCTTTAGTTTCAGTTAAAATTTTGAAGCCATTTGCATTCCCTTCAAAATCCACTAAATCTTGAAATTGCTTATCTGTTAATTCTTTTTTGAATCTGCTTCCATTTCCGTTTAAAAAATAATTGCCAATTGCTTTTTCCCCAGAATGACCAAAGGGTGGGTTTCCTATATCGTGCGCCAAGGATGCTGCCGCTACTATAGCTCCAAAATCATTAAAACGATACCCATGGGTTTTTTCCAAAAATGGGTGCTTTTCTAAAATCGCTTTTCCAACAGCTCTTCCCAAAGAACGCCCAACTACAGAAACCTCTAAACTATGTGTTAAACGAGTATGAACAAACGAAGTTTTTGATAGGGGAATTACTTGTGTTTTATCTTGGAGACTTCTAAATGCTGAAGAAAAAATAATTCTGTCATAATCTACTTCAAAACCCAATCGAGTTTCGTCTTGTTCTATTCGTAATCGTTTATTGGTATCTCCTTGTCTTTTTAAAGAAAGGAGTTTTTCCCATTGCATCATACTTAAAATATTGAAGATGCAAGATACTTAATTCAATCATTTTTTTAAGGTTAACTATTTAACATTTAGATAACCTTGAAATGACTTAATCATAATTTTAGATTAACATCAACTTTACATAACAGGGTCATCTTTGCCACGTGAAATTAATCAAGATAATGAAGAAACTTTTTACAATTCTAGTTTTAGTTTTTACAGCTTCAACTTTTGCACAAGAGACAGGTACTTTGGTTGGAAAATTAACCGACAAAGAATATAGTAACGAACCGCTACCTTTTGCAAATATAATCATTAAAGGCACTACAACAGGAACAACCTCGGACATTGACGGTTTATATAGATTGGAAAATTTGAAAGTAGGTACTTATACTGTATCCTATAGTTTTGTAGGGTATGAAACAGTAGATATAAATAATGTAGTCATAGAAGCAAATAAGGTAACCACCATAAATGTCCCAATGGGGGCCAGTGCTGCAACATTAGATGAAGTAGTTATTAAAACAACTACCAAAAGAGAAAGTGAAGTTGCTTTACTCCTTGAACAAAAAAATGCTACAACCATTAAACAAAGTATTGGAGCAGAAGAATTATCTAGAAAAGGAGTAAATGATGCCGCTGGAGCGGTTGCTAAAATCTCTGGAGTTTCAAAACAAGAAGGTGGTGGAAATGTGTATGTAAGGGGTCTTGGAGATCGCTATCAAAATACTACTTACAACAACTTATCTCTCCCATCAAATGATATTGAAAGAAAAAATATCAATCTTTCTCTATTCTCATCAGATATTATTCAAAATGTTGCCGTAAGTAAAGCATACGACGCTCAATTTTATGGAGATTTTGCTGCAGGAAACGTAAACATCACTTCAAAAGATTACGCTGGAAAGTTTTATATCGATGTACAGGTAGGCTCAGGAATAAACACTACAGCCTCTGGGAAAGCTTTTGTAAAAAGTGAAGGAACAAGCTTTTTTGGATATTATAACCGCTATGACAACAACCCATTTGCAGTTGTTTTATCACACGGAGTTGATCCAGTAGCAGCCTATGAGCCTATTGCTTTAAGTGCTGCTATTTCTGGAGGAACTACTTTTAAGTTTAAAAATGATTCTCGATTAAGCTTATTCTTTACAGGGTCTTTCAGTAATAATTTTGAATATCGAGAAGGGGAAGCTACAGATTTTAGTACTGTGGAAAAGAAAAGTTTTCCAAAGGCTCAGGAATATGAGTATGGTACTAACACTACCGGAATGATGAATTTGGTTTACAAAATCAATAGTGACCATAAGGTAAGTTTCAACTCTCTTTTTGTGAATGATGCCACAGATGAAGTTGGATACTTTGGTATTGATGGTGGGGGAAGAAACAGAGATGCTATTTTGGATACCGATAAAGGGTTTTATCAAATGAACGTTCAATTTGAGCAAGATATGATTTTTGTAAACCAGCTTATTGGTTCGCATTCAATCGATGAAAAATTTAAAGTCGATTGGGGTGTTGGTTACAATAAAGTATTTGCTCGCCAACCCGACAGAAAACGTATTACCCTTGAGCGCTATGATTTAGCCTTAGACGCAGATGAAGCAACAAACCCTTCTTTTTTCAATAATATTAATTTCGATAATCAACGTTATTTTCAAAATATCGAAGATGAAGAATTAAATAGTCGTATTAACTTAGAATATACTGCTTCTGAAAAACTAAAATTCAACTTTGGATACAACGGAAGAACCAAGGAGCGCTATTTCGACAATATTCGTTATGGTTACGAAATCATTGAGCCCAATACTCCAGCTTTGGATGTCAACAACTTCAATAATGTATTTACTTTAGAAAACCTTGGGATTGTTTACAACACTTTTGTTTTCAACCCAATTTACCCAGAAGGAGGAATCGACAATACTAACTATCCAGGTTTAAACGAAAACACTTATACTGGAAATCTAGACGTACACGCTGCCTATATTAATACAGAAATTGCTTTAGGGGATAAATTTTTGATCGTTCCTGGATTTAGAGCAGAGTCTCTAACCCAATCAATAAAATATGATGTTATTAACTTAACCGAAACCGATCCAGGTTTTAGAAAATCGTATGAAAATTTCTACTTACCAAGTCTTAATTTAAGATATGCATTAAACGATGAACAAAACTTACGTTTTTCTGCAAGTCAAACAGTTTCTATCCCTGAGTTTAAGGAAGTAGCTCCCTTTGTGTATGAAGATGTTTCTAACCGTGTTGGAGGGAACCAAGACTTATTATCGGACCCTTCTTTTTCAAAAATCTATAATGTAGATTTAAAATACGAATGGTTTTTTGGAAGAAGCGAATTGCTTTCAATTGCTGCTTTTGGAAAACAAATTAATGACCCTATTAACCGAGTGATTGCAAATGACGCAACTGGAACACAACGTTATTTTAGAACAGGAGATAAGGCAGAGGTGGTTGGAGCTGAACTTGAAGTGAGAAAAAATATTTTAGTAGATGAAAATCAAGAGGCGCAGCTCTCTGCTGGATTCAATGCTACCTATACATATACCAAGCAAGATTTAAAAAGCTCAGAAGGAGTTTTCACCACTACTTTTGAAGAAGGTAGAACTGAAGAACTTCAGGGTGCAGCACCCATAATTGTAAATGCAGATATTAACTATAGTCCAACTTTTGGTAATTATAAACCTACTCTTAATGCAGTATTTTCATACTTCAGTGATAGAATTGATGCAATAGGATCTGGACAATTAGGAAATATTATTGAAAAAGGCGTACCCACACTAAATCTTGTTTTCAAAAACAAAATAGGAGATAATTTAGAAGTAAACGCAAGTGCATTTAACTTACTTGACCCAAGTATTGAATATATAAGAGAAACCGCTACAGGAGACATTTTTGTCACCTCTCCAAACGGAAAAGGAATTGCTTCTTACAAGAAAGGAATAAATCTATCATTACAACTTAAATACAAATTTTAATAACCGAAAACAATAATTTAATTAATACGTAAACAAATGAAAACTAATTATTTTTTTTTAAGTCTTGCTACTGTCGCATTGCTTTTTGCTTCTTGTCAAGCAGATGATACTGCCGATATTGTAATTACAGACAATAGCACGACCATAAACAACGAAGGTGGTTCTGGTGGTACAGATACTAGTAACCTAGTAGAAATTGGTGGTACAAAAACTGAAGATTTTACTTTGGAGGCAGACAAAGATTATGTGCTTACAGAAGCATTAATCATGACTAACGGAACTACCCTAACAATTCCAGCTGGAACGATTATTAAAGCTAATAATGGAGCGGGCGTATATATCGCTATTGCTCAAGGTGCTAAAATTATGGCTGAAGGTACTTCGTCTCAACCCATTGTGCTAACTTCTAACGAAGCTACTCCAAACGCTGGTGATTGGGGAGGATTAATTATCCTGGGAAAAGCACCCATTAACTCTGTCGTAGGTGGCGATGCTACTTCTTCCTCAGAAATTGGAGGTTTACCTTACGGAGGAAGTGATGCAAGTGATAACTCAGGAGTGATAAAATATGTTCGTGTAGAGTATTCTGGTGGTGCTGCTGACGCGTCTTCAGAAAACAACGGTTTTTCTTTCTATGGAGTTGGAAATGGAACTACTGTAGAATATATCCAAGCTTTTGAAGGGAAAGATGATGGTATAGAATTCTTCGGGGGTACTGTAAATGCAAGTTATATTTCTGTAATAGGATGTCAAGATGATTCTGTAGATTGGACCGAAGGGTTTACTGGCACTTTAACTAATGTTTATATTGAGCACGGCGTTTCTCACGACAAAGGAATTGAAGCCGATGGTTTTAATACCGATATCGGAAATAACTCAAGCCCATTATTTTTTTCAAAACCAAGTGTAAACAACGTAACAATAGTTGGCAGAGGTTCTGCCACAGAAAACGAAGCGGTACGTCTAAGAGCTGGTACGCAAGGTATTTTTACTAACATGGTCATCCAAGGATTTGAAGAAGGTTTTGACCTTGACGGTGATATGGCAGATAATCCAACTGGACAGGGTGTTCTAAATGGCAACTTAAGTGTTACCAACGTCACCTTTACAGATGTTATCCTTAAAATGAAAAATGACACTGAGTTTACCTTTACTGAAGCAGATTTTATTTCTGGTGATGGAAATGGAACTGGTGCAGATTATGACAATTGGAAAGCGGGTTGGACTCGTAACTAATTTATATTTTGTTCTCAACAAAAAAGGCTCCACTTTGGAGCCTTTTTTTTAATCAAGTTTGGTAGAATTATTCATAAAATGTAACTGCACCAGTATTGATATCATACATAGCTCCAATAATCATGATTTCACCATTTTTCTCCATTTCGGAAAGTATTGGACTTTCTGCATGTATTCGATCAATAGTAAGTTGAACATTCTTTTCAGAAACCGCATCCACAAATTCAGCATTGGCCGAATTACGTAAACTTTCATCTTTAGGCTCGGTAACAGCATTTACTGCAGGCGTTATTTTCTGAATAAGTTTTGTAAGGTTTCCCATTTCGGCATGGTCGCAAGCCCCTTTTACAGCGCCACATGCGGTATGTCCTAAAACAACTATGAGCTTTGTTCCAGCCAATTTGCAAGCAAACTCCATGCTTCCTAAGATATCTTCATTCACAAAATTTCCAGCAATCCTTACGCTAAATATATCTCCTAATCCTTGGTCAAAAACTAACTCTGCAGAAACTCTAGAATCTATACAGCTTAAAATGGTTGCAAATGGAAATTGCCCATCGCTAGTATCGTTTACTTGCTCTAAGAGGTTTCTATTTGCCTTTAAGTTATTTTGAAATCGTTCGTTTCCTTCTTTTAAATATTGTAATGACTTTTGAGGCGTCATTGTAGCCTGTGTTTCTCTAGTGTGTGCTTTCATACTCTTTTATTTTAGTTTGTAAATTGTTCGGTTACTGGTCTTAATTTAAAAAATTCAATATAACTAGGAGGGTTAACAACCGTCCCTCTTTCAGAAATTAACTTAATCGTAATATTTCTTTCCTTAGCTTTATACGCAAAATCATCTAATATTTCAATAATATCATTATCCAAATATCGAGTTTTTCTTACGTCTAACTCAACATATGAATCACTAGGGATTCTATCCAATTCCTTTAATATTGCTCCTTTGTTAAAAAAGGTCACTTCCTCCGCTAACGTCATTTTCAATTTCTGGACTCCATTACTTACATCCTCTTTATGCAGGAAATGGGAATTTTGATAACTTTTAATAAGAATTACAACAATCCCTACTAGTAATCCTAATCCTATTCCATATAAAAGATCAATAAAAATAATCCCCAAAACTGTTACCGTAAAAGGTACAAATTGTTTCCACCCTAAATCATACATCTTTTTAAATAATTGCGGTTTTGCCAATTTATAACCAACCACAAGTAAAATTGCTGCAAGTACAGAAAGGGGAATCATATTAAGCAATTTTGGTATCAATATGATAGAAATTAATAGGAAAAACCCATGTATAATGGTGGACATTTTACTCTTTCCTCCAGATTGGATGTTAGCAGAACTCCTCACAATTACTTGTGTAATAGGCAACCCTCCAATTAATCCCGAAATAATATTTCCCGCCCCTTGTGCGAAAAGTTCCCTATTAGTAGGTGTAACGTTTTTATTTGGGTCAAGTTTATCGGTTGCTTCAACACAAAGCAGAGTTTCAAGACTCGCTACCAAAGCTAAAGTAAATGCCACAATCCAAATATCTTGTTGGGTAATGACTGAAAAATTTGGAAAACTAAATTGTCCTAAAAAAGAGGCGGCATCCTCTGGAACAGGTACACTTACCAAATGTGATCCTGCAATGGAAAGTGAATCATGAGACTTTGTAAGTGCATAAAACGCAATCCCCACAATCACGGCTACCAAGGGTCCTTGAACTAATTGAAATATCTTTCCTTTTTTAGACAACACTTTTTCCCACAGGATTAATATTCCTAAGCCAACTATACCAATTAAGGCAGAGCCGGGGATGATGTTATTAATGGTCTTAATAAGACTTGAAAAAGTATTATCTCCTGAAACTTCAAAAAAAGCAAAATCTCCTTCTGGATTTGGATCATATCCAAAAAAATGGGGGATTTGTTTTAATATAATAATAATTCCTATTCCTGTTAGCATTCCCTTTATCACAGAAGAAGGAAAGTAATATGCAATAATTCCAGCTTTTAAAATTCCAAACAAAAGCTGTATTACACCTGCCAATACAACAGCCACCAAAAAATTTTGAAACCCACCTAAGGTTCCTATGGCTGTCAATACAATGGCTGCTAATCCTGCCGCAGGACCAGAAACTCCAATTTTAGACCCACTTAAAGATCCAACAATAACCCCCCCTACAATACCAGCAATTAAACCTGAAAATAAAGGTGCTCCACTGGCAAGGGCAATACCTAAACATAACGGCAATGCTACAAAAAATACGACAATACTCGCTGGTATGTCATTTCGTAACGATTTAAACATATTATAATAGATTAGTGGTTTGAAAAAATACTTTTCAAACAGATTTTATATTAATTTTTTAAAAAATCGAAAAACTAACTAATATGTTCTGGGGGAGGTAGAAAAACTTCTGAAGTGTGTATATAGCGCCTTTCAACGTAGGCAGTATTTAATTCCTTTTTGGGAACATAAACATGAATATGAGAAACGTAATCGGTAATTGAAAATATTTTTTCTTTCGCCTCTTCCTCCTGAATAGTTATAACAATTGGAGCAACATCTTTAGCACACAACTGAAAAACAGAAGGTCCTAACAACGCTATGATGAAAAAAAGCGAAAAAAAGCTATGTGCAACCGATTTTAACATGACCCCAAAAATATATATTTTAAAAATTTTCAAATCTTATTACTTTGTTAAAGTTTTAAATATATCCCATAAACAAAAAATGCCTCAAAATTGAGGCATTTTTTGATTTGTAAGTTTTTGTCTTTAGTTGGATATCACAACAGCATCTGTAATCTTAAAAGAAGTCACTTTGGCAACTTTAGAATTGGAGTAATTTACCTCCTTAATCTCATTACCTTGGTAAAAATACCATGTACCAACTTTGTTTCCCTTGTTGTAGTGAGCTACAGCAGTTTTATTTCCTACTGCATCATAACTTATCCATTCACCCTCTAGTTTATTATCCAATGTGTAAAAACCAGTTTGAGCTACCATTCCATTTTCATGGTAAAGCGTAGCTTTAATCACTTTTCCTTCTTTAACAAATTCATCTTGTACTTTTTCTTGTGAAAAAGCCGACCCTGCTAAAAGAGAAATAGTAAATACTACTAATAATTTTCTCATGATAAACATATTTTAAGGGTTAATAGCTCAAATTTACAAAATTGGTAACAATTAATAAAGGTTTGCATAACATTAAATTAACATTGAATTATTATTAAACTGATTTTCAGTGCTATATATGCCTTTTCAGCATTAAAGAGAAAACTTAATATTTATTTAATATTTAGATGACGATTTAGCTATACAGATGGCCTTTATTTGTTTTTGTGTTTAATACACATACACATATAAATCGTTAAGTTTTTGTCGACTAGATTTTATCAATGTGTGGGGTCGCCCAATGGGCGACCCTTTTTGTATAATATTTTTAAAAATAACTTATAGGTAACATTCAGTTAACATTGGTTTAAGTTCTTTGCACCGACAAAAACTTAAAACGATTTACATGAAACTTTTAAAGTTTGCCATTTTGGCAATTTTATTTTCCACACTTACTATTGAAGCTCAAGAAATTAGTGACACTTCATTTGGAAAAGGAATCATTAATTACACTGCAAAAGATAGTACTTTTAGTATCAAATTTGCTCCAAGGATTCAATTTCGTTCTGAAACGAACTGGGATTATAATGGTAATAATTATAATAGCCCAGAGCATAATTTTTTAATAAGACGTGCTCGTTTAAAATTTGATGGATGGGCATACTCACCTAAACTTGAATATAAAATTGAATTAGGTCTTTCTAATAGAGACATATCAGGAGCAAATGAATTTAACCGAAATACGCCTAGATATATATTGGATGCGGTAATTATGTGGAATTTTTATGAAAATTTCGAATTATGGGTAGGGCAAACAAAATTGCCAGGAAACGTAGAACGTGTTGTTTCTTCAGCAAATATGCAATTAATAGACCGATCCTTACTAAACAGCCGCTTCAATATTGACCGCGATATAGGAATGCAATTACGTCATCACGCAAATTTGGGCGGAGATTTTATAATTCGTGAAAAAGTTGCTATTTCACAGGGAGAAGGAAGAAATATCACCGAAGGAAATGAAGGTGGGTTACAATATACCGGTAGATTAGAGTTCCTTCCATTTGGATTATTTAAATCCAATGGAGATTATTTTCAAGCAGATTTAGCTAGAGAGGCTTCACCAAAATTAATGATAGGAGTAACTTACGATTTAAATCAAGATGCTGTAAAAACAAGAAGTAATTTAGGTTCCTATATGTTTTTGGAAGATGGCTCTTTATACGAAACCGATATTACCACTTTGTTTATTGATACCATGTTTAAATACAAAGGTTTTTCATTTATGGGAGAATATGCTAATAGAGATGCCGAAAACCCTGTAGCCATCGAAGCAGACGGAACCGAAACTGGAGATATTGTATTAGTAGGTAATGCATTAAATTTACAAGCTGGTTATTTATTTAAAAATAATTATGAAATTGCAGGAAGGTTTACTAATACAGATTATAATAACATTACTAGTAGACTAGGTGAAGAACAGTATACTTTAGGTGTTTCTAAGTATATTGTAGGCCACAAACTTAAAGTTCAATCTGATGTTAGTTATACTACGTTAGAAGGTGATGCAGATAGCATTGAATTTAGAATAGGTTTTGACCTGCATTTTTAATAAAACGTAACAATTTGATAACAGGTAATCATAAATTAATTAAGAATTTTGCCCGAAAATAATTTTTAAAAAATGGATAATATTTACATTTTAATGCTTGTAGCTTTAGCGGTTTTAGCTATTGTTGATTTAGTTGTTGGTGTTAGTAATGATGCTGTAAACTTTCTAAATTCTGCAATTGGTTCTAAAGCTATTCCTTACCGTACCATTATGATTGTTGCGAGTTTAGGAATTTTTATTGGAGCCGTTTATTCCAGTGGGATGATGGAAGTTGCTCGTAAAGGGATTTTTATCCCTGGAGAATTCTATTTTGATGAAATTATGATAATATTTTTAGCCGTAATGATTACGGATATTTTATTACTAGATTTCTTCAATACACTAGGAATGCCCACTTCCACTACAGTATCCATAGTTTTTTCTTTACTAGGTGCTACTGTAGTAATGGCGCTTATAAAAATTGGCGCGTCCTCTTCGGAAACGATGGCTGATATAGGAAATTATATAAATTCTGAAAAGGCAATAGAAATTATCACAGGTATTTTACTTTCAGTAGTAATTGCTTTTACCCTAGGAGCACTGGTTCAATGGTTATCTAGGCTTGTATTTTCGTTTCATTACGAACAAAAAATGAAGAATTTTGGGGCCATTTTTGGGGGTTTAACCCTAACCGCAATTAGCTATTTTATCTTTTTTAAAGGACTTAAAGGAGCTCCAAATTATAGTGCTTTTAAAGAAATTCTAGCTACAAATTTTTGGATAGTAATAGGAATTGGGTTTCTTTTTTGGACTGCCTTTTCAATATTATTTACTAAAATATTTAAAAAAAGCATCCTATTGGTAGTAATAGCAATTGGGACATTTGGGTTAGCATTAGCGTTTTCTGGAAACGATTTAGTTAACTTTATTGGTGTTCCTATGGCTGCATACCATAGTTATGAAGCTTGGTCTGTCTCTGGAGAAGCGGCGAATGCATTTTCAATGAATGTTCTTGAAGAAAAAGTCCCTGCAGAACCTCTTTTACTATTTGTCTCTGGTGCTATAATGGTATTAACACTTTGGTTTTCCAAAAAAGCAAGAACTGTTACCGAAACAGAAATAGGACTCTCTAGACAAGGTGACGGGGCAGAAAAATTTAATCCTAACATCTTATCTCGTGCTGTTGTTAAAGGAAGTACAAAATTAGCTTCATTATTAGGGGGTGCTATACCTCAGTCAACACAAGATAAAATTGCGAAAAGTTTCGAAAAACCAGAGGTAAAAATTCCAGCTGGTAAAGCTCACGAAATACCTGCATTTGATTTGATTCGTGCTTCTATAAACCTAACGGTAGCTGGTATTCTTATTGCCATTGCCACTTCAATGAAGTTACCTCTTTCCACTACCTATGTAACTTTTATGGTAGCTATGGGTACCTCATTGGCAGATAGAGCTTGGGGGCGTGAAAGTGCGGTATATCGAGTAGCAGGAGTACTAAACGTCATTGGAGGCTGGTTTTTTACAGCATTCAGTGCTTTTTTAGCCGCGGGAACCTTAACCTATATCATTTATATAGGAAGAGGACCTGCTATTGCTATCCTATTATTAGTCGCATTAGCATTATTAATAAGAAATTATTTGTCACATAAAAGAAAAGGAATAGAAAAACTAGACAAAACTGGTTTAAAAAAGTCTGAAAGTAAAACGGTACAAGGAATTATTTCTGAAAGTGCAAATAACATTTCAAATGTTGTTTCCAGAACAAATAAGATTTATACAGAGGTAATTAAAGGTCTTGCAAAGCAAGATGAAAAGAAACTTAAAAAGACAAAGAAGGGGGTTGAAAAACTCGATAATGAAATTGAAGATTTAAGAAATAACATATTCTATTTTATTAAAAATCTTGATGATACAAGTGTAAGAGGTAGTAACTTCTATATCATTATACTTGGATATTTAACCGATGTGGCTCAGTCCTTAGAATACATAACAAAAAAGAGTTACAAGCATGTTAACAATAATCACAAGGCCCTAAAATTTAATCAAATTAAAGATCTTCAAGAAATAAATGCTTCATTCGAGCACCTACTAATGGATATTGTAAATATTTTTGATACCAAGGATTTTGAAAGACTTGAAGGTATTTTAGACCGAAAAGAAAAGGCTTATGCAGATATCTCAGCAAAAATTGAGAAGCAAATTCAAAGAACTAGAACGGAAGAGTCTAGTCCAAAGAATACCACACTTTATTTCAATTTATTAATGGAAACTAAAGATCTTGTGACAGCTCTTATCCACTTAATGGAAGAGTATTACAATAGTTATAAAAAGAATTAATTTGTTTAAATTCTTAAAAAAAACCTCCTTTATTGGAGGGTTTTTTTATGTTCCATTTTCTAATAAACTATCTTTAGTAGTAAATAACAACTCTGCTACGATGATGAGTTTCTTAATAATATCATTAACAGTATCATTATCATTAATTAAAGAAGAAGCCATGGAAACACTAATGAGATTTTGACGTATTAAACTATTAATAGATTCATTAGAATGATGGTATTCCTGTTCTGCTTCTTGTTTTAGCTTTCTTAATTTTAAATAATATTTATCTTTCTCATCTTGCTCAGCGAATAGATAAATTACTCTTATAACTTTAGCGATTTTTTTTCGGTATTTATAGTATTCTTTTTTAACAAATTCATTTTCAGAATTAAAGTACTTAGTAACATTCTTATTTAGCCCAACACAATTTTTAACTATCTCTACCATAACTCTATTGGCTAATTTAACTTCCGAAATTTCTTTGGTTTGCTTTTGGGTAAGTTTTAAACTACTCTGCCCCTTTGTTGCATACTCAATAATCTTCCCATAAATATTTTTTACTTTGGTGTAATACAAATTATCTACATCCGTTTTTAAGTCTTGTTTATTCTTCTTTACTACCTTTTTAATTTTAGTTTCAGATTTTAAATCTGTTGAAATAATATTCATTGCTTTTGAAACTATTTCAAGAATTGAATTTTCAAACAAATATTTCGATTCATTTTTTAATGAATGAATTAATGTTTCTGGAAATTCCAGAACGCTATTCATAAGAAATTTAGGCTCATCCATTTCTTTCTCAACAATTTCTTTTTCTGGCACTAATCGTTCCACAATTTTTGCTATAGGCTTGATGAACCACATCAATAAAAATGTATTACAGATATTGAAAATAGTGTGAAACAAAGAAATTGCAACAGGAATAGCAGCAGCAGTAAGATAAGGAGAATCCGAGCCTGCTTTTTCTGAAACCCAAGTAACTAATTTTAGGAATGGGTAAAATAAAATCAATACCCAAATTACCCCAATAATATTAAATAAAAAGTGCGCTCTTGCCGTTCGCTTTGCTTGGAAGTTTGCTACTATTGCAGCTAGATTGGCCGTAATGGTTGTTCCTATATTTTCCCCTAAAACCATAGCAGCAGCCAACTCGAATGAAATCCATCCTTGTGCAGTCATAATTAACGTTAGTGCCATAGTAGCACTGGATGACTGAATTATTACAGTTAATAATGTTCCTATAAGTAAAAAGATTAATATAGACCAAAAGCCTAAATCTGTGTAGCTCGTTAAAAAAGCTAAAATCTCAGGATTGCTTTTAATATCTGGTACAGCATCTTTTAAGAATTGTAATCCTATAAATAAAATGGAAAACCCAATTATAAAGGCACCCCAATTTTTTAATGAAGGCTTTTTTGAGAAAGTAAAAGCAAAACCAAAACCCACTAAGGGTAATGCAATAGCACTCATACTAACTTTAAACCCTAAAATTGTTATTAACCAAGCTGTAATTGTAGTACCAATATTGGCCCCCATAATAACACTTATTGCTTCTGTAAGCGTTAACAATGAAGCGTTAGAAAAACTAACAACCATCAAGGTTGTCGCAGAGGAAGACTGTATAACAGAAGTAATTAAAAACCCCGTAAAAATACCCATGTACTTATTGGAAGTCATGGTTGCCAATATCTTTCGCATGCGATCGCCAGCCAAATTAAGAAGGGCGTCGCTCATTACTTTCATTCCGAAGAGGAAGAGACCCAGAGACCCAAATAATTGTAGAAAGTCGGTAAACCCGTAATTCATAAATCGTTGTTCTTGCCAGGTTTAAAAATAGCAAAATTGAATTTTCTTGAACTGATAAAAATCAGATTTCAAAAAAGTGAATCTAATTAGGGATTAAATTGAACATTTTTAAAATAAAAAAGGAGCGCCGTTGGCGCTCCCTATAAATTTAGAATATTTATTATTGTTACTACGCAATACTACTCCAAAGCAGCTTAACCTCATTACAACTACTTTCAATTTCGCTGAAAATTTTTTTCATTTTTGAAGGAGCTGTAATAGTCGAGTTGTGAAATACGTCAAGAGCGACACACATTTTTTTGGAAACCATATCATCATCATTTGCAACAACATCTTCTAAATATTTATGAATCATAGTAGCTATTCTTCTAGATTGTTTGGGAGTAAATAAACTGCTTTTAGCTATTCTAATCTTGATTGCACCCAAGTAAAACTGCCCATCTATATTGATTCTGACAATAATATCTGGAGATACTATAATTTTTACACCGTTTACTATTATGTAACTAATTTTAGGCTTGCTCAATACTTCATAAGGGACTTTTTCTAAAAAATCAGGCAAACCCATTCTTAAAAATCTAGTTAAAGCTTCTATGGATACCATTTTATCATTTCGCTTCCAATCTGTCTCAGGTATTATTCTTTTTAATTCTTCAATACCATCAACAATATGCTTTATATCACCTTTATCTGAATAAGTTCTTTTCATTTTCGACCTTGCCTTTGCATATCGAGCAACAATAATTGGACTTGGATTTTTCTGTTGTCGAATTATTGCTTTCTTTTTTGCCTCGGTTCCTTCTGGGAATGTGGCGAGTTGATTAGCTGAAATTTTAATTTCTTTCATGTTTCTCTGTTTTGTGGTGTTAACATCTATTATCTATTTATTAACATCAGGTTTTAATAAATACTTTTAATTGAGAGAACATTTACCTTGCAAGCCTTAAATCGAATTGTTACATTTGAAGCAACAAAAGGAGATGAGATTATCTCATTGACTTTAGTTAACTAATCGGACGTGAAAAAACCGAATCATTAAAAACAAGAAGGGATGTTCTCAGGCGTCCCTTTTTTTATTTTCTATATCTCAGCAATTAATTTTATACTATTAAACAATCTTTTAATAAAAGTGGCTCTAAATCAGAGCCACTTTTTTATTATAACACTTAAAAATTAAGAACCACACATTAAACAATCTTCATCATTTTCGGCTGCGTTTTTAGACTGCGCCAATAAATCCTTTAGTTCTTTTGCTGTTAATGGTTTTTCTGAAGCAGCAGAAACAGCCTCAACTTTTGCTTCGGCTACCGCTTCCACAGGTTCTTTTTTGGTTTCATTATTTAAGGTGAACTTAATAGCATCTACAGCACTCTTCGTTCTTAAATAATACATTCCTGTTTTTAAGCCACTCTTCCACGCGTAAAAATGCATGGATGTTAGTTTTGCCATATTCGCATTTTCCATAAATAAGTTTAGAGATTGCGACTGATCTATAAAATATCCTCTATGACGAGACATATCAATAATATCTTTCATACTCAACTCCCAAACCGTCTTATATAATTCTTTTAACTCTTGAGGGATGCCTTCAATATGCTGGATAGATCCATTGGCACGCATGATTTCTTCTTTTAAATCATCATTCCATAGGCCTAATCCAACCAAGTCTTCTAACAGGTGTTTGTTCACTACAATAAATTCTCCAGAGAGTACTCTACGGGTATAAATATTGGAGGTATAAGGCTCAAAAGCTTCGTTGTTCCCTAAAATTTGAGAGGTAGATGCGGTAGGCATTGGAGCTACTAACAATGAATTACGAACCCCATGCTTTTTAATGTCTTTTCTCAATTTTGCCCAATCCCAGCGACCACTTAATTCTTCATCTTTAATATTCCAAAGGTTGTGTTGAAATAATCCTTCAGAAATAGGAGAACCTTTATAACTTTCATAAGGGCCATCTACTTTAGCTTCTTCCATAGAAGCTGTTACTGCTGCAAAATAAAGTGTTTCAAATATTTCTTGATTCAATTGTTTTGCCTCGTCACTTGTAAATGGCATGCGTAGCATAATAAATGTATCTGCCAATCCTTGTACTCCTAAGCCTACTGGACGATGACGGAAATTCGAATTTTGTGCTTCAATTACGGGGTAGTAATTCCTGTCAATTACACGATTCAAATTCTTTGTAACTCGTTTGGTAACTCTAAATAGTTCTTTATGGTCAAATTCACCATTCTTTACAAACATAGGTAGCGCAATAGATGCCAAGTTACAAACAGCCACTTCGTCTGGAGAGGTGTACTCTAAAATCTCTGTACAAAGATTTGAAGAACGAATGGTTCCTAAGTTTTTTTGGTTGCTCTTACGGTTTGCTGCATCTTTATAGAGCATATACGGTGTTCCCGTTTCAATTTGGGATTCGAGAATTTTCTCCCAAAGTTCGCGCGCTTTTATCGTTTTTCTTCCTTTATCTGCAGCTTCATATTTTAGGTACAATGCTTCAAATTCTTCACTGTGCACATCAAATAATCCCGGACACTCATTAGGACACATTAAGGTCCACTCTGCATCTTCCTGCACTCGTTTCATAAACAAATCTGGAATCCACATAGCATAGAAAAGGTCGCGAGCTCGCATTTCTTCTTTTCCGTGGTTCTTCTTTAAATCTAAAAAGTCGAAAATATCGGCATGCCATGGCTCAATATACATGGCAAAACTTCCTTTTCTCTTTCCTCCTCCTTGGTCCACGTATCGCGCTGTATCGTTATAGACACGCAACATAGGGACGATTCCGTTTGAGGTTCCGTTGGTTCCTCCAATGTAAGATCCTGTTGCTCTAATGTTATGAATAGACAGTCCTATACCTCCTGCAGATTGTGAAATTTTTGCCGTTTGTTTTAAGGTATCATAAATGCCGTCAATACTATCTTCTTTCATTGTTAATAAGAAACAAGAAGACATTTGTGGTTTTGGCGTTCCACTATTAAATAAAGTTGGTGTTGCATGAGTAAAGAATTTCTTCGACATCAACTCATACGTTTCCTTAACAGCAGCTAAATCGTTTAAATGTATCCCAACCGAAACACGCATGAGCATATGTTGTGGACGCTCTGCAATGTTTCCGTTTAATTTTAATAAATACGAACGCTCTAACGTTTTAAAACCAAAATAATCGTAGTTGAAATCTCTATTGTAAATAATGGCAGAGTCTAGCTCATCTGCATTATTTTTAATGATTTCGTACACTTCATCACTTAAAAGAGGGGCTTTTTTTCCTGTTCTTGGGTTGACATATTCATATAAATCTGTCATGACTTCAGAAAAAGTCTTTTTGGTATTTTTATGAAGGTTAGAGACTGAAATTCTTGCGGCTAACTTTGCATAATCTGGGTGTGAAACCGTCATGGTAGCTGCAATTTCTGCGGCAAGATTGTCTAATTCACTTGTTGTAACACCATCGTATAATCCTTCAATTACACGCATAGCTACCTTTACGGGATCGACTAATTCGTTGAGTCCATAACACAGTTTTCGTACTCGGGCCGTAATCTTATCGAACATTACGGGTTCTTTCCTGCCATCTCTTTTTACTACATTCATTTTGCTAGAGGTTTTTTAGTTTTTTGAAAAAATTATTTCTTACGCAATCATTAAAAAGCGCATTATCAAAGCTTTAAAAAAATCCGCCCTTTGGGGAACAGACGGAAATTATTTAAAAGTCTGCGTCGAAACTTATTTTATTCGACTCTTTATCCATGTTTGTTACACCAGCTTTTTGGTATTCTGAAACTCGCTTTTCGAAGAAGTTGGTCTTCCCTTGTAACGATATCATATCCATAAAGTCAAACGGATTGCTGGAGTTATATTCTTTTTCACATTGAAGTTCAACCAATAATCTATCGGTTACAAACTCCAAGTATTGTGTCATTAGCTTCGCATTCATCCCTATTAAACTTACAGGAAGCGATTCGGTGATAAATTCTCTTTCAATATTAAGAGCATCAACAATAATTTCACGAATGCGTTCTTTTGGCACTTTGTTTACCAAGTGGTGATTGTGAAGATGCACGGCAAAATCACAGTGTACTCCTTCGTCTCTAGAAATTAATTCATTAGAAAAAGTAAGTCCAGGCATGAGCCCTCTTTTTTTCAACCAAAAGATAGAACAAAAAGCTCCCGAGAAAAATATGCCTTCTACAGCAGCAAAAGCTATAAGTCGTTCTGCAAAACTTGGGCTATCGATCCATTTAAGCGCCCAATCTGCCTTTTTCTTTATCGCTGGGAAATTTTCAATAGCATTAAAAAGCTTGTCCTTTTCCTTATCGTCTTTTACGTAAGTATCTATGAGTAACGAATAGGTTTCACTATGAATGTTCTCCATCATGATTTGAAATCCATAGAAAAATTTAGCTTCACTGTACTGAACTTCATTTACGAAGTTCTCTGCCAAATTCTCATTTACAATGCCATCACTAGCAGCAAAAAAAGCAAGAATGTGCTTTACAAAATAGCGCTCGTCATCACTCAATTTATTGGTCCAGTCGGTTAAATCTTGATGAAGATCTATCTCCTCTGCGGTCCAAAAACTGGCTTCACTTTTTTTGTACCATTCCCAAATATCGTGGTGTTGAATAGGGAAAATTACAAATCTGTCTTTGTTTTCTGCTAAAATGGGTTCTACTGCACTCATGTTGTCCTTTCCGTTTTTAAAAATTAATGAAATTTTCTTGTTACTAGGGACTAACAAATATGAAAAAAATTAAAACGGAAATGGGGGAAAGTTGCTTTGGGTTTTTAACAAAGTTTTCAACACGTATGTAAATGTATTGTTATTATTGTTTTGTTAAAAAATCGTTTTAAATAATTGTAAATCAATTTATTACAATATTTTTGATGAGTTTATAAACAATCTGAAAATTAGCAGTTGAAAACCCTAAAAGCTGCCCATTCTACTAAGCGTGAGAAACAATTTTATACTGTTTTAACGCGCTTATTTTTTAACAAATTTGATTGACCATTTTTTTCATTTTTTTAAGAAAAAAAGAAAACCAGAGACTCACTCTGCTTTTAATTAGTACTAAAAATGAATAAAATTATCCCAAATTTTGAACATCTAAATCATCTATCGCTTTCCATGTTTCATCTAAATCCATGTTACGACCACTAGCATTTATATAAAAACGATCATCTTGCATAAATTGGATAGTACAATTGCTTCCATCTTTACGATATTCTTCAATCGCTTTTACACCCTTCTTTTTTATAGATCTTTTTACTTGTGTTTCTGTTTCTTCCTCAAAATCCTGTGAAAAGAGCATGCGCATTCCTGCGGTTGCTGCAGCTCCCATTTCGCCTGCACCATCAATGACTTGTATTTTAAATGTTTTTGATTTGTCTTCGTTAGAATAACTTGCTTCAATAGATGCAATTTTCATAAAGCTAGTTTGCCCAGCTTTGAAAGAAGTACGTTTCATACCGTTAATTTCATCTGGCAACCAAGCTTTCAGTTCATCATTAGTAAGGGGTGTTATCTCTTTTAATTCTTCGATATCCTCTTGCATATCGTTGAGTTCTTCAATTGCACTATTGGTATTGCTGACATTTTGTTTAGCCTCTTTAATTTTTTTTGAAACTGGATTATCTTTACAGCCAACAAAAAACAATAAGGCTACAATTAAAAAGAGTGAATTTTTCATAATTGGAATAGTTAGTAGTTAGACTACTAAAATAATGAAAATGAAGTGAATAGCAACTAATAATCTGAAGCAACTTTCTCTAACTCTTTATACCAGTCTTCCCCAAACTTTCTTATTAAAGCGTCTTTTACAAATTTGTAGACCGGCACTTTAAGTTCTTTACCAAGCGTACATGCATCATCACAAATAGGCCATTTATGATAGTTTACAGCCGCAAACTCACTGTATTGCTGTACTCTCACGGGGTATAAATGACACGAAATCGGTTTTCTAAAATCAACTGCGCCCGCATTATATGCATCTTCAATACCACAACTAGCAATTCCTTTATCGGTAAATGTTACATAGGCACATTCTTTACCATCTACCAAGGGGGTTTCCAACTCATCCAATTCGTTTACAATGTGCGTTCCTTGGTTTTCAATGGCAGAAATTCCTTCGGAGCGAAGGAATGGTTTCACTTTGGGATAAATTTCCTTTAAAATTTCAACTTCCTCTTTAGTAACAGGTGCTCCCGCCTCGCCTTCGATACAACATGCGCCTTTGCACGCATGCAAATTACAGACGAATTCTTTTTCGATTAAATCTTCGGATACTATGGTTTTCCCTAGTTGAAACATGTCGCAAAGATATTACTTTACAACAGAATTGAGAAGATTGTAATACTAAATAGATTATCCATTTAAAACCACTAATTTTGCACTTTAAACAACCATTAATGGAACTCAATTTTAAGCAAATTGCCACCGCAAGTATGATTTTGTTTGCCGTTATCGATATCATAGGAAACATCCCTATTGTGATATCCTTACGAAAGCGTGTTGGACATATTCATAGCGAAAAAGCATCTATTATTGCAGCCGTTGTGATGACGATGTTTCTTTTTTTAGGAGAGAGCATATTGAAGCTTATTGGTATTAATGTAAATGAGTTTGCTGTGGCTGGGGCCTTTATACTCTTTTTTATTGCGTTGGAAATGATTCTCGGCATTACCCTTTTTAAAGACGATGGAAGTAGCCCCGATATGGCTTCGGTTTTTCCTTTAGCATTTCCTATGCTTGCGGGACCAGGAACTCTTACAACACTGCTTTCTTTAAGGGCAGAATATGCCTTGGAAAATGTAATTGTTGCCGTGATTGTAAACGTTATTATTATTTACATTGTTTTGAAAACCTCAGGAAAATTACAACGGGTTTTAGGTAAAAATGGAATAGCCGTTATTCAGAAAATATTTGGAGTAATTTTATTAGCCATTGCGGTAAAATTATTTACCTCAAACATTCAAGAATTATTTAATTAATTTGAAATGAAAATCTTTAGGTATATTATTATTGTAGTAGCATTAGCCTTACTAATTTACAATGCTACCAAGCTTAATTTCGAAAGTCTTTTTGAAGGAGACAGCAAAGTTGCAGTTATTTGTATATTAGCCTCTGCTTGTGCCATTTTACTCATGGTGATTCTAAACATTTCGTATAGAATAAAAGGAAATAGAAAGGTGTAAATTACTTCTCCGCTGCCTTTTTTTCTAGCTCCAAGACTTTTTTTAGCATAGCATCGTCTGCATTTAGAATAAACTCATACGCATTGGGTCCGTATAATTGCTGCGCAATATTGGCTTTTAAAGCCATTTTTAATTCTTCTTGGTAGTTACTTAAATCTATTTGTGCTTCCTGAAGCCTTGAATACACTACAAAATCTTCGGCCAATTTATCAGACACTTTATAATTCTTTTTGAAGTCTTCGTAAGATAATTTGTTAAACTGAGACCGGTTGTTTTCTAAATATTCAAAAATGAAGTAACTCATAAACCCATTACGGCTTACATAATTGAGTGTTTCATTTTCAATGCTTGTATCCTTTGGGATAAAAACATCTGGGATAATTCCGCCGCCACCATAAACTACTTTCCCTTTTGGGGTTACATACTTTAAAGAATCTGCTACCTTCATACTATCTGCGTGAATGAGCTCCCCATTTCTATAGCGGTTTTCGTAATCGCTGTAATAATTGCCATTTCCTTCGCCATAGGGTCTTTGTATGGATCTTCCTGTTGGGGTATAATAGCGAGCAATCGTCAATCGCACAGCACTTCCATCGCCCAATGCCATTTCACGTTGCACCAGTCCTTTTCCAAAAGACCGACGCCCAATAATAATTCCTTTGTCATTATCTTGAAGGGCTCCTGCTACAATTTCACTTGCCGAAGCAGAGTTTTCATTAATTAAAACATACAGCTTTCCTTTTTCGAAATCACCTTTGCGCGTGGCATAGCTTTTATCTTCATCACCCGCTTTATTTTTGGTAATTAACATGAGTTTATCATCTTCCAAAAATTCATCCAAAACTCTTTCGGCTGAAGAAATATACCCCCCTGGATTATCGCGTAAATCTAGAACCAACGTTTTCATTCCTTCGTCCTGCAAATCGTCTAAGGCATTTTTAAATTCGGCATAGGTGCTTTCAGAGAAACGATTGATTTTAATATAGCCTGTCTTTTCATTTAGCATATAGGAAGCATCCACACTAATAATGGGAATTCTTCTTCGTTTCAGTTTAAAATCGAGTAGCTTTTTCTCACCCTTACGATAAACCTTTAAATCTACTTTCGAATTAATTTCTCCTTTCAAAAATTTTGAAATACTATCCCTATCGATACTTTCTCCAAACAATTTTCTATTATCGGCATATAAAATTCTATCTCCCCCTTTAATTCCAACTTTTTCAGCGCTTCCTCCTTCAATGGCACGAATAACGGCAATAGAATCCTTGTACACATAAAAGCTAACTCCTATTCCCACAAAATTACCACGCATATCATCGGCATTGTCTTCGTATGCAGATACTGGGATATACACCGAATGTGGATCGAGATTTTCGAGAATACCATTGACCGTAACATCTACAATGCTATCGGTATTTACGTTGTCGACGTATTCGTAATCAATATAATCAATAAGCCTATTGAGCTTGTCTTTTTTTGAATTGGTTGCGAAAATTTTTTCGTTGTTGTCCTGAAAATTAAGCTTTGACCCAATAAATACTCCTACCGCCACGGCAATTCCTATATAAAGAGGTATGTATTTTTTTGAATGTCCCATGTTAATCCAACTCTGGAATATGTGTTATTTCAACGCCAGCTTTCTGTAAAAATTTTATCCCAGAGTCATCTTTATAAGCCTCGTTATACACCAATCGAGATATCCCCGTTTGATGTATTAACTTACTACATTGCTGGCACGGCGACATGGTAATATATAATGTCCCTCCTTTACAAGATTGTGTGGATGAAGCCACTTTCGATATGGCATTGGCTTCGGCATGTAATACATACCATTTTGTGTAACCATCGTCGTCTTCGCAAATATTTTCGAATCCTGTGGGAGTACCATTATACCCGTCACTAATGATCATTTTATCCTTTACAATGAGTGCCCCAACCTGTCTTCGCTTACAATAGGAAAGTTTACTCCATTCGCGCGCCATACGTAAATACGCAATGTCGTATTTTAATTGTTTTTCTTTCTTCATACTACTAATAGACAGCGAATTTACTTGGAAGTTACGTCGCTACAAAAAAAGTGGGTGTTAAATGTTTCCGAAAAAAATAAAGATACCTTAAAATGGCCAATTTTCAATAAGCATAGGGATTGCCATTCCTATGACAATAGAAGAAACAATCATAATCCAATCTCGTTGCTTAAATCTAAAAAATGTTTGCATAAAATAGCCTAACACCATTACAAAAACAACGATGATTAATTGCGAAAGTTCAATTCCTAAGGCAAATTCAATTAAAGGCATCACTTCTTTATCGTCGTTTATTTGATTGAAATAACGCCCAAATCCAAAACCATGGATGAGTCCAAAAAACAAAGTGACTATAAAAAGAACAATGGCTTTGTTTTCTTTAAACCCTCTTTTCAAGTTAATAAGATTATAAAAGCCCGTAAAAATGATGGTGATGGGTATTAAAAACTCAATCCACTTGGCAGAGACTGTTACCACGTCATAATGGGTTAGAAAAAGAGAAAGTGTATGTCCTAGCGTAAATAACGAAACAAGCAACAATAATCTTTTCCAAGAAGACAAGGTATAAGCTGCACAAAGCGCAACAATAAACAGCACATGATCATAGGCCTGCCAATCGAGTACATGCTCAAGACCTAATTGAAAGTATAGCCAAAATTGGGACATGATTTTATTATTTAATTAGTCAAAATAAAGAAAATTTATATCTTACCCCTATTAAAATTGACAGATTATTATGAATATCCCCAAAATCCTTTTCGCTTTTTTATTAATTGGCAATACATTATTTGCCCAAACCGAAGCTTTTACCTACGACATAGAGGGGCTACACCCCAACTATATAGTGGTAGAAATGGAAGGCATGAGCCAAAGTTTACTTTACAAAAAGGCGCTTGCTTGGTCTAAAACTGGAAACCGAACCGTTATTTCTCAAGAAGAAGGAGAAAAAGTAGTTTTTCAAGGAGAAAAAGAAAATGCCATGTGTTTTACCGTCATGGGCAAAAAGTCGTGTAACGCCTTACGTTATCAAATAGCAGTAGCTTTTAAGGAAGGTAAATACAAATTTGAAGTGGTAGGCTTGGAGCAATACGGCCCTATAAACGATACCGGTAAAAAAGGATGGTTTCCATTTGAATTAGACAAAGCACCCGATGCGTTTTATACCAGAGGTGGCGACTTAAAAAAAGAATACACAGAGACGCCTCAAAACATCTCCGATTTGTTTAATACACTCAACGAAGCATTTAAAAAAGGGTTGGCAAAATCAAGCGAAGACGAGGAAGATGATGGGTGGTAAATTTTAATATTTCCTTCTTAAAATAATTACTATCTTTAGTTACACCTAAGCAATAACTGGGGAGTTATGAGAAAAATTATATTACAATTTTTTATCCTATTCTTTGGTATTTTATCTCATAGTCAGAGTATAGAAGATAATTGGCACATTAAACAATTAGTAATTAATGGAATTACATATGATGCGCCCATTAATGAAGAGACTAATAGTTTTATTTTATTTATATATTGGGAATGGGATATTTATGTTTTTGACAATTATCATTGTGGAAGATTGTCTAATGCCTATGGTGGTTTTTGGTTTGATGAAGATACTATTTATCTAAATAAATTAGAATATAGTTTTGAGGATTGTGCTTTTGAAGAAAATACTGTATTCAGTAACCTTCATTTCAATTTCTATTTAGATGACAGTGACCAAGAATATGGCTATCTAGTTGAAGCTAACTCTGATGGAGACCAACAATTAACAATAACTAATGAATTTGGTGACCAAGCCATTTATATTAATAGAAATTTAAATATTTACTCCTATAACATACCTTTAATCACCCTACACCCCAACCCAACCTTAAACACGCTTTTTATCGCTTCTGAAAATCTTGAAATAACATCGCTTTCCATTTTTAACTTCTCTGGACAAAAAGTGATAAAAATTAAAGAAGCTACTAGCGAGATTGATGTTTCAACATTACAAAGCGGCATCTACTTTTTAGAAATTACTTCAGAAGAAGGAACAATCATAAAAAAGTTTGTAAAAAAATGAAAACGTTAATTTTAGCTGCCTGTTTATTAGTTTTGGTAATTCCTAAAGGGAATGCTCAAGACCCTGATTTATTTAGAACTTGGCAACTTACCAAAGTAACTATTGATAATGTAGACTATGTTCCTGAAGATTACGGGTATTTTCCAACATTAGATTTGATAGATGATACCAATGAATATTTTATTGATTTTGCTACACCTACTGAAATCCATTGTGGAAGCAATATCATTGATTTTCAAAATAATCCTTCTGGCTTTTTTATAGACCAAAACAATATGATTTGCCTTGCGGAAGTATTGTGTGAAGATGATCCGCTCAATAGTCCTTGTGGAATAATTTATGGAAGACATTCCGAAATGTATCTCGAAATAACTTCGTTACTTACTTATGCAATTACTCAAAACCCAGATGATACTTTTAGTCTAGAGATTAATAATACCGAAGGGAATAGTGCTTTCTACAGTAGCGAATTGCTATCAAATCAAGACTTAAAATTTAGTGAAATCACCCTAAACCCCAACCCCACAACAAACACGCTTTTTATTTCTTCTGAAAATCTTGAAATAACATCGCTTTCCATTTTTAACTTCTCTGGACAAAAAGTGATAAAAAATAAAGAAGCTACTAGCGAGATTGATGTTTCAACACTACAAAGCGGCATCTATTTTTTAGAAATTAATTCAGAAGAAGGAACCGCCATTAAAAAATTTTTGAAAAAATAAAGCTCTTCATTTCTGAAGAGCTTTTCTGTACCTTGGGTGGGTACATTTTTAATTATCAAAAGAAAACATAAGAAAACATTTACAGTGTTTATAGGAGTTTACAGACGAACTATTTTTCTTTTTTTACCTGTTTTTTCCTTTTATTTCTTATTTTTGTTGCCAGTTTGTTACTGATATTATGAGTGTAAAACTTCGAGAAAAGAAATTAGCGAAAGGAGCCACAAGGTTTTATTTAGACATTTACATTGATGGTGAAAGGTCATATGAAACCCTAGATATTAAAATTGAACCTACAGATTCAAAATCAGTAAAGGCGGAAAAAAAAGATATAGCAAAACTTATTCGATCTAATCGAGAGCTTGAATATCTCACCCAAAACACCAATTACGTTCCAAAACATTTACGAAATGTCAACTTTTTTGATTTTGCAGATACCTTTACAGAAGAATATAAAAAAAAGGATTTGAGAATGATTAAAGCTACCATTCGTCAATTTAAGAAGTATGTCGATAATGAGAATCTAAAGCTTTTAGACATCAACTCTTCCTTAATGAAAGGATATATGGATTATCTTAATGATGATTCAGGACTCAATGGTGAATCTCCCCATAATTACTTTACTAGATTTAAGAAGCTCCTCAAAGATGCAGAACGCAAAGGTTTAATTTCTCAAAACCCAACAAAAGATTTAAAATTTAAAAGGAAAGACCAAAGGAACGAGTTGCGGAAGCAGATTTTAACTACTGAAGAACTAAAGATTTTATCTAAAACAAGTTGTGGGAATGAGGAATTAAAAAACGCATTTTTATTTGCTTGTTTTACAGGTTTGGGATATGCAGAAATTAAAAAGTTAAAATGGTCTAATATTATTAAAAACAGGCTTGTGACCAGAAGGGAAAAGACCGATAAAAAAGTGGATGTTAAAATTAAAGATTCTATTCTTTCACTTTTAGGAAAAAGAGGTAAAAAAGATGATAATGTATTCAATATTAAAAATGAAAATGATAAGCCCATTTCAGATAATGGAGTAAACAAATGCCTAAAAAATTGGGTGAAAAGGGCCAACATCGATAAACATATTACGTTTTACTGTGCCAGGCATACCTATGCAACCCAACTTCTAATCTATGGTGCAAACTTAAAAACGGTTGCAGATGCTTTAGGTCATTCAAGCACACAACCTACCTTAAAATATCTTTATTATATAGATAGTTTAAAAGATACAGCCGTTGACAATTTACCTGAATTAGATTTTTAAAATGGACAAAGACGAATATATCAAACTTTATGAGGATACCTATAAAATACATAGACCTAAAACCGTTTCTTTCATAAAATTGTTACTACTTAATTACAAAAAAGAAAGGTTTAATTCTAATACAGCATGCAATAAAATCTGTCAGCTATTTTATAAGTTAGAAAACAATGACATAACTAATAGTAAAGAATTTAAGCATTTATTTGAAATCTATCGAAAAAGTAGATCCTTATATCAATCTGAATACAATTTAGATGCTATTCCAAAAAATCTAAAGCCTGCTTTTGAGGAAATCCAAAATCCCTCAATGTCATTTATAAATTACGTTAAATGCCTTGCAAAAAGAGAGTGTAATTTTGATGTAGGAAACGATTTTTCAAATGCAAGAAGCTTATATGAATTAATGTTTGAACTTGATAAATTTCAAGACTATGAAGGTTTTAAATACTTTGACATAATTTCTGAACATCATAAAAACTATTCAGACATATTTGAAAATATTTATCAATTGGTATATCCCAGCAATAATTCTTCTGAAAATTCAAAAGCCGTTAATACTGAAAAATTAGAAAAAATCAATCCATTTAAATTCAATAGGATATTCATTGAAAAAATGAAAAGTGAGGAGGTTTTTAATATCCTTGTGGAAGAATTCTTCGCTTTTGAAACCACTTATGATGATTACCTAAATATTTTTTTTGAAGATGTAAGTAGCCATAAATCAAAGATAAAATTGAAATGTGAGACCAGGCATTTTTCTTTATTTCTTTCAATGATGAAAAAAGAAATTGCCACAAAAGTTTCTTACACTAAAATTGAAAAGTATAAACTGTTCGAAACTAATCATTCTCATAAAATATTAAGTAGAGATAATATTTCAAGTTCTAAAAAAAATCCTACCAAAAAAGAAGAAGAATCAATGCGATCTTTCATTGATTTGACATTCAAAAGTTAAAAAGATTCAAGTTTTATACAATTGTGATTCACATCTAAAAGTGTGAATCTTTTTTTATTCCATGTGTTACATATTTGCCCTGTATACAAATTAGAAAAAGCTTTTTCATTTTTTATTAATTCATAAAATGAAAAAATCATGGAACAAAACAAACAGGTTCTAGATAGATTATTAGAACACATTAAGCCCGTACTTACATTTGAAGAAGCCTGCATTTATTGCGGGATGTCTAGCAGTAGCATGTATAAGCATACGTCCGCTAACAGAATACCTTACTATAAACCTGAAGGGAAGCTCATCTACTTTAAACGAGAGGAACTTGACGAATGGATGCTAAGAAATCGTCAATCTACACAAGAAGAAAGAGTTGAAATAGCTAACTCATACACAGCTAAAAATAAAAGAAAATAGATATTATGAAGACATACACCATAAATACCCGAATAGACTTTGAAACCCTAGATAAAATTCAAACACTTAGTGAAACTCTTGATGTAAAAAAATCAGACATAGTAAGGGATGCATTGACTGAATACTTTAAAGGAGGTTGTGATTGTGAAAAGGATGATAACCCAAAATATAATCTCTTACAGTCATTAGGGTTTACCGAACTAATATTCTGGCTTTATGAAAAAGCTAGAAACCCTGAGGTTTCAGAAATAGATGAGTTATATATTGAATTGATTGAGATGATAAAGGAACTAAACGAACAAGGGCTGCTTAAACCTGATATTCAATCTGAATTAGCAATGGTTACCGAAGAACTGAATCAAGTTCTTTACAACAAAGATTATAGAAAAGGTTATTTTGACTTTGTTAACTCATTTAATTATGAAGTGTTGGCAGATTTTATGTACACTTTACGATATGATGATGATAATAACCAAGTGATCCACATAAAATAGCAAGTATGGAAATCACGAAAGAAACAATTGAAGCCGATCTTGATTTGCTAACTCAAGATAACCCCAAGAAGCTAAAAGATCGGTTGAGTCTAATTTTACAATTACTCCCAAAGCAATATTCCGATCTTATTGAAGAAGCGTTCACTTACAAAAGAGTACCTAAGGAGTATTTATTAAGTTCAATTCTGTTTGCGGTTAGTAGCTCAATTGGTCGCACATTTTAT
>NZMG01000029.1 GCA_002694465.1 Flavobacteriaceae bacterium | reverse complement strand
ACAACGATAATATTGTTCATGTGGACGGAAGTATTAATCCTATTCGCGATAAAGAGACCATTGATATTGAATTACAATTAAAAGATCTTGAAACCGTAGAAAAGCGCCTTGAAAAAGTTGCCAGAGCCGCTAGAACAGGAAATAAAGAAGCGCAAAAGGAACAACAAGCTCTTGAAAAAGTTAAAAAAGGATTAGAAGCTGGAATCTCTGTAAGAGCGATTGATTTAACTGAAGAAGAGAAAGAAGAATATATTAATCCGGCTCAACTCATAACAGATAAGCCAGTTATGTATGTTTGCAATGTTGATGAAGGGTCTGCCGTAAACGGAAATGCTTATGTGGATAAAGTGAAGGCAGCGGTTGCTAGTGAAAATGCTGAAGTTTTAGTGCTTGCTGTGGGTACTGAAGCCGATATCACAGAATTGGAAACTTACGAAGAACGACAACTATTTCTAGAAGATTTAGGATTGGAAGAAGCAGGATCTGCAAAACTCATTCGTGGTGCTTATAAATTATTAGACCTTCAAACGTATTTTACAGCAGGAGTAAAGGAAGTACGCGCTTGGACTATTCCGGTAGGAGCTACTGCGCCACAAGCTGCGGGTGTAATTCATACAGATTTTGAAAAAGGATTTATCCGGGCTGAAGTTATTAAATATGATGATTATGTAACGTATGGAAGTGAAGCAAAAGTGAAAGAAGCAGGAAAACTTTCGGTAGAAGGAAAAGAATATATCGTTCAAGACGGGGATGTAATGCATTTTAGATTTAATGTCTAAATAAAAAAAGCGGCTTTCACGCCGCTTTTTTTTATTATATCATCAAGAAGTATTAAATTTCTTTAAAGGATGCTGCCATCTTCCTGAATGTATCTTTGTTGGTCGCTTCGTAATCACTTAGTGTCCATTCCATTACCATATAAAGTGTTTCTTTCCCCTCAACAAAGGTCATTAGGTAGTAAATATCGAAATCAATTTCAGGAACTCTACCCACAAACTCAACTTGTTCGGCATCTAAACCATTAATCTTCATTTTTTTAGGAGAACCCATTCGACTTACTTCCATTCCCTCAGAAAAGAAATTCATTTGGATGGATTGGTAGTTACTAGCAGCAGATTTTGTATCATCATATTCACCTAGATCTTTAAAAGTTTCAATAAACTCTTCTTTAGATTCTTCAATGATAGCTAAATAAGTTTCTTCATATATATTCTGAAACTGCATGGACGCATCACTATTAAGTCCTTTTGTTGCAGTCATGCTTTTTGGAACTTGTATTTCGTATAAACCTAGAGCAGATTCGGGTCTAAAATCTTTGTAATCAGAATTATTCTTATCACTATTCCCCAGACAAGAGGAAAGAGTAATACTTATTGCCAATAATATGAATGGAAGCGTTATTTTTTTCATAATGAAAAAGTTAGTTAAATTTAAGAATTGAAGATATAGAAATAATGAAAGATATAAAAACGAAAACCCCATATTTCTTAACAATTTCAAGCATTTTTTGTTAATTACTTTACCTACTTTAGGTTTCAGTTTTTATAGCGAAATTTTATATTAGCGAGCACAGAATCTACCCCAATGGCCGAAACACAATATACCGAGGATAATATACGCTCTCTCGACTGGAAAGAGCACATCCGTATGCGCCCTGGTATGTACATAGGGAAGCTTGGTGATGGTTCCTCTCCAGATGATGGTATCTATATTTTATTAAAGGAGGTAATTGATAACTGTATCGATGAATTTGTCATGGGTGCAGGGAAAACGATCGAAATTAGAATTAAAGACAAGGAGGTTAAAGTTCGAGATTTTGGTCGTGGAATTCCACTAGGAAAGGTGGTAGATGTTGTGTCTAGAATGAACACTGGGGGGAAATACGACAGTCGAGCCTTTAAAAAATCGGTAGGCCTAAATGGTGTAGGGACTAAAGCGGTAAATGCACTTTCTTCCTTTTTTAAAGTAGAATCGGTTCGTGATAACCAAATGAAAGCTGCTGAGTTTTCGAAAGGTGATTTAACATTGGATGCTAAAGTTGAAGAATCTTCTAAACGAAAAGGGACTAAAGTGATTTTTGTTCCGGATGAAGAAATCTTTAAAAACTATAAATTTAGAACCGAGTATGTTGCCAAAATGCTTAAAAACTATGTGTATCTCAATCCGGGATTAACTATAGATTTTAATGGCGAAAAATACTTTTCAGAAAATGGGCTGAAAGATTTATTAGAGGATAATATGTCTGAAGAAGACATGGTGTACCCCATAATTCATCTTAGAGGCGATGACATTGAAGTTGCCATTACTCATAGCAAAACACAATATAGTGAAGAGTATCACAGTTTTGTAAACGGTCAAAACACTACTCAAGGGGGAACCCATTTAGCGGCTTTTCGTGAAAGTGTGGTAAAAACCATTCGGGAGTTCTTCGGAAAGAATTATGAGGCTAGTGATGTTCGAAAATCTATTGTTTCGGCCGTTAGCGTAAAAGTAATGGAGCCTGTTTTTGAAAGTCAGACAAAAACAAAATTAGGTTCTACGGATATGGGAGGGGAGCTACCCACGGTACGTACATTTGTAAATGATTTTGTAAAAACAAATCTTGATAATTTTCTTCATAAAAATCCTGAAACTGCCGAGCAATTACAGCGCAAAATTATGCAGGCAGAAAGAGAACGAAAAGAACTCTCTGGTATTCGAAAATTGGCTAAGGACCGTGCTAAAAAAGCTAGTCTACACAATAAAAAATTGCGTGATTGTAGAGTACATTTAGGGGATTTGAAAAATGAGCGAAATCTTGAGTCAACCTTGTTTATTACTGAGGGAGATTCGGCCAGTGGAAGTATTACCAAAAGTAGAGATGTGAATACTCAGGCTGTTTTTAGCTTAAAAGGAAAGCCTTTAAATAGCTATGGTCTTACAAAGAAAATAGTCTATGAAAACGAAGAGTTTAATTTATTACAAGCGGCTCTTAATATTGAAGAGTCTATGGAAGACCTTCGATATAACAATATTGTAATTGCTACGGATGCGGATGTTGACGGAATGCATATTCGTTTGTTGTTAATTACGTTTTTCCTTCAGTTTTTTCCAGAGTTGATAAAAGAAGGGCATCTGTATATTTTACAAACGCCATTATTCCGTGTAAGAAATAAAAAGGAAACGATTTATTGCTATACAGATGAAGAACGAATTAATGCCATAGAAAAACTAAAACCAAAACCAGAAATCACCCGATTTAAAGGATTGGGAGAAATATCTCCAGATGAATTTAGACATTTTATTGGGGAGGATATTCGGCTAGAACCTGTGATGCTGGATAAAGCGATGAGTATTGAAGAATTACTAAGTTTTTATATGGGTAAAAACACTCCAGATAGGCAGGAGTTTATTATTAATAATTTGAAGGTAGAATTGGATAAAGTTGAGGAATAAATAATGAGCGATGAATTAGAGCAAAACGGAGAAGAACTATCTTCAACACCAGATTATCTTGGTGAAAACGAAGATACCTCTGGCGATACAATCACCAAAGTTACGGGCATGTACCGTGAATGGTTTTTGGACTACGCTAGTTACGTAATCTTAGAGCGTGCCGTTCCTGCTATAGAAGATGGGTTTAAGCCCGTACAGCGCCGCATAATGCATTCCATGAAGGAGTTGGATGATGGGAGGTACAATAAAGTAGCAAATATTGTTGGACATACCATGCAGTATCACCCTCACGGTGACGCGAGTATTGGTGATGCCATGGTGCAAATAGGACAAAAGGATTTACTCATCGACACCCAAGGAAACTGGGGAAATATTTATACCGGTGATAGTGCCGCTGCTTCTCGATACATAGAAGCGCGATTATCAAAATTTGCCTTGGATGTTGTTTTTAATCCTAAGATTACGGACTGGCAAGCTTCTTACGACGGCAGAAAGAAAGAACCTATCAATCTTCCCGTCATGTTTCCGCTGTTATTAGCACAAGGAGCCGAAGGGATTGCCGTGGGGTTATCTACCAAAATTCTCCCACATAATTTTATAGAATTAATTGATGCATCCATTAAGCATTTAGAAGGTAAGAAATTCAAGTTATTTCCAGACTTCCCCACCGGAGGAACTTTGGATGTAACTAACTATAATGATGGTCTTCGAGGTGGAAAGATTAGAAGCAGAGCACTAATTAGTCAGCAGGATAAAAATACTTTGGTAATTACCGAAATTCCTTTCGGAACAAATACCTCAAGCCTAATCGATTCAATATTAAAAGCGAACGATAAAGGAAAAATTAAAATAAAGAAGATTGAAGATAATACTGCTGCTCAGGTAGAGATTCTTATTCATTTGCCATCAGGAATTTCTCCCGATAAAACCATTGACGCTCTATACGCATTTACGAGTTGTGAAACTTCCATTTCTCCTTTAGGTTGTGTTATTGAAGATAACAGACCCCTGTTTATTGGAGTTACCGAAATGTTATCGCGTTCTACAGATAGAACAGTTCAGTTATTAAAACGGGAACTTGAATTTCAGCTAGATGAATTGGAGGAGCAATGGCATTTTGCCTCTTTGGAACGAATTTTTATTGAAAATAGAATTTATCGTGATATTGAAGAGGAAGAAACATGGGAAGGAGTTATTGCGGCCATAGATAAAGGGCTGAAGCCGCATATTAAGCATTTAAAGCGAGCCGTCACCGAAGAGGATATCGTTCGATTAACAGAAATTCGAATCAAGCGAATTTCAAAATTCGACATTGATAAGGCGCAGCAAAAGATTGATGCTTTGGAAGATAGCATTGCTCAAATAAAGCATCACTTAGATAATTTGGTTACGTATGCAATCGATTATTTTAAAAGGCTTAAAAAGGAATATGGCGCAGGAAAAGAACGCAAAGCCGAGATTAAAATATTTGATGACATTGAAGCGACCAAGGTTGTTATCCGAAATACTAAATTGTATGTAAATAGGGAAGAAGGCTTTATTGGAACAAGCCTTAGACGTGATGAATACGTTACCGATTGTAGCGATATAGACGACATCATTGTGTTTACCGAAAGTGGTATGATGATGGTCACCAAAGTGAGCGAAAAAACCTTTATTGGAAAGGGAATTATTCACGTGGCAGTCTTCAAGAAAAAAGACAAACGCACCATCTACAATATGATTTATAAAGATGGAGCCCGGGGCGCAACCTATGTAAAACGTTTTGCTGTTACGGGTGTTACTCGAGACAAAGAATACGATTTATCAGCTGGAAATAGTGGTTCAAAAGTACTTTATTTTACCGCAAACCCAAACGGTGAAGCTGAAGTGGTGACCGTATTATTAAGACAATCGGGCAGTATTAAAAAACTAAAATGGGATCTTGATTTTGCCGATATTTTGGTGAAAGGAAGAACCTCAAAAGGGAATATTGTTACCAAGTATTCGGTTAAAAGAATTGAATTAAAAGAAAAGGGACTATCCACCTTAAAGCCGCGTAAAATTTGGTTTGATGATACCGTACAACGCCTCAACGTAGACGGAAGGGGTGAGCTATTAGGTGAATTTACCAGCAAGGACAGACTATTGATTATTAAACAAAATGGAATGGTTAAAACGGTCATTCCAGAAGTCACCATGCATTTTGATAACGATATGATCGTTCTGGAAAAATGGGAGCCTAAAAAGCCAATCTCTGTAATTTATTGGGAAGGGGAAAAAGAACTTTTTTATGTAAAACGTTTTTTAATTGATACTCCAGACAAAGAAGAATTAGTTATTACCGATCATCCTAAATCATATCTAGAAAAAGTCTTTACAGATTACCTTCCTATGGCTGAAGTCGTGTTTGTAAAAGAGCGGGGTAAAGAGCGAAAGGATAACCTCGAAATTAGTCTTGAAGAGTTTATATCGGTGAAAGGAATTACCGCGATGGGGAATCAATTAACCAAAGAAAAGGTGTTAGAAATTAATGCCCTAGAACCTCTTCCATATACTCCGCCAGAACCAGTAAAAGCGGAGGAAATGGAAGTTGTAGATGAAGAAAATGTTACTAATGACAACGCTTCGGAAACGAAAGAAAAGTCAACACCTTCAAATGAAAGCGATGATTCAACCCCGCAAAATGGAGGAGAGGGGCAGATAACATTGTTTTAACTAGTTTTTGATAGTTGTTTTTCATTTTCAGAAACAAACACTTCAATCACTTTGAAGAAGTTCTGAATATCTTCTTTATCGTTTTGTGCGTTTATGGTTACCAATCGAATAAATTCATTGCCGTCAAATGTTCCATAACCTACCAATAATTGGGATTTTTCATAGAGTAGCGTACATAATTCACGGGCAGGAATATCTTTATAATTAAAGCATACAGAGATAGAGTCATTAAAGCTAAATAAAGTGTAACCTGAGTTACTTTTAATATAATTTCGTGCTACATTGGCTAATTCAAATTGCTTATCCACAATCGCTTCCAATCCTTTTGTTCCTACACTTTTCCATAATGTCCAAAGCTTAAGTGCATCGTTTCTTCTGCCACATTGCAAAGATGTTTTTCCAGGATTAAAATCATCTTCATCTGTTTGATAGAGATAATCGGCTTCATTTGCAAAGGATTGATCTAAGTACTTTTTATTTTTCACTAAAAGTAAAGAACAAGTTAGAGGAGTACCTATCATTTTATGAGCATTAAAGCTAAAGGAGTCAGCTTTTTCAACTCCTTTAATGAGATGTTTGTATTTGTTACTAAATAAGACAGATCCACAATAAGCACCATCTATATGAAGCCAAATATCATATTTTTTACAGATTTCTGAAAGGGGTAAAATATCATCAAAAGCACCTAAAACAGTGGTGCCAGCTGTGGCATTGACTAGGGTTGGTATATACCCCTCCTTTATGTCTTCTTCAATGCTTTCAACTAATTTTGAAGGGATTATTTTTCCGAAAGAATCTACTGGAATATAACGCACCTGATTTCTTCCTATTCCTGAAAAAGCGGCATTTTTTGGAATGCTGTAATGTGATTCGGTTGAGGTGTATACGGTCATTCTTTCAGAAACACCATCCATTCTTACATGGCTATTTTTAGAATCCCTAGCCATAAGCATGGCCATAAAATTTGTCATGGAACCCCCAGGAGCAAACGACCCACCGCTATTAGTATCCCATCCAATCATAGCACATACCTTTTCAAGAATCACTTTTTCCACTCCTATTTGTGGTCCAGCTGCTTTATAGGTATACATACTGTTATTTAATATAACAGCTAGCAAATCACCAAGAACTGCTTTATCATTTCTTCCACCAAACAACTGATTAAAAAAGGCACTCGTAGCAGTTTTAGGGGTGTTAAGGAGTAATTCTTTTAAAGAGTTAAGGAATATTTCATCAACAATAGGCTCCTCCTGTAACGAAATATCTAAGGTTTTAAACACATCCTTGGAAGGAATAAAGTCTGCTACGGGGTTACTTTTTTCCTTTTCGAGTAAAAGCGATGCAATTTCATTAAATGTTTTAAGGGTGTCTTTCATGGAGTTACTTAACCTTTGTGGCAGTTCCTTTTTTTCTTGTAGTTTGTCCAACAATAGCGTAATCGAACGTATATTGATTGTTATTGCTATTTAAAATTCGGATATGAACTGCTTTTTCCTCTGCCATATTTTTAGGATTTAATTTTTTTACAATGTACTCACATTCGTTAATCCATCGTATACTGGAGGTGTCGGACTTTCCACGAAAATAATCTATCTCTATAGAATCATTTCTGAAAAAAGTTGTTGTTTCAAGCTCAGTGCCCACTAAAGCCTCAAATGTAAAAGTCCCCGTTTTAAAATTCTGGCAATTTTTCTCTTTTTGTTGACAGGCAATAAGGGGTAAAAATAAAATGAAAACAAGAAATTTATACATTTTGAAAATCTTTCAGCAAAGTTCTGAAAAATTGAACGAATTGTAGTTATTGATATGATTTAAAACTACCGTCTTTAAAAAAGATGACAATTCTTTCAATAGACGAATCATTTACTTTTTCAATTTTAAAATTTTCGGAAACTTTAGAAGGAACATCCTTCTCTTTTGTTGGGGCTATTTCTTTTTCAATTATTGGGGAAGTAGGGAATGTTCCTTTTCCGTTTAGTAACCAATACAATTCTACTTCAGGAAATTCTTGAAGCACCTTCATAATAAATTCTAAACTTGGTTTATTTCTACCCGATAATAAATGTGAAATAGTGGACCTGTTAAAGTCTATTTTTTCTGAAAAAGCAGTGGCAGATAGACCGTAATAATCTAATATATTTTGAAGCCTTTTGGCAAAATCTGCACTGTTTACCATTGTAAATCTAAGTTGTTATTTAATTATGTTACAAATGTAACTATTATAACGATTTTGCAGGAGAATACATTGCTTTTCTTTTTAAATAGTATAAACTTATACTTTAATATTAATATTCTAAATCACTGAAATATAATTATATAACTTCTAAAATATTTATTTGTTAATTTATTTTTGATTTCTGACCGCTAAATGTTTACAATGATACATAATTCTAGTGTATTTGATTGTTTACAAAAGTAAACATTGCTTTGTTTACCTTTGTTAATATGATTTTAAACTCACAAATTACGAACTGGTATTCAAAACATTTTGAAACTCGTTTGTCGGGTCGTTATATTGGTTCAAAACATATCAACCCTATCCTTTTTGAGTATCAAAAATTGGGTCTAGTTGAGGTGTTAGGAAATTCAGAAAAAGGTGAAAAAATTCACCTTATAAAAGTTGGCCATGGATCTAAAAAAGTTTTGGCTTGGTCTCAAATGCATGGAAATGAGTCGACCACTACAAAGTCCATTTTCGACTTTTTAAAGTTTTTATTACAAGAAAAGGATTTCAAAAATGAAATAGATACGTTTAAACAGCAATGGACGTTGTATGTTATTCCAATTTTAAATCCTGATGGAGCCCATGTATATACTCGTGAAAATGCCAATCTAATTGATTTAAATAGAGATGCTCAAAATGTATCACAAGCTGAAAGCAAAATTTTATGGAAGGCTTTTAATGCCATAAAACCAAATTATTGTTTTAATCTACACGATCAACGCACACTTTATAGTCTTCCAAAAGGGCAACCTGCCACCATTTCTTTTTTGGCGCCCTCTGCCGATTCCAATCGCACGGTTACTGATGCTAGACGTAATGCTATGGAAGCTATAGCAAGAATGTTCAATGTATTGAATTCTTTCATTCCTGGTAAAATAGGGCGATACGATGATACTTTTAATCTAAATTGTGTGGGTGATAGTTTTCAAGCCAAAGGAGTTCCAACAATCCTATTTGAGGCAGGCCATTTTCCTAACGATTATCAACGAGAAAAGACTCGAGAGTATGTTTTTTATGCATTTTTGGGCTTTTTTAAATTACTAGAGTCCAACAAGGAGTTGTTTACTATTAAAGATTATTTTATAATTCCCGAAAATGAGAAGAACTTTAACGATGTGGTATTACGTAATGTTAGTGTGAACGACGAAATTGTGGATATCATTATTCAATTGGAAGAAAAACTTCATAATGATACTATAATTCTGGTTCCGAGAATTGAAGATATTTCAAAAAAATCCATGAAAATTGGCCATAAGGAAATTGATGTTGAAGGGAATGAACTATTGATAAATTCTCACGAAAACGTTTTCGTTAATGAAGAAATAGCAACAATTTGCTATAAAAATTCTAAAAAATCTATAATTCTTTAAAAAATATTAAAGATTCCGAAAAGTTTATTTGTATTTTTGCCCTTCAAATTTAAGAGCCATGGCAAAATTCAAATTAGACGAAACAGATCATAAAATTCTCGATATGTTAATTGAGAATACTAGAACTCCATTTACAGATATTGCTAAAAATCTTAAAATTTCGGCTGGAACTGTACACGTTCGTGTAAAAAAAATGGAGGAATCGGGAATAATTATTGGTTCATCCCTTACATTGGATTATAAAAAACTTGGATATGCTTTTATTGCTTATGTGGGTGTATTTCTTCAAAAGACATCACAAACCCAATTTGTGCTAGAACGCATTAATGAGATTCCATATGTTACTGTGGCCCATGTAACCACGGGAAAATTTAATATTTTCTGTAAAATAAGAGCAAGGGACACAAGCCATGCCAAAGAAATAATTTACAGCATAGATGATATAGAAGGTGTTACAAGGACGGAGACTATGATTTCGCTAGAGGAGAGCATAAACGACAAAAAGCGGTTAATGCATACTATTTTTAAAAATATTTAATAGAATGTATTCTGAAATTACCTCAAGTGAATATGCCCCCTTTTATGAAGGCTATATAAATAAATCTAAAGGCATCGAAATTGTAAATGGCTTGGAAATGGGTTTATATAAAACCGAAGCTTTTTTTGAGTCCATTCCTATCCAAAAATTGGAGTACCGCTATGCAGAAGGGAAATGGACACCTAAAGAAATTTTATTGCACCTAATTGATTCTGAAAGAGTATTTGCCTACAGAGCTTTATTTATTTCACGGGCCACAACTGTTGAAATTCAAGGATTTGATCAAGATGAATTTGTGAAAAATAGCAACGCAAATTCCAGAGACATTATTGGTTTGTTGGAAGAATATATCACTGTGAGAAAATCCAGTATCTCGTTATTTTCAAGCTTTAGTAATGAAACAATGACGAAAATGGGAAAAGCGAATGATTCTAATGTATCAATTCGGGCGATAGGAAGAATTATTCTAGGTCACGAAATCCATCACACCACTATTTTAAAAGAAAGATACCTTTAATCTTCTTCAGGATCTATTTCTGGATCTATATCTTCAACATCCAAATCATCGTCAATAGCTTCTTTTTCTGGAAGCTCACTGATGGGTTCTGAAAATTCATCTTCAGTATAATCATCTTCGTCAAAATTTGCCATCGACACTTCTAATCGAGCACTTACTTTTACAAGATAAATGGTGTCTTCGGTTTTTACTTCAACAGCTTCAACCCATTCATTTTTAGCATTTTTAAAGCTAATTATATGATTGTCGTCATACCCATCTGGATATTTTTCTACTAAAAGAGAGAGGATTTCTGGAGTTAGCTTCTTGTAATCAACAATTATACGTCTCATAGTTTTGGGGAGGTTGGTACTGTTTCAAATATATAATAAGTTTTTATTTGGCAATAAAATTTTTATAAAATTTAAATGCTTTTTTTAATATGTCATTAGATACCACACAATTGGTTTTGGATTTTCCAATATCTGTTAAAAGTACAAACTGAATGGTACCATGCGTGTTCTTCTTATCGAAAATTAATAATTTAATAATCTCATCAATGTCATAATCGTTAAAAGAAACTTTGGGGAAAATGGCTAAAAGTTTATTTGTGATCTCATTTAGTTTTTCATTTGAAAAACCAAACATTTCTGAGGAAATATAAGTTTCTAATATTAAGCCAATGGCAATAGCCTCGCCATGTAAAAGAGTTGGTTTTTTGGGATGTTCTAAGCAATAAGATTCTATGGCATGTCCCAATGTATGTCCATAGTTTAGAGTCTTTCGCAGGCCCTTTTCAGTTGGGTCTTGAGTTACAATATCATTTTTAATTCGAACCGATCTCCAAATTAAATCTTCGGCTTCAGGTATATTATCTATGGTAAAACCCCATGTTTTGTTTAAGTATTTTTCTGATGATATTAAGCCATGCTTAATCATTTCGGCCATTCCAGAAGTAATATGTTCCTTAGGAAGAGTTTTCAGAAATTGACTATCCACAATGACAGCTTTTGGGTCTTTTATAACGCCAATTTGATTTTTTAAACTCCCTAAATCTACTCCATTTTTTCCGCCCACAGAGGCATCCACCATAGCTAATAGGGAAGTGGGGATATTAACAAATGAGATACCTCTTTGGTAGGTGCTTGCCACAAAGCCTCCTAAATCTGTAACGACGCCACCCCCTAAGTTTATTATAAGACTTTGCCTATCGGCTCCCTTTTTTGATAATGCATTCCATACGAATAGGCTAGTCTCGATTGTTTTATATATCTCACCTACAGGAATGGTAATAATCTCTATTTCATAAAGGGATGTCTTTTCAAGGAAGATGGGTAAGCAATGTTTTTTTGTTTCGGTATCGACAAGTACAAAAATTTTGGAATAATTTGAACTTGAGATACTATTGTTTAAATATTCCCAGCAACCATCATGGCAAACAACAGAACTATTTTCTCTTTTTATTTTTTTCATGTGTGATGAAAAACTTCGGTTTTGTGATTTCAAATCTAACTATATTTGTGATAATAAAATTTTTAAATGACCACAAAACGTTTATTCGATAATACTGAAATTGCTTTTAAGCTTAAAAGCGACGCGCAATTAGAGCGTGCTTATTTTTTATTTAAAATGATTGCAAATGAACCTTTAGTGAAGATTGGTTCTGCTGTGACCAAGTTTGCGCTAACAGTACACTTACCTGTTGAAGGGCTTATTCGGTCTACGGTTTTCGATCATTTTTGTGGAGGAGTTAATGAAAAGGATTGTTTACCCGTAGTGGATAACTTAATGGAAGCAGGGGTATATTCAGTATTGGATTATTCGGTTGAAGGGAAAGAAGAGGAAAATCAGTTTGATACTACACTAGGAAAGGTAATTGAATTGATACGTTTTGCTGAAAAAAAACCTGCCATGCCATTTTCTGTGTTTAAACCAACAGGATTGGGACGATTTAAGATTTGGCAAAAAGTTACTGAAGACAAAGAACTTACTTCTGAAGAATCTGCAGAATGGGACCGAATTATTAATCGATATGAAACGGTTTGCCGTGAAGCTCATTCTAAAGACATACAGCTTCTTATCGACGCCGAAGAAACCTGGATGCAAGATGCGGCAGATGATCTCTGCGAAGTAATGATGGAGCGCTATAATAAAGAGAATGTGATTGTTTTTAATACGCTACAGTGCTATCGGTGGGATCGATTGGATTATTTGAAAGAGATACATCAACGAGCTAAGGCAAAAGGTTACAAATTAGGATTTAAAGTAGTGCGAGGTGCATATATGGAAAAAGAAAATGACAGAGCAGAGGAGAAGGAGTATCCAACACCTATTTGCGTAAATAAGTCAGCAACTGACATCCATTTTAATCAGGTAGTACGGTATATTTTAGAAAATATTGAAGACATATCGTTGTTTTTAGGATCACATAATGAAGAGAGTAGTTATTTAGCTATGGAAATTATGGAGGAATTGGGAATCGAAAAAAATGATTCTCGCGTATGGTTTGGGCAGTTATATGGTATGAGTGATCATATAAGTTATAATCTAGCTGAAGCGGGATATAATGTAGCGAAATACATTCCCTTTGGTCCTGTTAAAGATGTGATGCCATATTTAATACGCAGAGCCGAAGAAAATACTTCGGTGGCAGGGCAGACAAGTCGAGAATTGGAGTTGCTTAAGAAAGAAAAAAGTAGAAGAGGGATTTAATTGATTTTTACTTTATACAATACATATTCGCTTCCTTTTTCAGTGAGGCGAAGTACTTTTTCTTCTGTTCTTTCGGTAGGTTTACCATAATCATATTGAACTGTACATTTTAAAAAGGTAGGTTCAATATCTTCAAAAATTCTGTTCCCAATATATTTTACTGTAATGAGCCATTGTCCCTTAGGGCTTCCTTCAATTTCAAACTCCTCTTGATTAATCCCCAATAGTTGTTCTAGCTGCAGTCTTTCTAGGTTATTGTTGGTGTGTTCCCATTTATAAAAAAGATTAGATGGGTTTACGAAAAACAATTCAAATTCGGCATTTGGGTTATTCCATGCTATTACTATTCTAGCATCTAAATTTGGTTTTGTAAGATGTTTTACACCAATTTTACTTAAATCAACTTGGGCATCCTTAGTAGCAGCTATGTTTCTAATTTCATTGTTTACCGTTTTAAGCAAAGGTGTAAAATTAATACTAGGATTAATGGTGCCGTTATCAATAGCAAGTAACATATTTAAAGCAATTTGTTTATTTCCTGCATTATTTTGAGCTAATGCAAGGTCTAAATATGATTGAGCATCTTCAGGATATTGCTCTAATAAATGTGTTGCGACATCTAACGCCATCTCATAATGCTTATTTTGAGTTGTTGCATATAAAAGCCCTTTTAACGTAGAAAGTTTACTTTCTTCACGTTCCAAAACATTATAGCCAATGGCCTGTGCCATTTTTATATTTAAAGGGGTAAAGTGGTTGTATAAGTCAATTATATAGGCCGGCTCATTCCAAAATCGTTCCCGCTGATTTAAAAATAGATTATATGCCGTCTTACTGTCTTTTATGTTTTTTATCTCGTCAAGATACATCGTCTCTGTGGGAGGTAACGTATAATTGGGTTTACCCTCGTAAAAGTTATCTGTTTTTTTACTCTCCCACTTTTTTCAGCCTCTTCACGAGCGGCTTCCATTTTGGTTTTTATAAGAATCACTCCATTAGATCCTTCCGATCCATATTGATTGGTGGCTGCCAAGCCCTTTAAAACGGTAACGTCTGCAACATTTTTTGGATCAATAAAGTCGGTAAGTTGAAGTAATCCATTAGTAGTTGAATACGATCGAGCAATAGGAGCACCATCGATAATAATTAGTGGATAGTTATTTCCTGAAATGGTTGATAACCCTCGAATCAATGATTGACTCACATCTTGGTTTATTCCTTTTGTAGCACCACTAAATTTTCCTTCTGTGGCATCGCTAATATTACTTACTCCTTGATTGAGATCTTCTTCTTCAACTGTAGAAACAGCATAGCCAATGGTTTTTGGGTCTCTTTCTTTTTTAACCACAACATTAGATTCTTTTTCTGCTTTTTTGTTTTTAATAAATACTTGGTCTAGTTGAATTCCATCATTTTTCACCCAAACATTTAGGTTCCTATCTTCTGTTACTTTTTTTTCTATGGGAGGCAGTCCTAAAGAGCTGAACACTAAAACATCACCCGGTTGTGCTTCTATAGAATAAGTTCCATCTTTATTTGCTATGACTGAATTATTAGTTCCTTTTACAGTGATAACTACTTCTGAAGCCTCATTACTTTCAGAAAAAACAGTCCCGGTGTATGTTATATAATTACTTGAGGTTGGCAGAGGGCTAATTAAATTGATAAAACGACCTTTATTGGCTAATGCTAAGAATTGTAAGTTTTTTAAGTCGTGATCCTTATTCCCATTTACAACATACAGTGTTCCTTCAATTAATGGTAAATCTCTTTCTATATTTTCTTTTCCATCTGTAAAAAGCAGGGTAGTGCTTGTTGAAGAAATATTATTTAGCAGATGATATGATGTCGCCCCATTGTATTGAGAGGATTCTAAAAGTGTTTTTATAGCAGACCAATCGCCATCTGTTACAGTAAATTTTGTTTCTGAAAGAGTAACATTATTAAATTGTAAAACAGTTACTTGTGTGTCTTGGTAGCGATCAAAATATTTAGTGATAAAATCAAATTCCTTTTCCAAATCTCTTTCTTTCATGGACAATGAAACATCCCAAGCAATGATAGTTTCAGTTTGCGCATTCACTGAAATTGAAATTGTAATTAAGATTAAAATCAGAAACCGAATCATATTAAAAGCTTTATCCGTATTAAATATAAAAATTTTCTATTGCATACTCACCGCATTGATTGAGGCTCTTTTTTCACAATTCTCGATGGTGAGTTTTATTATTATTTTTTCAATTTCTCCTTCAACTACATAAATCTTACAAGAGTCAAGCTTAGTATTACTTTCAGAAAATAATACATCGCCATCTCTTAGTATTTTGGATATTGAAGAAGTATCAAGCCCTTTGTTTTGAAGCTGTGTAAGCACTTCAGGACTAATGATTCTGTTTTTAGTCCTAATATTCTTTAGGGCACGGGCGCTAGGACCATAGTCACAAGAGGCTTTTTTTCCACCCAAAAAGAAAAATAGAATGACTAATCCTATGGAGAATCCTCCAAAATAGTATAGAAATCGTTTAAAAAGGCTCAATGCTAAAAAATTAGAAGATTAATATCGCTATGAGGCAAACTAAACCAATTTCCAACGGCTTGATTGGTTAAAATGCCACGGTAAAAATACAATCCATTTTTTAAACCATTGTCAAAACGTAGTGCATTTTCAATTCCACCAGACTCGGCAATGTCGAAGAGGTAAGGGGTGAATATATTACTGATGGCTATGGAAGCGGTTTTGGGATATTTGGCCGGAATATTGGGTACCCCATAATGAATCACACCATGTTTTACGTGTGTAGGCCTGTCATGTGAAGTCATTTCGGAAGTTTCAAAGCACCCACCCATATCAATGCTTACATCAATAATTACAGCCCCTTTTTTCATGTTTTCGACCATGGTTTCGGTAACAACTACGGGTGAACGATTGCTCCCTCGAAGTGCTCCAATGGCCACATCACATCTACGTAGGGCTTTTAAAAGATATTTAGGTTGAAGGGTACAGGTAAAAATGGATTGTCCAGCTACTAATTGAAGGTTTCTAAGCCTTGGGATAGAACTATCAAAAACCTTAACACTGGCACCTAGTCCTATGGCAGATCTGGCAGCAAATTGCCCTACCGTCCCTGCTCCAATAATAACAACTTCTAAGGGAGGAACGCCACTAATGTTTCCAAATAAAAGTCCATTGCTATTGTCTCCATACGCCATAAGTTCTGCAGCAATTAATACTGATGCAGTACCTGCAAGTTCGCTTAAAGCCTTGACAGCGGGGTAAGTGCCATCTTCGTCTTTAATAAATTCAAAGGCCAGGGCGGTAATCTTTTTTTTAGACAATAATTCGAAATATTCTTTCTTTTGTGTCTTTAATTGAAGTGCCGAAATGAGTAATGTTTTGGGTTGAATCCATTTAATTTCTTCCAAAGTTGGTGGTTCCACCTTTAAAATAATTGGACAACCAAATACCTTTTCAGTATCATGAGTCAATTGTGCACCGGCTTCATTGTAGTCTGAATCTTGAAATCCAGCTTCGGTTCCAGCACCTTTTTCCATAAGGACTTTATTTCCTTGGCCCACAATAGCAGCCACTGCATCTGGCGTAAGACAAATACGTTTTTCCTGAAAGTGCGTCTCTTTGGGAATCCCGATATACAATTCAGTTTTATTTCGGGTAATCTCCAAAGTTTCTTCCTGGGGAATGAGTTGTGCTTTTGTAAATGGGGAGGAGGAGCTTGACATAATAAAGACATATTGCTTATGCCAAGTTACTAATAAATTTTAAAAAAAGGAATGGGATTTATTGGAATAAATCTTTGATTTGTTGCCAGAACGTTTTTTGAGAACTTAATTCTTCTTCAAAAGATTTTAGGTCATTACCTCTTACTTTATTAAATAGTTTTGCTCTGATTAAATAGACGGCTGGTACTAAAAATAACATTAGTGGGACCAAATAGTACAATTCTAATTCGTCAAGATTATTACTTTCATTAATTACTCCCCATAATTGAAAAGAATACATGGCTATAGGAACTAAAATAATCCAATGCCACCAATCTCTACAAGTAAAAAACCAGAGTAATAATAAATAAAGAGGTATTGCCTTCCCCGTAAAGTACCAAGCAAATGAATACCAATCTGGAAAAGATGTATTTAGGGTAAATAGAGAAGTCTCCCAGACTTGAGATTCTGGGAAACTTTTATAAGAATAAAATAAAAATGGTGAGACCGCAATTAATAAAACGATAATCCCGCCAAAGGCTAGCGATTTACTAGCCGTTCTGGAGTGGTTTAAGTGTTTTATCGACTTGTTGGTCTGTTTGTCCATCATTCACGCTTTCTGGAGTACAAGACACAAATAATGCAGCTCCAAACAATGCAACGATTAAAAGGTATTTAAGTTTCATAATACTAGGTTTTTTTGTGAGGTTTATATTACAAACCTATCACGAAAAAAAACAAGTATTTCAAATAGTTTAGTGGTATTTTGTATAGTTTACCCTAATGTGAAATAAAGCCATTCTTATTTATAATTTAATAAGAATCTATTTCATACTATTTATTGTTGTACCCTCGTTGTTTAGTTCATTGGCATTATTTGTATTGTTCTACTTCCGTCTGTATTTTTAGTCAATTTTAGTGTTGTTCTATTATAAGGTAAAAGTTTTTCGCTAATTTTCTCAGGCCATTCTATCAGTTTCCAATAATTTGTTTCTAAGTAATCTTCAATTCCAATATCTAATAATTCCGTTTCATCATGTATTCTATAGAAATCAAAATGATATAGTTTGCCTTCTGCCAGATGGTACTCATTAACTATGGAAAAGGTAGGGCTACTAATGGAATCCTTAATTCCAAGCTTGCTTGCCAACTCTTTTACCAATGTTGTTTTACCAACTCCCATTTCACCATATAACAATAGCGTCTTGGAATTTATATTTTCAAGAATCATACTAGCAATATCTGGTAATTCTGCAAGTGTGTATGTACGTTTCATGATCCAAGGGCTGAAGCAAATATAGAATTATTTTCGATTATGGTACATAAAATCCGATAAAAAGTAAAATAATAGGTAAAATCCTACAAATAGATTACTTTGGAATCAAAGTAGTGAAAGGTATAAGCATTTCCTCTAATGATACACCACCATGTTGGTAGGTATTTCTAAAATAACTAACATAGTGGTTATAATTATTTGGGTAGGCAAAAAATAAATCCCCTTTGGCGAAGATAAAGGAACTACTCATATTAATAGTAGGTAAATGAACAGTTTTAGGGTCCTTGATGGCTAAAACATCTTTGTCTTCGTAAGACAAACTTCTACCTGTTTTGTATCGTAGGTTTAAACTTGTATTTTTATCTCCAATTACTTTTGATGGATTCTTAACATTGATCGTACCGTGATCTGTTGTAATAATTAACTTGAACCCAGATTGAGCTGCTTGTTGGATAATTTCCATTAATGGTGAGTTTCTAAACCAACTTTTTGTTAGAGATCTATATGATTTATCGGTGGAAGCTAATTCTTTAATGACTTCCATTTCGGTTTTGGCATGGGAAAGCATATCCACAAAATTGTAAACCACAACGGTAAGGTCTTCATTTTTATGAGATTTAAAGTTTTCGGAAAGCTTTTTACCTTGTCGTAAACTTGAGATTTTATGGTAGCTCCAATTAAGATTAAGCCCTAGTCGCTTTAATTGCGCTTTCAAAAAATCTTCTTCATATAAATTTTTTCCTCCATCGTCAGTATCATTAAGCCAAAAATTAGGATATAATTTTTCCATTTCACTTGGCATTAAACCTGAAAAGATGGCATTACGAGCATATTGAGTTGCAGTGGGTAATATGCTATAAAAAATTTCCTCATTTGTTTTTTTATAGAAACTGGAAAGCATGGGTTCAAAAGCTTTCCATTGGTCATATCTTAAATTGTCAACAACCACTAATAAGGTGGGTGTGTTTTTTATCTCAGGAATAACCTTTTCTCTAAACAAGGTGTGCGACATAACAGGTGCTTCATCATCTCCGTCAAACCAGGAAGCATAATTTTTTTCGATAAACTTGCAAAACTGAATATTAGCCTCGGTCTTTTGACTTTCTAATATTTCAATCATACTATTGTCCTCAATATCTTCAAGTTCCAGTTCCCAATACACTAATTTTTGATATAACTCTGCCCATTCTTTTGGGGAATTTACCATAGACATATCCATGGAAATTTTCCTAAATTCCTGTTGATAGTTAGAAGTGGTTTTTTGTGAAACAAGCCTAGAGTGATCAAGATTCTTTTTTAAGCTTAATAATATTTGGTTAGGATTAACTGGCTTAATGAGGTAATCTGCAATTTTAGAACCAATTGCTTCTTCCATAATATACTCTTCCTCACTTTTGGTAATCATAATCACAGGAATCGAATCTTTCTGTTCTTTTATTTCGGACAAAGTTTCAAGGCCTGTAAGTCCAGGCATGTTTTCATCCAAGAAAATAATATCGAAATCATCTTTATGGATTTCCTCAAGCGCTTCTGAACCACTTTGAGCGGTAGTTACTTTGTAATTTCTATTCTCAAGAAATATAATGTGTGGTTTTAGTAAGTCGATTTCATCATCTACCCAAAGTACTTTTATCTCGCTCATATATGTATATTTGTGAAGTTTTGTTTTTTACTGAATTTTTTCAGTTATGTATATAACAACAAAATTAGCTTTGTAGTATTCCAATACTAAAGTAGCACTATTAATTTAAAGTTAAAGTTTGACTGGAACTACCAAACTGAAAATTGTAAACGACCCTGTGTACGGTTTTATAACCATACCCAGTGAGTTGGTTTTTAAACTTATTGAACATCCTTTCTTTCAAAGGTTACGGAGGATTTCCCAAATGGGATTATCGTACTTAGTATATCCTGGTGCACACCACACTCGTTTTCATCACGCATTAGGAGCTATGTTTTTAATGCAACGTGCCGTGCAAGTGCTTAAGTCTAAAGGAGTCGAAATTTCCAATGATGAAGAGCAAGATCTTTATATCGCAATTTTACTTCATGATATAGGACATGGGCCTTTTTCGCATGCAATGGAAAACTCCATTGTTGAAGGAATAGGCCACGAAGAGCTTTCCCTTATGTTTATGGATGCTCTAAATGCGGAATTTGAAGGGAAACTAAGTGGCGCCATTGCCATTTTTAAAAATGAATGTCCTAGAAAGTTTATGCACCAATTAGTATCTGGTCAATTGGATATGGATCGGCTTGATTATTTACGTCGTGATAGTTTTTATACTGGTGTAGCCGAAGGAAATGTAAGTTCACAGCGATTAATTGCTATGCTGGATGTGCATAATGATGCGTTGGTGGTAGAGGAGAAGGGAATTTATTCTGTTGAAAAGTTTATTGTAGCTAGACGATTTATGTATTGGCAAGTCTATTTACATAAAACATCCTTAGTGGCAGAACAATTGTTGCTAGGTCTACTGAAAAGAGCAAAATATCTTACACTAAAGGGAGAATTTTTACCGGCTAGTGAGCCTTTAGCCTTCTTTTTAAATAAAAATATTCTGAAGGAAGAATTTTCTTTAGAAACACTAAAAATATTTTCAAAGTTAGATGATACAGATATTTTAGCAGCAATAAAAGCATGGGCAAGTCACAAAGATGTCGTGTTATCGATGATTTCTACGATGCTTTTACACAGAAATCTTTTGAAAATTAAGGTTAAATATGAACCCTTTTCTGAAGAAAAAATAAATGAAAAACGAATTCAAGTTATAAAGAAGCACAACCTTTCGGAAGAAGAAGCATCTTATTTTGTATTCACTGGTGAAATTTCGAACCAGGCGTACCGTATGGATAAAGAAAATATTTATCTCATAAAAAAGAACGGAAAATTAGTAGATGTAGCTAAAGCCAGTGATCAATTAAATATTAAAGCGCTGTCAAAAACAGTGGTAAAACATTATCTATGCTATCTGAAGATAGATTAGCATTGCTTTTTTTATATTTGCATTCATAAACGTAAAAATGAACTTTACAGCCAACCAGATAGCAGGCATTCTAGAAGGAACCGTGGAGGGAGATGGAGAGATAGAGGTTTCAAGACTTGCAAAGATTGAAGAGGGAACTCAAGGGAGTCTTACTTTTTTGGCCAATCCTAAATACAAACCTTATTTATATACCACCGAAGCTTCGATTACTATTGTTGATAATGAATTCGTAGTTGAAAGTCCTATTAAAACTACTTTAATTAGGGTGGAAGATGCTTATAAGTCTTTTTCAAAATTACTGGAATATTACAATCAAGTAAAAATGAATAAGACAGGAATTGAAAACCCTACATTTATTTCGGAAAGTGTTACTTATGGAGACAATATATATATAGGAGCGTTTTCTTATATAGGAGAAAATGTGAAAATTGGAGAAAATGTAAAGATTTATCCAAATGTATATATAGGTGATAATACAACTATAGGAGATAACGTTGTGGTATTTGCTGGAGCAAAAATTTATTCTGAAACTATTATTGGGAATCATTCCGTTATTCACAGTGGAGTTATTATTGGAGCCGATGGTTTTGGTTTTTCACCCAACGAAAATGGGGAGTATATTAAAGTGCCCCAAACTGGAAATGTGATTATTGAGGACAATGTTGATATTGGAGCAGGAACAACCATAGATAGAGCAACATTAGGCTCAACCATTCTTAGAAGAGGTGTGAAATTGGATAATCAAATTCAAATTGCACATAATGTTGAAATTGGTAAAAACACAGTAATTGCAGCACAAACGGGTATTGCAGGTTCTACTAAGATAGGAGAAAATTGTATGATAGGCGGACAAGTAGGCATTGTTGGACATTTAACCATTGGTAACAATGTTCGTATCCAAGCTCAAAGCGGTATAGGTCGGAATTTAAAAGACAATGAAGTGGTGCAAGGATCTCCGGCTCTTAATTATGGAGATTATAATAAAAGCTACGTTCATTTTAAGAATCTTCCCAAAATTGTGGAGCGTTTTAATACTTTTGAAAAAAAATTAAAAGACAACTAACCGTATGGCAAAACAGCGAACCATAAGTAAAGAAATTTCATTAACTGGTGTGGGACTCCACACAGGAAAAGAAGTGACCATTACTTTTAAACCTGCTCCCGAAGATTACGGTTATGCCTTTGTGAGAGTAGACCTTGAAGGTAGCCCTGTAATTGAAGCGGATGCCAATTATGTGGTAAATACACAGCGAGGGACCAATCTTGAAAAGTTAGGTGTTAAAATTCAAACATCAGAGCACGTACTAGCTGCTTTAGTAGGTATGGAGGTGGATAACTGTATGATTGAATTAAATGCTTCAGAGCCTCCTATTATGGATGGATCTTCGAAATATTTTGTAGAGGCCATTGAAAAAGCTGGTATTGTGGAACAAGACGCCGAGCGTGAAGAATATGTAGTTGAAGAAGTAATTTCGTTTCTGGATGAAGAATCTGGTAGTGAAATAACAATCATTCCTGCAGAAGAATACCAAGTTACAGCCATGGTAGATTTTGGAACTAAGGTTTTAGGAACCCAAAACGCTTCTTTAAAGCATCTTTCAGAGTTTAAAGATGAAATTGCTGATTCCAGAACGTTTAGTTTTCTTCATGAAATTGAAATGTTATTGGAACACGGACTTATAAAAGGAGGTGATTTAAATAATGCCATTGTTTATGTAGATAAGGAACTTTCAGAAAAAACAATGGAGAAACTTCGAGCGGCATTTAAAAAGGATAAAATTTCAGTAAAACCGAATGGGATTTTGGATAATTTAACACTCCATCATCCTAATGAAGCGGCTCGTCATAAATTATTAGATGTTATTGGCGACTTAGCATTGGTAGGAACCCGAATTAGAGGAAAAGTAATTGCCAATAAGCCGGGTCATTTTGTGAATACTCAATTTGCGAAAAAGCTTTCGAAAATTATTAAAATTGAAAAGCGTAATAAAATTCCAAAGTTCGATATCACCAAAACTCCAGTAAAGGATGTCAATGCCATTATGGCTATGTTGCCACATAGACCGCCTTTTTTATTGGTAGATAAAATTTTAGAGCTATCTAGTAATCATGTGGTTGGATTGAAGAATGTGACCATGAACGAACCATTCTTTGTAGGGCATTTCCCTGGGGCACCCGTGATGCCTGGTGTTTTAATAGTAGAGGCGATGGCACAAACAGGAGGGATTTTAGCTTTAAGTACGGTTCCAGATCCAGAGAACTATCTTACATTTTTTATGAAAATAAACAATGTAAAATTTAAGCAACAAGTAAACCCTGGAGATACTTTAATATTTAATTTGGAGTTAATAACTCCAATAAGAAGAGGCATTGTCCATATGCAAGGGAATGCTTATGCAAATGATAAATTAGTTACTGAAGCAGAGCTTATGGCTCAAATAGTAAAAACAAAAAACACTGAATGAATCAACCGTTAGCATATGTTCATCCTGGGGCAAAAATTGCCAAAAACGTAGTAATCGAGCCGTTTACCACCATTCATAATAACGTTGTTATTGGCGAAGGAACTTGGATTGGTTCTAATGTGACCATTATGGAAGGCGCGCGTATAGGAAAAAACTGTAATATCTTTCCAGGAGCCGTTATTTCAGCAATTCCGCAGGATTTAAAGTTTCAAGACGAAGAAACTACAGCAGAAATTGGTGATAATACCACGATAAGAGAGTATGTTACAATTAATAGAGGAACTATAGATCGCGGAAAAACAGTAGTGGGTAATAACTGTCTTATTATGGCCTATTGCCACATTGCTCACGATTGTTTTGTGGGTAATAATTGTATTTTTTCAAACAATAGTACTTTGGCAGGACATATCACTATTGGTGATTATGTTGTCCTAGCTGGGATGACAGCTGTTCATCAGTTTTGTATGATTGGTAATCACGCTTTTGTAACAGGTGGATCTTTAGTAAGAAAAGATGTTCCTCCCTATGTAAAAGCTGCTCGTGAACCCCTTTCTTATGTGGGGATAAACTCTATTGGATTGCGAAGAAGAGGATTTGATCCTAAAAAAATAAGCGAGATTCAAAATATTTATAGAATCCTCTACCAAAAAAACTATAATAATACCCAAGCATCACAAATTATTGAAGCCGAAATGGAAGCGACTCCAGAACGCGATGAAATCCTTCAGTTTATCAAAAACTCAAAGCGGGGTATTATGAAAGGATATTTTCAGAATTAAAAATCATTAAAAATAGTATGGCGAGTACATCAGATATTAGAAAAGGATTGTGTATTAGATACAATCATGACATTTTTAAAATAATCGAATTTCTTCATGTAAAACCAGGGAAAGGTCCTGCTTTTGTAAGAACGAAATTAAAGAGTGTCACTACAGGAAAGGTAATTGATAACACGTTTTCTGCAGGACATAAAATTGAAGATGTTCGAGTAGAAACACATAAATTTCAATATTTATATAGTGAAGGAGTAACCTATCATTTTATGAATACTGAAGATTACACACAAATCCAGCTACAAGAAAGTGCCCTCGATAGACCCGATTTACTAAAAGAAGGAGAGGTGGTAACAGTCATTATTAATTCGGAAGATAATATGCCATTGTCTGTAGAAATGCCTGCGCATGTGATTCTCGAAGTAACTGCTACAGAGCCTGGTGTTAAAGGGAATACCGCTACCAATGCTACAAAACCCGCCACTGTAGAAACAGGGGCACAGGTAAATGTTCCATTATTTATAAATGAAGGAGATAAAATTAGAATCGACACTGAAAAAGGGCAGTACCAAGAGCGGATGAAAGAATAGTGCAAACTCATATAAAATATAAATCCCATCTCAATCCTTTTTGCGATGGGATTTTTTTATATTTGGTATTCAAATTTTTTTAGGTGAAATTTCAAATACCACAAACGCTCGAAGCCGTTGCCAGTATAATCGATTGCGACTATAAAGGGGATGCTAATTTTCCTGTATTAGGAATGAACGAAATTCATGTGGTCCAACCAGGAGATATTGTTTTTGTGGATCATCCTAAATATTATGATAAGGCGCTTCAATCCTTGGCGACCATTATTCTTATAAATAAAGAAGTGGAATGTCCTAAAGGAAAGGCTTTGTTAATTTCTGATGACCCTTTCCGTGATTTTAATAAACTCACAAATCATTTTCGCCCTTTCGAAATGGCACGTGCGGTGATTTCTGAAACCGCCAAGATTGGAAAAAATACCGTCATTCAGCCTAATGTATTTATCGGAAATAATGTTACCATTGGCGATGATTGTTTAATTCATCCCAACGTCATTATTTACGACCATACCGTAATTGGGAATAATGTCACAATACACGCAGGAACAGTTTTAGGAGCAGATGCTTTTTACTACAAGAATAGACCCGAAAAGTTTGATAAATTAGTGAGTGGAGGAAATGTTGTCATAAAAGATGGTGTAGATTTAGGTGCCTTATGTACCATTGATAGAGGAGTTAGTGCTTCAACGGTTATTGGGGAAGGAACTAAAATTGATAATCAAGTACATGTTGGGCACGACACAGTTATTGGAAAAAGGTGTTTAATTGCCTCACAAGTGGGTATTGCAGGTTGTGTTTTGATTGAAGATTTTGTGACTATTTGGGGGCAGGTGGGTCTAACTAGTGGAATTACCATTGGAGAAAAGGCTATTATCTCAGCGCAAAGTGGGGTTAGCAAATCACTAGAAGCAAATAAATCGTATTTTGGGACTCCTGCAGATGAATTCAGAAAAAAATATAAAGAGATCGCCTCTATAAGACTTATTCCAGATATTATTGATAAACTTGACAAACTATCATGAGTAAAACTGCTAAAGAAATTGTTCGTAATTTCTACCTTTCAGATATTCTTAAAGACAAAACTGTTTTAAAAAAATATTTTCACCCAGAATTAGTACTCATCTGGAATAGCAGTGATGGACTTTCCATAAAAAATTATGATGATATTGTTCAATTTTTTGAAGAAATACGTCGTACTTACACCGGTTTACGAGTTGAAGTGAGTCATATGCTTCAAGACGATACCCACGTTACTATTCGTTATAAATATTATGTTCGCACATTCGAAAACCCCGATGAAGAATTGGGTATTGCCCATTTTATTGCCATTTGGGAAGTAAAAGACGAAAAATTATACCGTGGATATCAAGTAAGTCAGCCAGTAACAGACAAGGATGACACCAATGAATCATATCATAAAGTAAAGGTGTAATTCCTTTTGTAAAAAAGGACAAAAAACTACCTTTGCACTTAAAAATTTTAAAAGATAAATACTCCATGAGTGTATTAGTAAATAAAAATTCAAAAATTATAGTTCAAGGATTTACAGGTAGCGAAGGAACCTTCCATGCGGGTCAAATGATAGAATACGGAACCAATGTAGTAGGAGGAGTAACCCCAGGAAAAGGGGGCCAAACACATTTAGACAAGCCCGTATTTAATACCGTTGCAGAAGCAGTTGAAAAAGTAGGTGCCGATACCAGTATTATTTTTGTACCACCAGCCTTTGCGGCAGATGCCATTATGGAAGCCGCCGAAGCGGGTATAAAAGTGATTATTACCATTACAGAAGGTATTCCTGTGGCCGATATGATTAAAGCTGCTGCCTACGTAAAAGATAGAGATTGTCGTTTAATAGGTCCTAATTGCCCCGGAGTTATTACTCCCGAAGAAGCCAAAGTAGGTATTATGCCTGGTTTTGTGTTCAAAAAGGGAAGAGTGGGTATTGTTTCTAAATCGGGAACATTAACTTATGAAGCTGCAGATCAAGTGGTAAAACAAGGACTCGGAATTACAACAGCCATTGGAATTGGTGGAGACCCCATTATTGGAACCACTACCAAAGAAGCGGTAGAATTATTAATCAATGATCCTGAAACTGAGGCTGTTGTTATGATTGGTGAAATTGGAGGTCAATTAGAGGCCGATGCTGCCAATTGGTATAAAAATAGTGGAAGTAAAAAGCCTATTGTAGGATTTATTGCTGGTGAAACAGCGCCTGCGGGACGTACCATGGGGCACGCTGGTGCCATTGTTGGCGGAAGTGATGACACCGCACAAGCCAAAAAGAAAATTATGAGAGCTTGCGGAATTCATGTAGTAGATTCTCCTGCCGAAATAGGAAAAAAAGTGGCTGAAGTTTTAGCGTAAGCATTATTTTATAAAATTGAAAAGCCTTGCAAATAGCAAGGCTTTTTTTATGGGAAAGCCGAAGCGTTTTCCTATATTTGAAATTCAACAGAAAACAAATTTATCATGAAATTATTGCAAGGTAAAACAGCCATAATTACAGGGGGTAGCCGTGGAATTGGAAAAGGAATTGTTGAAGTATTTGCACAACACGGTGCCAATGTAGCATTTACATATAATTCTTCTGCAGAAGCCGCAGAAGCCCTAGCAGCTGAAGTTTCAAAACAAGGAGTAAAAGCAAAAGCGTATAAAAGTGATGCCTCTAATTATGAAGAGTCTCAAAAACTAGCCGAGCAAGTGTTAGAAGACTTTGGGTCTATCGATATTCTTATTAACAACGCTGGAATTACCAAGGATAACCTTTTAATGCGTATTTCTGAAGAAGATTTTGATAAAGTTATTGAAGTGAATCTAAAATCGGTGTTTAATATGACCAAAGCCGTGCAACGTGCCATGTTAAAACAACGTTCTGGTTCCATTATTAATATGAGTTCTGTGGTTGGGGTAAAAGGAAATGCGGGTCAAACCAATTATGCTGCCTCAAAAGCAGGGATTTTAGGGTTTACCAAATCGGTTGCTTTGGAATTAGGGTCTCGAAATATTCGTTGCAATGCAATTGCACCTGGTTTTATCGAAACCGAAATGACTGGCAAGTTAGATGAAGCTACCGTACAAGGATGGCGTGATGCCATACCCTTAAAAAGAGGGGGAACCCCCGAAGATATTGCCAATGCCTGTGTGTACTTGGCTAGTGACTTGTCTGCCTATGTTACTGGACAAACGTTGAACGTAGATGGAGGAATGCTTACCTAGAATTTAAAATTTGACCGCACAAACTGTACTTTATATTGTCATTGCTGGCGTTACTGCTTTTGCATTAGCGGTTTTCATGTATGGCTATAAAACCAAGTACAACCGCTCATTAAGTTGGCTTTTTGGCATTTTACGTTTTATAACACTCTTTTCTTTGTTTCTACTTCTCATTAATCCGAAATTTAAAAGCGAAACCTACACTGTTGAAAAACCTAAACTCCCTGTTTTAGTAGATGTTTCGTCTTCTATAACCTCACTGAATCAAGAAGAAAATGTGAGAGCGTTAGTAGCTAGGATTCAGAATGATGCGTCATTACAAGATAAGTTTGATGTTAGTTATTTTGGCTTCGGAAATGATTTTGGCATATTAGATTCAGTTTCCTTTTCAGATAAGCAAACCAATATAAACAAGGCGTTTAAAACTACAAACGAACTATTTAAAAACGAAATAGCTCCTACTATAGTGATTAGTGACGGAAACCAAACCTTTGGAAGCGATTACGAATTCTCTAGTTTGACTTTTTCAAACTCAATTTACCCGATTATAGTGGGGGATTCTACCCAATATATCGATTTAAAAATAGAACAATTAAATACGAATCGGTATTCCTTTTTAAAGAATGAATTTCCTTTAGAAGCCATTTTAGTGTATAACGGGAAGGATGCCGTTACATCTAGATTTGTCATTAGGCAGGGTGGGAGTATAGTTCATTCGCAAAATGTAAGTTTTACACAAAATAACAACTCGCAGACTATTTCGGTGTCTTTGCCTTCTACAAAAGTTGGCTTGCAGCGTTATACGGCGACTATTGAACCACTTCAAGAAGAAAAAAATAAATCGAATAATAGCAAAGTCTTTGCTGTTGAAGTAATTGACCAAGCCACTAAAGTGCTAATCGTGAGTCAATTGAAGCATCCCGATTTAGGTGCTTTAAAAAAGGCCATTGAAAGCAACGAACAACGCAAAGTTACTTTTATGGAACCCGAAAAGGCTTCAGCGGTGTTAAATGATTATCAGTTGGTGATTCTCTTTCAACCCGATAGAAGTTTCATAACAGTTTTTTTGGAAATAGATAAATTGAAAAAAAATACCATAGCCATAACAGGGTTGAAAACCGATTGGAATTTTCTGAATTCGGTTCAAAATAACTTCAGAAAGGAAGCCGCAAATGTTTCAGAAGATGTTTCAGGAGTACTTAACTTAAACTATGGTAGCTACGCAGTGGAGGACCTAGGTTTTACAGAATATCCACCTTTGCAAACTTTATTTGGGGAGTTGGAAATTAAAGTGCCTCATGAGGTGCTTTTGCAACAGCAAATAAATGGTTTCTCAACCGAAAGTCCTTTGTTTGCCTCCATGGAAGTGAATGGTGTTCGTACCGCTATTTGGGATGGGGAAGGTATTTGGAAATGGCGTGCTAATGCCTATTTAAATGCTGAAAACTTTCAGGATTTTGATGAATTTGTGGGTAAAATGGTTCAGTATTTGGCTTCCAATAAAATCAGAACGAGACTTGAAGTCAACAACGAAACCTTTTATTATAATAACAATCCCGTGGTTGTTTCGGCACAATATTTTGATAAGAGTTTTGTGTTCGACAATCGGGCGCAACTAGAAATAACGGTAGTTCATTTTGAAACCAAAAAAAGAGATGTTTTTCCGCTCTTGCTAAAGAATAATTATTTTGAAGTGGATTTAAACTCATTACCACAAGGAGATTATAGTTTTACTGTTTCTGTAAAGGATGAAGCAGTTTCGAGAAGTGGAAACTTTACCATTTTAGATTTTAATGTAGAGCAACAATTTTTGAATGCTAATGTAACAAAACTACAACGTGTTGCGACCCATACGGGTGGAGCAAGCTATTTTTCAGATAGCGTGGAAGTTTTAATAGATTCTCTTCTAAAAAATGAAGACTATACAGCCGTTGAAAGAAGCCAACAAAAAGTTGTACCTTTAATAGATTGGAAATACTTGCTCGGACTCATTGCTATTGTTCTTTCCGCAGAGTGGATTATAAGAAAATATAACGGACTAATTTAAATTATAAAAAATAAAATATTATGGAAAAATTACCCAAATTAGGAATTTTTAGTATCGTCATTATTATTGTTTTGGTGATTGTGCTAGCTAAGTCTGCTGTTACCGTTGGCTCTGGAGAAGCAGGTGTTTTGTACAAAACCTTTGGTGGAGGTGTTGTAACCGATGAACCGCCTTTAGGGGAAGGATTTCATGTGGTAGCGCCCTGGAACAAAGTAATTATTTATGAGGTGCGCCAGCAGGAAGTATTTGAACAATTGAAAGTGCTTTCGTCTAATGGGCTTGAAATTCAGATTGATGCATCTGCTTGGTACTTGCCTGTTTATAATGATTTAGGAAACTTACATCAATCACTTGGAGAAAATTACTTACAAAGAGTTATTCAACCAGCAATTAGAAGTGCGGCTCGTAGTGTTGTGGGGCGTTACACCCCAGAGCAGCTATATAGTAGTAAACGTGATGTGATTCAAGAAGAAATTTTTGAAGAAACCAAAAAGATTTTAGACAATCAATTTGTGCAACTCAATGAAGTGTTAGTGCGTGATGTTACATTGCCTAACACTATTAAAGACGCTATTGAGCGTAAATTAAAGCAAGAGCAAGAATCCTTGGAATATGAATTTAGATTGGTGACGGCTGCCAAAGAGGCGGAAAAAGTAATTATCGAAGCCCAAGGAAAGGCAGATGCTAACCGTATTTTAAGTGCTTCACTTACAGATAAGATTTTACAAGACAAAGGAATAGACGCCACATTAAAGCTGGCTGAATCACCTAATTCTAAAGTTGTGATTGTTGGCGGTGGCGATAGTGGTTTACCTATTATTTTAGGGAATAATTAATTTTCTTTGAAGTGAAGATTATCATCATCAACGGTCCTAATCTCAACTTGCTTGGAAAGCGAGAAAAGAACATCTATGGTGACTTAACTTTTGAAGAGTTTTTTCAAACTTTGAAAGAAAAGTATCCTCAAGTAGAGTTATTCCATTACCAATCGAATGTTGAAGGAGAACTGATTAATAAAATTCAGGAAGTTGGGTTTTCATATGATGGCGTTATTTTAAATGCTGCTGCTTATACACATACTTCGGTAGGGATAGGAGATGCTGTTAAAGCCATTGAAACCCCTGTGGTGGAAGTGCATATTTCAAACACGTTTGCCAGAGAAGAATTTAGACATCATTCACATATCTCTGCAGGTGCAAGGGGTGTCATCCTTGGCTTTGGTTTGCAAAGTTATGAATTGGCATTGCAGAGTTTTCTAAAATAAAAAAAGCCCCAATTTGGGGCTTTTTTTATTACTATTTTTTTCTATAAATGTATCACTTCGCCGTAGGCATCAGCTACTGCCTCCATCACTGCTTCACTCATAGTAGGGTGTGGGTGAATGGCTTTTAGCACTTCGTGCCCCGTAGTTTCCAGTTTACGTCCTAACACGGCTTCGGCAATCATATCGGTTACGCCAGCACCTATCATATGGCATCCTAACCACTCACCGTATTTGGCATCAAAAATTACTTTTACGAATCCGTCTTTGGCACCAGAGGCACTTGCTTTTCCGCTAGCAGAGAAGGGGAATTTACCTACTTTCAATTCGTATCCTTTTTCCTTGGCTTGCTTTTCGGTAAGTCCAACACTGGCAATTTCTGGTGAAGTATAAGTACATCCAGGAATGTTTCCGTAATCAATGGCTTCTACATGCATACCTGCAATTTTTTCGACACAGGTAATTCCTTCTGCAGAAGCAACGTGGGCCAGAGCAGGACCAGGAACTACGTCGCCAATGGCATAATAGCCTGGAATGTTGGTTTGGTACCAATCGTTCACCATAATTTTACCTTTATCGGTGACTATTCCTACATCTTCTAATCCAATATTTTCAATATTTGCTGCAATTCCCACAGCAGAAAGCACTATATCTGCCTCCAGTATTTCTTCTCCTTTTTGAGTTTTAACTTTCGCTTTTACGCCTTTACCAGAAGTATCTACACTTTCTACAGAAGAGTTGGTCATTACATTAATGCCATTCTTCTTAAATATTTTTTCAAATTGTTTAGAAACGTCTTCATCTTCCAAAGGCACGAGATTTGGCAAGAATTCTACGATGGTAACTTCAGTACCCATACTGTTGTAGAAATTTGAAAACTCAACACCTATAGCGCCACTCCCCACAACAATCATCTTTTTAGGTTGTTCTTTCAGCGACATTGCTTCACGATAGCCAATCACTTTTTTCCCGTCTTGTTTCAAATTAGGAAGCTCACGGGAACGAGCTCCAGTAGCGATGACTATATGATCTGCACTGTATTCTTTTCCGTCAACTTCTACTTTTTTTCCGGGTTTTATTTTCCCTAATCCATTAATCACATCAATTTTATTTTTTTTCATCAAAAATTGAACACCTTTACTCATTCCATCGGCAACTCCACGGCTACGTTGTACCACTTTGGTAAAATCTTTATCAAATTCTTTTACGGTAAGTCCGTAGTCTTCAGCGTGTTTTAAATAATCGAAAACTTGCGCACTTTTAAGTAGGGCTTTGGTAGGAATACATCCCCAATTAAGGCAAACGCCTCCTAAGCTTTCTTTTTCTACAATGGCAGTTTTAAAACCTAATTGCGATGCTCTAATCGCTGCTACATAGCCTCCGGGGCCACTTCCAAGAACAATGATATCGTATTTACTCATTTCGAAAATTTATCGTGATTTTGAAGTAGCGAATTTACGAAATGTATCTATAACAAGGAAGTAATGTTTGCTTTTTGAATACCCTTTCATTTTAAAAAGGAAAACCCTTCAAATTCTATTCTGAAGGGTTTGTATATAAATTTTGAAAAATTCTACTTTCCTGAAGGTATAAATTTTAGTGCCGCACCATTAATACAATGCCTTTTTCCAGTCGTTTCCCTTGGGCCATCATTAAATACATGACCTAGATGACCACCACAAGTGGTACAGTGTTCTTCGGTTCGTGCATACCCAATGTTATAATCGGTAGAAAAGGCTACATTCCCTTTAATTTCTCTATCGAAGCTGGGCCAGCCCGTTCCACTATCAAATTTATGCTTGCTTAAAAACAGGGGAGTTTCACAGGCGGCACAAACGTACGTTCCTTTTTCTTTATTAAAGTTTAATTCGCTAGTAAAGGCTCTTTCAGTTCCTTCTTCACGAAGGATATAGTATTGTAATTCGGTTAATTGGGCTTTCCATTCGGCTTCCGATTTGGTCACAGGAAAGGATTCTTTTTTCTTTTCATTTTGTGCTTTTGAATTACAGCTTAGTAGCAATAACCCAACAAGCAGTAATGCTATTTTATTCATATTTTTTTCAATTTAGTTTCCTAAAAACTCCACTTGTGGAGAATTTTCTAGTTGCTCCATGGTAAGGTCTGCTTGACCAAACTCAGCAGGAACAATGGCTATGCGGAAACTTTGGTCGTCTGTCCATTCAGAACCTAACTCGGTTAGATCAAAATTTCCATCTAAAAAGAATTTAACATCAAAAAAGGTATGGTTGAAGGTATATAAGAAAGTATCTCCTAAAGAAAAGTAGGTGGCAGGAAGAGGTGTCCAAATATCAGCTCCATCAAAAGTACCTTCCCAGCGATACACGAGGATTACATCACTTTCATAAACTTCAATTGCTGATGGGATATTTACAACTCTCTGAAAACTATTATTTTCATTTAAGTTAATTGTAACTTCAAAAACTTGACCTAAAATATTGATGCCATCATTGCCTGGAGGGCCTGGAGGGCCTTGTGGACCTTCACAAGCAGTTAAAAATAGGGAAATGGCAATAAGCGGAAGAATGAGTATTTTTTTCATAGTAATTTTTTTAGTTTGAAAAGGTATTGCAAAAGCCGTTCCATTTTCAAAAATATAGTTTTTAAATACACTTAGGCATCGTATTTGTAAATATCATTATATTTAACGTCTAAAATATTCATTTAAATATTTCAAAATGAAAAAGCTCACTATTCTCTTTGCAATTGCACTTTTTTTATCCTGTAGTACAAACCCTTTTACTGGGAAAAGCACGTTGGCGCTAGTACCAAATTCTCAGTTATTTCCTATGGCTTTTCAAGAATACAGTAGCTTTTTATCTGAAAATAAAGTGGTTTCGGGAACAAAAGATGCACAAATGGTAAAAAGTGTAGGGCAAAAAATTGCCGTTGCTGCAGAACGTTATTTAAATGCAAATGGTTATGCGGGATATTTACAGGATTATCAATGGGAGTATAATTTGGTAGATAGCCCAGATGTAAATGCTTGGTGTATGCCTGGAGGAAAAATTGTAGTGTATACAGGTATTTTACCCATCACGCAAAATGAAGCAGGATTAGCGGCTGTTATGGGGCACGAAGTTGCCCATGCCTTGGCAAATCACGGTCAACAGCGTATGAGTGCAGGACAATTACAGGCTTTAGGGGCGGTAGCTGGAAACATAGCTTTAAGTAAAGATCCTAAAAATCAAGAAATTTTTAATCAAGCATACGGAATTGGAAGCACCGTAGGAGTGATGTTACCCTTTAGTAGAAATCATGAAAGTGAAGCAGACCAAATAGGATTATATCTTATGGCAATTGCAGGTTACGAGCCTATGGTAGCAGCTCAATTGTGGGAACGAATGAAAACTAATGCAGGAGGACAAGCTCCGCCGGAATTTTTAAGTACACACCCATCAAGTGATACCCGTATCAATAATATAAAAGGATGGGCACCTGCGGCAAAAGCTGAAGCAAAAAAATACGGAGTGACCACTTTCAAAAAATAACTAACCTTTACAAAAGCCGCCTTTGGCGGCTTTTTTAATTCGATATGGCTAACTTACCAAAAGGAAGTAAAAAACTGCTCAATGCTTGGGCGTTTTACGACTGGGCAAATTCAGTTTATACCCTTACTATAGCTTCGTCTATTTTTCCAATATTTTATTCTGCATTATTTCTTTCCGAAATTAAAACCGTTGATGCGTTTGGCTTAACGTTAAAAAGTACCGCATTAATAACATTTGTTACAGCTTTTACTTTTTTGGTTGTAGCTTTTACCTCTCCTATACTTTCTGGTATTGCAGATTATGTGGGTAATAAAAAGAATTTTATGAAGTTCTTTTGTTATGTAGGTGGGTTAGGTTGTATAGGGTTGTATTGGTTTAGTTTGGACCATATTTATTTAAGTATCTTATTTTATTTTATGGGTTTAATAGGGTATTGGGGGAGTTTGGTTTTTTATAATTCTTATCTTCCCGATATTGCCTTTCCTGAGCAACAAGATAGGGTAAGCGCCAAAGGTTTTTCACTTGGCTATTTTGGAAGTGTTATTCTTCTTATCATAAATCTTGCCATGGTAATGAGTCAAGATGACGGTGCGGCTAAAATGGAAATGATGCGTTATTCTTTTATCACGGTAGGAGTGTGGTGGATTTTGTTTAGTCAGTATTCTTTTTATTATTTACCAAAAGGCACTTCTTCGGGGCATAAAGTGACAAAAGCTGTTGTTTTTAACGGCTTGCGAGAGTTGCAGCAAGTTTGGAAGCAATTAAAAAACAATTTGAGATTACGACGCTATTTAAATGCTTTTTTTGTCTTTAGCATGGCGGTACAAACTATTATGCTTGTTGCTGTGTATTTTGGTGAAGAAGAAATAGCGTGGGGGAGTGATGATGCAAAGACTATGGGATTAATTATAAGCATCTTAGTAATACAAATAGTGGCCGTAGTTGGTGCGGTTTTAACTTCTAGAGCCTCTGCCAAATTTGGAAATATTAACACGCTCATTTTTATTAATTTTATTTGGATGGGCTTATGCTTTTATGCATACTTTATGGAAAGTCCAATTCAGTTTTATATTGCCGCTTCCATTGTTGGTTTTGTGATGGGAGGAATACAATCATTAGGGCGCTCGACCTATTCAAAATTTTTACCTGAAACAGAAGATACTACATCTTATTTTAGCTTTTATGATGTTGCTGAAAAAATAGGAATTGTTATAGGAATGGGAATTTTTGCCTCTATCGATCAATTAACTGGAAGTATGCGAAATGCCATTTTATTTTTGTTTATTTTCTTTTTAATAGGAATCATTTTATTGTTTAGAGTGCCAAGAAAACAATTAGATTAAACAATTTTTACTTATGTTTGCGTTACATACCTATGCGAATTAACTTACTTACTTTATGAAAAAAGCGATTATTTTAAACTGGATGCTCCTTGCCCTATTTGCATTAAGTTTTTCAAGTTGTACCAACGAGACTTTAGAAGGAGAATTTATTACGGACAATACAGGAACAGGAAATGGTGAATTTTCTGCAACTATAGATGGTGAAAATTTTGTTGCTACTGCTGTAACTGCTGAACTCACGGATGGTGTTTTAAATTTAAAAGCTACCGATGCTGGTGGAAATGTGGTTACCTTATTAATTGAAAATGTAGGAATTTGCACTTACGATTTATCTTTACAGAGTAGCTCTGCAGAATATGCAATAGTGAATGATAATGATTCGTTTTCTACCTTGGCTTCCGTGGGAGGATCTGGATCTGCGAGAATAATTGCTCTAGAATCTGAAGCCCTAAAAATTGCAGGAACTTTTCAGTTTAATGCAATAAGACAAGTAAATGGTGCCAATGAATTTGTTGTTGTAACCAATGGCGTTTTTACGGGGGTTGTTTTTGATTTGGTTAGTGGTAGTGCTCTTCCTAACGAATGTGAAACATCTGGAGGAGGAAATGTAGATCCTGAAACTAGTTTTTTTGCTAAAGTTGATTTGCTAGAGTTTGTAGAAGAAACTATTGAGGTAACCCGAGTAACTGTTTATGACACGCCAATGGTAAATATTGTTGCCACCACGGCAAATGGCGCGCAAATTAGAATAGACATTCCTGAAAATATTGGAGGTGTTGGAACGTATACATTTCCGCCAGCAGATATGCCAATCTCAAATGGTGCCATTCTTTTTGCAAGCTATAATGATGCGGCAGGAGGAGAATCTTTAACTGCTATCCCAGAAACAGGAACCATCACCTTTACAGAATTTGGAGCTAATACAGGTAAAATGACAGCTACATTTTCTTTTATGGGACAAGATCCTATTGATGCAGGAGAAATTGTAGAAATTACACAAGGGGAATTTACCATCGATTTTATTGAAAATAGCGGTGGAATAGAAGACACATTTACGGCAGATATAGATGGAGAAGAATACACATATGATTCAATTGAAGTTACCCAAAATCCATTTAATGGACAGACCATAATTAACATTACAACAATCGATTCCGTTACCAATAGAAGTCTAACTATTTCTTTCCCTATAGATATTGAAGTAGGAAACTATGAAATGTCACCATTCTTTACCAACGGTGACGAAGTAGTGGGTATTCATAATCCTAATATTGGAAGTTCCATTCTTTTTAAATCAAATCCAGGAACTCTGTCAATTTTTAGCTATGAATACAGTAGTGGAGTTTTGGAAGGAGCATTCAGTTTTTCAGCCGTAGATCCGTTAGCGAATGATCCTACAATTTATGAAGTTACCAACGGGTATTTTGTAATTACACTACAATAATATAGCAATATAAAATTATTAAAAAGCCACTCATTGAGTGGCTTTTTAATTGAATTGATTTTTTAAATTTAATAAGAAGTAATATCACCAGAACCAGATGTTTGAGTGTCACTTCTTTCAGGATTTCCTTTATAAACAATATCACCAGATCCATTTACCCGTGCATTTATACTTTGTTTCGCCACCACTTGTATATCACCCGACCCGCTTACACGCGCTTCGGTATGGTTAGATTGCAGATCGAATCCTTTAAAGTCTCCACTTCCTGAAACCGTTACAGCAAGGTTATTTGTAGAACCCTTTAAAACAACATCACCAGAACCTGTAATACTTGTTTCAATGCTTTGGGCATCTATTGTTAAGTTAATGTCTCCAGAGCCAGTTACAGACACTTCAAATTCATCCGCTTTTATAGTGTCCTTTGTGTCTACATCCCCAGAACCAGTAAGACTTACTTCCGAAATATCCTGAAAGGGTACTGTGATGTGAATCCCTTTTTTGGTTTTCAAATTATATCCATTTTTAGTTTTGATAACTAATTCATCTCCTTTTACCTCTATCACTATATAGTCGTGTAAATTGCTATCGGAAGTTACGGATATATTTCCTTCGGTTCGCTTTT
>NZMG01000028.1 GCA_002694465.1 Flavobacteriaceae bacterium | reverse complement strand
TAGCTCGGGTAGTAATGCTTTCTCCGCAAGTGGTGGCAACGCATCTGGAACAGGTGCAGTAGCATTTAGTACCGGTCAAGCCGCAGGAGATTATAGCTTCGCATTTGCAGGTGAAGCCAGTGGCAATGGAGCAATTGCATTTATTGGCAGTGATGCTATTGGTGACAACTCTATGTCTTTTGGAGCATCTTCTCAAGCATTAGGTGAAAGTTCAATTGCCATGGGAGCTGACGTAACAGCCTATTCCTATGGAGAAACTGTATTTGGATTTGATGCTGAAAGTTATACTCCTTCAAGTACCACCACACCTATTGCATCAGACAGGTTATTTGTTATTGGTAATGGTGGAACTCCATCAGTTCCTTCAATAAACAATGCCTTTACCATGTTAAAGGATGGAAAAACTGGGTTTAGTAGAATTCCCACAACTAATATTCTAGAGGTAGAGGGCGATGCTTCTAAAACTACTCCAGGATCTTGGCTAGCCAACAGTGATGGGAGGCTAAAAACGAATATAGAGACAATTTCAGAAGAAAAAGCACTAGATAAAATTTTAAAGTTACGAGGGGTTACTTACCAATGGAACGACCACACTACAGGTTATAAAAGACCAGAAGGGACTCAATACGGTTTTATAGCCCAAGAGCTCATGCAAGTTTTCCCAGAGAAGGTAAGCATGGATAATATGGGTTACTACCAAACAGCCTATGGAGATTATGACGCTGTTTTTGTTCAAGCATTTAAAGCTTTGAATAGTAAAATTGAGGCCTTACAAAAAGATAACACGCAATTAAAAGAAGAAAATGAAATGCTTAAAATGAAGCTTGACAAAATAACGGAACTTGAACTTAGACTTGAAGCATTGGAATCAGTTCAAAATTAAAATTATGCACTGAGTTCGATTAATTTTACTATGGTATTGTAATTTCTTGCGGTAGCAGAAACATTTAGTTTCTTTTCAAAGAAATTGTTGCCCAATTTAGCTTTACCCGCACCCTGTGCATAATATATATAAACGCAATTCTCTGTTATGTAAAATTCCTCATTTGAGTTTGAGAACGTTGTTGTTAATGCTATATGCTCCAGAGATGGTTTTTCTTCCAATAAAATGAAATAGCTTTTTTTTAGCTTTTCGTCAAAAAAAGGTGATTTTAACAGTATTTTATCCAATTCTGAAGCTTTTTTAACCAAAACAGACACTTTATAGCCATATTTTACCTCAATAGCATTTGTAATTTTAGCTGCCAAATTTATCTCATTTTCTGTCCCAAAAACAACATTTCCGCTTTGGATATAGGTGGCTACTTTTTCAAATCCCAAAGATTCAAAAAGCAACTTTAAATCTGCCATCAAAATCTTTTTGTGTCCCCCAACATTAATCCCTCTTAAAAAAGCAATGTATCTTGTCATATATTTTTAATTAAAGATTGTGCTACAATAAATCCTCCCGTCCAAGCATTCTGAAAATTAAATCCTCCTGTAATGGCATCAATATTTAATACCTCCCCAGCAAAGTATAAATTAGGGACGATTTTACTTTCAAACGTTTTAAAATTTACTTCCTTTAAATCGATCCCTCCAGCTGTCACAAATTCTTCTTTAAAGGTACTTTTCCCTGTTACTTGAAACTGAGATTGCGTTAACTGATGGGCTATATTTTGAAGTTGCTTTTTTGAAATCGTTGCCCAAATTTCATTTTCAGATATTCCGGAAACTTTCAGTAAGCTTTGCCATAAACGCTTCGGCACATTTAATTGCGCATATTTATACAGTGTTTGCTTTGGGTTAACGTCTTTTAATTCTAATAATGCTATAACGGCTTCCGATTCAGAAAGGTCATTCAACCAATTCACTTTAATAGAAAAGTGATAACCTGTTGGTTCCAGCATTCGTGCTCCCCAAGCAGATAGTTTTAAAATAGCAGGACCGCTCATCCCCCAATGGGTAATGAGTAAGGGTCCTTGGGATTCAAGAAGTATTTTTCCTTTTTCTGAAATTACTTGTACTGAAACATCGGTTGCTATCCCTGGCAAATCTGCAATTCTATCATCTTTTATATTGAAGGTAAACAGCGAAGGAACTGGAGGGACGATGGTGTGTCCTAACGATTCTAAAAGTTTCCAAACTTTAGGATTACTTCCCGTAGCGATTACTAATGTCTTGGCTAAAAAATCTTCTGAAGTCGTTGAGATTTTAAATGCGTTCTCATCTTTATCAATAAATTTTACCGAACAGTTTTTATGTAAATCAATTTTGAGCCTAGAAATTTCCTTTAAAAAACAATCGATGATTGTTTGAGAACTATCTGAAACAGGGAACATTCTTCCATCCTCTTCAATTTTGAGTACTACTCCTCTCTTTTCAAACCAATCTATGGTATCTCCTGTCATAAATGTATGAAATGGCCCTAACAATTCTTTTTCGCCTCTAGGGTAGTTTTTTATTAATTCATTTGGGATAAATTCGGCATGGGTAACATTACATCGCCCACCGCCAGAAACTTTTACTTTGGTAAGTACTTCTTTCCCACGTTCCAAAATTGCAATTTTTGCCTTGGGTAATTTTTCAGCGGCATTGATAGCTGTAAAAAATCCAGCAGCACCTCCTCCTACAATTACGATGTCGTATGTATTATTCACATTTCAAAACTACTGAATTAATACCTTAATTTTTCTGAGGTTTTATTAATATGTATCAAATTTGAATAGGATCAATAGACAAATTCCACATAAAAGTTATAAACCACTGTTAATAAGATAATTGTAGGAAAAGTAAAAGCAATTCAATTATTTAGTAAATTTCACCTACTAACAACTAAATCAATACATTATGTTTTCAAAAAGTAATTTAATTAGTACGCTTGTTACAGCGGTTTGGGGCTATTTTGGAGGTTGGTTAATTTGGGGAATGCTTGTGGATCCTATTTTAACAGAACACTCTACCGCCACTGGCATTATGAGAGAAATGCCAGACATGGTGCATCTTATTATTGGATGTATTATTGTTGGTTTTGCTTTATCAACAATTTATAGTAAATGGGCCAACGGAAATTTTAGCCCTACTACTGGAATGACATTTGGTGTATGGGTTGGAATTTTAATGGGTTTTGGTGAAGGGATGGTAAATTTTGCGGTAATGGACATGTTAGACCTTACAGGAACTTTAATCAACGGTGTTACTTATGTTGTATTCTATGCTATAATGGGGTTATTAGCTGGCTTGGTATACCAAAAAACAAGTCCTGCTTAATCTACAAGACACTTAAAGTAAAAAGCTTCAGTTTGTGCTGAAGCTTTTTTTGTTTAATTTAAATTATAATGTTTCATACTTACAGTAATTTAGCACTATGATTTTGTTCTATTTTCTTTGTGTTATTTTCATAATAAGTCCATTCTTTCCGCTTACTAATAACCCACATTGGTTTTTTAGAACACCCGATTTTATAAGATTACAGTCTCTTGTTGTAGCAATCACCTTATTGATTTTGTTATTTGTATTCAACTCAAATCCCAATACTTTTCAATGGATTTTAGTCATTGGATTATTAATTGTCATCCCTTATCAATTTGAAAAAGTATATCAATATTCGTCCCTTTTTAAAAGAAGAAAATCTTCCTTACCTAAAACAAAAATATCCTTGTTAGCAGCCAATGTGTTACAGGATAATACACAATATGAAAAGTTTTTAGCAATTATAAAGAAATATAATCCCGACTTAGTTTTAGGAATGGAAACTAATAAAGCTTGGGAAAATTCTATTTCGACTATCGAAGAAAAGTATCCATATACTGTAAAAATTCCGTTAGAAAATTACTATGGAATGCATTTATATTCCAAAAAAAAATTGTTTAATGTTTCAAAAAAATATCAAATTGAAGAAGACGTGCCTTCCATATTTTGCGAAGTAGAAATAGAAAAAGGAAAAAACATACTCCTAATATGTTTACACCCTGCTCCTCCCAGTCCTACCGAAAATGATACTAGTATAGAACGAGACGCCGAACTCATGCTCACAGGTAAATTGATACGAAAACAAGAACTACCCACAGTGGTGTGTGGCGATATGAATGATGTAGTATGGAGTCGCCCAACAAGGTTATTTAAAAAAATGACTGGAATGAAAGACCCCCGTGTAGGAAGAGGATTTTTTCCAACTTATCATGCAAAATATTGGTTTATGCGCTTTCCTTTAGATCATTTATTTCATACTAAAGACCTAATAGTGGGTAAGATGGAGCGAACTCGATACTTTGGCAGTGACCACTTTGGAATGTACTATGAAATACACATAAAAAACACTCCTGAAACACCTAAAAATCCATATCTAAAACAAGATGAAAAAGAGGAAATAAACGAACTTATTGAACGGTCTGAGTAAAACTTTTACGGAACCAAATACTGTATCGTTACTTTTTTTCTTCCCCATTCCCTTGCAGCCTGTACATTTGTGCCAAAATAGATATCTATTCTTTTTTTCCATTTAGCGTGCATCTTATCATTCACAATAAAAATACCTTCCAAACCCTCTATTTTAACTTTGGTATTGCGGGTTAGGCCTAACTTTATCAAATCATTAGAAACTGCAATAGATTTTTTATCGGGATGTAACGTATCTCCCCAGGCAGTATTATAGGGGTCCCCATCAGTTTGCCATGCTGTAGAATTATAGGCCGTGGCAACTACCTCAAGTGTACACCATTCTTCTTTTTCTTTACAAGAAAACAAATTGATTACTAAAAGAAATAGGAATATGTTACACCAATTTATCTTCATGGCTATTAATAAAAATCTGGTTTTCAGCAAAATAAATTTAGTGAATTTTGAATAGGATATCTTCACTTGGAGATAAAATCTTATTCGCCTTTTTGGTTACCCCTATTCTGAAGTTATGAGAATGTCTCCAATTCATTTTCAATCATGGGTTTACTTTCTTCAGAAAGTCCAATAACCGATTGGCAATTTGGACACGAAAATTGAACCCCAAGAAGTAATTGTTTGCTGTCTGCAGGTATTTGGGCTTGACAGTTTGGGCAAGGAATAGAAATGGTTGTATTCATTTACAATAAATAAGCATTCAAGATACTGCTATAATTGAAAAACTCCAATTTTCAATGAAGTTAATTCCATAAAAAAGCCCTTCATTTTTGAAGAGCTTTTTCAAGTGCGGCTGAAGGGAGTCGAACCCCCACGCCTTGCGGCACTAGATCCTAAGTCTAGCGTACATTTGCCCAAACAACACCAAAGTCATTCATTTTCAATTGATTATAAAAAACATCATTTTCTTTGATATCATCTAATATCAATTGATTTCAACATTTGTTGTACCTATGTTGTACCCAGAGAAACTAATAAATTTGTATCTTTAGGGAAACTTCTTGGTAAACTAAACATTCAAAATTGAATGTTGTACCTATGTTGTACCTGATTTGGCTTTCGTACGCAAAACAGGTCAATTATGTCATCAAACGCCAAGATAGTTCTTCGCAAAAAACCGAACAGTAAAGGACTCTATCCATTAGCTATTCGAATCACAAAAAATCGTCGTTCAACATATCAATATGTTGGTCATTATATCGATTTAGAAGATTGGGACGAAAAAAATATTCGGGTAAGAAAATCTAATCCAAATGCTGATAGTTTAAATAAACTGCTATCAAAAGAACTCTCAAATGCAAATAAAGCACTGATTGATTTGCAATCAGAACACAAAGATGCTTCTGCAAACCAAATCAAAAAAGAGCTATACGCATTGGGTAATACTTCTACCTTTTTTGAACTTGCCCAAGAGCATCTCGATGAATTGAAAGTTGCTGAAAAATTAAACCGCCTATCAACAGATAGTGCTTTGGTAAGTTATATCTTAAAATTCAATAAATCCAAACAACTTTCCTTTCAGGAAATCGACGAGCGTTTCCTGAAGAAATTGATGATATATCTAAAAGTTGAACATTCTCTAGCTGAAACGTCAATAATGAATATACTGGTATTTATCCGCTTATTGTTCAATAGGGCAATAAAGCTTAAAATTGTTAGTAGGGAATTGTACCCTTTTGGCGGTGATAAGATTAAAATTAAGTTTCCAGAAACAAATAAAATTGGGTTGAATATTATTGAAGTAAGAGCTATAGAGGCTCTTGATAATTTAACGTTAGCCGAAATGCACACAAGAAACGTTTGGCTTTTCAGCTTCAATTTTGCAGGAATGCGAGTTACTGATGTGCTATGGATAAAGTGGTCAGACATATATGACGACAGATTGCATTATAGAATGAACAAAAACTCAAAGTTACTATCCTTGAAAATTCCCGATAAAGTTTTAAAGATTTTGGATTATTACAGAGATGATAAGAGATATGCAACGGATTTTGTCTTCCCAGAATTAAAAAAAGCGAATCTTGATGATGCAAAAGACATCTATAACAAAAGAAAGACAGCCACCAAAAAATTCAATGACAACCTAAAATCCATTGCGAAAAAGGCAAAAATAGATAAGAAGGTTACTATGCACATTGCAAGGCATACTTTTGGTAATATCGCTGGTGATTCTATACATCCATTGATGCTTCAAAAACTATACCGTCACAGTGATTTAAAGACAACTCTTAATTATCAAGCTAATTTTATTCATAAAGAAGCTGATGATGCTTTGGACAGCGTTGTGAATTTTTAAGAATTCAATTTTTTTGAAAGAGTTATTATATTGATTTTAGTAAATACTACAGCAGAATTAGGTTGCGGCTCACTTCCACGTCATTTTCTGTAAACGTACCGCATTGAAAATAGCCAAAAGTGCCACACCGACATCTGCAAAAACCGCCTCCCACATCGTTGCCAGACCACCTGCCCCTAAAATCAATACAATTATTTTCACACCGAATGCCAAACCAATATTTTGCCAGACAATTTTTCGTGTAGAACGTCCAATTTTAATTGCTCTTGCAATTTTACTTGGTTGGTCTGTTTGGATGATAACGTCTGCGGTCTCAATGGCGACATCGCTGCCTAAACCACCCATTGCAATACCTACATCACTTACTGCCAAAACTGGCGCATCGTTTATGCCATCGCCAATGAAAGCTACTCTTCCGTCATTTTCGGACATCAATTTTTCGACTTCGTTCAATTTATCTTCTGGAAGCAATCCGCCTTTTGCGGTATCGATGCCCATTTCTTTTGCGACTTGTTGTGTGATGGAATCCTTATCGCCCGAAAGCATTATGATTTTTGAAATACCAGAATCACGAATTTGTTTGATGGCTTCGTGGGCATCATCCTTCAATTCATCAGCAATGATTACATAACCAGCGAATTTGCCTTCAATGGAAACCATAACAATTGATTCCACAATTGTGTCGGTTTCAGAAGGAACTTCAATATTATTTGAAATCATCAATGCCTTATTTCCCACCAAAACGGCTTTACCATTTACCGTTCCTTTCAGTCCTTTTCCTGCCACTTCGGAAACATTACTTGCTTGAAAATCTTCGCCTTTGTCTTTGTATTCCATAATTGCCTTGGCAATGGGATGGGTGGATTGTTCTTCCATCGCCATCAGATATTTCATAAAATCGGTTTCTCCCCAATCAATTGACTTTATTTCCTTGATTTTAAAGACACCTTTGGTCACAGTTCCAGTTTTATCCATAACAACCGTATTCACTTTGGTCATTTCATCTAAAAATGAAGCACCCTTAAATAGAATCCCATTTTTTGAAGCTGCTCCCAATCCACCGAAATATCCTAATGGTATTGATATAACCAACGCACAGGGACAGGAAATAACTAAGAAAATTAATGCTCTGTACAACCAATCACGAAACACGTAATCATCAACAAAAAAATAGGGCAGAAAAGTCAGACCTATGGCAAGAAATACAACGATAGGGGTATAAATTCGTGCAAACTTTCTGATGAACAATTCAGTCTTTGATTTCCGTGCGGTAGCATTTTCCACCATATCAAGAATTCTTGCAATGGAACTATCCTTAAATTTTTTGGTGGTTTCAATTTCAATAACGCCGTCCAGATTAATACTTCCCGCAAATACTTTTTCGCCCTTTGCTATGGTATCTGGTTTGCTTTCGCCTGTTAAGGCTGCTGTATTGAACGAGCCTTTTTTAGAAAGCAAAGTACCGTCCAATGGAATTTTTTCGCCAACTCGCACTTGTACTTTTTCACCAATTTCTACCATTTCGGGATTTACTGAAATGTAATTGTTTTCACGATATACCAAAGCCTCATTAGGTCTTACATCAAGAAGAGCTTTAATGTTTCTTTTGGCTTTTTTTACTGCCGCATTTTGGAACAATTCGCCCACGGCATAAAACAGCATTACGGCGACACCTTCCGGATATTCACCAATGACGAACGCACCCAAGGTGGCAATGGACATTAGGAAAAATTCAGTAAAGAAATCTCCGTTTTTAATACTCTTCCATCCTTCTGTCATCACAGGAAAGCCAACAGGAATGTACGCTATCACATACCACAAGATGCGAATCCAGCCCGAAAAGTGTGGAAACGCATTAAAATAATCAAGTGCAATTCCCACAATCAGCATTACAAAGCTGAAAATTGCTGGTACATAAACTTTAAATTTCCCTATGCTTTCTGCGCTGCTTTGGTTGTGGGCATCATTGCGCTTGTGAGTATCTGAAGAAGTTTTATTCAAATCTCTTAAATTGACTTTCTTTTTTTTCATTAGTTTGATAATAATTTTATTTTAATTCACAGTTATTCCAATCTCAACACCAATTGCGCAAACTGCACCTCTATGGTATCATCGATACCCTCTATTAAGAAATCCAAACCAGTATTTGAAACCAATAATTGTCCGGTTGCACTTATCAAGCAGGACATACTTACTCCTTGTTCTATATGGGTAATGGTTGCTTTAAATTGTGATTTAAAGGATTTTCCTTGATAAGTAACATCTATCAGCCAATTAAAGTTGATAGGGTCGTGCCGTTTTGATAAAAAATCCTGTGATGGAATAGTGCCTGTGAACCGAAGCATCAAAGGGGCTTCCTGCTGTTGTAAAATGGTATTGATTTCAGGAATATCTGTTGATAAAGTCTTAAGGTCGAGTACACCATTAACCACTTTGGAATCATAATCAAGATATAAGGCCAATTTATGGCTTTCTGCCTTGACGGGTTTATCGTTAACCAAAGTCATCATCATAATATGACCTTCTTCAGTTGTATAAATTTTTTGGGCGTTTACTTTATAATAACTAACCAACAAGATTATTAAAATACAATGTTTAACATTCATAATATCCATCTTTAATTGTATAATTAAAAAAAAGCAGCTTCTACTTTTGCTTTTAACACTATTAATCATTTTGCTTTAAGAAGCATCATAAAAGCTGCCTGCTATTAATTAAGTTTTCACTTAATTTATTTTAAATAAAAAATTTCACTCTTTCACATAACCACTTACCGCTACTTATTATCTATATCCTTTTCTCTTTTACCGAAATAATACATCAGAGCAACACTTGCACCTAATAGTCCAAACAGAATATTCTCGAAAATTTGATTCCCATTGATATTCACAATTTCAATGAAATTATTTATTAAATATTGCCCCCAATTGATTTCGTAATTCTGGCTGCTAAACGTGAAAATTGTTATCCCCAAAGGTTGAAGGATAAAAACACCTATGGCAAACCCAATTAGTATGGTAATAAAAATATTCTTTTTATTCATCGTCTGTCTTTTATGGAAGTAAGCTTACTGGCTCTCAATCCAACTTTTGGCATCTTCCTTTTCGTCTAAATTGAAGTACTTAATTTCGGCGTTCGTAAAAGGCTTCATAAATTGGGTTATCCATTCCTGCCATTTTTTATCTCCTACCATTGCTATTTTTTCATAGTCTTTGGCGTGGGCGGTGTCCATTTTGAGGTCTTCCCATAAACCAGGCAAGTCCCAACCCGTAAAATTGTCCATTTCAAAATACCAACGAACTTTCATTCCCTTGTCCAGTATGGCGTGGATAAGTGGATGGATTTTTTCTATGTCTTCTTTTCTCAATTTGCCCGAAGCTTTTGTTGCAACAATATTTTTTTCCTTTAACTCAATTATCTGTAACATTTTATATAGTTTTTAAATAATTATTATCCTTCTAAATCGTAAAACCATTCTTCAGCCATTACAACTGCTTTTTTGATGGCCTTTTCTTTTGAAAAGTCTTCCTTTTCGATTAATTCTTTCGCAATTTCAATTGCCTTTTTTCTTACCGATGGATTAAGGGTGTCAAGCTCTGTTTCAAATTCTTCAAATGTCCAGTCCATACTTATTGTTGAATTATTTTGTTATTACGTCCATACTTTTCTCATTTCCATCTCTGCTTTTACAATGCCACGTTCAAGGGTTTCCTACTTGGAACATTGGTTTTTTGCATAGTATTCTTCAGCGTATTGAGTCTCGTTTTGTAATCTTTAAAAATTTTGTCCTCCATCTATCAAAAAATTTCAACACGTAAAAAACCATTACCAGTAAATAGGCGACGTATAAAACGGAACAAAAAAAAAACCAGCGTCATCGTTACTGCATTATCCGCAATAATACTTGTAGTTCCTATTGTCCACTTTTAATCATTATTTCGACAATTTTAAAATTCTAATCGCCCCACGCATCACAAAGGCAAACACAATACCGCCAATGACCAAATCGGGCCATTTACTGTCCAAAAAATAAACCAGTACGCCTGCCAGGATTACCCCTCCGTTTACGATTATATCGTTTGACGTGAAAATAGCACTAGCCTGCATATGCGCTTCCTTGCTTTTTGCTTTGTTTATGAGCCATAGGGAAACGAGGTTGCCGATAAGGGCAAAAATGGAAACGATAATCATCCATTGGAACAAAGGGGTTTCGCTACTGCTTAAAAACCTTCTCACAACTTCCGAAAATCCCAGCAGGGCCAACGCCATCTGAAAATAGCCACTGAACTTCGCCACTTTCTTTTTTCGTGCAATGGCACCACCTACGGCAAAAAGGCTCAAAGCGTACACAATGGAATCGGCCAGCATATCAAGTGAATCGGCAATTAGACCCATAGAGGAAGAAATCCAACCCGTGGTCATTTCGATAACGAAAAAACCAAAATTGATGTACAAGACCCACCAGAGTATCTTCTTTTGTTTGGTCTCGTCTTCGGCAATAGGTGTTTCCGCCTTTTCTGTTCCCAAGAGTTTTTCTCCCAGCTTTAATGTACCCAATGCGATGTTTACTTCTTGAGCATTTCCCTTATGGTACACATCTAATTTCCTATTCGGAATGTCAAAGTCCAGATATTTTATTTGAGGGTTTGACTCCAGTTTCATCCGTATCATCTGTTCTTCGGAATGGCAATCCATTTGACTTACCTTAAAAGTGCTTTTGTTTATAGTGGACATTTAAATAATCTGTATTAAATTCTACGTTTGGTCTTTTAAATCTTTACTTACTATGGGATTCCATATATTTTTCCAAAATCGATTTTAAGCTCTCCAAATAATCAGCGAACGATTTATGAGTAGGTTTTGCTTCATCATCTACGGGAATAGTTATGGGGTTCTCATCTAAATAGCGATAGAGTTCGGGATATTTCTGTTCAATCCTTACTGTCAATTCGTTGATTTCCTGTGTTAGTTTTTGAATTTTCTTCATCTTCGTTTTTATGATTTTATATAAGCAACGCGCTGTCTTCGGTAGCACCAGAACCTAATCCACTAATGTCTATATCATATTTTCCCATACCTCTATATTTTTTTAGGTTTAAGTAGATGGAATATACCTGAACCTGACCATAGGGTACAAGGGCTCAAAGTTCTGGAACTCCTACCTAATATTTTTGCCTGCACTTCTCACATACTCCTTTCAATACAAGGTTCACATTGTTTATTTCATAATCGTTTGGCAAGCTTTCTTTGGATATTTTATTTGGTAAACAGATTGTTTTTCTGCAATTGGTACAATGAAAATGCATATGTAAATCTATACCGTATTTATCTTTGGCGTTTTCATCGGAAATCGCATATTTTGCCACTCCGACCCCATCATTAATCTGATGAATCAGCCCTTTATCCTCAAAAATCTTGAGATTGCGATAAAAGGTCGTTCTGTTTGCTGTTTTATTGGTTTCGCTCTTTTGAACAAAAGCCTTTTTCAAATCGGAAAAGGACACGGCACTTTGCTTCCTTTTCAGGAACTTGTATATCTTCAACCTCATTTGAGTAGGTCGAATACCGTGATTTAATAGTATCTTTTCCGTTTTAGTCATTGCAATATTAATTCAAAAGCAAACCCTTTTTCAAAACATATATTTGATGCTATTTCTTATAAGCCAAAAGCCTTAACGCATTAAAAACCACAAGTAATGTTGAGCCTTCGTGGATGACCACTGCAATACCGATATTGGCCCAACCCATAATGGTCGATGGGATAAGCAATGCCACAATACCGAGGCTTACCCAAAGGTTTTGCTTGATAATGGCCTTTGCCTTCCTGCTCAAGCCTATGGCAAAGGGCAGGGTTTCCAATTTATCGGCCATTAGGGCAATGTCCGCAGTTTCCAAAGCCACATCACTGCCCGCTGCACCCATTGCGATACCTACTGTGCTGTTTGCCATTGCAGGGGCATCGTTCACACCGTCGCCTACCATTGCGACTTTGGATTCCTGTTCTTTTAATTTTTTAATGGCATCTACCTTTTCCTCTGGCAACAGGCTTCCCCAGGCATCGGTCAACCCAATTTCTTTAGCAACGGCATCGGCAACCTTTTGATTATCCCCGGTTAGCATTATCATCCGCTTGATACCGATTTCCTTTAATTTTTTCAGTGTTTCCTTGGCCGCTTCCCGTGGGGTGTCCATCAGGGCGATGATACCTATATATTCTTTGTTCCTTCTTATGAGCATCGTAGTATTTCCGCCCCCTTCAAGTTCCCTTACCTTGTTGGATATTTCTTCAGATGGTTTTGCTTCATCGAGGTCTTCGTACAAGTCAAGGTTTCCAATATAAATTTTATCCTGTCCCAAGGAAGCTTTGATACCTTTTCCTAGAACAGCTTCCAAGTCGGATGCATTGGGAATTTCAGTGCCTTCCAGACGCTCTTTCCCATCCCTAACAACGGCTTTGGCCAAAGGATGGTCGCTCAAGTTTTCAACAGCAACGGCTATCTTTAACAGTTCATTTTCTTCAATATCCCCCAATGGTACTACTTCGGTAAGTTTGGGCTTGCCTTCGGTAAGCGTGCCTGTTTTATCAAAAGCCAAAGCGGTTATGACCCCTAAATCCTCAAGTGGTCGCCCACCTTTGATGAGCACGCCGCCACGTGCTGCCCTTGCCACACCGCTCAATACGGCACTTGGTGTTGAAATGGCCAGTGCACAGGGACTTGCAGCTACCAATACCGCCATTGCACGATAAAAGCTGGCACTAAACGGTTCGTCAATGACCAGAAAGGCAAAGAGTAGGATACCAACCAGTATCAGTACGGATGGCACAAAGTATTTTTCGAACTTATCGGTCAGCAGTT
>NZMG01000027.1 GCA_002694465.1 Flavobacteriaceae bacterium | reverse complement strand
TTTCGAATTAAGTCAAATTACTGCTAGTATTTTTGCCAATGGTGGAATTGCTTTAGTAGATGTTATATATTATGACGACGCGGGAGGATTACCTGGAACAATTATTGGTTCTCAAGCAGGAATCGTACCTTCTTCACAAGCGGTAATTGGGTCTAACTTTGGTTTCGATGTAAACGAAATTGTAGTAGACGTAACTCCATTTACTTTTGCTGGTCAAGCAGGTGTTCCAACTACATACTGGGTTGAGTTATCTGTTACCGATGGTGGTGGAACTGGTTCAGTATTCTGGGTAGTAACTTCTTCTTCAGCAGTTGGTAACCCAACAGCACAATTTAATGGTGGCTGGGGAATTTTTGACCCTGCATTTGACGGCTTTTACATCTGGGATGGAACTTGTATCCCTCATGGTGGTGGTGTTACTTATGACGATTGTGCTGGAGCATTAGAAATTAACTGTGGTGACACCGTTATTGGAGATACTCTTTCAGCTACTGTTGATGCAGTTGATGATTGTGATCCAGGAACTCCAGATGCACCAGGTGTATGGTATAAGTGGACTGATACTTCAGGTCTTCCTGCTAATGTACTTCTTTCTACTTGTAGCACTAATACAGATTACGATACTCAAATTGCTGTTTTCACAGGTGATTGTACAGGTGGCTTAGTTTGTTTAGCTGCTAATGACGATTCAGCAAATTGTACTGACTTCCAGTCTGAAGTAGAATTTGAGAGTGATGGTAGTTCAACTTACTATATCATGGTTCATGGATATGGAGGTGATACAGGTACATTTGAATTAAGCATGTCATGTACGCTAATTCCACCAGATAATGATATGATTGTGAACGCTATTGATCTTGATGAGGTAGGATGTCCATTTACTGATGAGGATGTTGTTATGCCAGCGGCTACAACCGAAAACGGTACTCCATCTAACTGTGATATCACTGGTGCTGCCGGTGTTTGGTATAAATTTACCCCTGAAGGTGATGGATTCATTACTGGAACTATTGCAAATCCAGGACCAGGAGTAGGAGCGACAAACTTAACTGTGAATAATGGTCCTTTAGCAGGTGATTATAATCCTGTTGCGGCTAGTTTTGGAGGAGCTATACCTTTAGATCCGTTAACTGAAGATGCAGCTGTTGTTATCGATGATGATACTACAGGTGATCCAAACGATGCTTGTGATCCTGTTCTCAACGGTGCTGATTTAAACGGTAAGATTGCAGTTTTAAGACGTGGTTCTTGTGAATTTGGTGTTAAAGCCTTAGCAGCTCAGAATGCAGGAGCAGTTGCAGTTGTTGTGGTAAACAACCAACCTGGCGATCCTATCGTTATGGGAGGTGGAGCAGTAGGAGATCAGGTTACAATACCTGTAGTAATGATCTCTGATGTTGAAGGTGAGCCAATTATCACTGAACTATTAGCAGCGAATACAGTTAATATGAGCTTATGGTCAGTATTTGCCGATGTTAGTTCAGTTACCTTCTATACCGCTCCTGATGAGACTTCTACCGAAGACGAATTAGTATTGGTAGACTGGTGGCAAAACCAATGTTTGCCTAGCGTTACTGCTACTATTCCTGTAGTTGCTGGTCAATCATATTACTGTTTTGTAGTGAACACTGGAGCTGTAACTGATATCATCTTTGATAACTGTCAGTTAAGTGTTGATAGTAATGAAATCCAAGGATTTGCATTCTATCCAAACCCTGCAAATGATATTTTGAATCTAACATCTATTGATAATATTGATAGCGTAGCTTTATATAATATTTTAGGTCAAAAAGTAATAGACTTAAATGTTAACGCCACTACTACTCAAGTAGATGTATCAAGACTATCTGTTGGTACTTACATTTTGAAGGTTTCTTCTAATGGTCAAACAGGTACTTACAAGGTTATTAAAAAGTAATTTTTTCTAATTTATAATTTAAGCCACTCCATTTATGGAGTGGCTTTTTTTATTGTGTATTTTTGCAGCTATGCAATTATCTTTTTCTTTTATTATCCCAGTTTACAATCGTCCCGATGAAATAAGGGAATTACTTGAGAGCTTTTTAAAAGTGGAAGGTAACTCTCAATTTGAAATTGTTATAGTAGAAGATGGTTCATCTCTTACTTCAGAAAATGTTGTTACTAAATTTAAACCCCTTCTTCAAATATCCTATTTCAGTAAACCAAATAGTGGACCTGGAGATTCAAGGAATTTTGGAATGCGATATGCTAAAGGGAATTACTTTATCATTTTAGATTCAGATTGCTTATTGCCACCCCATTATTTTTTAACTGTTTCAAATTTTTTAAACTATAATTATACAGATTGTTATGGAGGAGCAGATGCTGCTCATGATAGCTTTTCACCCCTTCAAAAGGCTATTAACTATACAATGACGTCTTTTTTAACCACAGGAGGAATAAGAGGTAAAGTAAAGAGTATTCAAAAGTTTGAACCCAGAAGTTTTAACATGGGGATATCTAAAAAGGCATTCGAAGCCACCCAAGGGTTTTCAAAAATTCACCCCGGTGAGGATCCAGACCTATCACAGCGCATTATAAATGCAGGTTTTAAAACACAATTTATTCCTAATGCCTATGTATATCATAAGCGAAGAATTTCGTGGAATAAATTTTATACACAAGTTAAAAAGTTTGGATTGGTAAGACCCATATTAAATAAATGGCATCCCAAGTCCGAAAAACTTACCTTTTGGCTTCCTACATTATTTGTCTTTTTTGTGCTATTATCAATTCTATTTTCAGTCCTAGTTAATATTTTATTTTTGGTACCATTACTACTTTATCTATTCTTTATTTTAGTGGATAGTAGTATTATGAATAAAAGTATTTATGTAGGAGTGTTATCATTAATTGCCGTTTTTGTGCAATTTTTTGGATACGGGTTAGCTTTTTTGAAATCTACATTCTACATAAAATATTTAAAGAAAAATCCGAAGCAACAATTTCCACAGTTATTTTTTGATTAATTTTAATGAATGGTTTCAGAAAACACAAAAAATAAAAACCCAAAAATAAAGTCGTTTCTCTTTTTTCTTTTATTGGCTACCCTTTTTTGGTTTTTAACGAAATTTTCGAGAGATTCTGAAGCAACCTTAACAACTACTTTAGACTACATAAATATTCCAGATTCTGTAATCGTTACCAATGACAATGTAAAAGAAATCACTTTTGATGTTTCTGGAAATGGATTTCAATTGTTGTCACACAAATTGAGAAAAACCTCGTTAAAAATTGATGTTAGCGCCTATTATAAAGAAGTAGATAGCATTATAGTACTTCCATTACAGGATATTCAGAAATTAATTTTGAAGCAGCTAAACCTTTCAGATATAAAAAATATATCTGAAACAGAACTTATGTTACACCTCGATAAAAATGCCAGTAAAAGAATTCCTATTTCTTTGCAATCGCAAATATCTTTTAAAGATGGGTATTTTCAGAAGGGCGAAATAAAAATTATGCCAGATTCTGTGGACATTTCTGGACCTTCGGAAGAAATAGATACTATCACCTTTATTCCAACACAACTATTTAAAAGAAAAGATGTTTCCAAAGGGTTAACCGAAACTGTTAGTCTAATAAAACCACAAAATAAAAAAGTGCTACTCAATCCCAAAAGTGTAAGTATAACGTTAGAAGCTGAAGAATTTTCTCAAATGACAATGGAAATCCCTGTTGAGGTTATTAATCTTACTGAAGGAACCGAACTTAAATTATTTCCTGAAAGTATAGAAATTACCTTCGATGTTTCCATAAAGGATTTTGGAAATTTAACTACCAATGATTTTAAAATTATTTGTGATTTCTCTGAAAGAATAGAAGAAGGAAGTTTTATGATACCCAAACTTATCAAGTATCCAGGAAATCTTCAGCATCTTGAGTTGGAAACAAAAAAAGTAGAGTTTTTAATATTTAAATAATTTGAAAATAGTTGGACTTACAGGTGGAATTGGAAGTGGGAAAAGCACTGTAGCTGGTTTCTTTAAAGAACTTGGCGTTCCTGTGTATATTGCTGATACTGAAGCCAAACGAATTACAAATACTTCGAAAGTAGTACGAAAAAAGATCATAGCACTTTTAGGAGAAAAAAGCTTTGGAACGGAGGGACTTAATAGACCTTTTGTTGCCAAGAAAATATTTAATGATAAAGAGCTACTTAATCAAGTAAATAATATAATTCACCCTAAAGTAAGACAACATTTTGCCAGATGGGTTAAAAAACAAAAAGGTCATTATTGTATTAAGGAAGCAGCTATCCTTTTTGAAAGTGGCGGACATACTCAATGCGATTTTATAATATTGGTGACAGCACCAGAGTCTATAAGAGTTGAAAGAATATTAAAACGCGATTCTACCACCCGTAAAGAAGTACAATCTAGATTGGACAATCAATGGCCAGATGAAAAAAAGATACCCCTTGCAAGCTTTGTTATAGAAAATACGAACCTAGCGGAGACAAAAAAGCAAGTTAGAGACATTCATCTCCGCATTTTAAAGGGTTAATATTATAAAAATTCTTCACTTCTGTTAACATTTGGTTAAATGGAAAGTAATCTAAATGTTAAAATCTTAATTTTGGAATATGAACAAAAAGCTTTTTGCGCTTCTTATTGGTTCCATGTCGTTGTCCCTATTAGGAATAATTTTTGTTCAAGGGTATTGGATTAATAATGCCTATCAGGCTAAGGAAGATCAATTTACCCTTAGCGTTAGGCAAATACTCATTGAAGTTGCTAAAAAAGTGCAGCTACAAGAAACGGAAAACTATTATAAATTATATAGCGGACTCGTAGACAGCCTTAAAACACCGGAAAATGTAAGTGTAAGTGAGCTTATTTATAGAATTGCAAATGAAAATAAAAACGAAACGGTTATTTTTTCAGATGGAATTATCGAAGAAGACTATAAGCTTTCTTCTTTCTTTTTAGATACCGAATTTGATACGATTCAGTTCAAAAAAATAACCAATCAAAAGAAAACAACAAAAATTATTGGGAGCCCTGATGGGACTGGATTTACAGAGGAAACTAAAATAGATTTTAACCGAATGCGGGATTTTGAAAAGCAGCAGTTTCAGGACGCTGTAAGTAATATTACTTCAAAAACTCCTATTCATAACAGAATATCCTCGAAAGACCTTGAAGAATTAATTACAAATGAAGCGAGAGAAAGAGGAATTAAATCAAAATTTGAATATGCTGTTTATAGTAATGAACTGGCGACAAAAATTCGATCTAATGGATTTCAATTAAATCCAGAAAGTACATATGGAGTTCCTTTATTTGTGAACGATACATTTAATACAAATTATCAACTCTATGTAAATTTTTCAGATAAAGGAAAAGAGGTTGTTAGTACGATATTAGGTATGGCATTGCTGTCACTGGCTTTTACGGGCGTAATTATATTAGCGTATTCTAATGCTTTAAAACAATTATTTAGGCAAAGACAGATTTCGCAGATTAAAACAGATTTTATAAATAACATGACCCACGAGTTTAAAACACCTATTGCTACAATTAATTTGGCTTTAGATGCGTTAAAAAACCCAAAGGTCGCAGAGAATAAAGAGTTTATAGATCGTTATTTGAAAATGATTCGGGAAGAGAATCGACGAATGCACGCACAAGTTGAAAACGTTTTGCGTATTTCTAAACTTGAAAAGAATGAGTTAGATCTTCCAAAAGCACGAATAAAACTGCACGATATTATTGAAGATGCAGTAACACATATTAGCCTCATTGTTGAGGATAGGGGTGGTTATGTGAATACCCATTTAGAAGCAATGAAATCTTCTGTGTTGGGTAACGACTTACACCTTACTAATGTGGTGGTGAATATTTTGGATAATGCCATAAAATATTCGGAAGATGAACCAAAGATTGATATTTATACCGAGAACGTGAAGAATAGTATTATGTTGAAGATACAAGATCAAGGTATGGGTATGAGTAAGAATGTACAAAAGAAAATATTTGAAAAATTTTATCGCGAACATACAGGCGATATACATAATGTAAAAGGGCATGGACTTGGTTTAGCCTATGTTAAAAGAATTTTAGACGACCATAATGCCGAAATTTACGTAGATAGTGAAAAAGGAAAAGGTAGTACCTTTATAATAAAAATGCACTTAATATCTTAAAATATGGAAACTGTAAACAAGAAAATTTTATTAGTAGAAGATGATCCAAACTTTGGGACAGTTCTCAAAGATTACCTAACCATGAACGACTATACCGTTACACACGCAAAAAACGGTATGGAAGGATTTGAAAAATTTAAAAAAGACGATTACGATCTTTGTATCCTTGATGTCATGATGCCCTACAAAGATGGTTTCACCTTGGCAAAGGAGATTAGAGAGAAAAATCAAGAAGTACCTATTATTTTCCTTACTGCTAAGGCTATGAAAGAAGACGTCATTAAAGGGTACAAGGTTGGTGCCGATGATTACCTTAATAAACCCTTTGATAGTGAAGTTTTATTAATGAAAATAAAGGCCATTGTTCAAAGAAAATCGACAGATTCGATTGCAGATAGTAAACAATTCGATTTTACTGTTGGAAACTTCCAGCTTAATTCAAAACTTCGTTTTCTTACTTATAAAGGAGAATCGCCCATTAAATTATCTCCAAAAGAGAACGATTTATTACGCCTTTTGGCATTGCATAAAAACGATTTAATGCCACGTGAACTAGCACTTACCAAGATTTGGAGAGATGACAACTATTTTACTTCACGTAGTATGGATGTGTACATTGCCAAGCTAAGAAAGTATCTAAGTAAAGATGATGATGTAGAAATTATCAATATTCACGGAGAGGGATTCCGATTGGTAGTGAAAAGTGAAGTAGACCTATAAACTTTTTAAAATATTAAGTGTATAAATGCCCTTCCCTTTATTGGGACAGGGCTTTTTTAATATAATTTTCAATTTCTAAAAGAGGTGTTTTATTATCAAACCATTCAATAGTTGTGTTTTTTCTAAACCAAGTGCCCTGACGTTTGGCAAATCTTCTCGTATTTTTTTTAATCTCTGAAATAGCCTCTTCCAAAGTTAGTTTACCATCAAAATAATCGAACAATTCTCTATAGCCAACTGTTTGTAAGGCATTTAAATGTCTAAACGCTTTCAATTTTTCAACTTCTTTAAGGAGTCCATCCTTTATCATCAAATCAACGCGCTGGTTTATTCGTTCATAAATAACCTCCCTATCTGCGGTTAAACCAATATATAGTGTATCAAAATTTCGATTGACATCTTTATTTTTTCGGAATGATGAAAAGGGCTTGCCAGAAGCTTTGCAAACTTCCAGTGCTCTTATTACTCGCTGTGTGTTTTGAATATCCACTTCTTCAAAATACACTGGATCGAGTACCTTTAATTGTTTTTGAAGGGATTCAATTCCTTTTTCTTCAAATTCAGATTTAAGTTGTTTCCTTATATCGTATGGCACCTCGGGAAAAGAATCCAATCCTTTCACAACGGCGTCTACATATAATCCGGAACCACCTACCATAATTACTACTTGGTGTTTCTTAAATAATTTTTCAAGTAGTTCAATAGCATCTCTTTCAAAATCGCCTACACTATAATTTTCAGAAATACTTTTATTTTGAATGAAATAGTGTTTTGCAGAATTCAATTCTTCTTTTGAAGGGACCGCAGTGCCAATGGTCATTTCTTTAAAAAATTGACGGGAATCTGCCGATATAATTTCGGTATTAAACGCTTTTGCTAGTTTTATAGAAAGTGCAGTTTTGCCTATAGCTGTGGGTCCTACAATACAAACAAGTAAGGGTTTCAAGGCAACCATTTTTAGTTTTCAACCTTTAAACTTTCACCACATTTATGGCAAAATTTAGCATCATCGCGATGTTTACTTTCATTACAGTTAGAACAAACTTGGGTGTTTAGGTCTACCTTGACTTTACCTTTGGTCATTTCAGCAGTAACAATTCCTGTAGGAACTGCAATAATACCATATCCTAAGATCATAATAACTGAAGCTATGAATTGCCCTAAGGGTGTCCCAGGGGAGATATCACCATATCCCACAGTGGTAAGTGTAACAATACACCAGTAAATACTATGAGGAATATTGGTAAATCCATGCTCAGGTCCTTCGACCAGATACATTAGGGTTCCAGCAATTATAGAAATAATAATTACTGTAAATAAAAAAATTAAAATTTTAGCACGACTCTGCAGTAAAGCAATTTTTAACTTGTTAGACTCCCCAATATATCTAGTTACTTTTAGAATTCTAAAAACTCGAAGCAATCGTAAGGCTCTTACCGTAAGTAAGTAGTTGCTGCCCACTAATATAAATGAAAGATATAACGGGATGGTAGATAGAAAATCAACAATTCCATAAAAACTGAAGACATAGTTCCAAGGTTTTTTTACTGTTAGAATTCGTAAAATGTATTCTATAGTAAAAAATATAGTAATTACCCATTCACCAATATATAATATAAAATATACAGTTTCTGGTAGACCTCTTACGCTCTCAAGCATCACAAAAATGACGCTTAATAGAATAAGTGATAATAATACTAAATCAAAAAGTTTACCATTAGGGGTATCAGCCTCATAGATAATATCGTGAATTTTATCACGCCAAACTGTTGGGAGTTTAATCTTCAATTTTTGATTTTAATATTTAAAAATACGCAAGTTTCCTTAATCTACCGTATCTGGGGCTAAATTTACTACTTTTAAGCCTTTATTCTTCCTAAGATAGGACTGAATAATATGTTGAGAATCCCTATTGTCTTGCATAGGGTTGATAATAGATTTTAATACTTCAGGATTATTTACTTGGTAATTTAAATTGAAAAACCCAAAGCCAATATATTTTCCGTTTTCAATTAAAATGGCCGATCGTTCATCAATATCTCTACCTTTATCAATAATTAGCATATGTTTATTGGCGTAGCTATTATTCTCTAAAAATACTTTAACGCGAGCATTATATTCTTCTGCGGGCTCTTTTTCAATACACGCTCCATGGCATTCTTTTATGCTGTGGAGAAAACAACTGGTCTTAGTTTCATAAAGCCCAGTAAGTTTCTGGCAAAGTTGATGTGTTTCGGTAATTCGATATAAAGTAGATTTTGCTTGCTGGTAGTTGGTAAACGTTGTAATCGCTTTTTTTCGGCTATCGGCTTTGTCTATTTTTAAATTAATATAGCCTTTTTCATCAGTAAAGCTAGAAAGTTGATACTGAAAAAGTGTTCTACGCAAGGCACGATTATAAATAGGTTTGTTTCTCTTTATTTCCTCACTTTCCTTCAATAAGGCTATTAATTCACTTCCCGTTTTCTCAAAGGTCACTTCGGCTACTTCCAGCTGTATTTTCTTCGACTTTCTATTGTCGTTGGTAAAATGCTGAATGAGCCTTTTTTTAATATTCTTGCTTTTACCAATGTAAATAATAGTACCATCACTTCGGTGCATATAATACACTCCTGTTTCGGTAGGGGCATTTTCAATAAGATCGAGAAGTTTGGGTTCCAATTGGCGTTTGGGGTCTTTACGAACCATTTTCTGGATTATCTCTTTTGAGGTATCCCTTGCCAATAACATTTTAAAAAGGGCAACAGTTGCCAACGCATCCCCTTGGGCACGATGTCTGTCACTTATTGGGATGCCTAAAGACCGAGTTAATTTTCCTAAACTGTAAGAATCTTTCCCTGGAATCAATTTTTTTGAAAGTTCAACCGTACAAAGCGTATCCTTTTCAAATTCATAGCCTAATCGGTCAAATTCTGTGGTAAGGATTCTATTATCAAATTGAGCATTGTGAGCTACAAGAATAGCACCATCTGTAATTTCAATAATGCGTTTGGCTACCTCATAAAATTTTGGAGCGTTCCGAAGCATTTCATTATTAATCCCCGTTAGGTTTACCACAAAGGGCTGAATGCTTCGTTCAGGATTAATGAGACTAATAAATTGATCTACGATTTTGTGTCCGTCGAAACGATAAATGGCAATTTCGGTAATTCCCTCTTCATTGTATTTTCCACCTGTGGTTTCTATATCTAAAATTGCGTACACTTATAAGGGTTCTTGGTTAAAGGTTTTGGGTTAAAGGTTAAGCAAAATTAGTCATTAATCCTTATTCATTTTTCTATACTAGTTCCGTTCTCCAAATATCGAACTTCCAACACGAATCATAGTGCTTCCTCGTGCTATGGCAATTTTATAATCACCACTCATCCCCATAGATAACGTTTTAAAGTTGAAAGCTGTTTTATGAGTATCAAAAAAGTTTTTTAATTGTGAAAATTCTGAAACTAATTGCGCTTCATCTTCAGTAAAGGTTGCCATTCCCATCAAGCCCACAATGTTTACATTTTTAAATTCTTTTACTGAAGCATTATTTAATAAAGCTAGAGCATCGGCTTCCGTCATTCCAAATTTACTATCCTCTTCAGCTATTTTTATTTGAAGTAAACAATCTATAACTCTTTCGTGTTTTTTGGCTTGTTTGTTTATTTCTTTCAACAACTTTACACTATCCACTGCGTGAATTAAACTCACAAACTCGGCCATATACTTTACCTTGTTGGTTTGCACATGACCAATCATATGCCATGCTATATCTTTAGGCATCTGCTCCCATTTGTCGACCATTTCCTGAATTTTATTTTCACCAAAAATTCGATGGCCAGCATGGTAAGCCTCCATGATATTTGGAATAGGTTTGGTTTTGGAAACAGCCACTAAGCAAACGTGGTTGGGAAGTTCTTTTTTAAGATTGGTAATATTTTCTGAAATGCTCATCTAGAATTCATAAATCGTTACACCGCTTCTCAGCTTTGGTTCAATATACGTACTTTTTGGAGGCATGGTTAAGCCTTCATCTGCCACATGTTTCATTTCGTCTATGGTAATAGGAACCAAGCCAAAACCCACCGTAAATTCACCCGAATCTACTTGCGACTTTACATAGGCTAAATCTCTTTTCCCGTGGGAATAGGCTATACGGTCATCGTGGCGAGGGTCTTCGATACCTAAAATAGGTTTTAAGACGGAAGTATACAAAATATAGGTGTCTAATGCCTCCAATGCGTTTTTAAAATTGTAATTATCCTTCCGAAGGTATAATGAATAAAAGGCACCGTCCAAATACATACTAAAATGATGCTTCTTTGAAGGTTTGTAATAATCTATTCCGCGTTTATCTATTCTGAAAACAGTATCCAATTGGATTAAAAACTCTTCTTTAGTTAAACCGTTTAAATCCTTTACCAGTCGGTTGAATTCAAATATTTTTAACTCACTTTCAGGAATAAGATATGTCATAAAGAAGTTATACTTTTCTTTTCCTGAATGATTTTTATTTTCACTTTGTAGGTCTTTCGCTAATAGATAGGAAGACGCAGAGCGGTGATGACCATCGGCGATATAGACCGCATCCATACGTTTAAAAATGGTTTCAATTTTTAAAATTATATTTTTATCATCTACGCCCCAAACATAATGTGTATCTCGATAAGTGGTGGTAAACTCATATTCGGCACGAGTTTCCATTACTTTTTCAATGATGGTATTTAGTTCATTATTGTCGGGATAGGTGAGGAGTACTGCTTCAGCATTGAATCCCACCGTTTTTAAATATTCTTTAAAAATTATTTCTTTTTGGGCTAAGGTATCTTCGTGCTTCTTAATAATGTCATTTTCATAATCTTCCACACTAGCTGCTGCGACAATCCCATGAAAAACATTTTCTTCTCGATTTACAATTTTATAAATATAAAAACACGGTTTCTCTTCCTGCATAAAAACCCCATCTTCTTTAAACTCTTGATAGCGATTTTTAACCAACTGGTATCGTGCTTCTCCAGCGATTTCCTTTTGGTATTTATACCCCGGATTTACAATATGTAAAAAGGAAAACGGATTATCTCGTAAACGTGCTTCCAATTGCTCCTGAGTATAACTCTCATACGAACGGGAAGCTAGTAAACTTACCTTGTCGCGTGTGGGTCGTACCGCTTTAAAAGGAATAATTTTTGGCATTATTAATTGTTATTATTAATATATCGATACTTGTTTTTATTAATTGATTCGGTTTCCTCGATATATTTAATTAGTTCAAATCTTGAAGCTAGTAAAAATCTGGCCATATTTGAACCCGACCAAAAATCTGTAATTCCAGTTTCATCGTATTTTATCCAAATATCATGTCCTGAACTACCTAAAGCATAGGTATTATAACTTATAATTAAATATTCTTTAGTTTTGGCAAGTAATGTTAGTTCACGGGAAGGAACATCTTCCTCCACAATACAACCGCCTTGATATTTTTCACCTGGATTTGCTAAATCAAATCCGTTTGTATAACAATCTAGCTGTTCTTTTACTTTTAATGGAATATCATTTTTATCATTTGTAATAACTAGGCCTTGCTTTTTTAATTTTTTTACAAACCAATCTAGCTTTTTTTCAGACTTATCTAATTTCTCATTTTCATCAAAACCACATTCTTGCGCATATAGAGTATATGAAAATGCTAAAAAAGTAAACAATAAATAAAATAAAGATTTATTTTTCATTTTTTGAATATAGCTTAAACCTTTTTAGTAAAACTCTAAAGAAACATTTTCGCTACTTTTTCGGCTTTTCGGCTTTCGGCATAATCATAGAACCCTTCACCGCTTTTTACCCCTAATTTACCCGCCATAACCATATTTACTAATAAGGGACAAGGTGCATATTTTGGGTTTTTGAAGCCGTCGTACATCACTTTTAAAATGGATAGACATACATCTAGTCCAATAAAATCGGCTAGTTGCAGTGGTCCCATAGGATGTGCCATTCCCAGTTTCATCACAGTATCAATTTCTTGAACACCAGCCACGCCATTGTACAAAGTTTCAATGGCTTCATTAATCATAGGCATTAAGATGCGGTTTGCCACAAAGCCAGGATAATCATTTACTTCAACAGGTACTTTATTCAGTTTTTTAGAAATTGCTTCTACTGTTTTATAAGTTTCGGCACTGGTATTATAACCCTTTATAATTTCTACCAACTTCATAATAGGCACTGGATTCATAAAGTGCATGCCAATAACCATTTCGGGTCGAGAAGTCACCGCTGCAATCTGCGTAATAGAAATGGAGGAGGTGTTGGAAGCTAAAATGGTATCGTCTGGGCAAAACTTGTTAAGGTCTTTAAAAATCTTCAGTTTTAAATCCACATTTTCGGTGGCAGCTTCAATAACCAAACTCGCATATTCTACCCCTTCTTCAAGGTTGGTATAAGTGGTAATATTTTTTAACGTTTTATGTTTATCGGCTTCGGTAATTGCTCCCTTTGCCACCATTCTATCCAAATTTTTGGTAATGGTTGCCATTCCTTTGTCTAAGGAGGCTTGCGAAATATCTATTAATTGAACTTTATAATCAAATTGAGCAAAGGTGTGGGCAATTCCGTTTCCCATGGTTCCTGCTCCAATGACAGCTACATTTTTCATAAGCTTTTAAAATTTTTAATAATTTGAAGTGCTACACGCAAAGCTTCGGTGCCTTGCTCTAAGGTTACTATAGGAGTTGTATTGTTATTGATGGCATCAGCAAAAGTTTCAAGTTCGTCCAAAATGGCATTATTGTTATTCACTTTAGGGTTGTCGAAATATATTTGCTTTCGTTTTCCTTCGGCATTGGTTAATACCATAGCAAAATCATCTTCCTTTTTGGGGGCATTTTTCATTTTTACCACTTCGCACTTCTTCTCTAAAAAATTTACAGAGATATAGGCATCACGTTGAAAGAATCGCGCCTTGCGCATTTTCTTCATCGAAATTCTACTGGCCGTTAAATTAGCGACACAACCATTTTCAAATTCAATACGGGCATTGGCAATATCGGGTGTTTCAGAAATGACCGAAACCCCACTGGCGTTAATGCTTTTTACTTTGCTTTTTACGATACTTAAAATAGCATCGATATCGTGAATCATTAAATCTAACACCACGGGAACATCGGTTCCACGCGGATTAAATTCTGCCAGACGATGTGCCTCAATGAACATGGGTTTATCGAACATATCTTTTACCGCCATAAACGCTGGATTAAAACGCTCTACGTGCCCCACTTGTCCTTTTACGCCGTGCTTTTTTACCAAAGCCAATAAAGCTTCGGCTTCTTCAACGGTTTGAGTGATAGGTTTTTCGATAAATAAATGCTTCCCAGCTTCCACCACTTTTTTCGCACAATCGAAATGATAAATCGTAGGGGTTACCACATCGACCATATCACAAGCATCAATAAGTGCTTCCATAGTAGGGAAACTTTTGTACCCTAATTCATCTTCAATTTGTTTAGCCGCTTCTTTGTCGGCATCAAAAAAGCCTAACAATTCGTATTTGGTAGATTGTTGAAGTAATTTTAAATGAATTTTTCCGAGGTGACCCGCACCTAAAACGCCTGCTTTTAGCATGGAAAATGATTTTTTTCAAAGATACTTTTTTTGAGGGAAAATTACGAAGGAAGCCTTTCAAATTACCGAAGGGTTTTAGTAGCTTTGTCGAGAAGCCTTTACGATGCAACAACCTACCATAGAAACCCCACGATTACTCATTAGAGAGTTAATAGATGCCGATGCAGACGGCATGTTTGCCTTAGACAGTAACGCCAATGTACATCGCTATTTAGGAAACAATCCCATTAAGACTATTGAAGAAGCTAAAGATATTATAGGCAAAGTACGAAAACAATATAAAGACCTTGGGATAGGTCGCTGGGCAATGATAGAAAAGAATTCGGGTGAGTTTATAGGCTGGACAGGCTTTAAATTTAATACGGAACCTGTAAATGGATACCATAACTTTTTAGACTTAGGCTACCGATTGCGGGAAGAATTTTGGGGAAATGGGTATGCCACCGAATCTGCCTTTGCGTCAATGAATTATATCTGTACTAATGGGAATCACGATTCCATTTATGGAATGGCAGAAATAGACAATGAAGCATCGAATGTTATACTGAATAAAAAAGTGGGAATGCGCTTTGTAAATAGTTTTATGTATGATACTGCGCATTGTCATTTTTATGAAATCACAAAGGCTGAATGGCTCGCTAAAAATTGATAATGAAAGATACATTTACCCATAAAGGCATGCGGAAGAAGTTAGTGGAAACTCTTCGGAAAAAGGGGATTACTAATGAAGCTGTATTGGAAGCTATTAATAAAATTCCACGCCACTGGTTTATGGATAGCGGGTTTATAGATCACGCCTATGTAGATAAAGCCTTTCCCATTGCAGCAGAGCAAACGATTTCTCAACCTTATACCGTAGCAAGACAAACAGAACTTTTGGAGGTGGAAGAGGGAGATACGGTACTAGAGATTGGTACAGGAAGTGGGTACCAAAGTGCGGTCTTATTAGAAATGGGAATTACAGTGTATACTATTGAGAGACAGAATGAATTGTTTAAAAAAACCAGCAGATTTCTACCTAAAATTGGCTATCGTCCCAAAAAAATGATTTTTGGTGATGGTTATAAGGGGTTGCCCGAGTTTGCCCCTTTTGACGGTATTGTTGTAACTGCTGGAGCTCCATACGTTCCTAAACCCTTGCTTGCACAATTAAAGGTGGGAGGGAAGTTAGTAATTCCTGTGGGTGAGGATGTGCAAATCATGACTGTGTTTACACGCACCAGTGACACCCATTTTGAAAAGAATGAATATGGTGAGTTTCGGTTTGTACCCTTATTGGAGGATAAGAATTAAATTTTTTATTGTAAAGTAGCATAAGCACGTACTGGAAATGTTCCAACGCCCTTAAATTTAGGTGGAGCCGCATTAAACGTAAACCCTGTATTTGGTAATTGCTGTAAATTACACAAATGCTCAACTATTAATATTTCGGCACCTAAAAGAACTGTGTGTGAAGGCCTTGATTTACCTCTAGTGTCATCAATATTATGAGAATCGATTCCTACTAAAACAGCTTTTGAATCCCTCAAATATTCTGCTGCCTTTTTTGTTAAAAAAGGATTGTTTTCAAAGTACGCTTCAGTATTCCATTTAGTGTCCCAACCTGTATGGATGAGTACTGCCTTATTTTCTATACTATACCCTTTTAAGTGTTCAGGTGTTATTTCAATTGTTTCGGTATGAGGGATTCTTATTACTATGGCATCTAAATCCACAAATCGAGATAATTCTACTTCAGATAAGTCTTTTCCATTTTCAAACCTATGAAAAGGGCAATCGACATAGGTTCCTGTATTAGAAACCATTTCAATTTTTCCAATTTGAAACTCTGTGCCTTCTTCATAAAATTTTCTTGATTCTTCTCTACTTAAATAATCACAAATAATAGGAGCAGGTAAGCCTTTGTAGGTGATTATTCCATTGTCAATTGTATGACTTAAATCGATATGTTTTCTTTTAGTATTCACTATTTTAAGAAACTAAAATGTATAAATAACAAACTTCATACCATTACTTCTCCGCAATCACTTCTATCATGATGGGACAACAAATGGTAGCTCCAGGAGTATTTTCAAGTTGAGCTAGGTCTCGTAAAGCATTTGTAACCTCCTTCTGATTTAAATATCCTGTTTCTGCTAAACGAGGAAAAAAGCTTTCATAAAAAGACTTGGGCCACTGCCAAACAAGGTCTTTGGGTGTTGCAAGTTTTGCCATAATGCGAGTGCTTGTAACAGTCATTCCTAATTCGGTTAATATCCTTGGGAGGTGTCTTCCAATGTTGAGGTCGGCATTCATATCTCCAAAACTTTTATAGGCCGCTTTTATGGCTTTAGTGAGTCCAGGAATGCTGGGTTCTGTTTGGTGAGTGGACCAGTCGTAATATTCGTGAAGAACCATTCGCCCTCCTGGTTTTAATGCATCGAATACTTTTTTCAGAATTTCTTCTGGGTCTGGAATCCAAGCGAGTGCCCATCGGCAATACATCCCGTCAAGGCTATTGGGTGCTAGTTGAAAGTCATTAAAATCTGTACAGATGGCATCAATACTTAAGTGATTGAGTTTTGCAATTTGATGAAGGTGGTTAATAAATCCTTCCGATTTATCTACCCCCATTACTTTACCTGAAGCTCCTGTAATATAAGCAAGTTCCTGAGTGCAAAATCCGGGACCGCATCCTAAATCTAAAAGTGTTTGTCCTGCATTAAAATGGGCTAAGTCCCACCCTTTTTGAGCTTCGGTAGCCCATACTTGGTGTTGGATTCCCAAACGGTGCAATTCAAGTTGGTCGGTACCTAGAATATAAGCGTTGGATTCGGACATGGTGAGTATTTGGGTTTTTAAAAATGTGACTAATAATTAACATACACATCGCCTATAAACGGTTCAGGGTAATCTGGGTCGTTTAAATTTAAAACGTAGAAATAAGTACCTACTGGGACTACCTTGTTTTGTTGAAGTATTCCAAGGTTTGGGATGGCATCCCATAGCCCTTCTTCGTTTCCTCCTTCGTAAATTAAATTTCCTTCACGACTGTAAATTTTAAGATTAAAATCTGGAAAAACATCTACGATATAGTAAATTTTAAACACATCGTTTAGTCCGTCACCATTTGGAGAAATACCGTCTGGGATCATAGGTGGGCATTTTTCTACAATTAAATTGAAAGATGCGGTGGTAAAACAAACTTCATTTTCTAAACGCACATAAATCGTTTGAGGATTACTCGTATTTTCAAATTCTCCAGGATTTTGAATTGGGTTAAGGTTGACGATTGCTTCCGCTTGAGAGGTAAAAAACTGAACCGTTCCTTGCGTGTTTGTGGTAATAAGCTCTAAAAGATCTTCATCTAATAGGTTAAAAGTGGCGGTGTTAAATCCTTTGTCACATTCGGTTAAATTGGGTAAATCCACAATGGGAGGAATGGTTCCAAAAGTGACTAAAATTTCAAATTCGTTATTAAATTCATTTAATTCCTGAACGCTTCCCAAGCCTGTTCCATCATCATCCACCACTGCAAGGATTGTAAATTGATTTGGGATACTTTCGGGAAGGTCTATTTCTAAAATACCTGGTTCACTTCCGCCTATAGGAATATCATTTTGTGTTTGTGATTGTCCAATAAGTGTTCCGCTAGCATAAAAAGCTATTTGCGTGCCTGCTAATAAAGTATTTGTGCCTTTAGTATTATAAACTGTATATTCAATAACCAAATCTCGCTGACGACAAGCAAATAGTTCATTATCAATACTAATGGTAGCGTCGGGGAGTGGACAGATAATAACTTCTACCTGAAAACTATCTATCACAAAACAATCTGGATTCGAAACCCGTACCCAAATTTCCTGTGGATTGAAAGGGTTTTCAAAATTTTCAGGATTTGAAATTGGATTTTCATCATTTAATGCCTCATCTTCTGAAAGGTGATATGTAATGGTATTAATAGGATCGATTTGAGCGGTAGCTTCTGTTAAATCGAAAAACTCTTCACCCACTACATCACATAATTCTAAGTCCGTTAGACCCACAATTTCTGGAAAAACAAGTAAATGAATTTCAGCAGTATCTTCATTATTATCTTCCCTTAATTCGTTTATTTCTGAAAATGGATCTACAAATGCACGCAGAGTAAAGTCGGCTGGAACTCCCCCTGGAACAGTTAAAAAAATGCTGCCACTTTCTTGTTCATCAATGCCTAAATCTAAGGTAGTTTCGGTGGTGTCTATGAGTGTGTTATTTGCATAAAAACCTAAGGTGGTTCCTGCGGGAAGAATGTCTGTGCTATTTAAGTTGCCGATTGTATATTCAATGGAGATGTCCCGGTTTCCACATTCTGGAGTATAGGTAACAGAATCCATAGTGACTGTTGCGTCGGGTAACTCAGTGTTTAGGACAGTGATAATATTATTAACCATTACCAAATCTTGTCCAGATGTAAGTTCGATGATGGCACTTTGATCTCCGGGTTGGATGTTATTTTCGATATTGTAAAAATCAATATCCATATTAAAAAGCTCATTGGAATTAGTAAAGCTATTGGTACCATTAAATGCATTATCTGCTGGATTTAATGGCGGATTGCTAATGATATTTCCGTTTACACGAAGGGTTTCGTTAACGGCTAAACCCGAATCTCCTTCCCAAGCCAAAAAACCAATTTTAGCACCAATATTGTCCAATACATTCAAGTTTTCAAGAGTGATGGTTAGGTTGGTATTATTTTGGGAAACCCCTTCCATTCCGTCAAAAATATTAACTTGATTAAGATTTAATGAAGGATCCTCATAAATTACGGTAACTGCCCAACCACCAAAATTGGTAGCATTCCCACAATAGTCTTCAATGACATCGGTTAAATCTAATTCTGATAGAGTATAGGTGCCATTGCCTTCATTTAATAATTGGGTTGTAACATCGGCGAAAGCGGCAAAATAGTTATTTAGTGTGTTAAGTTGATACTCAAACGTTCGTTGCGCTGTAATTGGAACTGAATTTAGCATCACATCAAAATCACCATCGCCAGAGCCAGCCCAATATAAATAGGCTGCTATAAGTTGCTGTCCAGCTTGTAGCTGAAAATCTGCACTACTTTGCGTTAATATGACACAATCATTACTTAGTCCATTTTCTTCTGGATTTAATGTATTTCCAAAGGAGAGGTAGTCGTAACGGCCATTAAATTGCTGAAATAGTTCAATCTCTTGAGAGTTACCCAATAAAGGAAATAGAAATAATAAAAGCAGTACAAGTAGACGCATAGCAACGTTTTGATAGTTAAATATACAACTATTTAACAGCTATAAAAACAATTAATACTGTAAGTGGTAGCGATTTATAAATCTCGCTTTTTTAAGAGAGCGTACGACCAATAAATGAAAAGGGCCGTCCAACCCATAACAATGAGCACATCCCAGAATTGTACATCATAATTCTTAGTAAATTCTTCTCCCAACTGATTTGCGGCACTTTTGACCGCACCTAATCGTGTTCCGGGTTCTTTTATAAGATTCGCCATTGAATTGAGTGGAAGAAAGCGCGTTACATAAGGCGCAATGGCTTCGGCTTTCCAATAGAGAATTCCGGTGAAAATTCCTTCAAAAGTTTGCCAAAGGATTAAAAAGCCTAAGGCAAAAGCAGATCGCTTTATTAATATTCCCAAGAATAGACAGAAAGAGAAAAAACCTATTAGTTTCACAAAATACCCAACAAGGTATTGCATATCACTAAATATGATTCCTATTTCGTTATAATCTGAATAAAATAACCCTAGAATCAATGACACTACAAATACAAATACGACCGAAACAACAGAAAATAGTATCACTGTCAAGAATTTTGAAAGGATGAATTCCTTTTTACTTAAGCCATCAATTAAATTCTGTTTAAGCGTTTTATTACTGTATTCGTTCGCCACCATCGATACAATAATAATGGCGAGGAAAAACTTAAGCCAAGCTGCTACAAAAGTGTTAAAATGCCAAATAAAAGGAAAGTTGAAAATTCCTTGCTCTGCTAAATGAAACTTAATTGGGCCAATGTCAAATTTTATGGCTGCAATAAGAGCAATACAAGTGAGTAAAAAGAAATATCCGAAAATAAGGACTCTACTTACCCGGCTGGTTTTCAGTTTTATTAATTCTATATTGAGAAGTCGAAGCATGGCGGTTAGTTGTTTTTGGTAAGTTCAAGGAATTGTTCTTCAAGACTTTCTTTCTTTTTCTCCAAGCGGGAAAGGACGATGCCTTTTTCAAAAAGTTGTTGGTTCACTGTAGAAGCATCTAAGGGTTCATTTAAATAGGCAATAAGTAAATTGCCTTCTTCTTTAATAGTACCAAAGGACTTCATTTCTTTTAACGCACTATGCAATGCCCCTTTATTAGGGCTTTCCAAAAGTAGGAATCCGTGACTTGCATTCATTCCGTCCACACTTCCAGTATAAAGACTTACTCCTTTTCGTAAAATGACCACGTGACTACACACTTTTTCTACTTCATCTAATAAATGAGATGCCAATAAAATGGTGGTACCTTGACTTGCAATTTTTTTGATGATTTCTCTAATTTGATGAATCCCTTGGGGATCCAATCCGTTGGTCGGCTCGTCGAGAATTAATATTTCTGGGTCGTTTAACAATGCTGAAGCGATTGCCAAACGTTGCTTCATCCCTAAAGAAAAAGTTTGAAACTTACTGTCTTTTCGATCTAAAAGTCCGACAAGCTCTAATTTTTCTAAAATTTTATCTTCGGGAACTTCTTTAATTTTACAGACCAGTTTTAAGTTTTGTTCGGCTGTCATATAAGGGTAAAAGTTAGGACGCTCAATAATAGCCCCTACTTTTCGTAATGCGTGGTGGGTGTTATCACTACCATCGAACCAATGGAAATTTCCAGAGGTTTTATTAACGACATTTAATACAATACCTAGCGTGGTAGACTTACCACTACCATTAGGGCCTAATATTCCATACACATTGCCCTTTTCAATAGTGAATGACAAATTGTTTACCGCGGTAATAGGACCAAATTTTTTGGTAAGATTGTTTATGGTTAGAATAGGATGCACAAAAAGGGTTTTTGTTGATTAGTTGTAAATATGACGAATCTAACCCAAATATGTTACAATTCTAAAAATTAATACGAAACCTCAATCTTTATATTCGCCTGCATCGCTACCGTACTTTCTGGGCTTCCAAGGGGTCCAGTTTCGGTAATGAGGCGTACAAAGTCATGACCAATAAACCCAGCTTGTGGCCGATAGAAATAATACACTTCGCCTGTGGTTTCGTTTGCTCGAAGTTCGCTTACTTCAGCATTGCTAGCTTGGGTAAGGATGGAGGTTAAATTTTTGTCACCAAAAGCACCTAAATTATAGGTCAAAGTTTCAGAATTTGAAATACTAGCCGTAGGTGTAAAAATAAGGGTAGTGGTTCTTACTTCATCATCGTTAGAGCAGCTTACACTAAAAATGAGTGTAATAACTAACAAGGATTTTAAGAGTAGATTTTTCATAACTTTTTTATTTTAAAAGCATCAAAAATCGTTCCTAAAGTCTTATTTTGAAAAGACTTACGATTTGTGTTCTTTGTTGAAATATACTAAATAATAATACATCTGCTTCTCCTCATCCCAACCTTTTTCTACAAACTTTTCGGCACTTTCGGGATTAATGAAATCCATTTTAATTTGAATGTTCGTATCCAAATTAATGGTATTCTTTATTTTTTTACGCGCAGCCGTCACCGCCGTATTAGCAATTGGGAAGGTGGTTAAGTCTTCAATACTGTACTTAGGTGCTTTTTCAGATTTGTAATGACGAAATTCTGGAATAAGATCTGGATTATCGATAACCTCGTTCATGAACGCAGTTTCTTCAAACAAATCGTTTTTAGCAAAGTGGTTTACCGCACGATTCATAAACATCACCTCTTCTTTTTTGTCTTCAGCAGGGAAAACCACGTCCCTGGCAAAATCTTGACAGAATTTTAAATATTTTTTAGTCTGAAAGTTTTCATCGTGAAACGCATCTACACCCAAAAAGCTTTCTAGCCAATAGCGCGCATCGTAGCGGTTGCTATCGACAGAAAGTATTTTATATCCTTCTTCTTTTTTATGGTTGAAAATGAGGGCTCCTTTATCCAATCGATTCAAATTAATACCTTGTTGAAGGATGGCATCCAATTGATTTTCTTTTTCTGAAAACTGAAGGAAATCTTGTTTTAATTCAGATTTAAAAATCCCCACGGCATCTACTTTTTCATTATCAATTTGAAGGTTCTCTAAATATGCCACATATACCTCACCACTTTTAATATGAGGATGCATAGATTGATCGAATAAATGTCTTGTAATTTTTTTACTAAGCTCATGAACCTGTTCTGGTGCTTCAAATATTTCGGTCACCAAATTGAAGAGTTCATGAAATTCTAAATCGGTATCATGAGAAAACTGAAAATAATTCTCTTCCTTATCACGAAAGGGTTTCAAGAAAAACTCTTTTAGCAGAGGGGTAATTTCGTCATCCATTTTATAGGGTTCGGCAGAAAGAAATAAAGATTCATTTCGACTTTTGTTCCCCACTCTGTGGATGGATAATGAAGAAATGTGAGTATTATATAAATTAATCATAAATGTCTTGGAGGTAAATTATTTTAATTCCAGTTTTCGTCAAAATCGAGGTTGTCGTAATCCTCAGGATCTAAGTCATAATCCTCATCGAGGTCATCTCCCTCAAGGGATTCACCTATAAATTCTTTATCGGGAGCTTCTTCGGGAATTTGTCCGTGAGCAAAAAGTAAATTAGGATAGGTTTTTCCTTCTTCGGGTTCGGCAATTTCGGCAAGTTCCACTAAAAAGGTCCACATATTTAGAAAATCATAGACGTAAATCATTCGGGTTTGCTCTTCATTTAAGATGTCTTCAATAAAGGATTCGCTCATCACTGGTAATCCGCCTTCATCACTCATATCGAACAAAGGGTATTCGTCACCTTGCTCCCAAAGCTCGTTGCTCATATAAAAAGAAGCCATCTCTTGTCCGCCAAATCCAAATGCTTGGGTGATAGCATTGTGAAAGTCTTCTAACGATGCGGTATCATCCATTTCTATATCGCGAAACACATCTTCTTGGGTGTCTAAAATAACTCTAAATCGGTAAACCATTTTGAAAAAATTTGGATTGCAAAGATAGTATTATTAATGCTTATTTACTGAAGCGATGCAAGGTAAATGTCATCGCTGCTAACAAGAAAAATGCAACCACTTGATGCAAAATACCTAACCATACAGGAACCTGAAGCAGTAGCGTAAAGACTCCTAGAACAAACTGAAGCAATACAAGACCCACCAACCCATTAATTCCTTTTTTCTGTAGCGGGGTGAGTGTCATTTTATGACTTTTCCAAGCTATAAATAGAATCATACCTACAACCACATACGCTAAGTAACGATGCACAAACTGAACTCCACTTTTACCTTCTACAAAGTTTTTCCAAACAGGACTCTGCTCAATATATACGGTTTCGTGAATCAATTTACCTTCACTCATAAAGGGCCAGTGATTGTGAATCCAACCGGCATCCAATCCAGCCACAAAAGCACCCCAAATAATTTGAATGAGTAAAATGGCTAACCCCCATCTTATTAAATTTCGGAATGATGCATTTATCTCTTTTTTAGTGGGATAGATGAGGTCTAGCGCCACCCATAATGTATATGCAAAAGTAATGAACGCAGTTGTGAGGTGCATTGCCAAACGATAATGACTTACATCGGGACGATCGACTAAGCCGCTTTTTACCATATACCAACCTAAAAACCCTTGAAAACCACCTAAGAAGAGTAGAATAAGCGACTTTTTAATGGTTGGTTTCGAGAGTTGCTTTTTAATTAAAAAATATACAAATGGAATGATAAAAACAATCCCAATGGCACGCCCAATCACCCTATGAATCCACTCCCAGAAATAAATGTCTTTAAACTCCTCGAGGGTCATTTGGTGGTTAATCTTTTGGTATTCGGGATATTGTTTATATAAATCAAAAGCTTCGTTCCACTCCATTTCGTTCATAGGCGGAATGGTTCCAGAAATTAACTGGTAATTGGAGATAGAAAGTCCAGAGTGGGTGAGACGTGTAATTCCGCCAACGACTACCATGATAAAAATTAAGAAACACCCAGTAAGTAGCCAGTAAATTACTTTTTTGTTGTCTTTCATTTTTTTGTCTGGTCGAGCGCAGTCGAGACCTAAAATCTTAACAATAATAAACCTCTCGACTGCGCTCGAGGGGACTTTTCTTTTAAACCTTCTTCAAACCAATTTCTTCGGCTTTTTTAAACATAAACGCCTTGGCCGCTTCATACTCATTGGGAATTTCTCCTTCCAAAATAGCTTCCTTTATGGCATCTTTAATAATACCAATTTCTCGGGAAGGTTTTAAATTGAATGTTTCCATGATTTCTTCTCCCGAAACCGGGGGTTGAAAATTTCGCACGTGATCTCGCTCTTCAACTTCCACCATTTTATCTCTAACCAATTTAAAATTGTTATGATACTTTTTGAAACGTTTCGGGTTTTTGGTAGTAATGTCTGCTTCGCAAAGCGTCATTAAATCATCCACATATTCGCCTGCATCAAAAATGAGTCTCCTCACGGCGCTATCGGTTACGTCGGTGGCAAGTACAATGGGGCGAGAGCTCATTAATACCATTTTTTGAACAAACTTCATTTTTTCGTTCAATGGCATTTTTAGCCTTTTGAAAAGTTTATACACCATTTTTGAACCTACAAATTCATGTCCGTGAAAGGTCCATCCGTTCTTTTTATCAAAACGTTTGGTAGGCGCTTTACCAATATCGTGCAATAATGCCGCCCAACGTAACCACAAGTCATTGGTTGTTTGGGCAATATTATCAACTACCTCAAGCGTATGCCAAAAGTTGTCTTTATGCAATTGCCCTTCTTTTTCTTCAATGCCTTGTAAAGCGACCAACTCTGGGAAAATATAGGGTAATAAGCCTGTTTTATGTAATAATGTAAACCCGATAGAAGGAGTATTGGCCATTAAAATTTTGTTGGTTTCATCCACAATGCGTTCTTTGGAAATAATCTTAATTCTTTCAGCATTCCGTGAAATTGAATCTAGGGATGACTTGTCAATTTTAAAATTCAGTTGGGTAGCAAATCGAATAGCACGAAGCATGCGTAGTGGATCATCACTATAGGTAATATCAGGGTCTAATGGGGTTTTAATCAGTTTATTTTCTAAATCCTTTAAACCGTTAAAAGGGTCTATTAATTTTCCAAAGGATTCTTTATTGACACTAATTGCAAGGGCATTAATGGTGAAATCTCTTCGGTTTTGATCATCTTCCAAGGTGCCATTTTCCACAGCAGGGTTTCGGCTATTTTCTTCGTACGATTCTTTACGGGCACCTACGAATTCCAATTCTAAATCAGCAGTTTTTAACATGGCAGTTCCGTAGTTTTTAAATACTGAAACTTTAGGCTTGCCAGGAAGTAAATTGGAAACCTCTTTTGCCAAATCAATGCCGCTACCCACCGCTACAAAATCTAAATCTTTTGCATCACCACGTTTCAAAATATAATCTCTTACAAATCCACCAATCACATAGGTCTCCAAATGAAGATTGGAAGCTGCTTGGGAAACTACTTTAAAAATAGGGTCTTGAAGTGCGTTTTTAAAAAACTGCGGCTGCTGCATTTTAAGGTCTTATTCTCTAATTATCGTAACCGCTCCATTGTTTTTTAACTTAATAATACTCGATGGTTTTGCGGGTTTGCTATTTCGATACAAATTTACGACATAGTCAACGCCTTCCAAAATAAGCGGACTTATTTCTTTAAAAGTTGCAGGTGTTTTTTCACCGCTAATATTGGCCGAGGTAGAAACCAACGGACGTTTTAATTTTCGAATTAAAGTTTTACAAAAATCGTCTTGTACCACACGAATACCCAAAGAATTGTCTTCGGCAATAAGGTTTTCGGCCACCCGTATGGGGTCATCATAAATTACCGTCGTAGGTTTTACAGCATATTTTAAAATATCGTAGGCCACTTCGGGAACTTCTTGCACATATTGATTGAGCATTTTAAAATCGGATACCAAACAAATAAGAGCCTTGCT
>NZMG01000026.1 GCA_002694465.1 Flavobacteriaceae bacterium | reverse complement strand
TTTTACTGTGAAGAAACGAACAATAACGTGAGGCAACCCCGCCGTTCCTACCATTAAGGCTAGAGTTATGGCAAAAACATCTAGTCTGCTTTTGGAGCCACTAGTATATTCTGCAAAACCAAGTTCGGTGGAAAGCCCGTTAAGTTTTTCCAGAAGATAGGTGCCTGACCCGTCGTTTAATGTTGACCCCATCCCTAATTGCGGAATAGGATTTCCTGTCATTTGAATAGAAATAAAAATAGCGGGTACCATAAAGGCAAAAATGAGAACGCAATATTGAGCCACTTGTGTATAAGTAATGCCTTTCATTCCACCCAACACCGAATAAAAAAGTACAATTATCATTCCTATCATTACTCCTGTATCGATATCAACTTCCAGAAATCTTGAAAAGACAATCCCCACCCCGCGCATTTGTCCTGCTACATAGGTAAAGGAAACAAGCAAAGCGCATACTACGGCTACCATTCTAGCCGATTTTGAATAATATCGTTCCCCTATAAAATCTGGGACGGTAAATTTTCCAAACTTTCGAAGATAGGGGGCCAACAGTAATGCTAATAGGACATAACCCCCTGTCCAACCCATAAGATACACGGAGCCATCGTACCCAGCAAATGCAATAATTCCTGCCATGGAGATAAAAGAAGCAGCAGACATCCAATCGGCGGCAGTTGCCATTCCATTTGCCCATGGAGACACACCTCCGCCAGCTACATAGAAATCTTTAGTAGAACTGGCTTTAGACCAGATTGCAATTCCTATATAAAGCGCAAATGTAATTCCAACAATTACATAGGTCCAGGTTTGTACGCTCATTGGGGATCGGTTTTAGTATCTCTATCGTATCCATATTTTTTATCGAGTCTATTCATAAGTTGAATGTAGACAAATATGAGAATTACAAAGACATAAATAGACCCTTGTTGTGCAAACCAAAAACCCAATTTAAAACCTCCAAGTTCAATGGTATCTAGAATGTCTTTAAAAATAATTCCTGCACCATAGGAAACCAAAAACCAAATGGATAAAAGTATAGCGAGATAGATGATGTTTTCTTTCCAATATGCAGTGGCCTTATTTTTTTCAATTTTCATAAAAGGAAACATGGAATAATATGTATAAATCTACAAAAAATGAGTAAAGGGATTGTAAACCATAATAGTCTGATATTTAATACTTCGCGGTAACTATATAGCATTTTACACCGTTTTTTATCCTAATTTTTTTAGGACATCAAAATTTAAAACATTGAATTTAATATGTATAAATATGGAAATTTATTATTTAAATAAGGAAACAATTTTACCCTCAAATAATGACCAAATTAGAAGCACACAAATTCCACCCACAACTGTAACTAATACCCAAAAAATGAAATTGCCTAACCATTTTGACGTAGTTGAAGTAGTAATACTATGTTTAATAGCTTTTATTTTAGGGATAATTTGTAAAAGATACCTCCCTTTTTTGCGTTGAATATTGATATAGGATTTTCTTTTTATCAAATTCTCATTTGTATATATTCCAGATAAGGGCTCAACTTTAAATATAACAGGCTCCCTACTTACAAACTCATTCCCAATGTGGTCATCAACAAGCATGTTAAATTCAAATTTACCTGTAATATCATTTAATTTATGTAGTTCTACTATTCCACTTGTGCTATTTATGTTATAGTTTTTATATTTCCCTGTTTTAATATAATCCTTTAACCATTCAGCATAGCTTAATTCGATTAGAAAATCGTTGTTTTTATGATTAATTGTCATTGTTTTGAACTACTATTATTATTTAATTAAATTATTCTTGTAAAATACTGCTATTTAATGAATTAAGATTGTTTCATAAATAAAAATATTTATACTAAATAAATAAAAAAATGTAACATTTAACATTTACTTAAAAATATACTTGTTATATTTGTATTAGTATTACAACAAATAAGTCCCCTACAAAGTAGAGGACTTATCGGAGTCACCTCTCGGATTCGAACCGAGGTAACGAAGATTGACGGTCTACTGCCTAAACCACTCGAGCCAAGGTGACCTGTAAAAAGATTCATCGGATATTGTTAAGCAACGGTATCCGATTTCTTTTTACCCTACAAATATACCACTATTAAATAAAAATTATTAGATTTTTTTCTCATTGTATGCACAAACCTTTAACAATATTCTTGTTTATAACTGAAAAAAATTGTTGATAAATTAGATAATTTTTAATTTTTTAGAATATATTTACACTAAAATATTTGGTTAAGTGTAATTAACTACTTATCTTTGATATATAATTATCAAGGATATGATTAACCAAGACTTCAAATCAATTTTAGAATTATTAAAAGCTTTCCCAGATGAGCAATCTTGTATTGACCATTTAGAGGCTATTCGTTGGAACGGAAACGTAGTAAGTCCTTTTGATGCTACTTCTAAAGTTTACGACTGCAAAGGGAATAAATACAAGTGTAAAAACACAGGAAAGTACTTCAACGTTAAAACTAACACTATCTTTGATAACACAAAGTTGCCATTGCAAAAATGGTTTCTTGCTATTTGGTTGGTTACAGGACATAAAAAAGGAATTTCTTCATTACAGTTAGGACGTGATTTAGATATTACGCAAAAATCTGCTTGGTTTATGCTTGGTAGAATACGTCAATGTTTTGGTCTTGATAACGATACCCAATTACAAAATGAAGTTGAAGCGGATGAAACTTTTGTAGGTGGAAAGAACAAAAACAAACACGCCAATAAGAAATCAAATGAAAACCGTTATGAAAAAGCCCCTGTTATGGGAATGGTTGAAAGAGGTGGCAAATTGGTTGCTAAGAAAATAGAAGATACCACTACTGAAACACTATCAAAAGAACTTATTTTAAACGTAAAAGAGGGTGCTACTTTGTACACCGATGAATATACTTCTTATAAGTCATTACAACGCATTTACGACCACCAATTTGTAAAGCATAGCCGTAAGCAATATGTAAACGGTAGAGTGCATACAAATACGATAGAGGGTTTTTGGTCAATCCTAAAAAGAGGTATATTTGGAGTATATCATTTTACCTCTAAAAAGCACTTGCAATTATATGTTGATGAATTTGTATTCAGATATAATTCAAGAACAAACACAGAAGCAAGTAGATTTAATTTGCTTTTAAATAATTTAGAGAATAGAATAACTTATAATCAGTTAATCAATGGGTAATTTAGAAGAACAAAAAAACTTTCTTTTTTATACGACGGAAGAAGGGACGACTAATATTCAAGTAATTCTTGATGAAGATACTGTATGGGCAACACAGGGTTCGATGAGTGAAATTTTTGATGTAGAAGAAAATACAATAACTTATCATATTGGAAATATTTATGCAGAAGGCGAATTAGCTAAAAGTTCAACTACTCGAAAAATTCGAGTAGTTCGAAAAGAGGGTACAAGGGATGTTAGTAGGGAGTTAGATTTTTATAATCTTGACATGATTATATCTGTTGGGTATAGAGTAAACTCACCTAAAGCCACAAGGTTTAGAATCTGGGCAACACAAATATTAAAAGAATACTTAATAAAAGGTTTTGCGCTTGATGATGATAGACTAAAACAAGGAAAAACTTTATTTGATAAAGATTATTTTGATGAACTTATTGAGCGTATTCGTGAAATAAGAGCATCGGAAAGGAGGTTTTATCAAAAGATTACAGACATTTATGCTACTGCAGTAGATTATGACCCTAAAGCAAAAATTACTCAAACATTTTTTGCAACTGTTCAAAACAAATTAGAATATGCTATTACAAAGCATACAGCTCCTGAATTAATTAAATTGCGGGCAAGTTCCAAAAAGCCTTATATGGGGCTTACAAGTTGGAAGAATGAAAAAAAAGGGGGTAAAATTCTAAAATCTGACGTAGGAGTAGCTAAAAATTATTTAAGTCACGAAGAAATTTCAGAACTAAATAGGATTGTTACTATGTATCTTGATTATGCAGAAAATCAAGCCAGTAAAGGAAGATTAATGTCAATGAAAGATTGGATTTCTAAATTAGATGCTTTTTTAATTTTCAATGAGTACGACATTTTAAAAGATGCTGGAAAAATAAGAGCTGAAGTGGCGAAAAAGTTTGCCGAAAAGGAATATGAGAAGTTTAGAATTAAACAGGACAAAGAGTTTAAATCTGACTTTGACAAAATGATAGAGAGGGTAAAGGATGGAAAATTACCTAAAGAAGTATTTAAAGGAATACAAGAACCTTTATCCGACTTTAATAAGAAACTAAAAAGGGGGCTTGATTTTAACCCCAATGAAAACAAGAAATAAAAACATTGCACTGCGTTTTTGGGCGTGTGGTAAGGTTAATGATGTGACAGGCATTACCAAGTGTAAAACGTTCTATTAAATAAAGGCTATAAGCCGTGAATTAAATCCTTAACGGAGTACCGTTGCCAATAGGTCAAAAGTATGTTTTCGCTTTTGAGGGTCAATGATTTATCTTCCAAAAAAAATGCTAAGTCCTTTAGCGAAATCAAACTACACCTTTTAGTGTAAACTTATATATAGTTACCTACTTCGCAATGTTTCAGTTAATTGCAAACGTTTACAAACGACAATACCCGATAGTAAATGCGTAATAATTTGGTAAAAAAAAAACCTGCCCTATGTTTGTCCTGTCGAACTCAACGAAGAGTCGATAGTATTAACTGTTTAACATTAAAATTTAAAATTATGAACACACTAAGAAACAAAGTACAGTTGATTGGAAACCTAGGGAACGACCCTGAAATTGTTACCCTAGAATCAGGTAAAAAGTTGGCAAAATTCTCTATTGCTACTAATGAAAGTTACAAAAACAACAAAGGTGAACGCGTAACCGACACCCAATGGCACAATGTAGTGGCTTGGGGAAAAACGGCCGAAATCATTGAAAGTTTTGTAACCAAAGGAAAGGAAGTTGCCATAGAAGGTAAATTAACTACCCGTTCCTGGGAGGATAAGGAAGGTCAAAAACGCTATACTACTGAGGTAGTTTGTAATGAACTCCTTATGTTAGGAAAATAATGAATTAGATCCTGTATAAAGTTGGGGCGGCCTGCGGCCGCCCCAAATTTTTTAAAGACTATAAAACCGTTCAAAAATATCTTTCTCCAATTGTTCTCTATGATTGGGATGTGCAATAGAGATAAGTTCCTTTGCTCTTTGTTTTAAACTCTTACCGTAAAGATTTACCACTCCAAATTCAGTAGCGACATAATGCACGTGGGCTCTAGTAGTAGTTACCCCTGCACCATACTTTAGGTGAGGAACAATTTTTGAAATTCCATTTTTAGTAGTAGACGGCATCGCTATAATGGGTTTTCCTCCTTCAGAAAGAGAGGCAGCACGAATAAAATCCATTTGTCCACCCACACCTGAGTATTGATATGGACCAATCGTATCGGCACATACTTGACCTGTTAAATCTATTTCAATAGCACTATTTATGGCTGTAACCTTTGGGTTTCTTTTTATAATTGCGCTATCATTTGTATACCCAGCTTCTTTAAAGTGTACTAACGGATTGTCATCAATGAAATCGTATAATTTTGGGGAACCTATAGCAAAAGTGGTCACAATTTTTCCTGTTTTAATCTCTTTTTCTTCCCCTGTAATAATTCCTTTTTCAATTAAGGGCAATACCCCGTCCGAAAACATTTCGGTATGAATCCCAAGACGCTTGTGATTTCCGAGGTTATGTAAAACTGCATTCGGAATATTCCCAATCCCCATTTGTAACGTAGCACCGTCTTCAATAAGATTAGCCACATGTTTTCCTATCGCTATTTCAACTTCGGAAGGTTTTTGGCTATGGGACTCATGAATAGGCTGATCTATGGTAACAGCAAAATCTATCTGACTCGCGTGAATAATCCCATCCCCATGAGTTCTGGGCACTTGAGGATTCACTAATGCCACGACTTTTTTGGCTTTCTGAACTGCCGGAAGGGTAATATCAACCGAAACTCCTAAAGAACAATACCCATGTTTATCGGGAGGGGAAACCTGAATAAAAGCCACATCCAGCGGAAGAATATTTCTACGGAATAGCCAATGGATTTCGCTTAAAAAAATAGGAATATAGTCACCATTATTAGTATTTACACCTTTTCTTACATTGGAGCCTACAAAAAAACTATAAAGTTTAAAAGCCTTATTATAGGGATCTCTTATATACGGAGCATCCCCATCGGTATGGATTTGAACGATTTCAACATCTTTTAGCTCGTTGTATCGTTCGCATAAATGATTAATAAGGTAATTTGGGGTCATGGCTGCACCTTGGAAAAATACTCTATCTCCAGATTTTACAATGCCAACAGCTTCCTCAACAGATACAATCTTTAAATTTTTATTCATGATATTTTATTTTAAGTGCAAAGGTCTAATTTGTAAAAAATTCTTTATATGATATATGTCAGAACCCCTTAAGATTCTTACTTCTTGTTATTTTTTTTAAATATTAAAAGGATGCTTACCTTTGCCCAAAATTAACCCTTAAAGACGTATAGCATGCAACTGTACAATACCTTAAGTGCTAATGAGAGAGCTGCATTATTAGAGCAAGCTGGCGAAGACCGATTAACACTTTCTTTTTATCAATATGCCTATATAGGCAATCCAGAACTATTTAGAAACCATTTATTTGTCGCTTGGAATGCGATGGACGTCCTGGGACGTATTTATGTGGCTAATGAGGGAATTAACGCTCAACTATCCTTACCTGCCAAAAAATTTGAGGATTTTAAATCTTTTTTAGACGGTATTTATTTTCTTGAAAATGTGCGTTTAAATATTGCAATAGAACAGGATCTTAAATCTTTTTTAAAATTGAAAATTAAGGTTCGTGATAAAATTGTAGCAGACGGATTAAACGATGCTACTTTTGATGTCACCAATAAAGGCATACATCTAGATGCAGCTTCATTTAATCAAATAATTGAAGACCCAGACACTGTTTTGGTCGATATGCGCAATCACTACGAAAGCGAAATAGGACATTTTAAAAATGCTATCACACCCGATGTTGACACCTTTCGAGATTCTTTAGATATAATTGAAGAAGACCTAAAAGACCACAAAGAAGATAAAAAACTAGTCATGTATTGCACAGGAGGTATACGTTGTGAAAAAGCGAGTGCTTATTACAAACATAAAGGTTTTAAAAATGTATTTCAGCTAGAAGGAGGCATCATAGAATATGCACGACAAGTGAAAAACTTGGGGCTTGAAAATAAATTTTTAGGCAAAAATTTTGTTTTTGATCACCGCCGAGGTGAGCGCATAAGTGATGACGTTATATCGCAGTGTCACCAGTGTGGCGAACCTTGTGATACTCATGTAAACTGCGCTAATGAAGCATGCCATTTATTGTTTATACAGTGCGATACCTGTAGAGCACAAATGGAAGAATGTTGTTCGGTTGAGTGTCAAGAAATCATCCAATTGCCTTTAGAAGAACAAAAAGCATTACGATCGGGGATCCACAACAGCAATAAAATCTTTAAAAAAGGGCGGAGTGAAAAACTTAGGTATAAAAAGTAGTGCTGTAAATAGTTTAGAAAAAGCTTTAGTTTATCGTCGCACCATTTTCAACCCCTGCATCATCAGGATTCACAAACACTAATTTCCCATCGGTGTTTTCGGTCATTAAAATCATTCCTTGACTTTCCACCCCACGCAAAGCACGAGGGGCTAAGTTAACCAGCACGGTTACTTTTTTACCCACGACTTCTTCTGCCGAAAAACTTTCGGCAATACCCGAAACAATGGTACGCACATCAATTCCAGTATCCACTTTCAACACTAACAGTTTGTTGGCTTTTGGCATTTTTTCGGCTTCGATAATGGTGCCCACACGCATATCCAGCTTGCTGAAATCATCAAATGTAATCGTATCTTTTTGTGGCGTAACTTCTTTGTTCATGGCTTCATTTAATTTTTTTGAGGCTTCTAATTTTGCTAATTGCTGTTGAATTTGCTCATCTTCAATTTTACTGAAAAGCAATTCACTTTGCCCAATAGTGTGACCTGGTTTAAGTAATTCGGTGTTATCTGAAACGGAATTCCAAGAAAGTGATTTCTCCCTTTCGTTCGGAATGACATTGAGCATGCCCTTCAATTTATTTGAAGTAAACGGCAAAAAGGGCTCACTCAATATTGCCAAGGCTGAAGCAATTTGCAAGGCAATATACATCACCGTTTGAGTACGAGCTTCGTCTGTTTTAATGGTTTTCCAAGGTTCTTCGTCTGCCAAATATTTGTTTCCTAATCGCGCCACATTCATCAGTTCGGCTTGAGCTTCACGGAAACGGTATTTTTCAATGGAGCTGGCAATGACATCGGGATAGGTTTTTAAGGCCGCAAGGGTTTGTTCGTCCACTTCGTTAAACGCTGCTGGTTCTGGAACCACTCCGTTATAATACTTGTGGGTTAACACCGTCACACGATTTATAAAATTTCCGAAGATGGCTACCAATTCGTTATTGTTTCGCGCTTGGAAATCGGACCAAGTAAAGTCATTGTCTTTGGTTTCGGGAGCATTGGCGGTTAGCACATAGCGCAACACATCCTGCTGATTGGGAAACTCCTCCAAATATTCGTGCAACCAGACCGCCCAGTTTTTACTCGTGGAAATTTTGTTGCCTTCGAGGTTTAAAAACTCGTTGGCAGGAACATTATCCGGAAGAATGTAACTACCTTCGGCCTTCAACATACTTGGGAAAATAATACAATGAAATACAATGTTATCCTTCCCAATAAAATGAAGCAATTTGCTATCCTTGTCTTTCCAATACGCCTCCCAATCTTTTCCTACGCTTTTTGCCCATTCCTTGGTGGACGAAATGTATCCAATTGGCGCATCGAACCAAACATACAATACTTTTCCTTCGGCGCCTTCGACAGGAACTGGAATTCCCCAATCTAGGTCACGAGTTACCGCACGAGGACGCAATCCGTCGTCAATCCAACTTTTGCATTGCCCTAACACATTGGTTTTCCAGTCTTTTTGATGTCCTTTTACAATCCACTCTCGTAACCAACTTTCATATTGATCTAAGGGCAAAAACCAGTGTTTGGTTTCTTTTAAAACAGGTTTGTTTCCTGAAATAGCACTTTTCGGATTGATTAAATCGGTAGCATTATGCGAAGTACCACAACGCTCACATTGGTCGCCATAGCTTTCTTCATTCCCACATTTTGGGCAGGTCCCAATGACAAACCGATCGGCTAAAAATTGCTGGGCTTCTTCGTCATATAATTGCTGGGTAACCTCTTCAATAAATTTTCCGTCGTTGTACAATTTTTTGAAAAACTCGGAAGCCGTTTCATGATGAATTTTCGCAGAAGTTCTTGAATAGTTATCGAATGAAATTCCGAAGTCTTCAAACGATTTTTTGATAATGGCATGGTATTTATCCACCACCTGCTGTGGTGTAATTCCTTCCTTTTTCGCTTTAATGGTAATAGGGACGCCATGTTCATCGCTTCCGCAAACAAATAAAACATCTTTATTTTGCAGCCTTTGGTAACGGGCGTAAATATCGGCAGGCACATACACTCCTGCTAAATGTCCAATGTGTACCGGTCCATTGGTGTATGGAAGGGCGGCAGTAATGGTATATCGTTTTGGATTGCTCATCGTCTGTATTAAGTGGCAAAAATACACATTTTAAAAACTAAAAAAGCATTCCCAATGTGAGAATGCTTTTCAAATTTATGTGCTTTTGACTTATTTAATCATCAACGATTTACTATAATGTTGCCCACCCAAACTAATTCGGTAGATATATTGCCCAAAGCTTAATCGCTTGCCAATGGCTTCTTTAATATCGATACTATGCCTGCCCTCGAAAAAGAGTTGGTTGGCGATGGTTCCAATTTCTCGTCCCACCAAATCATACAACACAATGGTGCCGCGTCCTGCGGATGGGACATTCATCTCAAGATACACAGTATTATTTTTATAGACAGGAACGTGTGAAAATCGATTTACATTACTGAAATCATTTGTGGATAGTGTTTGACATTCTATTCCTAAATCTAATATTTCGTAGGATTGATTTAAAAGGATGGTATTTATCACCGAGGGATCTAAACAAAACCAGTTGGTTAACACCGAATTGTACACATCTCTAAAGTCGTTTGTTGGGATTAAATTATCGTTAGCATCCCATTCATTAATGTCAGGATGTTCGCCTACAAAACCACTTCCGTTAAGTCCTGCGCCAAAAAGCATCACAGGCGAAGCCGCACCGTGATCTGTTCCGTCCGATCCGTTTTCGTAAGGTCTTCGTCCAAATTCTGAAATGGTCATCCCTAAAACTTTGTCATCCATTCCTGAAACAGCTAAATCTTCATAAAAAGCTTTAATGGAATTTGATAAATCTTGTAATAATTCCTGGTGTCTTTCTGGCTGATTGGCATGAGTATCAAAACTTCCTAAGGAAACCATATACACTTTGGTGCCCAATCCCCCTTTTATAAGTCGTGCCACTGCTGACAATTGTTGCCCCAAATCGCCTTCACCATAATCAGCATTATTTGAAGCCGCTGTATAGGCATCGTGGATAGTTTCGGCATATAAAAACGTCGTGTTTGCTGTTGCTCGCATAAACAGGAGCTTATCTCCATAGACGCAGTCTGGAATATTCACCACATCGTGGAGCGTCCCATTTTCAGCAACGTTTTGTAACTGTTCCAGATTGGCTACCGTAAATGCGTAGTTATTGTTATTTCCATCAAAAATAAGATTGCCTACATTGCCTATTTGTACCGCAGGTGGAATTTCGGGGAGGTTGATTAAATAATCTGGGTACAAATCTTCAAAATAGCGCCCCCACCAACCCGTAGGTTCTTCATAGGTGTCTGCGGTAGAAGCCCAAATATCTGTAGAGCGGAAATGAGATAGATTTTGTTGTGGATAGCCTACCCCATGCACCACTTTCATATTTCCATCTCCCCAGACGGATTCCAAGGCATTCATATAATTGGGGATGGCAAAATCAGCATTTAAATTGAGTAAATCACTTTGTTGATGGCGTATCGTTGGACGTAAATTGGCATAGGAGGCATAATCATATACAGGAACAATAGTATTCAATCCGTCGTTTCCACCTTCTAAGCGAATAATCACCAAAATATGATCATTTTCACTTTCGGCAAGCGCCACCGAAAGGGGTGAGGGTTTAGTTGCCGAAACCGTATGGCTTCCAAGCATCATGCTTCCTCCACCTACGAGGCCTAACGCTTGTATAAACGAACGCCGATTCCACAATAAATGTTCTTGATCGTGGACGGTTCTTTCGTCTTTAGATTCTTTCTCTTTCTTCTGAAATAAAGGATGATCGTGATTACACATAGCAGGTTATTTTAGTTGAAATTCGGGGATGGTGGCAATATGCACTAATAACAGATACACTTGATAGGGAGCAGACTCCCAATCGAGGTTCCAAATGCCTTCATCGTAATAATTTTGGGGAACTTCCCATTTAAAAATATCGGTTGCAATGTCGTAATCGCTAGCCGTAAAAAGTTCTTTTGCGTTGAGGTAATCGACAATGACTCGAGTGATAAATTCTGGGTCAATGCTGTCATTACTTAAGTCTCGGGCAAATTCTCTAAAGGTTTCTTCTTGGCCGTTACCAAACAGTGTTCCTAAATAAGCTTCAAATAATTGCCATCGCCCGGTTAGGGTTGAAGTGCTTATCCAATCTTCGTCCCGTTGCCAACCCGCTACATTGGGGGGTTGATATAAGCCTTGTCCTAGAGTCCCTGCGAAGTACAAAAATGCCTCCATGAGCTCATCGTTGTACGGAAATTCACTCTCATTTACAAAATTGAAAATAAGATCGAAAGGACTTTTTATCACCACACCCAACGCTCGTTCGTCAAAAAAATGTTCGCTTTTAAAAAGTTGCTTTAAAACGGGAACCAATTCAAAATTGTTATTGATAAGGGTTTGCGCCAAAGGCTGAATGATATTGGCTTCAATGGTAGCATCGACATCGGGACTTACAAAATATTGGTATAATTTTCGGCAGATAAAAGGAGCAATTAAAGCGCCTCTTTCCTGAAAAAGAATATCGATAACATCGTCGTACCCCCAATTCCCTGTTTGCCCAAAAATGGTTTTATCTCCATCTACAAACGTACTTGGGTCAAAATATAATGGCGCTCCAGGTTCTGTGGTGTGATTATATCCGGTGAGGGCTTTTGAAGTTTCTACAATGTCTGTTTCGGTATAGCCATTTCCTTCCCCCAATGTAAAGAGTTCGTAAAGTTCGCGGGCATAATTTTCATTAGGTTCTACGTTGGTATTTTCAAACCCATTTAAATAGAGCAACATCGCTGGGGTAATACCAATTTCACGAACAAAATCTTTAAAATTGCCAAGGGCATGGGTTTCGCAAACCTTGTAATATTGAAATAAATAAGGCGCATAGAAATAGGTGTCTAGCTCGGTAACAAAATGATTGAGCCAAAACTCTGTGAGACGTCCGCGTAATTCCTGCGTTATAAAGTTATTCCCTGTTAGTACGCGCCAATCGAGAATGTATTGTTCATTTTCTGTTTCAAAATTTCCGAAATCACTCACTGCATAATAACCCCAAAATGGAGCAGGTGTAGCAGGAAGGGTAGCGGCACCATCCACTAGGGTATCTATCAAGTCAATGGGTGTTAGCGAAAGCCCGTTATCGATGGTACTTGGAGAGGCACCAAAGCCTACTCTGCGATAGGCATGTTGTACTTTTGAAAATGTCCACGGATTGGGTCCCGAGGGAATATAAGGTGTTAAGGTAGCCGTATTACACGAAGCAGAAGTCAAGGTTTCCATAGGCAAGTACAAGATTTTGAGACTTTTAAAGTATATAATTCTGTGGGAACTACATAATTAAGACCCAGATTTAACAAAATAGTTTAATTTTATAAAAACAGAAGTCCATTGATGCAAATACCCCCTTATCTAAAACGTGGCGATAGCGTTGCCATTGTTTCCACCGCTCGAAAAATTACAAAAGAAGAGGTACAACCCGCGTTAGCAGTCTTAAAATCTTGGGGGCTGAACCCTATTTTAGGTAAGACCATTGGAGCTGAAAGCAACCAATTTGCTGGGGATGATGCCTTACGAGCCCAGGACTTTCAGGAAATGCTAGATTCTACCGAAGTAAAGGCCATTTGGTGTGCGCGAGGAGGATATGGAACGGTACGAATGATTGATGCATTGGATTTTTCAAATTTTCTGAATCATCTCAAGTGGATTGTAGGGTATAGCGATATTACGGTGTTTCATAGTCATGTGCATCGTTTAGGGGTAGCGACGTTGCATGCACAAATGTGTTTGGAAATTGAAAATAAAACGGAAGCCACTCGCGAAACCTTGCGCAAAGCCCTTTTTGGAGAACCTTACACCATAGAATTCGCTTCATCACATCCTTTACAACGTAGTGGTGATGCCAAAGGGCAGCTGGTAGGCAGTAACCTTTCGATGTTGTATTCTTTATGCGGTAGTCCTTCGGCATTAAATACTCAAGGGAAGCTATTGTTTTTAGAAGACTTGGACGAGCATTTATACCATGTAGATAGAATGATGCAAAACCTAAAACGCAACGGTATGCTTGGCAATTTGGCAGGATTGATTGTGGGAGGGATGAGCGATATGAAAGACCACACCCAGGCACACGGATTTGCTACTGATAGACCTTTTGGTAAAACCGCCGAGGAGATTATTTATGATACCGTTAAAGAATACAGCTACCCCGTTTGTTTTAACTTTCCTGCGGGGCATATAAAAGATAATCGAGCGTTGGTGATGGGGAAAGAAGTAAGTTTGAAAGTAGATAAGGACAAGGTAGTTTTTAGATAAAATGTGAATATGATTTACAATGTATCTAATCTTATTATGAAATTATCTAAAGCCAGTTAGATAAACTATTAAAACAATTTACAATTTATCTAATGACTGATAGATAAACCGATAATACAATTAAGAAATTATCTAACAAAGTTTACAATCTATCTAAAAGCAGTTAGATAAAATGATACAACCATTATGATTTTATCTAATAAATTCGACTTGAAGATTGTGAAAAGGGATTTTGTATTTTTGTCATTTACAAATAATTAATAGTTTTTAAAACTGAAAACAATAATTCAAATATTAATTATGTTTTTTTGGACATCTTGTCTTATGTCTCAAAGTGCAGTAATAGAAGGGATTATAATTCCTAATAATAACTCAGATATTGAAAAATTAAGTTCAATATCTTTATATTATAACAGCAAAACACCTAAGTTGCAAACTGTTTTAATAGAAACAGATTTGTCATTTAAATTTGAATATATTGAAACTGATACTATAAGCTTATCAATTCCGGGAAATAGAGAAGACTATATATTCCCTTCTTTTTATTTAAGTGAAAATGATACAATTAGACTTAAGTTGCCTTATTCATATTATTGTGAATATGATATTTCTAAAAATGACAAAACATGTCCCATTTGTAAAAAGAAAAATAAAGTTATACCTGTGGAATTTGGGCTTTTTATTAATGATCCAAAAAAAGCATACAATATGGGTTGTTTAATAACAGACTGTGAGCCAAACTGGTATTGTAAGCGCGATAAAATTACATTTTAACAAGTCTTATCAAATGGCCTACCATAACGAACTCGGCAAATTAGGCGAGGAGCTCGCCACACAATACCTGCTTAGGGAAGGGTACGAAATCCTAGAACGCAATTTTGTATACGACAAAGCCGAGATTGATATCATTGCCCAAAAAGAGGAAGGTGTTATCGTAATTGTGGAGGTTAAAACCCGTAATAGTGCTGCGTTTGGGAATCCGCAGGAGTTTGTTTCAAAAAGTAAAATAAAATTATTGGTCAAAGCGGCAAACGAGTATATCATCGACCGCCAACTCGACGCCGAGGCGCAGTTCGATATTATTGCCGTGCTTAAAAACAAAAAGGAAGAACGCATCGAGCATTTTGAGAATGCGTTTTATCATTTCTGATTGGATAATAGGTCAGGTCGAGCGCAGTCGAGACCTCTTTGTATTTTTCTGTTGAGTTCTCGACTGCGCTCGAACAGACAAAAATCTACTGCTCCTTCTTCTTAAACAAAAACCCCAGCGGCAACCAAATAAGAAAAAAGAAGAACTTCCCAGTCACCAATCCTACAATAGTGATGATGGCAGCAATAATCATGAAAATGTAACTCCATTTGGTATTCAAAACAACTGCTTATTCAAAACGTTCCAACGCCTGTAAGGCTTTATTTACTGAAGAAATCCCTTCGATAGTTAACAACAATCGCAAGCCGTTCCGAGTTTGTTTTTCCTTCATTTTCACCTGTTGCGGATTTTGTTGCACAAACTCTAACACTTTCCCAAAGGCAGGACTTTGGTAAAAATTGCTCTGCTGGTCGCTTATAAAATACCCCACCAAGCGTTTTTTCTTCATCACCACACGCTCTAAGCCCATTTTTAGAGCCATCCACTTAATACGGACACTGTTTAATAAATCCACAGCGGGTTGTGGCAATTCCCCAAACCGATCGATGAGTTCAGCTTCAAATTTTTGAAGTTCAGCTTCGGTTTTTAATTCGTTTAGTTTCGTATAAAGTGATAGTCTTTCAGTAATGTTGTTGATATAATCATCTGGAAAAAGCAGGGTGAAATCGGTATCAATGACCGTTTCTTTGATGAACTCTTTTTTCTCGTGTTCGGTACCCGAATAGAGGTCTTTAAACTCTTTTTCTTTCAGTTCATCAATCGCTTCCGCCAGGATTTTTTGATAGGTTTCAAATCCAATCTCATTAATAAATCCACTTTGCTCACCCCCTAATAAATCTCCTGCCCCACGAATTTCCAAATCCTTCATCGCAATCTGGAAGCCACTTCCCAACTCGCTAAACTGTTCCAAAGCTGTGATTCGTTTTCGGGCGTCGTCGGTCATCGCACTGTATTCCGGCGTGATAAAGTAACAGAAGGCTTTTTTGTTGCTTCGGCCCACGCGACCTCGCATTTGGTGAAGGTCGCTAAGTCCAAAATTATTGGCGTTATTAATAAAAATGGTGTTGGCATTGGAGACGTCCAAACCACTTTCAATGATGGTGGTGGACACTAAAACATCAAATTCATTATTCATAAAAGCCAGCATCAAGCTTTCCAGCTTTTTTCCGTCAAGCTGTCCGTGACCAATGCCTATTTTGGCATCGGGCACTAACCGTTGAATCATCCCCGCCACTTCCTTGATATTTTCAATGCGATTGTGCACAAAAAAGACCTGTCCCCCACGAGATATCTCATATCGAATGGCATCCCGAATGGTTTCTTCCGAAAAACGAATGACTTGCGTTTCCACGGGATAACGATTGGGAGGAGGGGTAGTTATCACCGATAAATCCCGTGCTGCCATCAAACTAAACTGAAGCGTTCGCGGAATAGGTGTTGCCGTTAGCGTGAGCGTATCGACATTCTCTTTGATGGTTTTTAACTTGTCTTTTACGGCGACTCCAAATTTTTGTTCCTCATCAATAATTAGTAACCCGAGGTCTTTAAATTGCACCGATTTGTTCACTAACTGGTGTGTGCCAATGACAATGTCGAGTGTTCCGTATTGCAATCCGTCAATCACTTCTTTTCGTTGTTTGACACTTCTAAATCGGTTGAGGTAATCTACTTTCACGGGCATATCTGCCAAGCGTTCGGTAAAGGTTTTAAAATGCTGAAAAGCCAAAATGGTAGTAGGCACCAAAACCGCTACTTGCTTTCCATTGTCCACGGCTTTAAATGCTGCTCTTATGGCGACTTCGGTTTTTCCAAATCCTACGTCACCACACACTAGGCGGTCCATAGGACGTTCGTTTTCCATGTCCCGTTTTACATCTTCGGTGGCGGTGATTTGGTCGGGCGTATCTTCATAAATAAAGGAGGATTCTAATTCGTGTTGTAAATAAGAATCGGGTGCAAACTGAAACCCTTTTTGGAGCCTGCGCTTGGCATATAATTCAATAAGATTAAAGGCAATTTCCTTAACCCGGGATTTGGTTTTCTGCTTCAGGTTTTTCCAAGCAGCGCTACCCAGTTTATAGATTTTAGGAACGGTGCCATCCTTTCCATTAAATTTTGAAATTTTATGCAACGAATGAATACTGAGGTATAAAATATCCCTGTCGCCATAAATTAGTTTAATGGCCTCCTGCATTTTGCCTTCCACATCAATTTTTTGAAGTCCCGCAAATTTTCCAATCCCGTGGTCAATATGAGTTACATAATCGCCAATTTCTAACGAAGTCAATTCTTTTAACGTAATCGCCTGTTTTTTGGCGTATCCGTTCTTTAGCTGAAATTTATGATAGCGCTCAAATAGCTGATGGTCTGTATAGCATAGTATTTTTTGTTCCTCATCTCGGAAGCCTTGATATAATGGAAACACGACAGTTTCAAATTGGTCAACGTGCTGGTGCGAATCTTCAAAAATGTCGTGAAATCGTTTGGCTTGCGATTCGCTACTGCAAAAAATGTAATTGGTAAATCCTTTTGCAGTATGTTCATTAAGGTGGTCCATCAACAAATTAAATTGCTTGTTGAAGGAAGGCTGTGGCTTTACATTAAATGAAATATTTTCGGAAGAAAGATTATTTTCCGAAGGCGAAACCACAACAGTCTTAAATGATTCCAGTTGTTTTTTCAGTAAAGCCGAAGTGCAAAAGAATGCCGATGGCTCACTTAACTTAACTTCCGTTTTAATTTCTGAAAAGGCTTCTGTTGCTTTTGCAAAAAGTTTGTCGAGGCTACTGCTAAGAAGCTCTTCGTTTTTAATAAAAACAACCGTTTTATTGGCTATGTATTGTAAAAAAGTCTCTCGCTTTTCGTCGAGCATTTTGTTTTCAACATTCGGAATAATAGAAACCTTTTTTTGTTGTTCTAGTGAGAGTTGTGTTTCCACATCGAAGGTCCGAATACTTTCAATTTCGTCGCCAAAAAATTCAATCCGGTAGGGCTCATCATTGCTAAACGAAAACACATCTAATATTCCACCTCGCACCGAAAATTCGCCAGGTTCTGTCACAAAATCGGTGCGTTTAAACTTATATTCAAACAAGACTTCGTTTACAAAATCGATAGAAAGTTCATCGCCATTGGCAATTTTTAAGGTGTTGCGCTCTAGTTCTTTTCGAGTAACTACTTTTTCAAAAAGCGCCTCGGGATAGGTGACAATAAGCGCAGGTTTTTTTCTAGAATTAATACGGTTAAGCACTTCACTTCGCAACAGTACATTGGCGTTATCTGTTTCTTCAATTTGGTAAGGCCTTCGATAGCTTCCTGGGTAAAAGAGGACATTGTCTGCACCCAATAAGTTTTCCAAATCATTAAGGTGATAGGCCGCTTCTTCTTTATCGTTTAAAATAATAAGAAAGGGTAACGCAGTGGTTTTAAAAACGTCAGCAATAACAAGCGATAAAGAGGAGCCAGCAAGGCCAGAAAGTGTTGTCTTTTCTTGAGTTTGGGAAATAGTATCCCGCAGTTTTCGTGTTTTCGAAGACTGTGCAAAAAGAGATGAAACCAGCGATTTACTCATTGCTGGCGCAAAGATAACAATCCCCTAAAGGCAGAAAAAAAGTTACCGTTATTTTTATGAAATATTTCAGTAAAAAGAATAACAAACTTTATATTTGCACAATAAATTTGAACTATGTCATTTACAGATCTTTTTGAAAGTGGAACACGCGGAAGAAACCTAGGGCATTTTGCTTCTATGGCGAACATTGCCTCATCTCATGGAACCATTCATGAAAATGAAGAAAAATTATTGAAGCGTTTTGCTAGAAAATTGGACATTACCGATCAGGAATATGAAGAGGTTTTAAAAAACCCTACAAAATATCCAATCAACCCTCCTAATTCTGCAGATGAGCGTTTGGAAAGAATGCTTGATTTATTTAAGATGATCTTTGCCGATCACGAAATTGACGACGAAGAGCGTGTGCTCATTGAAAGATATGCTATTGGCTTAGGATATACTGAAGAATTGGCTGCTACTTTAATTAAGCGTTCTATCGAAATTTTTAATGGCGGATTAGACCTTGAAGATTATCGCTATTTACTTAATAAAAAGTAATTATTGATTTAAACTTTCCTTTATAGCCTTAAACAATTCTTTTTTGGTAAAAGGCTTCATTAGATAATTAGAAATTTCTTTTTCTTCTAAAGTATTTTGGAATTCTAACAATGAATTACCACTTGCCACAATAATAGGGGTTTTATTTATAGAATCTTCGGGATGTTCTTTTACTTTATCAATAAAACTGAAGATATCCATATCGGGAATCGTGGTTTTAGCAATAATAACATCAATTCTCTTTTTCTCTAAAAGAGAAAATGCCATGGCGCCATCGGTAGCTAAGTGCATCACATAAGCTTCGTCGTTATTAAGAAAATGCTTAAAAAATAGCATTTGGTTGTCCTTTATATCTTCAATTACCAGGATGTTTTTGTTGATATAAATTCCTGGGATTTTTTTTGTTTTATAAGCCTTCTTTTTAGGAATTCTTGTGGTAAATGGGATATCCAAAATAAATTCTGTACCAACATCTATTTTACTTTCAACAGCAACGGTTCCATTCATTAATTGGACAAGATTTTTCACTATTTTAAGACCCAAGCCATCTCCCAAAGGTTTGAGTTTTTCCTTTTCGAGTTGTAAATAATTGTCAAAAACTTTGCTTATTTTCTCTTGGGCTATTCCTTTTCCAGTATCTTTTATGATAAATCGAATGACGGTTTCATTAGAGGATTTTGTCCGTGGATTATTTGGAGAAGGAACAACGAGCAAAGATACACTCCCACGATAGGTATTTTGAAATGCATTTTCGATTAAATTAAATAATATTTGATGTAAGCGGTTGGGGTCGCCAATAAGTGCTGTATGTACCTTGCTATCTGTTTCTACAGTAAAGTTAATATCGCTGGAATACTTATGCTGAAAATGCTTATAAATAGCCGCCATAAAGGTAGAAAGGTTAAAGTTTACGTGCTTTAACTCTAACACACCATCCTCTATTTTAGAGATATCCAATAAATCTTCCATCAACACCTTAAGTTGCAACCCAGTTTTTTGAGCTACTTTTAACAGTTCCATTTGTTCATAGCTCAAGGAACTTGCCGAAAGTGTTTCTAAAAATCCTAAAAGATTGTTGAGCGGGTTACGTATTTCGTGATTTAAGTTTGCTAGGAACGTATTTTTAAATTCTTCTTTCGCCTCAAGCAACTTTTTCTCGAAATCCAATTTGTTTTTTGCAATAGAAGCTTCGTTTTTTTCCTGAACTATGGGTTGTGAATTTTCATAATGTTCGGTAAGGTCAAAGAAAAACAGGAAGTAGCGTTTGTCTTTTTTAATGACCTCAACATCAATAATCTTTTTAACTCCATCAATTTCAATATTGATACAAGGAAATTGGATATTTTCATTAATGGACGTTAAAATCTCTGGGAAAAGTTCAAAAAAGAGATGAAAATTAGAAATATTAGACGTTTCTGGAATATTAAAAATAGCATTATCACTAAAAATCACTTCCCCTTTTTGAGAGATTTCAATTTCTTGAACTCGGCTCTCAAAAAGCTGCTTTTTTAAATTTCCATATGCCATTATGAGAGGGTCTTTTGTGCTATCTCGGCAAACATGGTTTCGACATTGTCGCCTGTTTTTGCACTCGTGAAATAACTATTTTTAAACACTTCTTTGTCAAAGAAACTTTCAGAAAAATCTTTTGTAAATAAATCGGCTTTATTCCCAACAATGCAATACGGGATACTATTGAAATGTTCTTTAATATAGTCTATTTCACTTTCTATATTTTCATAGGTTTCGGGTCTAGAAACATCAAATACATATACAAAAGCATGACTTCCTAAAAGATAAGATTTTCGAGCTTCTTCAATATTATTTTTACCTTCGATATCCCAAATAATTAATGAAATATCCTCCCCATTAATGGTAATTGTTTTCTTTTTAATATGAACACCCATAGTAACAAGATATTCTTCGCTAAAGGCCATGTCCACAAACCTACGTACTAAACTGGTTTTACCAACTCCAAAATGACCGAGTAAGACAACTTTTTTTGCGATGTTCATAATCAAATTTTGTCAAAATTACGAATACTTAATGTGTAAATCAAAGCTAGGAGATTAATCCTTTTTCTTTTTCATTCGATTTTCAAAATTATAAGACTGTTCTTTTAACATAGCCCTATTTTTTTCTTGAGTTTCTTTATGAACTTCTTGGTAGTGCTTAGAGAAATTAAAGAGTAAAATCACAAAAAGATCTCGTTCATTTTTTATAGTAATATCACAAATAAATTTTTCTTCGTTTATTTCCATTGCAATGCAAGGGAATGCTATATTTTTTGGGCCATTGAAATCGTCATTTACAATGTCTTTTAAACATTCAAAAAAAGGATGAAGCAAGAAGATATTTTCTCCTATTTTTAATTCAATAAGGACATTATCTGTTCTTAAAATTTCTCCAAACTTGTTAATTTGAATTAGTTGAATTTTATTCGAAAAAGAATTTTTTTCCATACACACAAGTTTGGTTCTACTAAAGATATAAAAACCGAAGGAAATTTATCTTTTTAATTGGGGAGTTCTTTTCTTTGAATATTACGCTTCAAAAAAAGATTTTAATATGATATCAATCTCCGGTTTGGATAGTTTTGAAATCTTGGGGGAAAGCTGTTCAGAAAGTTTTAAAAGCCTATTTTCAATTTTACTCTCAAAAGAACGGGTGTAATTTCCAGATACGACAACCGCAATATAATAGCTGAAAAAATTTTGAATATGTAGTGTGTACAGCTCATATTCAATTGCTTCCAGATTCTGATTACCTCCCGAAAAGGCATCTTCGACAAAGCTTTTAATTGCTGTAAGCATCCCCGAAACCATATCTTTATCCAATGTTTCTGTATTGCTAAAATTACCCAGAAGTAATCCAGATCCTTTTTGTATAACTAGAACCTCATTTACCAATGCTTCATTGGCTTCGCTTAGGATTAAGTCACTTTCTTTAACGCCACTAAATTTGGCACGAAACTTTCGTTTTAATCCAGCAAGAGAAAAGGCGCTATTTACCTTTTTGTTAATATTTTCAGAAAGTACTTTGATTTCATTTTGTATGTAACGCTTTATCATTTTACCCATAATGGGGTATAAAGCTTCTACAACTTCGTCTTTGGAATTGGCAATTTCTTCTTTCAAGGTTTTTGTGATGGTAGGACCTAGGGTTTGAGGAATTTCTTTTACAAATTCGGTTAGTTTTTCGTCAATAATAGGATCTACTTTTTCAGAAAGTTTTTGTTTTTCTTCAAGGGTCTTGGTAATAGTTTCAAGGCGTTCATTGATAGCATGGGCAATTTCCCTGTCTTCTATCAACAGGATTTCTCTAAGAAGTTGTAATTTATCTTCTTGTTTTACCACGCTTATTATTTAAAAAGAATTACGAGCTAATCTTTTCTCCTAGGGAGATAAGTAGTTTTCCAAGTTCTTTGCGGTCTACTTTTTCTTCAGTAAGGGCTTCCGTTTTTGCCTGCAGACTATCTTCTAGGTCTGTAATTCTGATGTTCACATCGGTGCTTAAGGAATCGATAGATTGCATTAATTCGTTACGAACTTCATCAATGTAATTTTCAAGAAGGGCCTTCTTTTTATCAATTTCGTTTTTAAGTGTTTCAAACTCACTATCGTATTGTTGAATATTCTCCCCAAAAATTAAATTCTTGATGGCTTCGATTTTTGAAGAAGAATCCATTGCAGGATTTTCTTTCTCTGGTGAAGTTTTTTTTGCCATAGTGTTTAGGTTTTACTTCACCAAATTAACGAAAAAAAGATATAATAAGAGGGTTTTACGTAAGTTGCATGAAATTTTCGGCCTTTTCGACCATATTTTTGCTCCCGCAAAAGAAAGGGGTTCTTTGGTGTAGTTCGGTAGGCTGAATGTCCATAATACGATTAAATCCATTACTTGCTTTTCCACCTGCCTGCTCTGCTATAAATGCCATTGGGTTGCATTCATAAAGCAACCGAAGCTTTCCGTTAGGATCTTTTGCTGTATTGGGATAAATATAAATTCCGCCTTTAATCATATTTCTGTGAAAATCAGATACCAGCGAACCAATATACCTTGAAGTATAAGGGCGGTTATCTTCTTCTTTTTGACAATATTTGATATAGTCTTTTACCCCTTGTGGAAAATGTACATAGTTACCTTCATTAACCGAATAAATATTACCATCTACTGGAAATTGCATATTAGGGTGCGATAGATAATAAGTTCCAATAGCTGGGTTAAGCGTAAAACCGTTTACGCCATGCCCTGTAGTATATACTATCATGGTGGACGTACCATAAATAATATACCCAGCTGCAACTTGCTTATTTCCAGGCTGAAGAAAATCTTCTAAAGTTACTGGGGTTCCTTCGGGGGTAATGCGTCTATAAATGGAAAAAATGGTACCTACCGAAACATTCACATCAATATTGGAAGACCCATCCAGTGGATCAATTAACACTACATATTTATTGTCGTTGTTACCACTTCTTCCTTTAATGGTAATAAAATCGTCTTCTTCTTCACTTGCAATACCGCACACAATCTCACGATTGGTTAGGGTTTTTATAAATGCATTGTTGGCAAAAACATCCAATTTTTGTTGGTCTTCCCCCTGTATATTGGTGTCGCCTGCCGTTCCTAAGATATCCACAAGCCCCGCTTTATTTACCTCGTGATTTACAACTTTGGCGGCCAAACGAATGGAATTAATTAACCTGGAAAGCTCTCCAGAAGAATATCGAAATTCACTCTGATTCTCAATAATAAATTCGCCTAGCGTTTTATTTTTTTGTGGTGTCATGCTGGAAGGTTGTAACTTTGGTGCAAATATCGGTATTTTTAAGAAATAGAAGCGATATTTGTGAAGCAAAACGAGTGTAACATGATTGTTCGTAAAGCAAGGAAAGAAGATATGCCCCAAGTGTTGGAGCTAATCAAAGAATTGGCTGTTTTTGAAAAGGAACCTGAAACTGTAGTTGAAGTTACGTTAGAAGAATTACAACAAGCAGGCTTTAGTGAAAACCCTCAATTTACTTGCTTTGTTGTTGACAATGATGGAAAAATTTTAGGAATGGCATTGGTGTATTTTCGGTTTTCCACCTGGAAAGGTAAAACCATACATTTAGAAGATTTAATTGTAAGACATCAAGAACGAGGAAAAGGAATTGGAATGATGCTTTACAAACGGGTGATGGAGTTTGCTAAAGAAGAAAATGTAAAACGTGTTAATTGGGTTGTACTTGATTGGAATACCGATGCCATTCGGTTTTATGAAAAAACGGGAGCCGAGGTTCTTAACGACTGGCGATTGGTAGAGTTTAATAGAGTAGCTTTGAATAATTTTTTAGAAGAATGAAGGTATTTAAGTTTGGAGGTGCTTCGGTAAAAGATGCCGAAGGGGTTAAAAATGTAAAAGAAGTGTTGGAGTTTACTGCCGAAAAAGATTTGGTAGTAGTGGTTTCTGCCATGGGGAAAATGACCAATGCTTTAGAAGAAATAGTGAAGCATTATTTTGCCAATAACACATCAGAAACAGAGGCGAGTATTAGTGAAGTATATAATTATCACCTGCAAATTTTAAAGGAATTATTCCCCAACATCTCTCACGGTATTTATCGAAAAATTTCCAAGTGGTTTGAAGGAATGAGATCGTTTATTGAAAATAACAAATCTAAAAACCACGCTTTTGTCTATGACCAAATTGTGAGTTACGGAGAGTTAGTTTCCACAACCATAGTTTCGGAATATTTAAATGAAAACGGACTTAAAAATGAATGGCTAGATGTTCGCCAATGCATTAAAACCGATAATTATTATCGCGACGCCCGAGTAGATTGGAACCAGACTCAGGAATTAATTCTGGAGAATACTTCAAAAAAAGGAGTCACCATTACCCAAGGATTTTTAGGAGCCGAAGACACACATAATTTTACGACGACCTTAGGCCGAGAGGGGAGTGACTATACTGCAGCCATTTTTGGATATTGTTTAAATGCCCAAAGTGTCACCATCTGGAAAGATGTGCCCGGAGTATTAAATGCCGATCCGCGTCATTTTTCAAGCACACAATTATTACATCATATTTCGTATCGAGAGGCGATAGAATTGGCTTTTTATGGAGCTTCGGTCATTCACCCAAAGACATTACAACCGTTGCAGCGAAAGGAGATTCCATTATTTGTAAAATCTTTTGTAAAGCCTGAGGCACCTGGCACATGCGTTGGGAAAGGGGTGTTGTTAGATCCTATGGTTTCTTGTTTTATTCTGAAGAAAAATCAGGTGTTGATTTCATTGTCCTCCCTGGATTTCAGTTTTATGATGGAAGACAATATAAGTGAAGTATTTAACTTACTTCACAGTTATAAAATGAAGGTGGAATTAATTCAAAATTCTGCTATTAGCTTTTCAGTATGTATTGATAATAAATATAATTCTCTAGAAAGTTTGCTTCCAAAATTGATGGAAAAATTTAAAGTCACTTGCCACAAAGATGTGACCCTTTATACGGTTCGCCACAGTAAACCCCAAGAAATAGTTTCATTAACACAAGGAAAAAAAGTACTTTTAAAGCAAGAAGCTGGGGAAACGGTTCAATTGGTTACAATGGAGTAGCGAGTAAGTTAGGGCGTTTCGCTATATTTGTTTAGGCGTATTAACACAACACAAAGGTTTCATGGGATTAGTAAATGCTAAAGAAGTTGCCACTGCCATAAAGGTCGATAAATTCGGTTTTATAGGCACGTCGCTTGGGTGGTTGCTCATGAAGGTTTTAAAGATTTCGACCATGAACAAGATTTATGATCGCAATAAACACCTTAACGACCTCGAATTTATTAATGCCCTTTTAGATGAATTTGAGATTCGTTTCGAAATTCCTGAAGAAGACCTAAAGCGAATCCCTAAAGTGGGTCCTTTTATTACCATTTCTAACCATCCATTAGGTGGAATTGACGGAATTCTATTGTTGAAATTATTAGTTGAAAATCGTCCAGATTTTAAAATAATCGCCAACTTTTTATTACACAGAATAGAGCCATTGAAGCCCTATGTCATGCCTGTAAACCCTTTTGAAAGTCATAAAGATGTGAAAAGTAGTTTTTCGGGTTTTAAAAATGCATTGCAACATCTTAAAGAAGGGAATTCGTTAGGTATTTTTCCTGCTGGGGAAGTTTCTACGTATCGTGATGGCAAATTATTAGTAGATAAACCTTGGGAAGTTGCAGCAATGAAGTTGGTGAAAAAGGCAGAAGTTCCCGTAGTACCTATCTATTTTCACGCTAAAAACAGCAAACTTTTTTATCGATTAGCAAAACTGAATGACACCTTGCGAACCGCAAAACTTCCTTCAGAACTGTTAACACAAAAGGAGCGTGTTATTAAAGTAAGAATTGGAAACCCTATATCCATTGCAGACCAAAAGGAACACGAATCCTTGGAGGCTTTTACGGAGTTTCTTCGTAAAAAAACCTATGTGCTGGCGAATCCTTTCCAGAAAAAAACACTTCTAGAAAATATCCCAAAAACACTAAAGATACCTAAGCCTCCCAAAAAAATTGCAGGACCTATTCCTATGGAGGCGATGAAAGAGGAAGTGGACACCCTGCGATTGGCTGATAAGCGCCTATTGGTTAGTAAAAATTATGAGGTCTTTTTAGCGCAGGCACAGTTAATTCCTAATATCCTTCAGGAAATTGGAAGACTACGGGAGATTACTTTTCGTGAGGTAGGAGAAGGGACCAATCAAGCGACAGATTTAGACAAATTTGACTCGTATTACCACCATATGTTTTTATGGGATAATGAGACCAATCAAATTGCAGGAGCCTATAGAATGGGGTTAGGGTCAAAGATATTTGCACAATATGGAATAGATGGGTTTTACCTTCAGGATTTATTTCGTTTTGAACCCGAGTTGTATGATATGATGAGCAAATCCATTGAGATGGGACGAGCTTTTATCATTAAAGAATACCAACAACGTCCCATGCCATTGTTTTTACTTTGGAAAGGCATTGTGCATACCACCTTACGTTATCCTGAGCACAAATTTTTAATTGGCGGGGTAAGTATAAGCAATAAGTTTTCTGAATTTAGTAAGAGTTTGATGATTGAATTTATGAAATCGAATTATTACGACCCTTATATAGCACAATACATCAATCCTAAAAAGGAATTTAAAGTAAAACTGAAAGACGCCGATAAAGACTTTATTTTCGACGAAACTGAAGCCGATTTAAACAAGTTCGACAAACTTATTGATGAGGTAGAACCAGGGAGTCTTCGCCTTCCCGTACTTATTAAAAAGTATATTAAGCAAAATGCAAAAGTGGTAGCGTTTAATGTGGATCCGCTTTTCAATAATGCCGTGGACGGCTTAATGTACATTCGTATAGCAGACTTGCCAGAAAGCACCGTTAAGCCTGTTATGGAAGAATTTCAGGCAGAGCTGGAACGTAAATATCTTTCTAAAAATGAAGAAGAGGAATAATTAAAAACCTCTATGTTACAAACCTCCTGTTATTTCTACTGATAAAAAGGTCTCATTGCTTCCAATAAGACATCTAAACCAAACCGTTTTATTTTTTTTGCACCTAAAATTATGCATAGGCATAGATTAGTATTATTTAAATAAAACAAATTAGCTATGAAGTTTATTAATTACATTAATTTTTTGAGTGTTTTCTTAGTTTCTGGATTGGGGATCGCTCAAAGTTTTGAATGGGGAGGTCGTTTTGGTGGTATTGGGGAAGATGTGGTACGCGCCATGCATGTAGATCATGATGGAAATTCTTACACTACAGGATATTTCAGTGATATTGCAGACTTTGACATCGACCCAGAAGTTGAATATTTATTAACATCCAATGGATTTTTTGATGTCTTTGTTCAAAAAAATGACTCACAAGGAAATTTATTATGGGCGTTAAATATTGGCGGAGAATTTTTCGAATATGCAGTTGGAATTACAACCGATCATCTCGGAAATATTTATGTAACTGGGGTGTATGAGGGAATCGTTGATTTTGACCCAGGAATTGGCGAATTCTTTTTAACATCTGCAGGGGGATTAGATATTTTTATTTTAAAATTAAATAAATCTGGGGGGTTTGAATGGGCAAAAAGTATTGGCGGGGTAGGATATGAAGAATCTACATCCATTGCAATTGACTCGACAGGGAAAGTAGTTGTTTTAGGATATTTTTATGACCCAGCAGATTTTGACCCAGGAGTGGGGGACCATACCTTAATTTCAAATGGCTCTGCCGATGTGTTTATCCTTCAGTTGGATGAAAACGGGGATTTTATAGGCGCAAATCAATTTGGAGGATCTGATTTAGATTTAGGATTAGATATGAAAATGGGAGTCCAAGACGATCTTTTTATTACGGGTTCTTTTGCAGGAACAGCAGATTTAGACCCTCGTGATTTGGAGGAGTATTGGGTTACTTCTTCTGGTCAGTTTTCGGGGTTCTTAATTCATCTTTCAAATGCTGGAGAGTTATTACAAGTTTTTTATACCGATGGGGGGGAAACTATTAGTAATTCTATAACCGCTGATGTCCATGGCAACTCTTATTTGAGCGGTTATTTTAGTGGAATAGTAGACTTTAATCCAACTTCAGGTAATTCAGATTTTGTGTTTACTGCAGATGTATCCTATAATGGATATATCATGAAAATTGATCCATCGGGAAATGTATTATGGGTTCGTCAAATGGGAGGAGAAAGCCCGTTTTTTTCTTTTGACCTAGCTTTAGATTCGAACGGAAATTTATTTTCAACAGGATACTTTGATGGAACTGTAGATTTTGACCCATCCCCAACCGTTGAATATTTTTTAACCAAAGAATCTGCCAATGCAATGGACGCGTTTCTGTTAAAACTGTCCAATGATGGAAATTTTGAATCTGCATTTCAATTTGGTGGTGCAGACTTTATAGATACTCATAGAATAGGTGTTGATGGAGCAGACAATATTTACCTTTCAGCTCATTTTCAATTGGAGATAGATATAAATCCAGAGCCAGGAAATTCTGAACTAATTGTTGCAGAAGATTTAAGAGACAATTATTTAATTAAGGTTTCATCGGGAATTTTAGGTACCCCAATATTTAATAAAGGGAATCTAGCATTTTACCCAAACCCTGCAAAAAGTGTTGTTTTTATCCTATCCAATGAGAATATTGTAGGTATGGACTTTTCAATTTTTAATATCATTGGGCAGCAACTTAAAACAGGATTTCTTTCAAGTGATAAGAGTATTGATATTGAAGACCTTAAAAGTGGAATTTACTTTATAAAAATAGGAACAAATAATTCAATAAAGTTGATAAAAGAATAGGGGGATCATTCGGTAATTCCTTATTGTAAATCTACAAATAATGTTCTATTTTTCAGTATGGAAAAGTGGAGCATGTTTGTAGATTTTGTTTTAATAGGCGGGATGGCAATCCTAAGCCTTTTTATTGTGTTTATTTTGAAAAGTAAACCCCAGTTTTCCAAACAACTTCTGGTTGTTTTTTTTGTTAGCGCTCTATTTTTTTTGCTGTATTACTATGGCTATTTGCATAGATTACGAATTGTAGGGGCACTTGCAATCTTGTTTGGCAATGGAGCTGGATTTTTATTGGGACCTATCCTTTTTTTCTATATAAGATCTTTGGTCCAACAAAAGCAAAAGATTTTGAATTCGCTTTTTTTACACTTGATTCCCTTTTATGTTTTTTGGGCTTTTGTATCCTTGCCAGTGGCGCTAAGTCTGGGAGCAAGCGCCTTTAGATCTTATCACGAGAAATACCTTCTGGTGGCCGACTATATAAACATTGTGGAAAACATTTATTTTATGATATATGCTTATTTCTCGTTTCGATTAGTAAAGCGAATCAATAAAGTGTATAAGGAAAGTTATTCCTATAGAACCAAAGATAACCTTGAGTGGGCCGAATATTTGATTCTAGGGTTAATGGCTATAATAATACTCGATACCATATTTTCAATCTACGAATTAATTTTTCCCATAATTACCTGGAATATAGGAACTGTAATTGCCTTTTTATTTGTTGGATTTTATTCCTTTTTGGGCTATAAGGGAATGTTTCAGGCCAATATTTTACTACCAGAGTTTTTATTTTCTGAAATTCACCCCAATCCTCCTAACCATGATTCAGAAAGGGCAGAGCACTTAAAATTGCAAAAGTCAATTCGACAATTGGACACACTTTCAGATACCGAAATAAGTCAATTAAAAGAAAAGTTATATACCTTATTGGAACGGGATAAGATTTATCTCAATGATTCGCTAAGTTTATTAGACCTTGCCAAAGAATTGGAGATATCGGAAAAGAAATTGTCTGAACTTTTAAATCAGCATTTACATGTAAATTTTTACAATTTTATTAATGAATATCGAGTAGCCGAAGTAAAAAAGCGACTGGAAGGAGGTGATAACGAAAAGTATACCCTTCTTGGAATTGCATTTGATAGTGGCTTTCAATCCAAAGCCAGTTTTAATAGAGTATTTAAACAAAAAACGGGTATGTCACCTTCTAGGTATCGAAGGTCCATTGAGGCTTCAAAGGTGCCTTAACTCGCCAAACCAACTAGGTCCCCGAATCTTATTTTTTGATTCTACAGGTATTCCACCCAAAAATAGGATATAACGGACAAAAACCACTAATACCCGTAAAGGTAGTGGCAATAGCGAAAAGGAGTAGGAGTATTCCCCAGAAACCATCTATAATTCCAGTAAAATAGAGTGTGACAGCAACTATGGCTAAGATAAATCTTATCGCTCTATCAAATTTCCCCATATTTTTTGGTAGTTTCATTCTTTAGGAGTGAATTTAACAATGGTTAAATATTGGGTCCAAGGACCAATCTCGTCCTTGTACTGTTTTGCCAAGACACGGCTTACTTGGGCGATATGTCCTAAATCATGCACGACCCAAGCTGCTAACATGTTTTTTAACGTAATGGTTCCTAAGGAAGGATGAATTGCTGTTCGGGTTAAATCTTTTTCTGAAAGATTTTTGGAGCGCAGTGTGTTGAGATTTTCGTTCCGAAGGGTTTCAAATTCTCTTAATAATTCTTCCAAAGATTTTCCTTTACTCATTTCGAACTGGGCAAATCGGTCATACGGTGTAAATGTTTGAATTTCTGAATCACTCAACACAATTTCCAAACGTGGCATCCAATCGGTTTTTTCACCGTGAACTAGATGACCTATTACATCGTAAGGACTCCAAGTATCCTTACCTTCGTTCCTATGGGTCCAATCTTCTGAAAGACCCAAAAGAAGATTTTTCATCACTTTTGGGGTGCGTTCTAAAATTTCTATGGCTTGATCAAGTTGATATTCCATTATTTAGGTTCAATAATTAAAAAATGGTCATGTAACCTCCAACATTTTGTAAATCTATATTCAATTTTTCGGCTTAGTAAAAATACAAATAAAAAACCCAGGGCTAGCCTGGGTTAATTTTTTTTAAAGCCTACTTACTTTAATTATTTTTTTTCGTTTGTATTAACCACAGTAGTGTCGTTCAACTTTGCCATTAATTCCTGGTGCATCATCATCATTTTTTCGTAGCCACTTTTTAGGTTTTCATTTTCCTGAATCATTTTGGCATTGTTCTCAATTATGGCATTGATTTGTGCTTCTTTCTCCTCTGCTGTTAGGGCAGCAAATTTAGATGCAACCTCGCTATAACCAGCTATCATTTTCTTTTGTCCCTCCAAAACCGCAGTTTGACTAGCGAAAACTACTTCATGTTCTGCCATAGTTGCCATTAAAGTAGAGTCTATAGGGTTCATGGTATTCATCTTTTCTTTCATGGAATTGTGCATTGTCACGATTTTGTCATGAGTAGTTTGAAACTCAGATGAAACAGTTTGTAAGCTGTCGGTTTGGCTCATTAATTTTGTGAATTTTTCATCCAATTCTTTAGACTTGTTGTCACATGAGATAGCTAAAACAGCTACAGAAGTAAGGGCTAAAATTATTTTTTTCATTTTAAAAATTATTTTTTTGTTATTTAGTTTGAACAGAGGGGTCTTGCTCTGTTTCAAGCGCGCAAATGTAATAAATTAGTGATTCAAAAATTAAAAAGAATGAAATATTTTTAATAACTGAAAATGAAGCTGTTAGAGTCAAAAAAAGAAAAATATTTTAAGTTTCTATTTAGGCTCCACGATTAAAAATACAGCGGTGCTATCTCCAATATTTTGTACTTCGTGGATTGAGGGTTCTGCCTTGTAAAAATCGTATCCAGTAGGGACCATTACTTCACGCGTTCCCTTTTCGTCGGTGATTTTAAAAGTACTTCCTTTAAGGGTATATCCAAAATGCGGTGCGTGTTCGTGACGTTCGTGACCCACTCCTGGGGCGAATGTGCATTTTAAGACTCGTATGGTGTGGTCTTCTTGTAAAACTTCGCAAACTGCCTGTCCTTTCCATCCTGCCTCTAAAGGGTCTGGAAGAGAGGATTTCTTTTCACAACCAAAAAACAGAAATAGGAATGCGGTTAGAACTATCTTTAAGAATACATTTATCATTCTAATCTTTAATTTGGGTGTCAATGATGGTTATAATTTCTTCAATTTGCTTTTTAAGGCTTTTATACCTTCCTTCCAAATAGCCAGATGTATAGATAAAGCCCGTTAAGCGATTATCAAATCTTTTATCATTTAAAAGATGAAGATTACTATCCAAAAATCGGCCCTGGTCTACCCCAAACTGTGTTCCATAAGCATCATAAATCATTCTTCGTACACTCACATAGTCGTGACCCATAAACATTAATTCGTAACGCATTAAGGATAATTCATCCTTTTCTTGGAATCTAATTTTAAGAAGTAAACCGTCCAATGTGGCCAATGCGTTTTTTAATTCTTTGTTTTGAAAAATATTGAGTTTTCCAGAGTTTATAATTTCATTGGTGACCCCAGAGCCTGGTCGATATTGAACTTCAGCGTTCACAGTGCCAAAGTACAATTTTGCAAACTTTTCCTCAGTAATATTGGGGGTGTCTGGACCCGTGTAGGTGGATAATTCCAGCGCATTTTTAAGCAGCGAAGCGTTTAGTTTGATGACCCGATCTACTTCTATAAGGTTGTTTTCAAATTCCCTTTTTAGAGCACTGAGGTAATCCTGTTCCTGATTGTGTTGCTTGCGTTGTTCGTTTAAATTATTAATCTGTAGTGCAATTAAAATACCTATGACCACAAGGATGATTTCACCAATAGCGTACTTTACATACTTGCCAGTTTTTCCTTGTGAAAGAAGATTTTTACGGATGTTTCGGAAGAACTTAATCATAATTGTATTCTAATTTTTTCGTGCGATTTCATCATCTAGCAATTTGTTAATGCTATTAATTCTAAAAACAATATTCTCGTAGGCTTCATTTTTTCCCGTCATTAAATCGGCTACGAGCGCAAAAAGATTTTGAAATTCGAAAGAATATAATTTTTCAATGTTTTCAGCTCTCATATTGAGCACTTTTATGGAGCTTATGATACTTGGAACCACAAATTTAATTACGGCTTGAGAATGTGTGTCCTCCAATTTATTAATATAGATGTACTTCTCTTCTAATTGTTGAAGCGCTTCAATAATTTGTTGATTTTTTAGGAGCTTAATTTCGCCACTATTCACCATCGTTTCATAAATATTACTTTGGCGATGGAAGTCTGAAAACTCTAATAAATTTACACTAATTCTAACTAAGCTATCTACTAGGGTTGTGTCATTTTCCTCAATTATGTTTATGGCTTGCTGGTATTCCTTTAAATAATGGGTGTTATAGTCAATATTGACATTAATTGCATTTTTATCTTCTATTAATTGTCTCTTTATGTTCTTATAATATTTTAACTCATTCGACTCTTCGATGCTCTTTTCATTCCAATTATTAATGGAGAGCGCAATCAAAATACCTATGACTACGAGGATGATTTCCCCAATAGCATATTTTGCATACTTGGTAGTTTTTCCTTCTTTAAGTACGTTTTTGCGGATTTTTCGGAAGAATTTAATCATATTATTTTTCCAAAGTGTTTAATTCTTCATCTATTAATTGAAGCAGATTTTTTGCTTTTTTATCTGCATTGGTTAAAGGCTCTTCCACCAACCAAAAAATTTGTTGGTTTAGGCTATTGATAAAATATTTGTATTCCTTATCCTTTTTTAGAGCTTCGAAATCGTGGGGGATCATTGCACTTTCGGTAGTATTCCAAAGCCCATCAAACCGAGTGCTAAAAAGATTTTCACTCGCATTGTCGATGATCTTTGAGTACTTTGCCATTTTCATATCAAAATTGGTTTTGGCAAATGTGTAGTAGGACACAATCTCTTTCTTTAAACTGTCATTAGAGATAATACTAAGGTCTGTGGAACTCAATGTTGAAAAAACGCCTTGGTCGATCCTTTGCGCCCAATAGGCAGTAGAATTTAAAAAGTGAAAATTTAAAGACGTACTAAAAGGCAAGTCGTCATTTAGATGATTTTGAATAATATTTATCGAATTATGAATTGTGCCGTACTCTTCGATGTAATGATCAAAACTTTCAATATCGCTTACGATACTGTTTTTAAAATTTTGCAATAGTTTAATTTGTTCTACTTCTTGCTTTCGGCTCTCGTTCCAATTATTAATCTGAAGCGCTATCAATATCCCAATTACAACCAATACGATCTCACCAATGGCATAAAGCAAATATTTACTGAATTTATTTTCAGAAAGGAGTTTTTGACGGATTTTTCGAAAGAATTTGATCATCGTTTTATTCTTTTTTTAATTCATCTTCAATCATTAAAACAATTTTATTTGTTTCTTCTATCAGAATGTCTAATTGTGCTATAGCATCCATATTTAGCCAATAATGAACGGCTGCGTTATTTATATATTCATCCTTTTTTTCTCGTAAGTGATTCGCCAATTCAGTACTCGATTGATTCCCAAAAAGGAATTTTGAAACTGGTTCAAACCTCATAATGCTGTTGTTATAGGTAAAAGGAGCATCTATAGGCAACCCCCAATCAGTACCAATCCGTATGCGTTCTGCCGTTTGTTTATGCCGAGCGTAATGTTTCACCAATTGGTCACGAAGGTTAGTATTTCTAATCTCTTTTAAATTACCTGTACTCGATAAATCGTCGAAGGTGGAGGTGGAAGAAGTAAAAATGGGGTAGATACTGCCGTACCCAAAAAAGTCATTGGCAGCGGCTACAAGAGTAGAATCTGAAGAAGATGGTTTGGTTAAGGCAGACGATAATTGTTCAATAGTTTCTATTCCTTTTTCTAGGTCTTTAATATTATTTTCGAAAGTTACTAAGTCTTCCTTATTTTCCGAGAGTAATCGTTGCAGATACAAACTTTCCTGGTTTCTTGATTTTCGGTTTTCATTCCAATTGTTAATCTGCAAGGCAATGAGAATACCAATCACCACAAGGATGATTTCGCCAATGGCATAGAGTACATATTTGCTGATTTTATTTTCAGAAAGTAGTTTTTGGCGGATACGGCGAAGGAATTTTATCATAATTCTTAGTTTCGATGTTGGAGATCTTCTTCAATTAGTTTTATGAGTGATCTTGCATTTTTAATTCCAAATGCTTTGTAATATCTAATAGAGGCTTTATTAAAGCCTATTCTGTTATTTAAGTAGTTTCTATAATAGGAGTTATTCGACAGTTCTTCATAATTTTCTGGAATGACCTCTCCCACATAATTATATTCCTTAAAGTATTTTCGAAATACATCTTGCTGGTCATTAAATAACATATCCCATTCAGAATCATTCCAGCTCAATAAATAGGCATAATTGCGCTGATAATGACTAACAATGGCATTTTTCAAGGAATCATTTTTAATGAGTCTCATGCCTTCCCTATTTATACTATTATAAGCCGTCATGGTCACCAAAAACTTAGGTGCCAATGTGATATTTCCAAAATGTTTATACAAGGTATCATTTTCTGGGATTTTATTTTTGAAAGCAGAAAGAATAGTATTTGCTGACTCAATAGACCTTTCGTGGAAACCAATATTATCTTCCATATCTAAAATATCCGCTTTCAAATTTTCTTGCATTTCTTGAAGCAGTGCCAACTCTAAATTCTGTTCCTTTCGTGTTTCGTTCCAATTATTTATTTGTAAGGCAATTAAAATTCCTATAACTACTAAAAAAATCTCACCAATGGCATAGAGTACATATTTGCTGATTTTATTTTCAGAAAGTAGTTTTTGGCGGATACGGCGAAAGAATTGTATCATTTTGTCATATTTTCCAATTGGCCTTTTACAGAATTAAGTTGTAATAGGACGTAATTAACATATGCTAGTTTGGAGTCTAAATTTCCAATCAAAAATACTAAGTCTTTTTTCAATTGGGAATCATTCAATAAGTTGTTAAATACTGATTCTGCTTTTTTTGGGGCAAGGCCTATAGTACAATTTTCTGGTAAAGTAACCGAAATGCTTCTTCTTGTACCAATGTAAATGTCCCCGCAATTTGTCCTTATCATGTCCTGTATTACATGTGGCATTGTACTTCTTAAGTTTTCCCTATATCTGTTGGGGAGATTAATAATAACAGATTCATTCCACTTAAGTTCATAATAGGAGATTATGGATTGTTTAAGACTGTCACTTCGCAGCAAGTTTATTTGTCCGGAGGCAATTAATTCCAAATAGGTTGAGTTTGGCGCCCTTGCATCGTTAATTTGACTCGCTTGATAGAGGTCTATTAAACCTTCCTCGGGGTTGTGGGAGGTATTATTATAACTTTCAAAATATTGTATAGCCTTTTTGGCACAATTGCTTACTTGCGTGTTATAATTAATATAAGATTGTAAATAATTTTCTTCTTCAGTTAAATCATCCAAAAGACGAGAAATATAATTTGCCTCCATTTCATTGTTCTTTCTCATTTCGTTCCAATTGTTAATCTGCAATGCAATGAGAATACCAATCACCACAAGTACAATTTCACCAATAGCATACAACAAATACTTACTGAATTTATTTTCAGACACTAGTTTCTGGCGGATTTTTCGGAAGAATTTAATCATTTGTTAAAATTGAATGGTCCTCGGTTAATTCAGATTCTATCAAGTGTATTATAGAATCAATTTCATTGTGTAAATTTTTTCTATATCCCAAAGCTTCATTGGTAAGTACAGACTTTATACCCATTAAATTTCGTACTTTGGGTTTGTCCATAATTTCTATATAATCGTTCTTGGGTCCCAGAGTAATATTGTAATTGGGAAGTTTAAATTTGAGTAATTGAAGAAAATTAACGTCTATGACACAAATCTCATCAATTCTCATTTGGTGTACATTCATTCTATCCAAAATAAGTCTATCTAGATTAATAATGTTTGCGTCTAGAACACTAAGTCTATCACGAATTTCATTGTTTTTGATGATCGCTATTTTTCCAGCATTTTTTAAATCTGAATAGGTGTTTATTACAGGCACCTGAATTTCGAAATCCCAAAAGGCCTTGTTAAAATATTCGGTGGTTTTTACATCGTCTTCTAGAACCACCCTGATTGAATCTTTATGCAAAACAGTTTCAATAATGTCTAAGTAATATTGTTCACTTGCTATATATTCTTCAGAAAAAAATTTGGCGGATTTCAAATCTTCAAGTAATATAGATAGGATAACCGTTTCGACCTTTTTTTCTTTCCTTGTCTCATTCCAATTGTTAATTTGTAATGCGATAAGAATACCAATTACAACGAGTGCTATCTCGCCAATGGCATATTTTAGGTACTTGGCCGTTTTCCCTTGAGAAATTAAGTTTTGACGAATTTTTCGGAAGAATTTTATCATGGCTTATTTACTTAATTCGCTTTCAATATCCCTTAAAAGAGTTTGAGCAAGATCTTTTGCAAACAGGATATGACCTTTATTAGTATTGGCCTCCATTACCCTTAAACTCACCGCGTTTATAACCTCAAATTCTTTAAAAGGGTCCCTTAAATTGGTTTCAAAAGTTGTAATTAATTTTTCATTCAAAAGTTCTTTATTGACCTTTTCACTTTTGAATTGAAAATTGTCAAAATGAACAATAATTGAAGATTTTATAATAGGAAATATATGTTGGTAAAAAACGGATTCTACATTTGAGTTTACATTGGATTTCGAATCCTCAGAGTCTTGGTAGTACCTAATTATCTTTGATCGAAGTGATTTTTCTTGAATTAAATTAATTTGACCTGTTGCGATAAGTTCATTAAAAGTTGTTTGCGTGTCTGGATAATTTAACGCATACATCATATAGCTTAACTTTATATTGATGCTATCTATTTCAATTAACTTACCTGCCGTTGCAAAGTCTGTTACAATAGATTCACCTTTATCTATTATTACATCATATATTTTAATCCTTCCATTAAAGGCATTAATTTGATTTTCCAAATCACTTTTCAGTCCAACCAAATACTCTTGCTCTTTATTTTTATTAACTCTATGGGTGTTCCAGCCATTAATTTGCAAGGCAATTAGAATACCGATGACCACAAGGATGATTTCCCCAAGGGCATACATAAAATACTTGCTGAATTTATTTTCAGATAATAGTTTTTGACGAATTTTTCTAAAGAATTTAATCATTCGATTATACTGTTATGAAAGAGAGCTAGAATTGTTTTGTGATTATTTGGATTTATGAACTTCTAATTCTATTTCAATCATAAATTCAGGGATGGCCAATTCTTTAACCCCAAGCCAAGAGCCCGTTGGAAAATGGTTTTTGTAAATCTCACCGCGGTATGCAGCATTTTCAAGGAACAAAGGCATATTGGTGGTGAAAATGTTTTCTACTATCACATCGTCAAAAGTGCACCCAAAGTGTTTTAATACTTTATCCAAATCTGCATAACAATTCTTCATTTGTTGTGCTAAATCCCCCACGGCGGTTGGATTTCCTGCATCATCCATACTTACAGCGCCAGAAACTTTAATACTGTTCCCAATTTTAACAGCGTGGGAATATCCGTAGGCTTTTTCTACCTCGGGGCGGAGTAAAAAATATTCTGGTTTTTCGGGTTCAATAGTGACTTCTTTTTCAATTTCTTTGGTTGTTTCTTTTTCCTTTTCTTCACAGCTTGAAAGGGTAAAAAATAAAGCAAGAATAAGGGAAGTAATAGTTAGTTTTTTCATAATGGGTTGGTTTTTTTAAAGTTAGTTATTGTATTCTATTCTTTTGCAATTTCCTTATCAATTAAAGCAATTAAATTTTCGATGTATTGAACTAAATCTTTGTGAATTCCTGCTAAGTAACCATTATTCATAAAGGAGAGTCTAAGCCCATTTTTAAATTTCTCGTTATGATGTTGCCATTTGGCATCTTCAATGAGTCTCTTATGTAAAGCTGGGTCAATATCTTTGGCAGTGAGTCTTTTTGGAAACCCAAAAGCGGGTTCCTTTATATCAAAAAACCCAAGGGCCATCACATTTTCAACGTGCGGGTCGTATAAATACGTTTCGTATTCTCTTCTCATATGGTTTTCACCCGAAGCAATGGCTACATAGGTTTTGTCTAATTCTAATAATCTATTTTTAATGGAATCGTTTTTAATAAAACTAAGGTTTCCCGAACTTAATAATTCCTTATAGGTATTGTTATTAGGAACAAAAGTGTTCCAAATAAAAACACGTTCGTAGGTGTCGGTATATCGCTCCAAATCTTCCATAGTTTGAGGCTCAGCTCCATTTATTAAATCGGAACTGGCTTTCGCTTTCTGAAAACGATAGTTTGCAAAGAGGGTGTTGTTATCAATTTCACTCACCAAATCGGCGCGAAGGTTTTTTAGGAAATTAACTTCCACCGCACGTTCTTTTCTTTGCTCATTCCAGTTATTAATCTGTAATGCAATTAAAATACCAATGACCACAAGAACAATTTCCCCAACAGCATAAATAAAATACTTGCTGAATTTGTTTTCAGATAGTAATTTTTGGCGGATTTTTCGGAAGAATTTTATCATTGATTCAAGTTATAATTAGATTTAATTAAATCGATTAACTTCTTTGCATCTTCTTCCTTTACCAGACTTACATTTTCTGCAAGACTAAGGGCACCGTTAAAATAGTTCAAGCTATTCATTAATTGATTAAGAACAATTGGATTTTCTGTAAGCAAATCATTTTTATTTGCTTCTGTCATTTGGCGAGTTCGCATTATGTTAAGCATAATTTCAGCATCGAAAATTTTTCCTAAAGACTCAACATAATCTGCAGCCCACAGCATCCCTGCTTCATTATATCCATCAAATTCTGAAAGTGAATTGTAATATTTTGAAATACTATTAGACACTTCATTATTACTAACCAGCCGAAGGTGTCCAGAACTTTTCATCTGTTCGTAGGTTCTTTTTACAGGATGTATAATCGTCCATTTTATTGTTACCATTCTAGACCAATAAGCTAGTTTGCCTACATTGTTTTTTCTGTTTTCACTTTTTAAACCTGGAATAATGGAATCTATCAACATATAAACCTCTTGATTGCTATCTTGAAATTTATCGTAGATAACTAGATCATCTTCCAAATCTTCCAGCAAATTCTTCATATAAGTATTTTCAATAACTCTTTCAGATTTTAATTCATTCCAATTGTTTATTTGCAAAGCAATCAAAATCCCAATCACCACAAGGATAATCTCGCCCATAGCATAGAGTAAATACTTGTTGAATTTGTTTTCAGATAGTAATTTTTGTCGGATTTTTCGGAAGAATTTTATCATTGATCGGCATTTATACTTTGTTTATTTTCTATCTGGATTCAGTATACAATTGTAAACTTTGTATCAAATTTTCAATTTCATTTCCACAAGTTCTTACGTTACCCCTTAGGCGTTTTGCTCCTACAACAAATAATTTGCTGTTCAAAATATATTGCTCCTTCACCGGCTCCACGTTTTTTAGAATAGTATCAATAGGTCTATCTAAGTCTAACAAATCATTAGGTGTTAGGAAATTCAATCGAGTAAATGTTCCATACTCATTTGATTTGTCGAATGCAATGCCTATTCTTTTAAGTCTAATGCGATATACATCATCGATTCTTTTGTTTAAACTATCTGGTATCTGTTTCCAAAAATTACTCGATGAAAGTCCTGAATAAATTGGGGAGTTTTGATTTAGAAAATAATTATCCTGCCCCAGAATATTTAGATTGTCTCTTAAGTTTATAGTGTCGATTCTTTTTGTATTTTCCCACATTTCAATTGATTCCTCAAATCTTTTGATAAAGCTATTGGCGTTTGTGAAGTCAGATAAATTCTCTTTTCTTTTTTCCTCTAGGTCAGAAATCAACAAATTGATAAGTTCTTTTTCTAAGGCCTTTTCTTTTCTCGCTTCATTATTATTGTTTATCTGAAGCGCAATTAAGATGCCTATTACTACAAGAATAATCTCACCAACGGCGTAAAGCAAATACTTACTGAATTTATTTTCAGAAAGAAGTCTTTGTCGGATTTTTCGAAAGAATTTGATCATTGTCGGACTTTATTGTTGGCGAGTCTATTTCGATAGCTGTAAAGATGAGGGATAACCTCTTCAATCCTGTTCTTTGATATCGTATTCAACCTAATCATTCTCTGCACCCCGTTCATATAGATATCCAATTGCACCTGAAAAGCTTCCACGTCCTCAGAGATTTTTTTACTAAGTGACAGCGCATTCTGATCTAAATTAAGAAGCCCTTTTGGCGCAAGATAATTGAGTTTGCAGTTGGTTGCATACTCGTTGTGCTTTTGAAACCCGAGGCTTAACGCTGCGGCTCTACCATCATAGATTGATTGTACCGTTCTCGCTAGACTATCTGGAAGACGTTGCCATAGTCCTGAGTTGACGATGCTATTGTAAGTAGGGGTGTTAGTGACATAAAACCACTCGTCCGATGCAAGTCCGTCTAGTATGTCCTTGACATTGGAGGTGTCCACGAGCATTCCTGCCTGCACATCAAATTTTACCTTATTGCATCGTTCGATAATCTGTTCACCTATCTCTAAATCGCTGATATTCTCGTTCAACTTTAAGTCAAGGTCCAAGATCAACGCATTTACCAAATCGACCTCTTTTGCTCTTTGCTTGTTTCCCTCATTCCAGTTATTAATCTGTAATGCAATTAAAATACCAATGACCACGAGGACAATTTCCCCAATGGCATAAATGAAATATTTGCTGAATTTATTTTCAGAAAGAAGTCTTTGTCGGATTTTTCGAAAGAATTTTATCATTTGGCAATTTCTTCATCGATTAATTTTTTAAGCTGAATAGATTTCTCTTTCATTGCTTCTAGTTGGCTATTCATAACAGTGAATTCATAAACTGTCATCACAAAACCATTTTTATGATTTAAGTCTTGTAATAATTTTTCGAAATCTTCCCGGGAAAGTTCAGCATCTTGACCAGCCTGTCCCTTCGTCACATCATAAGTAAATTTTTTGGTGATGGGGTTAAGGTCCAAAATCCTATAGGAAGGTTCGTAAAGGAGTAATTCGGTGTCATAACGATAATGTTCTTCTTCACCTTTTAACTCTTTGTACATAGCATCCAAATTAAGAAGACTGTTTTTAATCGAATCGTTTGAAATTAATGCCAGATTACCCGAATTGGTTAATTCTTGAAATGTATTATTTATTTGGTAAAACTTTTTCCAGATATACACATTTAAAAGATTATTGCTTAAGTCATTTAGGTCTTCCAGAGGTTTGCCTTCGTAATATTCTAAAACTGTGCTTGCCGATAGAATTTGCTTATTTCGAGTTTCAATAAATGTTTCAATATTATCGATATTAAGTTGTAAGTCGGTTTTAATGTTCTTTAAATAGTGAATCTCCTTGGCTCTTTCTTTTCTTACTTCGTTGGCGTTATTGATTTGTAACGCAATGAGTATCCCAATCACTACAAGAATGATCTCTCCTATAGCATATAGTATGTATTTTGAAACCTTATTTTCAGATACAAGGCGTTGCCTTATCCTGCGGAAGAATTTAATCATGGAGGTTAGTTTAGTTCCTCTAAATATATGAAAATAAGAGGTGTAAAATCATATTTTATTTTAACATAAGGAAAAGTACGTTGCGGATTGTATTAAAAGAATAGTTACTGGAGAGTATTATTACTTAGTATTCCTTCCTGTTTAAAAATCTTTATAAGTTCTAATGTAAAAAAATTGGCATCTTCTTTAGATAGATGAGATAACTCGGGAATCTTTAATCCCATAAGTTGGGGATAGTCTTCAAAATGAATGGACGGTAAATTAGTATTGTTTACCAATGAATCCCAAAATTCTTCTCTTGGAAAATCACGACGCTCTAAATCTCTATATTTTCCAGAAGAAGGGCAACGCACCAAGACAATAGACCCACCCTTCCTTGTATATTCTTCGGCATACTTTGAAAAATAAGAAATGACTTTATTTCTTTTATTTTCAATATCCTTCTGCATTTTTTTATACTCTTCACTATCCTCAATTTCTTTTTCCCATTCATCTAACCCCCAAGCCTTAATAATAGTGTTTGCAAATACAGAATCTTGGGTAGCTTTTGTACTCATTTCAACATTTCTATCTAGATGCACGTCTTCAAAATTGAAAAAGGGAGGAGGGATTGGACCTGCTCTTTCTCCTGACCTTAAATTTTTTAAAAGAGTTGCCAAATCAACATCATCACTCCATTCTTCATTTCCGTCACGATAAAATGCGAGATTTTTTTGAAGAGGGATTGAAAGGTTTTGATTTATTCTTTGAGCATAGGTTCTATCCTTTGAATAATCAAGTAATGCTTTTGATCTTTTCCAAGAAAAGTCGTCAATTTCAGAAGCCCAAAAAAATAAATCTGGAGCCACCCCTACAACAATTAACCCTTTGTAATTAGTGTCTTCAAGAACTTGTTTCAATATTGGTAAAGGCGTGCCACCTTGCACCCCCAGCATTATCGCATCTGTATTTGTATATTTTTTCCAAATAGGTCTTTGTATATCAAAAAGGATTCGAGAAGAACCTATAAAGACAATCTTATTCTCATTAGAAGTTTCAAATTTACTCCATTGTTGAGCCCATAAGGCTTTATTATCATCTAAGTTGGGAGTGCGGTTTTGTGAACGCCAATATAATTCCCACCCTACAATTAAGATTAATCCGAATATGGTAGCTAGGATAAATGACCTTTTTAAATTCACAATTACAAGTTGGTTATTAAAAATGTATAATAATTAATTGGTGGTTAAATTAAAAGAAACAGTAAACAGATAATTGAGGGTAATGCCTGGATAAAAAAGATTTTTTTCGAAACGGTAATTGATCCCACAATCCCTGCAACGGAAACACAACTTAAAAAGAAAAGCGCCACATTATTTTGCCAAGCTTGATTTTCAATGAAGAAGGTCCAAATTAATCCCGCAGCTAAGAATCCATTATAAAACCCTTGGTTAGCCATCATGGATTTCGTTTTGGGGAATAAGTCTTTCGGGAAACTTTTGAAGATTTTAGGGCCTTTTGTGGTCCAAGAAAAAGTTTCGAAATAGAAAAAGTACAGGTGTAAAAAAGCAATAAAACCTATGAGTATTTTAATAAGAATTTCCAAAATGGTAAAGTTAGTTTCTATAAAGTTAAAGTTTTTATGCCTTAATTCTTATTTTAAAATTGAAAGTAGATAAATTGTTCTCCACTTCCTTGTGAAATAGCAATGAGGAACAGCATAATTCCCCAAACCACTCCTAATAACCAAGCAGGGGTTTTAAGAGACACATCTTTCATGGAAGTATTTCGCATTATCCAATGGCAAATAAATAATAAGGAAATTAGCACAAAAACTTTAATGATATCGAAGGATGGAACAATTTTCTCACCTCCATCATTGATAAATAACATAGATGCAATTATATTCTTTGCTGTTGAAAATTCTCTAGCTCTAAAAAACACCCAAGTAAAATTGACAAGGGTGTAGGTGAGGAAAGCCAGAAGAATACCATTAAAAGCATTTATTTTAATATGAATTTTACTTCTTAGTAAGCGTTCCACAACTAAATAAATCCCGTGTAAAGCTCCCCAAACAACAAATGTCCAAGCAGCACCATGCCATAAGCCTCCCAGTAGCATGGTTACCATTAATGCAACATACATTCTTATAATCCCATGCTTATTTCCTCCTAATGGAATATATAAATAGTCACGTAACCAAGTTGATAATGAAATGTGCCAACGACGCCATAAATCTGAAAATCCAATGGAAGCATAGGGATACCTAAAGTTATCGGGTAATATTATCCCAAGCATTAATGCAATTCCAATAGCACAAGTAGAATATCCTGCAAAATCAAAAAAGATTTGACCTGAAAAGGCTAAGGTGCCCGTCCAGGCGTCTAAACTATGGAGGACTTTTCCTGCTCCGTAAACATCGTCTGCAGTATTGGAAAGTAATGTATCTGCCAATACTACTTTTTGAAAGAGCCCTATCGTTAATAAAAATACACCCCAAAGAAATTGATTTATGGTTGCTTTCTTTTCTTCATAAAATTGTGAAATCAAATCTTGTGCTCTTACAATAGGACCTGCTACTAACTGCGGAAAAAACGTGACATATAACGCAAAATCTAAAAACGTCCTAGCTCGTTCGGTACGTTTTTGGTACATATCAATTGTGTAAGACATGGTTTGGAATGTATAAAACGAGATGCCCATAGGAAGAATAATGTCCATAGGCCTAGCCTGGAATTCAATACCTATAGCATTTAATAAAGCTGTAAAATTTTCAAGCAAGAAGTTTCCATATTTAAAAAATCCTAGAAACCCAAGATTTACAAACATACTTAGTAATAACCATAATTTCCTTTTTCGTTTATTTTCTTCAATGGCCAACTTTTTTCCTGCCATCCAATCCACAAGGGTCGATATCCATAGTAAGATAACCAATGGGGGATTCCATAATCCATAGAATATGTAACTCGATAACAGGAGCATTCTTTTTTTAGAAACCCAAGTAAGGATAGGGGCATAATAAAGGGCTAAAACAATAATCAAAAAAACTATGAAACTTAATGAGTTGAATAACATAATTAGTTGGATTTAGAATTAAGGAATACCTGATCTTTAATTAAAATGTCAAGAAACTCATTGGTAAAAATATCGGCATCATTGGCGGTAAGGTGAGACCATTCGGGAATGGTTAAATTTTGTAATTGTGTATAGTCTTCAAAATGATAGGCAGGAACATTTGCTTTTTGAACCAATTCATCCCAAAAAGTAGCTCTAGGGGTTACCGTATTTTCAAAATCCCTTAAATAGCCGTCTGATGGGCAACGTAATAAAATAACTTTTCCACCTCTGGCCTTAAACTTCTCTAAATCGGCAAGAAAGAAATTCATAGTAGCCTCCTTATCTGGAGGAGGACCCTCTCCAGACATAAAAAACTTCCAAACCTTTTTTACCGTATTGGCAAAGGCGGTATCTGTTTCCATGCGCTTAAGCATCCGTACATTTCTATCCAATCGAATCTCTTCAAAGGTGTGAAATGGAGGCATAGGATCTATCACCCGGTTATTAATGTGAATTTTTTTCAGAAGCTCTTTTAAATTGATGCCATCTACGCCTTCAACTTCACTTAAAAATGCGAAGCTGTTTTGCAAGGGAAGTGAAAACAGGTGATTTAATTCTTGGGCATAGGTTCTATTATGAAAATAATCAACCCTAGCCTGTGGCCAAGCCCATGGCTGTGCTTTTGGAAACGTGGTGGAGAAAAATAATCCAGGAGTAACCCCAACCAGAATAGTTCCGTTGAAATTTGAGTTGTTTACAATATCATGAAATACAGGTAAAGGAGAGCAGCCACCAGCAGCCAATTGAATGGGTTTACTATCCATTTTCTTTTCCCATTGGTCCAGTTGAATGTCAAAATGAACTCGCGATGATCCCACCAAAACAACATCCTCTTTCGATAACTTTTCAACTTTTGCTCTTTGAACAGCCCAAAGGGCTTCATTATCATCTAATGTGGCGGTAAAACCTTGATTTCGCCAATAAATTTCCCAAGCTATAAGGGCCGTTACAGTAATCAAAAGCCCAAAAAGTACAGATTGCTTTAGATTCATTTTGATAAGGATTAGATATGTTTAAACACGAAATATCCTTATCAACCAAAATATTGAATCAATTTGTCCTACTATCGTTCTAGCAAGTAGGTAAAAAATAGGTTACTCACTTTTGATTCTATTTTTAGAAAATAGATCAGTCATGAAATAAATAATTTGGTTGATTAGTTGTAATAAAAGTATGAAAATAAATGACTTAAATAACCTATTAGGAGGTTTTATTTACAAAGAGTTGTAATTGGAAATATCAATACCCACTTTAGCCATAATGGATACGGCTCCAGTATTGAAGTAAGTTGGTTTCAATTCCTGAACTAAAAACCTGAATCTTATCTTTTCCAAATTCTTTTAAATTCCTGTGTGCCATTTGGCTTTGGCAACCATTATCAGTGCAATGTACTTAAATGTTTTTTACGAAATGTACCTTTTTACTTCGTCGCTCCAACTCTACATTGTCGTGCCAAACGCCTAATCGTTGTCCAATTTTTTCCTTTATGCCCACAATTCTAAACCCCGCATTTTTATGTAGTTCTATACTCGCAATGTTTTGCGGAAAAATACGTGCTTGAAGGGTCCAAAATCCTGCCTTTTCACTTTCAAAGACCAAGTGCTGTAATAATTTTTTGCCAATACCTTTTCCACGAGCGTCTTTGGCTATGTAGATGGTGGTTTCGGCAACACCTTTGTACACTTCTCTTTTTGAAATAGCACTTAAAGTACACCACCCCAGAATTTGGTCATTTTTTTTAGCAATAAATCGGCAAACGGGTAAAAACTTTTCATTAAAAATTTCCCAAGAAGGAATTTCCGTTTCAAACGTTGCAATGCCCGTTTCTATCCCTTCAAAATAAATTTTTGATACTGCAGGGTAGTGTTCTTTTTGTAATGGAAGGAATTCCATTTTTAACAACAGCCACTGTCTGGTGTGCAGCATCCTTCGGTTTCTGCCATAGCGGGTTCTGGGACACCGCAAGTTTCTTTGGCCTTGCAATCGGTTTGTTGAACCCCCAAATTTAAAATGAGTTGATTATTTGAAATAGTATAATCATTCAAGAATAGCTGCGCTGTATGAAATACCTCATTACTGTATTCAAATTTTATTTCTGCATTCATATCGTAAGGCTTCATTTGCCCTACTTTTTTTAGAATCCCCAAAGCTTTAAAAGTAGACATATAATCTCTTTTGCCTTTTTCAGTAGGGCTTTCCCAAAGCTGAACAATAGTTTCATTCCAGGCATCCGTCCCACTACCACAGTCAACCGAATCTATCTTAACGTGCTTTACTTCGGTGATGTGGTAATTTGGTCCTACAAATTTTTCGGGAGCATATTCAAATAACAATGCTTTGTTTTTATGGCTTTCTAAAAGGGATAAAAATTCTTGTGTTTTCATAGTGTAAAGGATTTAGCAGCATTTTTGTTCGGTGCTTTCAAAAAAGTCTTGAAAGAGTAGTTTTAATGCTGTGAGTTTGTTTTTGTTTATTGTGTAGTATTGACTTTTACCACTGAATTTACTTTTTAATAATCCGGATTTTTTAATTACTTGAAGGTGTTGGGAGGTGGTGGGTTGAGAGAGCTTAATTTTTTCAGAAATGTCTTTACACAAACAACCTTCACAATCTCCAATATAATTTAAAATGGAAATTCTAGCAGGATGCGAAAGTACTTTTGCAAGATCTGCCAGCTGATTCACTTGCATAGAATGTAAATATCTTTTTGAAACGCCCATGATTTTATAATTTTAATAATGCAATATTACGATAATATGAACAAATAAAAAAGCTTTCAAGGTTTATTTGAAAGCTTTTTACAATTTTAGAACCAAGGTTTTTTGTTGGCTTGATAGGTTTGGTAAAACTCTTCGTCACTTTTGGTAAGATAGATAATGCCTTCAATTAGTCCTATAACTCCCGTAGCCATATAGATGAAAACTCCTATAACAATACAGGAAGTTACAATACCTAATAGTGTTCCTCCTAATAGGATAAATCCTTCCTTTTGATATCCTAAAATAAATTTATGAACTCCAAAAGCTCCTAAAAATATTCCTAAAAGTCCGGCAACCAACTTTTTATTTTCACCACTTTTTGTGGCTTCGTTCCAGCCTTCTTTAAATTCGCTAGCAGTACTTTTTGCTTCGTCTTTTATTTCTTTGGCAGTATCTTTTATTTCGTCGCCTAGGTTTTCGTTGTTTTCTTCAGACATGATTAAATTGGTTAAAGTTGAATAATAAAAGTACTAAAATTTTTAAAACCCTGAATACCAGAATTCCATTAGTTTTTAATAAGGGTTATTTTTATTGAAATGCGGCATCTTTTGGCTCCCAAAGTTCAATTTTATTGCCGTCATCATCCATAATCCAACCAAATTTCCCATAATCGTATTCCTCCATTTCCCCCACAATGGTAACACCTTCTTCTTTCAGAACTTTAAGTAATTCTACCAAGTTTTCTACCCGGTAGTTAAACATGAACTCCTTTTTTGATGGCGCATAATATTTGGTGTCTTCGGGAAAGGGACTCCATTGGGTCGAGCAATCTTTGCCTTCTTTGTCTTTCCACCAAAAGGTACAACCCCAATTATCTGTTGGAAAACCTAAATGTTTTTTATACCATTCCTTTGTGGCATTAGGGTCTTTAGTTTTAAAAAATAATCCGCCAATTCCTGTGACTCTTTTTTTCATAATTATTTATTTTTTAATGGCAGTTTCATAAATTGAAATCCACTCTTTTACACTCATTTTCGAAGCTAATTCACCAATTAATCCATAAGGAATCTCTTCTATCTTTTTAAATCGAATACAGCTTTTCCCCATATCAAGTTTTCGTTTACAATGTTTAGGATATTCTCCTACAAACCAATCCATAAGTTCTTTTTTTGCATACAAACCAGAACTATAAACTGCAATAAAGTTTTTTTGTGAAGCAATACTCATAAATGGTAAAGGGGTGTCTGGAGTACAATGATATCCATCTGGATATATGGAATGAGGGACTACATACCCAATCATCCCGTATTGAATGGTCTCTTCAAAGCCTTTTGGTAAATTCTCTTTAATTACTTGTTGAAGCTTTTTTATGGGTTCTTTTCGTTCTTCAGGAATTTGAGCGATGTATTCTTCGGGAGTATTGGCTTTGTATTGCATGACCTATTTTTCTCTCACTAAATTTATGAAAATTCTTCCAGTATCTTTTCGACAATGGTTTGCGCCAATTTTTCTTTGCTTTCCACCGTCCATCCTGCAATGTGTGGACTTAAAATAACATTGTCCATAAGAATCAATTCTTTGTAAGCTTCAGGCATTTCTGAAGTAAATAACGACTCAAATGAAAGTTTTTCATATTCCAAAACATCCAATCCTGCACCTAAAATTTTCCCGCTTTTTAATGCTGAAACTAGGTCTACTGTAACCACACTTTTTCCGCGTGCAGTATTTAAAAACCAAAAGGATTTTTGAAATTTTGAAATAAAATGGGTGTTTATCATCTTGTCGGTTAAAGGCGTCCAAGGCGTGTGAAGGCTTAGTACATCTGCCATGTCAAATATTGTTTGAAGGCTTACTTGAGTAGCGTTTTTATCGCCCACATCTTCTAAAATATCATAACAAAGTACGGTACAATCAAATCCCTTCAGTTTTTTGGCGAACGCTTTACCCATATTTCCGTAACCAATAATCCCAACCGTTTTACCGTCCAATTCAACTCCTCGATTTCCTTCACGATTCCAAACACCCTTCTTGACTTCTCGGTCTGCTTTATTCAAATTATTAAATAGTGAAAGTAACATTCCCAAAGTGTGTTCCCCTACGGCATTTCGGTTGCCTTCGGGAGCGGCTATGAGCGTTACTTTCATTTTTTGAGCGTATTCTTCATCAATACTTTCTAATCCCGCACCCACACGAGCAATAAATTTTAAATTTTTTGCGGCATCCAAGAATGTGTTATCAATTTTAAAACGACTACGGATTACAATACCATCATATTTATGAATACTCTTTTCGATTTCCGTCTTTGAAGAGGTGTAATCATCAACATTGTTAAACCCAGCTTTTTTGAGTTCTTCAATAAGTAAAGGGTGATTTTTATCGAGGTGAAGAATGTTCATTTTTAGATTTTGGGATAGGAAGTTTTTGTTTTTTCAGTTATCATATTTCCTGTATGTTTTGTAGAAAGCTTTTCGAATAGGAGCACGTGCACTTCTTCTCCGTTTTGTGTTTTAGGACAGTGTTCTACACCTTTGGGAACTACAATAATTTCACCTGCTTTAAGTATTTCAACTTTGTTTCTAAAGTGCATTTCCAATGTTCCTTTTTGAATAAAAAACAACTCGTCTTCTTCCTCGTGTTTATGCCAAACAAAGTCACCTTTTATCTTAGCTAGAAGTACCTGCATGTCGTCTACCACTGCAATTTGATGTGGGGACCAATGCTCTGAAAATTTGCTGAATTTTTGGGAAACGTTAATTGTTTTCATGCAAGTAAATTACTGAAACAAAGTACAAATTTTCAAGCTAATTTATATAAAGAAGCAGCGTGTTTAAAAACCTAAAATTATTTTAGACAAATAGAAGAAAAGAAAAATTCCAAAAATATCATTACTTGTCGTAATGAAAGGCCCTGTAGCAATAGCGGGATCTATGCCTTTTTTATTTAGTATAATAGGCACAAAGGTGCCTACTAGTGCAGCAACGATAATAACCGATAACATGGAAATAGCGATAGTGAAAGCAACTCGTTGATCTAGTCCAGCAATATAGCCAAATACAATTACCAAAACAGCCAATGCAATTCCATTAATTAATGCCAGCCCAACTTCTTTTAACAATCTTTTAAAAAGGCTCCCTTTTACATTGTCATTTGCCAAACCTTGAACAATAATCGCACTCGATTGTACACCCACATTTCCTGCCATCGCAGCAATTAAAGGGGTAAAAAAGAAAAGTTCTACGTAATTGCTTATAGCTTCATCAAAACCTTTCATGATATATACACTTCCTAATCCCCCGAAAAGTCCTAAGACCAACCATGGCAGTCTTGCTCTTGTTAGCAACCAAATACTATCATCGGCTTCTACATCACTAGAGATACCTGCCGCCATTTGGTAATCTTTTTCGGCTTCGTCTTTTATAAAATCTACAATATCGTCAATGGTAATTCTTCCTACTAGGACACCATGATCATCTACCACAGGAATAGCTTCCAAATCGTATCGTTGCATAATACGAGCCACTTCTTCTCCTTCGGTGTGCACGGTTACATAATCTACTTTAGGAATATAGACATCGCTAATTCTAGCTTTTTCAGGAGCTGTTAATAGGTCCTTTAAGGAAAGTCTTCCTTTTAATTTATCTTCTTTATCAACTACATAAATAGAATGCACCCGAGTGACATTTTTAGCTTGCCTACGCATTTCTCTCACACATCCTGCAGTGGTCCAGGTTTCTTTTACACGAACAAGCTCTTTTGCCATAAGACCTCCGGCGGTATCTTCATCATACTTAAGGAGTTCAACAATATCTGCTGCGTGCTCTTCATCCTTAATTTTTGAAATTACTTTTTGCTGAATATCCTCATCAAGTTCTCCAATAACATCTGCCGCATCATCGGTATCCATTTCTGCGAGCTCCTGAGCAATTTCCTTTGGAGAAAGACGATCAAGAATTTTTTCTCGAACATCTTCATCTACTTCCATTAATGCTTCGGAAGTTATTTCGCTTTCCAGTAACTTAATTAGATACGTTGCATCATCACTGTCAAGTTCTTCAAGTACTTCGGCAATATCTGCAAAGTGAAAGTCGAGGAATAGTTCTTTTAAGGCATTACCATCCTTTTGAGCAATGAGTTGCTCGATGTGCTCAACAAATTCAGATGTTAGTAGAAATGCCATGACTCTCAAGTTTTTGAGTGAGCGCTATAAATTCTTGAACCGAAAGTTGTTCCGGTCGTTGCGCAAAGATAGCATCTTCTTTTAGTTTTTCGGGGAGAGAGAATGTTTTTAAGCTATTTCTTAAGGTTTTACGGCGTTGTTGAAAGGCCGTTTTTACAGTTTTGAAAAATAAACCTTCATCACAAGGCAGCTGGTAGTTCTCTTTTCGGGTTAACCTAAGCACCCCACTATCCACTTTTGGGGGCGGATTAAAAACCCCAGGTTTTACAGTAAATAAATATTCGGCATCGTAAAAAGCTTGTACTAAAACCGAAAGTATTCCGTAGGTTTTATTTCCTTGTTTTTCACAAATTCGTTGCGCTACTTCTTTTTGGAACATTCCTGTAAATTCTGGAATTAAATGACGCCATGCCAAGGTTTTAAAAACAATTTGGGATGAAATATTATAAGGGAAATTACCAGTAATTGCAAATTGAGAATCCTCAAAAAGGGATGAAATGTCAAACTTTAAAAAATCGGCTTCAAGAATGGTCAAATTTTTAAGGGGATAGTTTTCTTTTAAATATTGAATGGATTCTGTGTCTAAATCCATCGCAATTAATTCGATAGGTTTTGCCACTAAATATTTGGTTAAAACACCCATTCCAGGGCCAATTTCGAGCACCTTATCGTAATTTTTAAGGGTAAGCGTGTTGCCTATTTTTTCGGCGATATGCTCATCGTGAAGAAAATGCTGCCCTAAATGTTTTTTGGCTCTAACCTTATCTTTCATTAATTTTTTTTAATAGAATTTTCTCAACCTCTTGAGAATCTTCCTTAGTTAACCAAGATGACTTTATATCAAATTTTGAATTATCATCAATAAGGATATAGGGTTCACTACCACCCAAGGATGGATGAAATGTTTTGATTTTTTTAAAATTGATTTTAAAGTTTTTAAAAACCAAGTGGTTTTCATCAAATCCTATAACAAATGCATTTATTTTAGGATTGAACAATGGGAGAAATAATTTTTTAAATAAGGGTTTAGAAATTTGTTCAGGATATAGATTGTCAAAAATATAGTGATAAATAAATATTAATATTATAAATAAAATTAGCATCCCAAAGAAATACTTAAGACTAATTAACCCTATAATAAATGCTAATACCCCTATTTTTATAAAGTACCAGAGCAAATAATTTTTTTCATAATATTTTTTAATCATTGTTCACTAATTACTTCCAACTCGGTTCTAAAAGCGATAAATTTTCCTTCAAAGGGTTTGCTTTGTGCACGAAGGGTTTCGGCGTCTTCTTGATAATATTTTTCAAGTGTCTCTTTGCTATCGGTGCGATATTGAACAGAGTAGGTAATGCCTCCCATTTCTTCCTCCACTTGTACCCGAGTCATAAGCGCTTTATGAAATTTCCCAGTCGCCAACATGGCAGGAATATGTTCTTCCTTCATCCAGTGCAGCCACTTGTCGTGAACAGTTTCTTCAATATTTATGGTGACGTTGTAGATATACATAAATTAATTTATTTCATCGCCGCGAAGCATTCGGTATCTTTTTCGGGCTTCCACAAAGTAAATACTATCCTGAAAGTTAAAGATAATTTGCTCGTATAGTTCTTTGGCCTTTTCAGGTTGCCCTAGGTAAGTTTCGTAAAGTTTTGCGAGTTTAAAATGGGCATCATCTGCAAGAATGTCTTCTTTGTATAGCTCGATTAACTTTAAATATTGAGCTTCGGCATTTTCAAATTGGTTTAATTTTTCATAAATCATACCCATTTTAAGCAATGCTTCGTCTTCAATTTCCTCGCCTTTATGGTTGGTTAAAATATCTTTCAAAAGAGTAATGGCTTCCACATTCTTATTCTGAAGGGCTCTCAAATCTGCAGTAGCAAATTTCTTTAAAGCCGTTTGTGTAGAGTCTTCTAAAGAATTATCTTGAATCATTAAACTAAGTTGCATAGCATCGTTTGCGATGAGTTGTGATGCCGATTTTTTTAATACGTCTAGTTGCACCTGCGCCCATTCAAAATCTCCCTTAAAATAACTGGTTCGTGCCACTTTAAAACGAGCTTCCTGTGCCAATACATCATTTTGTACTTTGTTTTGAACTTGGGAATAATAGATTAAGGCTTCGTTAAACTTTTCGTCATAAACTAAGATATCTGCCAATTTCAGTTTTACTCGGGCTTCTTGATAAATAGTAAGCCCCTTTTTAGACAATGCTTTTAAATTTTGAATCGCCTCTTCTTTTTTTCCGTACCGAAACGCTAAAAAGTCGTTGTAATCTATTTGAAGTAAATACGTATCTCGATCATCTCCAAATTCTGAAAGTAACTGCTTGTATTGAGCGTCAATTTTCGGGTAGTCCTTTTCTTGAGCCAATTCTAATTCAACATACATTAACTGTTGGTATCCTTCTAATTTTAAACGCGGATTGTACGCTTTTTCAATTATAAAATGGATAATTTCCTTGGCGTCCTCGTAGCTCTTTTCATCGATGGTAATTTTACCTAAATCCAATAAGCCTGAGAGATTTTCCTCTCTACGTGCATAGATTGCTTTTTCCTGGATAAACGCCTTTTTGAAATCCTTTTGCTGAATAAACAACCAGCTCAATAGTTCATTATATAGGACATCGGGGTCTTGCTGCAGTTTTTTTAGAAGTGTTTTTCTTAGTAAAATATTGGCTTCATTAGTAGGGTCTTCAGTAATGTAAAGACTGAAGTTGCGTTTGATGGTTCCATTGTAGGTTGGATTTATTTTAATGAGTTCTACATAGGTCTCAAACATCTTTTCAAGTTCGCCTTGTTCGCCATAAATACGGGCTAATTGTGCGTAATAATTTCTGCTATCATCCTGCATCATGGCTGTTTCATAGACTGTCACAGCCTCATCAAGCAAATTGTAATCTGAAAAAACCTGCCCAACGATATATGCGTAGGGAGGACTTTCTTTTACAAATTCAATCGCTTTTTGATAATTGATTTGAGCAATACTGTCTTTGTTTTGAAGCGCATAATTATACCCTAATTCTATTAAAAACTGAGGAATGATGCGTTTTCCTTCAGTATATTCTTTTAGTAATTCTTCGGCTTCGCTATATTGTTCTAATTGTTGATGTGTTTTTACCAAATCCACCAAATAACGGGTGTTTCCTTTATTTTGTTGAACTAGTCTTTTGTAAAGCACTAAGGCTTTTTCGTATTCGCCTTGCTCAAAGTAGTTTTTTGCCAAGAGGTCGTTTTGGGCAAATAGCCCACAACTTAAAAATAAAAGAAAGCCAATTAAAAGATAGCGCATGGCGTAAAGATAACGATTTGCTTACTTACTAAAACAGCAAAGTTTGTGCCTTGATTGTTAAAATGCCAAAACTTCTTTTTTGAAGTTTAATCAATCATATCAAACCCACAATAAGGAATCAACACTTCTGGAATTTTAATTCCATTGGGCGTTTGATAATTTTCTAAAATACCTGCTAAGACACGGGGTAAGGCTAAAGCACTTCCGTTAAGGGTGTGTGCTAGTTTGTTTTTACCATCCACATCCTTAAAACGAAGTTTTAATCGGTTGGCTTGAAAGGTTTCAAAATTAGATACGGAAGATATCTCTAGCCATCTATCTTGTGCCGTTGAAAATACTTCAAAATCGTAGGTGAGCGCTGAGGTAAACCCTAAATCGCCACCACACAAACGAAGAATTCGATATGGTAGTTTTAAATCACGAAGGATATCTTTTACATGCTCTACCATCCCGTCAAGGGCAGCATAACTATTGTCGGGATGCTCAATACGAACAATTTCTACTTTATCAAATTGGTGCAAACGGTTTAACCCTCGTACGTGTGCTCCATAACTTCCGGCTTCACGTCTAAAACACGGGGTGTAGCCTGTGCATGTAATGGGCAACTGATTGTGAGCCAATAACTCATCACGGAATAAATTCGTAACAGGGACTTCGGCTGTTGGAATTAAATATAAATCGTCAATTCCCACATGATACATTTGTCCTTCTTTGTCGGGTAATTGTCCCGTTCCAAAACCTGACGCTTCATTTACCAAATGAGGCACTTGATATTCGGTATAACCAGCTGCTGTATTTTTATCGAGAAAATAGGTAATTAAAGCACGTTGTAAGCGAGCCCCTTTTCCTTTATAAACTGGGAATCCAGCACCAGTGATTTTTACACCTAATTCAAAATCGATTAAATCGTATTTTTTTGCTAATTCCCAATGCGGAAGAGCCTCACTATCTAAGGTTGGAATATCACCTTCTTTAAAAACCTCTTCGTTATCGTTTTCATCTTGGCCTGCAGGCACTAATTCATTGGGAATATTTGGAATGGTAAATAACAATTGTTGAAGTTTTTCGGAAGCTTCATTTAGTTGATCTTGTAATGTTTTAGACTGTTCTTTTAATTGGGTGGTCTGCTCTTTTAATTCGTTAGCTTTTTGTGCTTCTCCTTTTTGAAACAACATTCCAATTTCTTTAGAAAGTGTATTAGATTGTGAAAGCACCTCATCTAACTGTGCTTGTGTATTACGACGCGTTTCGTCTACTTGCAATACCTCTTCAAGAATGGTGTTTGCATCAACCCCTCTTTTAGAAAGGGCTTTTACGTATGCATCTTTGTTTTCACGAATGTTGTTTACTTGTAACATATTCCTAAGAAATTTAAGAGGGCAAAGTTAGGGAAAAATGAGGCTTTAAAGAATGGTATTTTTGCTATTCTCTATTATTTTTTAGCATAATCCTCAGGAGAAGGTAAAATCCAATCGTGATGTTTAAAATGATTCCATTTTTGAGAGGATATATCTACTTCTGGGTCAATAAAGGTATGGTAGGTCCCTTGATTAATTTTTACTTTACATGTTACATACACGGCTACATCGTTCCCTTTTTCGGCTTCCATATTTTTAATTCGCTGCGCCATTTGCCAAATAAAATCGGGTTTCGTCTTTACACTTTTAATTTGGTCGCTGCTTAATAAGGGGAGGTAGGGGTAGTTATTTCGTTCCCCGGTTTCTTTGTTTTCTACCCAATAAATAAGCTGTCCGCTTCGACTTCTTAGCATCATTCGCCAACTTAATCGGTGGCCTTCTTCAGTCCAAAGGACATCATCTTTAATGAACCAATGACGCAATGGTAGCCCAATTTGAAACAAAAAATAAATACTGAAAATGGTTATTCCAAGGGTTTTATATTTCGGAATTATGACCTCGTCACTTTTAAAAACAGGACGTTTTAATCTAAAGCGTTTAATAAGTGTTTCTGGTGTAAAAAAGAAGAGTGCAAAAGCAATACTCATATACGGAAAAATTCCCACTTGAAATACAAAGGAATTAAACAAATGAAAAAACAACGAAAGGCAAAAAGCCAATACTCTTGTTCGTTTCCAAAGAAACAGTGGGATAATAATTAAATCGAACAAAATCCCTACATAAGCAATACCATAATGTACCCATCCTTGCTGAAGCAATTCGCCTATTAACCAATAGCTTTTTTTGCCTTTCATAAATAATGCAGGTACAGAGGCGTCTAACCATTGGGGATACATTTTTGCAATAGATGCGTAGGTAAAAACAATCCAAATTTGCGCAATAAAAACCATCGAAACCCAACGCGGCATACTGTATTTTTTAAAGTTGGGAATCCATTTGGCATCTAATGATAAGTATCGGTTGGCTGGAAAAAAGACCATCATCCAGCACAACAACATCATTAAATAATAGTGATTATTATACGAGCTTTTTTGCATTAAATACACGCAAGTCCACATAAGTGCATAAGCTGCCATGCTCCAACGGTATTTGTAACCCAACATTACCATAATTCCAAAACATCCCATGAGAACGAAATAGAAATACATTCCGTTTCCAGGAAGAGGTTGTAAAAAATCGAAACCAATAAAGTTGAAAGTAAATTGAGGCTCGACCAGTGTTTGTTTTACCCAACCCGTGGCAATAGCGCCAAAGGCTTCAATAGAAATTAATAAGCCAAAGACAATCCGCCAAAGCGATAGTCCCGTATTATCAATTCTTTTGAATAAAAAATCATTCATGTTCCTTCAGAAAAATTCTAGCAAAAGTTTCGTCTTTTTGGATGGCTTCTTTAAGTTGGGTTAAGGACTCAAAGGTATCTTCATCTCTAATGTGAGTAATGAATTCCAAAGTCAATTGACTTCCGTACAAATCTGCATCAAAATCAAGAAAAAAGGTCTCAATAGTAGTGTTTTTTCCTCCTACTGTGGGGTTGGTGCCAATACTGGTAAGTCCATAATAGGGTTTTCCATCAATTTTAGCGTGTGTTAGATACACTCCATTTTTTGGAATTAATTTATAAGATTCCTCCACTTTAAGGTTGGCAGTGGGATAGCCCATAGTTTTCCCAATTTGCTTGCCACTTTCCACATGTCCCTTTAGTGTATAACGATATCCCAAAAAGCTGTTTGCAGTTTCAATGTCACCCATCTCGAGTGCTTTTCTAATTTTGGTAGAACTTATGGCAACTTCGTCAAGTTCTTGCGCCGAAATTTCTTCGACGGCAAAGGAATAGGTTTTTCCAAATTCTCGTAGATCTTCGATAGTGGCGGTACGATTTCTCCCGAAACGATGGTCGTAGCCAATAATCACTTTTTTAACCTTTAATTGATTCACCAAAATATCACGAACATATTCAACTGCTGTGAGGCGAGAAAATTCCTGTGTAAAGGGATGAATGACCAAATGGTCCAAACCTAATTGTGCTAAATGTTCTTTTTTTTCTGAAAGTGTATTAAGCAATTTTATGTCGATTTCCTTTTGAAGCACCATTCTTGGATGCGGAAAAAAAGTAAGCAAAACCGACTCTAAATCATTTTTTCGAGCTGCTTCCGCCACACGCTTAATTATGGCTTGATGCCCAATGTGGACGCCATCAAAGGTGCCAATAGTGACAACGGTGCCTTTTTCATTTTTAAAAGCAGAAGATGGACTGTGTTCTTTCAATTTATTTTCCGTTAAAGGTATTCATGGTTTCTTTTATTCCTGCAAGGCCAAAGGATTCAATAATTTGACTTGCCATTTCAAGCCTTTCGGGAAGTTTTTTTGTTTCCTCATCATCCCATTCTCCCAAAACATAATCTACTTGTCTCCCTTTTGAAAACGCATCGCTAATTCCAAATCTAAATCGGTTGTACTGAGTAGTTTGTAACACATCTTGAATATCTTTTAATCCATTGTGTCCGCCGTCACTTCCTTTAGTTTTTACACGAAGCGTTCCGAATTGTAAATTAAGGTCATCGGTAACTACCAACAAATTTTCCAAAGGAATATTTTCTTTGTCTAACCAGTATTTTACGGCCTTTCCGCTAAGATTCATATACGTGCTTGGCTTAAGTAGCAAAAAGCTTCTTCCTTTCTTTTTGTGAACTGTAACCTCTCCTAGCTTAGCTGTTTCCCAAGTAAGATCATTTTCTCGGGCTAAAAAATCTACAATTTTAAAGCCAATGTTATGACGTGTATTTTCATATTTGGGGCCAATATTTCCCAATCCGGCTATCAAGAATTTTTTCATGGAATCACCTTCAGTATAATGGGCGTCTTTTTTTAAACCAAGTAGTTTTCTGAAAAACTCAATCATTTTTCAATTCGTTTCAGTAAAAATAAAAAAAGCATCCCATTTAATAGGATGCTTTTGTGTATTCTTATAAATAGAAGATTTATTCTTCGGCTGGAGCTTCTGCTGGAGCAGCTTCTGAAGTAGCTTCTTCTCCTTCTGCACCATCTTCTCCCTCTTCTCCTTCTTCCTCTTCTTCGTCAGCAATAACCGTTCTTGAAGTTCTCACTTGACAGATTACTGTGTTTTCGCCGTGCATGATTTTAAACTTATCTTGCTCGATTTCAGTAATGTACATTTTGTTACCAATACGCATTTCAGTAATGTCTGCTTCAATAAAATCTGGAAGATTTTTAGGTAATGCTTTTACACGAAGTTTACGGTTTACAATACGTAAAACCCCACCATTTCTAACACCTTTTGAGTTTCCAACGATACGTACGGGAATTTCCATGGTTACTTCTTTGTCATCAAAGATTTGATAGAAGTCTATGTGAATAATTTTGTCGTTTACTGGGTGAAATTGAATATCCTGAAGGATACATTCTACCTTAGTTCCGTCTTCTAGTGCAATTACAACTGTATGTACATCTGGAGTGTACACCAAGTCTTTAAATGCAATTTCGTCTGCCGAAAAGTGTATAGGTGTATCTCCTCCGTAAACAACGCAGGGAACCTTTCCAGCATTACGTAAGGCTTTGGTAGCTACCTTGCCCACGCTTTCTCTTTTGAGTCCGTTAATTGTAATTGATTTCATTTTTGTTTTTTAAATGATTAAATAATGCTTAGCCACTGCTAAAGCGGGTGCAAAGGTAGTTTTTTTTCTGAAAAAAGCTACTGAAAAGAAAGTTTTTTACTCGCAAAGCGAGGGTTGAATCATCGAAAGCTTATGAATGTATTTTTATCTGTGTTGAAACCGTGCATTGAGCAATTGTCATTAGTGTAGTTTCAAATAGAATTACATCAAAAATTTGGAGCTAATGGATTTATTTTCATTTACCCGAAGCATCACATCGGCAAATAAATTGGCACAAGTCAATACTCTTATTTTATCACTTTTTTGGCGAAGTGGAATGGAGTCTGTTACAATGAGCTCTTCAAGCTTCGATTTTTGTAGTTTTTCATAAGCATTCCCAGAAAGAATAGGATGTGTACAAATGGCTCGAACACTTAAAGCACCTCGTTCCATCATTAAGTCGGCAGCTTTTGTTAAGGTTCCGGCTGTATCTACCATATCATCAACGAGTACTACATTTTTACCGGTAACATCTCCAATCAATTCCATGTGGGAGATAATGTTTGCTTTTTCTCGTTGCTTATAACAAATTACCACATCGCTTTCCAATGCTTTTGAATAAGCATACGCTCTCTTAGAACCTCCCATGTCTGGAGATGCAATGGTTAAGTTTTCAAGATTAAGACTTTTTAAATAGGGCAAAAAGATAGTTGAGGCAAAAAGGTGATCCACTGGTTTTTCAAAAAACCCTTGAATTTGGTCTGCGTGTAAATCCATGGTAATGATTCGAGTGGCACCAGCGGTTTCCAACATTTTTGCGACTAATTTAGCTGCAATGGGCACACGAGGTTTGTCTTTACGGTCTTGACGCGCCCAACCAAAGTAGGGTAATACTGCGGTAATATGACGAGCAGAAGCTCTTTTGGCAGCATCCAACATTAACAACATTTCCATCAAGTGGTCACTATTTGGAAATGTAGATCCAATAATAAATACACGACTTCCACGAACCGATTCTTCAAAAGAGGGCTGAAACTCACCATCGCTATAGGTTGAAGTGATAACATTACCTAAGTCACTGCCAAAGGCTTTAGCGATATCTTTAGCAAGGTCCTGACTTTGTTTGCAAGCAAAAATTTTAGGTTCTGGAATAGGTGCAGACATATTGGTGGTATTTATTTGAATACAAAAGTAACCTTATGAGGTATTTTTTCGTAAAAATGCAAGAAGGATTTACTAACAATTTATAATTAATTGTTTATTTTTGCCCACCCGTGAAGCCTTGGTCCTGCCTGCCGGCAGGCAGGGGCGGTACAGATACGTTCTTTTTTATTAATTTTGATGTTCAGTTAAGCAAAATTTATGGCGATGTTTTGGGTATATGCGTTATTGAGTTTAAATCGAAACTATATTTATGTTGGAATGACTCAAGACATTGAACAAAGGATTTCTAGACATAATAATGGATTAGAAAGAACAACAAAGCCTTATGCGCCTTTTGTGCTCTTATATAAAGAAGTTCATCCCAATCGGATTGAAGCTCGAAAGCGGGAAAAATATTGGAAATCTGGAGTTGGTAAGGAACAGCTCAGAGAAATTAAAAATACACTGTAATTAAGCCTTGGTGGCGGAATTGGTAGACGCGCACGACTCAAACTCGTGTTCTTCGGAGTGTGGGTTCGATTCCCACCCAAGGTACATTTAAACCTTCTTAATCTTTTGATTTTGAAGGTTTTGTATTTTTATTGACAACAAAATAGCAACATTATATTGTAAAAATAAAGAAAGTAATGCTTTGTTTTCAATCACTTACGTCCCTTTGATATTTTTATACTATTTGGGCGGATAATGCAATATGATACCTATCGTTAATTATAAATTCTCCTTCAGTTTAGCACAAAAAGTTTCAAACTTATTTCCTAAATCTTTACTCTTATTATATTTAAAAAGAAGAGGTTTATTTTCAAACAAGACCAATTCAAAAAGATTTTCATTATCAAGATTTTTTATTTCCTTAATTTCATAAAAAGCAATTGCAACATGTGTTGTCTTGAATATTTTTCTAAATTCAAAATCTATTCCGTTTTCAAATAAACTTATTTCAACAATTGTTTCGTTCATAAATTTAGATAGTCCATTAATATATATAAAACTACCATATGGAATCAATATATTTTCATTTTTTTCGCCAAGTTTTCGTTTAATTTCAGGTTTTTCAAGAAAAAATTTATTTGTGAAAGAATGATATAAATCCAATTTGACATCAGCTTTAGCATAACCTTCACTTTTGGATTTTAACCAATTTTCAATTGCCAAATGTCTGTTGGAAAATGCCATTTCAATATTGCCCAAATAATAAAAAGATTCTGAAATAAATTTCTCTTTACTAATTAATTCATTAAACTCGTTTTTGGAATCAATATATCTTTTACTTTTATAAAAAGATTTTGCTCTAAGTATCATACATGAATAGTTATTATTATCTTTATCAAGTGCTGTATTCATTAACTCAATACATTCTTTAAATCTTCCATCTTTATAAAAGTTATAAGCTTTTCTATGTAATATTTCTATTTGTTCATTTATTGGTAATGTGCCATTAATTGATATTTTAAGTTTTTGTTTTTTTAGAAGACCAATTATAATTAAAGCAATTGACGGTAATAAGAAAGCAAACCATCCCCATACTGTTGTATTACGATTTTGGCGGTTTGCAATATTTACTACCCAAACTGTAACCAAAACTCTTAGGACAAATAGTATAATTGCAATTATAGCTGTGCCAAGGTAGTAACTTTCAATTTTTTCAAAAGTGATTGTTTTAGTTATACCATTAATAATTGGTAATACGATTAATAATATTCCAAAAAATGTTGCGTCTGTTTCTTTTTTATAAGTAAGGTCATACGTATTACTTGATTTTGGCCTGGGGACTTGATTAATGTTAACATTTTTAATAGACTGTGGAACACCTCTTTTATTAGGGAGAGGTGGTGGTTCAGAAATTAAAATTTCTTTAAGTTCATTAATGCTATCAGCAGAAACCCAATCTTCCATACCTTCTACCCATACCAAGGTTGATTTTTTTAAACGCCTAATTTTCAGCTCTTCAAGGGTGAATGGCCCTAGTCTTTGATCATTAAATATGTAGTAATAATACTTCATTTGATATTATTATTTTTTCTGAGGAGTCTTTTGTAATGACTAGGAACCTGTTTGTTTAAGAATGGTTGTATTTGCAAACAACTAACTTACTAAAAAAGGAACTAACTAGAGAAAAACAGTAATATTTTCACAAGTAGATTTGAATAAATAATTATTTTTTATGATGTGTTTGTAAAAGTATTTTAATTCAGTTTTCAGTCAGAGATTTTTTTATTAATTCCGCTTCTTTTTTTATGAAATTTCCATTTGGAATATTTCCGGTTTTTTTTACAAATAAAATATGTTCGATTGCTTCTAATTCTCGATTTAAAGTGAAAATTTTTAATCCAGCATTTATTTTTGTTGTAATAGAACTATCTGACCAATTTTCGGAATTTTCAGCAAACAATTCAGCAATTTTTCTTTTACTTGTCCGTCCCTTATGAAGTTTATAAAATTCATAAAAATATTTCACAAATGTTGCTACTCCAACACTATTAATTAGTCTACTTATTGGTTTTTCCATCTAGTTCTTTTACTTATTATCGTTAACGGTCTCATATAACCCGCAGTTTTCTGTTTATAACAGACCTTTATTTTCGTTTAAGCAATAAAACCGCTATTTTTTATATACGTTGTTGTGCGTATTACTTTCTTTATAGTTTTGAAGCTGATGGTTTTCCAAATGATGCATCTATAACTACCACTTTTAAATCAACTTTGTTTTTCTTTCCGACCTCTTTTGTGATTTTTTCTATGTCCGATACTTTCTTTAAATCATTATCATTATAGCAAATTACCAATAAGACACCTTTTTTAATGTCCTCAACTTTGAGGTATTTTATGAGCTGTTTTTCAAGTCCATTCCAAAACTTTGAATTTTTTGCTAGTTTTACTTCAATCAAAGCTCTATTTTCATAACCAGAAGAAAATTTGAAATCCACAGGACCTCTTCCTAAATTCACTTCTCTATTTAAGTCTATATTGTTAGCCTTACAATAGTGTTTTACAATTCCAGTAAAAATTAATTGTGAAGCTTCTTCGCTTTTCGGTCTTCTGCCTTTATCGTCCCATAAAAGTTTATATCCAGAATTATCTTCTATAAAGTGTTCGTATTGTTCAATAACTTCTTGAGTAAACTTGTCAAAGTCGCTTTCATTTTTTGGAATAATAAATTTATAAGCATTTTCTCTAACGTAATTTAACGTGTCAATTACCCATTTATAATATCCTTTTGGGTCTTTTGCTATGTCATAAGCTTTAGAGCCTTTTTCATCACGATAAGCTTCATATTCGGCTATCCACTCTCTATTTTGACGAGCAATTTGGATAATATCTGATTTCTTTACCTGACTTTTTATTTCAATGCCATATTGGTCTCTTAATTCTTCATTCATATTCGACCAGCAATAATCAAAAAATTCATCAGCACTTATTGTTGGTAGTTCTCTCAAAAATTTCTTTGGAACGAGTAAAACACCTTTTTTTGTATATGGATTTAATGGTAAATTGACTTCTTTATCTTTCCATCTCTTGAATTTTGAGTCAAACTCATACTGCTTCACTCTAATTTTTGTTGTAGGAACTTTGTGTCTTTTGCAAATTTCTTGTGTATATGCTATGATTTCTTTTTTTAATAATGTTGCTGTCATATCACTAATTCGGTCACATCCAAATCCCTCATTAAATAAACCAATTTCTTCGAAATGATTTAAATTAGTTATACCAAGCTTAATAGATTCAAATAATGAATCAACTATCATTGTTGAGAATCCGCCACCAGAACCCGAACCACCAGTTCCTCTTGAAGCATAACCCAAACAAACTTCTTCAACTTCAGGAAATTTCATCATACTTAAAAGTTGACGATACCTTATGTCAGTTTTATTTGCATTTGAAAGTGAAGCAATTTCAAATGCTAAATTGAAAAAATCAATTGTTTTTTGATGAGTATTATTAAAAGAATCGTGGTCAGAATCGAAAACTAAAAATGGGTCGATAAATAATTTTGTATCGGTTGATAAAATTGGGTCAAACCAATCATCATCTTTTGTTCTTTCAATTTTAAATTCAGTAGAGAATATCATTTATAGTTCGATTTTTCAGTGTTATGCATAACTAGCAAATATCAACGTGTGATATTTTCCATGAATGTATTAGTCAGAATTGTTTTGTGGGGAGTTATTCAAATATATTAAAAATAACAATACAAACCTTTCTCAAACAACTTCTTAGAATATTTCAAAACCCTTAACCAAACAAAACATTTATCTTAACTTTTGACTTCGAATTTTAATTTTTAATGAAATGAAAGATTCAATCTCTCCAAAACAAATATTACTTGCTCTGTTTTCAATAAAATCAAATTTAGAAAGAGAATTTAGCGGAAATAGTAAATATAAATCACTAGTTAATTTTATAGTCAATACTCCAGAGTTCAATAACTCTAGACGGTTGACCTTAAAATCTATTGAAATTGAAACAGGACTAAAACCTCAAGCTCTTAGTAGACAATTAAAAGAAATCTACTATAATTTATTAGAATCGGATTCTGATTTTCAATTTAATTTCAATATAACAGAAGTCATATTTTATGCCAGATGTCGAGGAGCTTTTTCAGCTTTTATAATCAAGAATTTAAAGATTGTACCAAGGGTTGGGGAGCATGTAAGTTTCCCTTTTATAAAGCCCAAAATGGGGGTTGACCACTTTTATGTAGAGAATATAAAACATCATTTTGAATCGAACAAGCACTACATTGAAATAAGTCTAAAAAATGGATTTTTTAATTTGTTTTGGCGTTTTAGAAAACATAAAGCTGTTGAAATTGGAGAAATTGGGGTGATAGAGGAACTTCAACTTGAAGATCATGAAATAAAGGAAAGGCTTGGACTTAAACGCCGATTTAAACTTTAGTTGTTTTATGTGATATAAACCCTAATATTATTTAAAATTCAATTTTTATAGTTTTTTTGTTCGCTATGAGCAATTATTATACTATTTTTTAATTCACTATATTTTTTGGGTGTAGTTAATTTTTTAAGTGAATTAATTGTGATTGAACTTTGACTTCTTTCATAATTATCAATGCAATAAGTTGGAAGAATATAAAAATCCCATTGTTCCAATTTTAATGGATCAATAGTATTTTGATCTTTGTGTTTTAAATGACAAAAAACATAAATATCAGCATGTCTTTTTGGGTCTAGTTCCAACATATTTGATTCTGAGTCCCAAAATCTAGCAGGTTTAATTGAAAACGAAATATTTGAAAAATTTCTTTGGTTCCAACTTTGTATATATGCAGCAGATTTGACTTCTATTTTTATCCCATCCTCCGTTATTAAGTCATAAGCATCCCATTCATCTCTCAAATTTTCAAGGTTTAATCCAACTGCGGAACCAACAATAAATTCTGAAAATCTTCCGCGAGTAGCATTACTTAATATATCAGACACACTCCAACGCCAAAAATCCAACAAGTTAAAATTTATTTTCTGTCCATTGTTTGTTAGGTTTTCCTTTCCAGTTTTAGGACAAGCTATTATTTTTTTTAGTTTGTTCATTTCTTAATTTACACAAAAATTAAAATCTAAGATGGTTTTAAAGGTAAACGAGAACTAGAAATTAATTTTATACGTTATTGACAATAGTTTTTCTGTAAATTCTTGTTGATTTTGTTCTATTATCTATTAGTATTTGATGAGGCGTTTCAAATTCAAGTTTTATCTGTTCGATATCCTTAAATAATAAATTCTTATTTTCCAGATTATTTTCTATTGTTGTGAAGTTTTCAAATATTTTAGATGCTTTTGAATCAATTTTGCTTTTAGTTATTTGGCTGTTAGTTCTATGAATTTCGATATTAGATAGCAAATTATCTTTTAAGTTTGTTTTCAGTTTTTCCATCTCATCATAAATACTATCCTCGTAATTAAAATCTATAATTGATTTATATAGTTCTTCTATTTTTCCAATTCTGTTAGGACTTGGATTTTTGTCAGACAAGTTTATTTTTAACTCAAGAAGTTTAAATAATTGATATAATTGTTCTGATTTGAGAGCAATCTCTGAATAAAAAAAGAATTTACTGTCATTTACTTTGTCAGCAAGTTTTTTTACTTTTTTATTTGAGTTTTCAGTTTTTGATTTTAGATAATCTAAACTAGAATCTATTCCTATTTTTTTATAAGTTGAAGAGAAAAATGAGGATATTTTTTTTGCGTTACTTTTTATTGAAATAATAGTCTTTTCAACTTGATTACTATCTTCTGATATAATGTCAACTATTTCTTCTTTGTTTACTTTAATAATTCCTTTTTCGAAAGTATTAATAATTTCTTGTTGAGCAGAAAGCAGGTATTCAAATCGAATAATTGACAAGTCATATTTTAGCCTATCAACAATTATATAATCTTCAGTTGTGAAAAAGTTCCGATTATTTAATTCGTTTGTTTTTGTGTTAATATATCTCAATTTTGCCAATCGTTCATTATGATGTAAACTAATAAGTTCGTTTATACCTTTTTGGACTGATGTCAATTGTTTTGTTAAACCTTTAAAGTAATATTGACCCGTTAGCATTGAAGTAAATTGAAAAGCTAAAATGGGTGTAAAAACAGCAGGATTTGTACTAACGAAACCTGCGTGACTACCGAACTGTGAACCATTCATAGTTATTGAACTTAAAGAACCATTTCCGTAAGTCATTAAACTGCTGGTATTTGCAGTTGCAGAATATAGTCCATTTGCCGAATAAGCAACAGAACTTCCAACAGAAGTCGTTCCTGCAATTTGAGAAAGAAAATTCGATTTTTTATTTTGAGTTGTAATTAATGACCAACTATTATCTAAACTGATATTGTTGTTTAATTTGAAACTTAAATTTGTAATATCATTTTTCAAATTGAAACTATCTGCTACTTCAATAATTTCAGTTTCCTTTTTTGGTTTCAGATTTTCAATGGATTTATTAATCTCAATAAGTTGGTTTTTGGTCGTAGAAATATTTTCGAGAATATTCTTGCCGATAGTATCAATTCCGAGTTTTTTCCTTAACCATTTTATCATTTTATATAGATAGTATTAAATTGTTGTGAATATAAATTTATATTACTTTCAGTTAGTAAATAGCAAATAACTATTCAACTCATCAGCTTAAAGTAAATTATTTTAAAATAGTGTTGTTTGTCCATCAGAAATTCGACTTTTGTGAGTGAATTTCATAGGTTTTCCTTTTATTATCTCAATTTCTGAATTTTTCTTCAAAAACGATGTAACTTTTCTAGCTGACCAATTAATATTTAGTTTTTCTACAATAAACTTCGAATCAAATGTTCCTTGCTTTAAAAGTTCAATTATGTTATATTCAACTCCACTTAATTCAGATTCTGAAAGTATTGAACTATTCCCAGATGAAATTTCATAAATAGTAGGAAAGCCTTTTTGATCCACTGCTTTAGCCCCCTTTGAGATTAATATGCCATTTGCATTTTTTTCTCTATTGGTCGGTTTCCTTACGTAAATATCTCTTCCTTTTCTAATACCATCAATTACTCCAGACCAAGTACCACCTTTCTCACTTGATTCTGCAACGTAGATTTCTGAAGCCAATCCATAAATAATAGGATTTCTAGCCATTGCAAATTGAACACTCCAAGGTGCTTTTGGATAAAATGTGCTTAAAACTAAAACATCGCCCTCTATTATTTCTTTATAGTATTTTTTATATCCTGTTTTGAAAGTCGTAATTCCTTGAGGTAATACAATAATACTTTGTCCTTTGTACTTTATAGCTGAATCTAATGCCTGCTTATCTACTCCTTTAGCAAATCCACTTACAATTACTTTATAATCTTTTGAAGCGTTTTGCGCAATGTTATCTGTGAACTCTAGTGAAATATTATTAGCTTTTCTTGATCCGACTATTGCAACAGATTTTTCTTTAAGGATTTGTAAATTTCCTTTTGTATATAATAGAGGTGGAGCATAAGAACGTCCTAGGTTTTTTTTAAGTATAGGAGAGTAGTCTTGTGAAGTAATTGGCAAAATATTATACCCTTGCTCTAATAAATCTTCCACTAAAAAAGCGTAATTAGGCAATTCCTGGTAAGCACTTTTAAAAAGTTCCACTTCATTTGGAGTGAGGCCATATTTAACATTCCAACTTGAGAAATCACTATGGAAAAAATCTATTATAGTGTTTCCTTGTTCAAATAGCCTTACAATAATTTCGTTTTTTTTCTTGGTTTTAACTTTGGGAGTATGTGCCAAGGCTAGCCAATATGATAATTCTTTATTCATTTTATTAAATTTATATATCACCACCAACTGTTCTTGCAATAACTAATGGAGCTATTTTTTTAACGCCCAATCTAGTTAGTACATTTCCAATTTCTTTAATAGTTGCTCCGCTATCAAAAATGTCATCAAAAAGAATGACTGTCTTTCCTTCTAATTCATAAGGTTCAGAATAACTAAATTTATTTAAAACGTTATCCCTTTTGAGATAACCGTTCTTAAATACTTTTTGAGGTTTTGTTTCAAATGTTTTTATCAGTTTATGTGAAATAGGTATTTTTAAAATACTTGATAATTTTTCAGCAAAGTTTTTTACTAAATCACCCGATTCTGTTGGCGGTACATAAACAATATAATCAAATGGTTCTTGACCATACCTTCTACGAAATGCTTTTAGGGTTAACTTTAGTAAAAAGTCTGGGAAATCACCGCCGTTTTCATATTTGCATCTGTGTAAAGCTGCCCCCACACTTGAAACACCATAGTAGCTTGAAGCTATACCATTAACAATATTAGAATTTCGAGTTTCTACTTTTAGTTCTGGAAAATATGTTTCACGAAATTCAACAAGTTTTTGTTTTGTAAATTCCTTGGGATTAATTTGATACTTCGCAAGGTTTGTATTGTCACAATTTTGATATCTATTACGGGAAGTATCACCTAAATAATCGCATAAAAATTTCATTCTAGAATATGTAAGATTTACATATTCTAACATTGCATCTAGTTCTCGCAGTTTTAATTCTCGTAACTCATCAAATGACCTTGTGTTTAATTCTGGCGCATTAAATTGATATTCATATTTTTTGGATTTTCCATATAGTACTTCTTTAATTATCCCTTGTTCTATTAAATCTGCTTTAATAACCCTGACTTGGGTTTGTTTCAAATTGGTAGTTTTCATTATTTGACGTTCACCTAATTGCTCTAGTTTAATAGCGTTAATTACCTTTTGATAGTTTTTAATACTTGGTCTCCCGCCATCGATAAAAGATTTGGGAAGTTTATAATCTTCTTCAATCCCTTTTTTGTCTTTTTTTTTATTATAGAAAAGAATCAATTTTGTTGGTTTGCCGTCTCTTCCACCACGACCAATTTCCTGATAATAGTGAATTGGTGAAGCTGGTATTTGAGTATGGATAATAAATCTTATATCTGATTTATCAATTCCCATTCCTAATGCATTTGTTGAAATTACAGCTTTCCATTTATTATCTAATAAACCCTGTTCAATTTCAATCCTTGAAACAGAGTCAAGTCCAGCATTGTATTCGGAAGTATCAATTCCAAGAAACTCAAACCATCTAGAATAAATTTCTGTATTAACTCTTGTTCCGGTATATATAACACCAGTTCCATCAAGTTGAGTAATATTTTCGGCTAACCAAAGAAGTTTTTCGTCTTCTGAATTAACTTTAATTACGTAAAGTTCAAAATTTTCTCTAATTAATTCACCTCTCAAGGTCCTTATATTTCCAGAAATTTGATTTTCAATATCAAGTTGAACTCTTTTTGTTGCAGTTGCAGTTGTGGCAAGTATTGGTATACTTTGAGGAAGTAATTTCACTAGATTTATTATTCTTCTAAATGCTGGTCTGAAATCGTGACCCCAAATGGAAATAGTATGTGCTTCATCAATTACAACCATTGAAATATTCATTTTTCTAGTCGCATCAAGCCATTCTTGATTTTCTTGTCTCTCAGGAGCTATGTATAGTATTTTTACTTTACCATTTATTGCTTCCTGTATGGTTTGAGTATTTTCTTCAAGGGATTGTTCAGAATTAATAAATTTTGCTTTTATTCCTTTTTCATTTAAACCTTTCACTTGGTCTCTCATTAAAGCAATTAATGGAGAGAAAATTATTGTAACACCTTTAAATTGGGTTGCTGGAAATTGAAAGCAAAGAGATTTTCCATATCCTGTTTTTTCAATAAGTAACATTCTTTTTCCTTGAAACAACATATTAATGGTTTCCCATTGTTCATCATAGAATTTATCAAAACCGAAAATTCGTTTTAGTTCTATTTCTGCTTGTTCTCTATTCAATTCACAGCTTTTTTCTTGATATTTTTGGTTAAACAAACCTGTGAAGGGCTATAAGTCTTATGAATTAACCAATAACTTATTTATTTTATCATATTTATATTTCACAATCTCGCCAGATAAAATTAACTGAATAACTTTATCGATTATTGGGAGTGGCACAACAAACCATTCTCTAGGTGTTATTCTTCTTCCTTTGTCATCATTAATGTCAATGTTTAAACAGACTTCTGCAAAGAAACGATGGATTAAGTGTTCAAACTTTTGAGCATTTAAATTATAAGTTTTATATGATGCTACAACATCGACATCGGCCATTAAATAAGTAGGTTCTTTAGAGGCATTTTTAATCCGCTCTGTAACAGGAATTGTTGAGTAGCCTATTTTATATAGATCTTTTAAAGATGCTATCTCATTATTTAATGATTTAGATTTTAGAATATAAATCCATCCTGTTTCTAAATCTTCTTCATCTAAAGAATTTACACTATCAAATAATTCTTTTGCTGTTTCAACCTCTGTTTTAGTTATTAAATGCCCATTATTAAGTAATTGTTTGCCTAAAGAGCGATAAAGCATACTACTCATTGTGCCATTTTCAAATATTATTCTTGTGCGACCATCTTTTCTATTCTTATCACTTACAGGCTCGTCTTCCAAAGTTCTACTTAAATCTACTTCTTCTAAATATAAAAGCACACCATCCAAAACGTAGTAATTGCCTTTCTTTAAATTTTTCTCTGGGTTCCTGAATCTTTTCAATGAAATTTTACGCTCTCTTAACTTGCGATGTATTTCTTTAAACATTGCTTCATAAGGTTGAAAATCCTTATTTTTCATTGGTTTTCTTTGTGCAACAAAATCGGATTCTGCTCTTTCAGTCGAACTAGGAACATTCTTTAACTTAAAAATGGATAAGGTTTCTTCTGTATCCAGAATACCTAAATCATCATCATCTAAAATATCTTCTACAGATTTTATTTCCTCTTTTGTATTTAAAAGATAATTTGAATCATAGGGTTTTAGAATTTTAACTTTCTTAGCATCTTGGCGCAATGCTTTTAATCTTGATAGGAGTTTAAACTCGGTCACATTAGATGCCTCGGGTTCTCTTTTGTTTTTTTCATAAAAGGAGTTGATTTCTTGAAAAGATTCGATTAAGCGTTCATCTTCACTTTTTAAATTAGAGGTTTTGGGTTTAGAATCTAAAATCCCAAACTCATCATCATTAAAAATATCTTCTAATGTCTTCTTCTTACTCATTAGCTGCTACTTTACGCTTTTGTTCTTTTAAAAATATAATAGCTTCTGCCAATCGTCTTTCTTGAGGGTCAAAAGATTGTATACTTGGTTGTTCACCTGTTTTTGTAATCCAACTTTTTATTTTAGGCCATAAAATAATAGCTTCTTCTTCTGTCATTTGTATTCTGGTCGCATCTATAGTTTCTTGAATAGCTTTAAATACAGATGCTGTTACCGATTTAGATAAAATTTCAAATGCTTTTTGGAAAGGATTAATGGTATCTATTAAATCTATATTAATATCATCAATATTAACAAATCTACCTGCCATTCTTATAAAACGCTTATCACCAACTTCATCAATATTGCTTGCTTTTAAAACCGAATCGGCTACAACATGTTGACGGACTGCTTCAATATCATCATCAGATAATTCAGGATAAGTTTCTTTAATTATTTTAGGAATTAGCACCTTGGAAATTACTTCTGGATCGACATTACCAGGCATTGCCTTCAACATTTGGTCGTCCTGCATAATCTTTGCTTTTAGATCATTGAGGTCCGATTCTATAATATCTTTGGCTCTTTGAGAAGTAGGTAATTTAAATCCTCTAATTTTAATAACACCTTCTTCTTCTTCAGAATCTTCATCTTCTTCTGGAAATTTTGGTTTAAACTTAAAGTTAGGCGCTAATACCTGCTCCATTAATAAAGATGCAGTTATGGCCTTCAGCATATTATTTACAGATAATTTAACCAAATCATTCTCTGCATCAGGTTCTGCAATTAAGTTAGTAAACTGGGCATGTGTTTTGTTTTCGCTATCCCTAGTACATCTTCCAATTATTTGAATTATCTCTGTCAACGAACCTCTATACCCAACTGTTAAAGCGTGTTCGCAATAAGGCCAATCAAACCCTTCTTTAGCCATCCCCAATGCGATAATAATATCTATATCATCTGCCTTTTTAACCTTACGCAAGTAGTATTGTATTTTGTCTCGTTCTTTTTGATTATCGTTAACTAAATCTGCAATTTTTAAAGTTTTTCCAGTTTCCTTACTTTTTACATATAAAACTCCTGTGACAGGGTCTTGGTAATCTAACTCACCTAAACTATCTATAATTCTATTTACCTCTTCGTATTTGTCCTTTGTAGATTCACCTGAATTGACACTTGGTATATGAATGATTGTTTTTTTATTCTCGTCTAATATTTCATTAATAGCAGAGGTGTATCTACCTTGATAAAAATGATATCCGATTCCAAGGGATTTTAAGTAATTATAGCCATTTAATTGTTGGTAATAATCATATTTAACTTTTATAAACTTTGCCTCATCTTCTGGCAGTAAAATAGGAACACTATCACCTCTAAAAAAGGAGCCTGTCATTGCCACCACATGGGCAGAGGATTTCTTCATTACATCGCTTAAAACAAGACCCAACTTATTATCTCCATCTACCGAAACGTGATGAAACTCATCAATAGCCAATAGACAATCATTTAATTGCTTTTCATCGATTGCTTCAAACGCAAAACGTAAGGTTGCGTGGGTGCAAATTAAAATTTGCTCTTTACTTTCAAGAAAATTTAAAAATGCCTTTACTTTACTTGTCTCACCCCCAGGAGTGCAAAGGTTGTATTTGTTTTTTGGGGACCAATTCGCAAAAAAGCCAAACCTTTTTAAGTCTGTGATACTAAACGAGCTACCAATCGATCTTTCAGGAACTGCAACTATTACTTTTTTAATGCCCTGATTTACTAATTTATCTAAACCAATAAACATTAATGCACGAGACTTACCAGAAGCTGGTGGTGCTTTAATTAATAAATATTGTGCTGTACGAGCTTCAAATGCTTTTTGCTGCATTTCTCGCATACCTAACTCATTAGTCTTTTTACTTTTTCCTGTTTGTTGGTATTTTACGTGTACTATATCTGGCATATATTAGGCTTTCTTTTTACGTGTTCTTTTAGGTTTTTCTAACAAGGTGTTTTTATTAATCATCTTCTCATATTCTTTAAAAAGGTATTCTAATCGTTCTGTGTCGCTTTCAAAAGGTTTTAAACGATAACAACGTTCTATAGCTAAATCTAATTGATGATGCGCTTCTTTTAAGCCTTTAGGCATTTTATTTGGGTCATAGAGTTGCGCTAATGTTTTACTAGAATATTTTTCTCGTTCTTCCAAAATCTCAAAAACGTGCAGATTAATTTGCTCTTTTTGTTTTTGGTTAACTTCTGGAAACGGGAAAGTGTTATAAACCATATTTACAGAATACCTTATACGAGTTTCCAATTTGCCAGAAATTGCTTTTGTCCAAATCCAATGCAATCTCGATGTTAATATGCCAAAAATATAAGGTTCTGAATCGTATATAACTAATAGACCGTTACTAATAATTGTACCATCATCTATAAAATCAACAGGAAGATAATTTCTATTCTCTGAACTCGTAAAAGGAAGGACTAACGGAACACCATCTTGATACTTCCTATAGAAGAACCTATGTGGTACAGCTGCAGCTTTTTTAGCATCACGTCCACCATTCATTCTATATTGTTCACACTTGTCTATCCTTTGTTTTAAATTATGTATTTCTTTTGCCTCATCAACGTCATTATCGTCTATCCATATACAATAGCGTTCAACATCATTTAAAAAATCATTTCCTCCAATAAATGGTTTTATGAATTTAGCAGCTTTCTGATTATTTTTTATAAACTCCTTTTTCTCATTAACAGATAGAATTAAATGACCTCCGTCAATTCCACTACTACCAAGAGCCATTTCAGGAAATAATGATATTGGATTATTCCTTTTTTGAATAAAAACTGTTGGCGCTCCTGTCAAATATGGATTTATATTAGACACAAAATTATATCTTATACCATCATATATTTTCTTACTGGTTTGATCTTTATTCTGCAATCCAATTATAACAACTGAAACACCAGCGTTAAACTTGGCGTTATTAGTCCATTTAAATGAAGAATGAGCAAAACCAATTTCAATATTTTTTCTAAATATATATGGCCATAATAATGGAACTTGCTCACCTTGACAAATAGAATTTGTAGAAACAAATGCTAATTGTGCATTGAAGCCCTTAATATAATCTGCTCCTTTTTTAAACCAGCATCCAATATAGTCCAACCTCTTAACAGTTCCCATTCCTTGAAATACAAGCGACATATCCTTTTTTTGTTCTGAATCCCAACCTTTATAACCCAAATAAGGCGGGTTACCCAAAATATAAATCTCATCAGTTGAGTTTTTAGGACAGGTATCCTCCCAGTTTAAGCGAGTTGCATTGCCTTGTGTTATATGACCTGCTTCTTTTAAGGGTAGAATAGGTTTAGCTCTACCAAAATCAAATAATTCATCTGTAAAGATTTTATTCATTTGGTGCTCGGCTAACCATAACGATAGAATTGCCATTTCGTGAGCAAAATCGTCTAACTCTATGCCATAAAACTGTGATAGTTTTACTTCTGTAAAAACAAAAGAGTATTGCGGTTCTAACTCATTAATTTGTTGCCAAATTTTTATTTCTAATTTTCGTAGTTCTTTGTAAGCAATTATTAAAAAGTTCCCGCTACCACAAGCAGGGTCAAATATTTTAAGTTTTGATATTCTGTATATTAATTGGCGTAGTTTTTTAGTATTCTCTTTGTGCTTTTCAAAGTCTTCATAGAGTTCATTTAAGAACAAAGGTTCAATCACTTTCATAATATTTGGCACAGAGGTATAATGCATACCTAAACCGCTTCGATATGCAGGATTTACAACTGCCTGTATCATAGAACCAAAAATATCTGGGTTGATTTCGCTCCAATCTAAATCACCACACTCAATAATTATTTTACGTGCTTCTTTAGTAAACTTTGGTGATATAATGGCATCTCTAAACAAATCACCATTTACATAGGGAAATTCTTTAAAATGGGATGCTTCTTTACTATTGTCCTTTGTATTAAGGACCTTAAAAAGTCTATCTAAAAAAGTATGTGTATCACTTCCATCTTTCTGAGTATGTTGCTCTAATGTATCTGTAAACATTCCCTCTATAGGAAATATATCTGTGTCTTCCGCAAAAAAGCAAAAGAGTAAACGAGATAGAAAAATATTTAAGTTGTGACCACCATCATCATAGATATTTGGATTTTCAGTCACTAAAATATCATAGAGTTTCGCCATTTTGTATGACGCTTTTCTATCAGCATAATTCTCATTTTTTTGAGAATATTTTTCTTGACCAGCCCAAGGTAAAAAGAAACCAAAATGTTTATGTATTTTAAGAATAGGGGTGTCCAGTGTTAACCCTGTTCTTATATCTTTAGCTAATAAGGTTTTGTAGTCTGTGACTATTACAAATCTTGGATTGTGTTTTAAGGAATCTGGATCTTTGGTTAACTCATCAATAGTATTTAGTAGTTTTCCAGCTGCAACTTCTTTAAAAAGCATTTTGCTCTTGTAAAGGACTTCTCCTTCAACTTTAGATAGATTAAAATCACCTTTCTTTAAACGTGTAATAGACGTTTTAGAAATACCATAAGCTTGTAGTAAATCGAATATAAATTCTTCTTTGTTGAAATTTTCAACTAGGGCGATTACATTTTTCTCTATTTGTGCTGCATTCATATTTTTTCTAATATGTGCAAATATTCGGTTGTTTTATCGGCTTTATGATCTCTATTTTCATCTTTATCAGCTTTAAATCTCTGATAGTTTGTAGTAGATAAATCATATTTTCCATATTTCGACATTATTTTTTTCACCTCATTTTCGGTCATTAATCCTTCATTATTATAACTAAGAAATATGTACTTGAAATTAGCGTTTTTTATTAATTCTTCAAAAGCGGAATGAACTTTTGCTTTACTACAATATTCTGATTTTTGATAGTCTCTTAATCCCGTTTTACCTTTAGGAATAAATTTATCATATAAAGCGATTGTATTTAATAAATGGTAATTGGCACCATATTGTCTACTATTATAAGGAGGGTCCATATATAATATGTCTCCTTCAATTTTATTTATTAGGATATTGCTGTCTTCATTAAAAACTTCGTGTGAGTTTTTATTAATGTCAAAATTAGCCGAAACTAGATTCAACTCCTTTTGAGCAGATTTTTTAAGATTTTTTAAATATGCTCCATATACTGATGCAGTATTCGCAACTTTATCCGCACTTTCTAAAAGACTCGCCAAAAGGAAAAAATATAATCTTCCATCAATTTTTTTTTCGTTTTTCCATTCCTCAATCCTACTTCTTATAGCATCTATTTTCAAACCGTTTTCATCTGAAAAATATTGACGCTCACCATTACCCCCAATACAGTAATTATTATAAACAAAACCTTTTTTAGGGGCTAGTTCTTGCAATTGGATTAAGTACTTTTCTTTATCCTCAATAGGTCTATGGTTTTCTATATAGTTTTTATTAAGAACAAAACTGTAATACTCAAAATCGTTACTAATAACCTTTTTTACTTCTTGTTTAAAATTTCTACCTACTATTCCAGTCCCAGCAAAAATATCACAGAAAACTTTGTCTGTTAAATCATTCCCAGCTACCTCGTAAACTGTTTTTTTAATAAAGTTAGAAAGCTTGTTCTTTGAGCCTATATAATTCATTTATTCATCTTTAATTTTTGTCTAAATGCTATTGGATCAAACCAAAAACATCCTTTGCATCCAAGTTTTTGGGTATAATTAAGATCCCCTTGTGTTACAGATACAGTATATCCTAATTTTTTTGCATCATACCTTTGACCCGTGGCAGCACATTCTTTACAAAACTGTCTTTTTGCGTCGTTTGCAGGTTTGGATAATGGTTGGAAATCTGACAAAAGTTGAGTTTTGGGGTTCATTATTCTGGGATCTACTTTTCTACCATCCTTATGATCCACTTCTGTCTTATGATCACAACTTCTATTGGTACCTAAAACAACACATCGTTTTGGAGAAATCACTTTTTTTATATCAGCTCTAATAGTTTGGGATAGATTTGCACTTATCTGCTTGTTGAATCCATTTAATTTTATTCCAACAATTGGATGTCCTTTGCTAAATGATTTAATTAGTTTTACATTATAAATTTGAGCAAATTTGGTGCCTTTTCTTGCCCAATCCGCTCCATTTCCAAATTTTTTAATTGAATTTTTTTCATCAAATTCGGTAAGTTTAACCTCTCTTGAAAATCCTTCAGAATCTGGTTGTGCTAATTCCAAAAATTTATATGCGTAAGAATTTTTTTTAAAGTTTTTTTTCCAATTCATCATTCAAAATGTTTAAACTTCTTCAAAACTAACTAAATTAGAATCATTGTCAGTTTTGAAAGTATAAACTTTTAAATCTTGCAATTTATTGATTCCTTCTTCCGCTAGTAGAATTTTAGCATCGTTTATTTGTTCACTAATTGTGTTGTACCAAGGAGAGGTTTGATTATGATCCTTGTCTTCTTGAGATAAGTATTTGTAGTATTTACCATTTGCCCTTTTTGCAACCTCTCTGGGTTCTTTTATAATTAAAATTGGGATTATTTCTTGATAATCTAATTTATATGCAGATATCCATCGTGCATACTCTTTTAGTTGATTATAAATTTTATTATCAAAAATAAATTCATTTTTTAGTTCAATAAGAAGACATTTGTTTTGATCGGTCCCAAATACTAAATCTATTTTACGTTCACTAAAAGAGCATAGAACTTCATTCGCTATGTAATTTATATTTCCGTTTTCCTCAATGTTTAATACTTGATCAAGAATCTCTAAATCACCGGCCTTTGCAGTAAATAATCTTCTTAAATCTGATTCTCTGTGAATTTTAAGTATTCTTTCATTAGAAACAGGAATTATTGCTTTACAATCTTGCAAATAAGCAAGGTTGTTATTGAGATACTCAATTTTATCATTAATAAGATCATAGTTTAAACCATTTTCTAATTGAATATTTCCGTTTGAAAGAATATTATAAAATAGTTCATATTCATAATTATCAATGGATAAACATCCTCTAGAGGCATTTAGTTTTTTAAATATCCAAGACCATTGAAGATTATAAATACTTTGGTCCAGAATCAATTCAGGATTTTCCATCATATCCCATTCTGAAATAGGATTCTCAAAAACTTCAGAAGGCTCAATGGACATTCTATAGGTCAAAGTTTTATTCCCAAGAAAATCATTCAAGTATTGTGGATGATGACCTAGGTATGAATTATAGTCATAAAAAACATTCCCAACAGCTTTGAATATTCCAAAAAAACCACAATTCATTACATAAAAGATAATGTTATCCCCCTCTCGAATACCCAAAATATCTATTAAAGCACCTTGTTGATGTGCAGCGCCATCTTTGCCGGTTCCAATAAACATATAATTTAAATGTGTTTTGAATGTCGTTCTATCTACGGTAAGGATATGCGTTGCCATATTATATTTTTTTGAAGGTTAGTATATATTCATGTTTAAAAATAAAGTAATCACTATTTAATGCTCTATATCTCCAGATACCACCTTTCCCTTGTTTTCCTCTATTTCCTTCAATATTTTTAATGACAATCCCTTTTAACTTTACATTAAATTTTTGTTTTATTGCAGTAATTATAAGTGATGAAAGTGGTATTATTTCGCCATTCTTATAAACATCCCCAATTACAATAGAAAAATATCTTTCAATATCTAAATGCTGATATACATTATTTATCACTTTTAAAAAAACATCAATAAATTCTTCACTATTCTCAATTTGAGATAGGTCCTCCTTTTTGTCAGTGAACTTTACGATATCCATATATGGTGGGTGCATTATAGCGAATTGAATACTTTGTTTATTTAGAAATTTATAGGCCTCAACTATTTTTTTATTAAACATCACTTTTTTTGAAACATCACACTTTTCAATAAAATAGTTCCGCTCGTAATTATTTTTTCCTTCCTGCATTTTTTCACTCACAAATCCTAATATCGATTCATTGATATCAAATCCGATAAACCTTCTATTTAATTTTTCACACTCAAAAAGAGTTGTTCCACTTCCTAGAAAGGTATCTAAAACAATTTCATTTGGTTTTGTATATCTTCTAATTAGTTGATTTGGAATTTGGGGTATAAAATTACCGTGATAGATGTTTGAATGCTTTCCACTTTTATCTCTTTCATCAATTACCCATAAACTATCTACGTTTATGTCAAGATTTTTCCAATTCTTAATGTCAAGATCATTATACTTCATCAGTTTTTCTTCAAATATAAGGCTATACCAATGTGTTATTTATTGGATATAGTAATTAATCAAAATTTAAGGGGATTGTATCAAATATATTAAATATCAATGACAGATTCAGGAATAAAATGATTTTCTCGATAGATAATATTATAAGAAGTAATATTATTTAAAATCGCTCCTAAGAACATCCTCAATATCACAATTGTAATATCCACTTTCTTTTAATTCATTATCGGATTTCCCTAAAGACAAGTCATAAATAGAAACATCTATATTTAAAGCCTTCATTATTGGTAGCTTATTACGAATTATTTGCAATGCTTTTTCACTTATATCTGGAACGATAATAATTTTTTCATTTTGTAATACTTGAAGTTTTTGGTCTGTTAAACCATTAATTCCAGAGTAGGCCAACCAAGTATATTGTGGAAAGACAATTGAGGATACAATTGCTGTTTTTTCGCTTTCAACCAGAATTATGGGTTTTGTATTATTGGCTAAAAGGTGTTCACCGAATAAGCAATTGTAATACCCATCTTCATTTTTGTATGGCACCTCAAATCGGTTAGTTCTTTTTCCGTTTTTTGTATAAAAGGAGATTTTGGCTTTTTGAGCTTTTCCTTGTTTGTTGATAAACCAAAAAACCGTACCGCCTTTTTTGCTCGTTCCAATGCAATACAATTGTTTTACAAGGTTTACTTGTTCTTCCTTATAGTTAGCACGCAGGTATTGCAAAAGAGCATTTTCTGGCTTGATATGTAATGTTTTGTTAACTATCTCAAAATCAATGTATTTTTTAGACGTAATGGGGCTTTCAAGGGGATTGTTATAAAATGTATTACAGTTTTTCTTCTTTTGTATTACAGTATTTGATTTATTTTGTAATACAGGTTCGAACCTTTGTGTTACGTTATTAAAGATATATTCGCTCTCTTTTTCATCTACATAGGTAGGGGGTGGGTTCATTGTTGTACCACAGGAATGACAATATCCATAATTGTTACTAAAACCCTTATAATTCACAAATTTCCCATCCTTATTATTTTTTTTGCAACAAGGAGTTATTAGATGGTAATCCCTTTTCTTATTGAATTTTAGATTATGCGTTACTTTTTTAAACATCACTGTACTTTTGACAACTGGCAACTCGCAACATTGAATTATATCTATATAAAATGCTGTAAATAAAGACTGTGTAGGGATAATGCTTTAAGTTTCAAGTTGCCAGTTGCTTAACTAAGATTTGTTCCATTTTTTTGAAATAGTCCCTTTATGTAATCCTGTAATTTCTACAACAGCCTTTTGAGACGCCCCATTTGTTTTTGCCAATTTAATAATGTCTTCAGGCGTGGGTAAAGACTTTTTGTTATTCATTTCTTTTAGAATAACTTTAAAATTTAATAGGTAAAACTCATTTAATTCAATAGCCAATTGAACATTCTGAGCAGTAATTTTTACATCACTCAGACTCTCTGGTGTCATAGACATAATACTAACCAAAAGACTTAATTTATGTATTGATATTTGCATTTTTGCCAAGTACTCTTTTACGATAGGTTTTGCAGTACTCTGTCTCTCAATAAGCTTCTTGGTATAATTAAAAATTTCGATTTCAGCTTCACTACTAAGCAATAACTGAAACTGCTTTAAAGGTTCGTCTAATTGTTCACTTTGTTTCTTGTACTCTAGAATGTGCTTTATTGACTTGTTATATCGATCTAAAATTTCAGGATTAATTTCACCTCTCTTTAATTTAATATTGGATGTAATTTTAGTTGTAAATAAGAGTCTGTCTATAAATCCACTTTCCAGATTTCCTTTTGAAAATAGAAAAGGAATAAACTCATTTTGTAAGCCACCTATCAATGTAGGATAGGATTCACTGATTCTAAAGCTGTCCGTTGTTTTACGAGCAATATCAATATGACCGTTGGTGTATCCTTCTAAAAAAAAGCTTCTCCATTCTGCTCCGTCTCTACTAGATGGGTTTATCATTTTATTTATGAGGCTATGCATTTCATCCAAACAAATACCGACTGAATTGGGATTATCCGAATGAACTTTTAATGCAGCTTCGATAGTAGCATTTTGAATAAGAGTTTGTTTTCTTTTAATTTGAATGGTACTATCTCCATAATCTTGTGTTTGCTCTAAATAGTCTTTGTAATTCTTATTGTCAAATTCATTTATAGGAGCTGTAGCAATTTTTTTTGCCTCAGTTTTAGTATCTCCACGACTACCGATAATAGCAAAATAACAATTGGCGTAATTCTTATATCCTAAGGCTTTAATATA
>NZMG01000025.1 GCA_002694465.1 Flavobacteriaceae bacterium | reverse complement strand
TAGCAGAATTTACCACATTTTGAAAGCACGTTTTTTGCACTTCTTTTTCGGTAAATGTTTCACATTCTCGAAACATGGGGTAGGTATCGACCTCACTCCAATTAATACTTTCAATCTCTTCTTCATAAAAGGTTTCGGAAGAAATTCGCTCGGTATTAAAATACTGGCAAGAGGATCCCATCCATAGAAATCCTAAAAAAAATACTTTGGGAATTTTCATTAGCTAAAATTACACATTTCCCTTGAAACACAACTATAACAAAAAACCGAAGCAATCCTTCGGTTTTAAAAATTTTCAGAATGCTAAACTTTAGATTTCAAAAAGAATTGGCAAGGCAAATTGTACTGCTACTTTTTTTCCTTGATGCTCTCCAGGGATCATTTTTGGAAGTGTTTTCGCGACCCTAATAGCTTCATCTTGTAATTCTTTAAAATCGGATTTGGCAGTCACATCTTTAATTTCGCCGTTGGAGCCGATAACAAATTGCACCACTATTTTTTGTCTTCCTGAAATTTCAGCATTTTTAATGTCCTTTCTGAACTCCTTTACTACATGCTGCGCCACATTTTGTGTAAAGCACTTTTTGGTTTCGTCATTTGACATTCCTTCACAACCAGGATATACAGGTACTTTATCAATGTCTTTAAAAGATAACTCTTTACCTTGTTGGGGTGCCGTTTCAGAAACAGGTGTCTCACTAGTTGCTGTTTGGTTTCCTTTGACTTCATTTACACAGGAAGTAAAAATTACCATGGCTCCAATGATAGGCAATACAGCTAAATATTTTACTAACACCTTTTTTGTAGATTTCGATTTTTGTAACATAACGATTCGTTTTTTAATTAATGAATGATTGAAAAAAGTATTGATAAATGAAATTGTTTCGGTTTGAAATAATTTTGAAAGCAAGTTTTCGTAATAATCGCGCTTCTCTATTTGCTGCACAACGGAAGCATCTGCAATAAATTCTTGAAGTGCCGACACTCTTTTTTGAAACAAATAAAATAAAGGATTAAACCAAAAAACAATTTTTAGAATTTCGTATATAAGTAAATCGATGGTATGATTTTGGCGCGCGTGGACAGCTTCGTGTAAAAGAATATCCTCCTTTTGTTTTTGGGTAAGATATTCCCCTAAAAAAATCGACTTTAAAAACGTAAAAGCAACATCTGTGTTGGGAATATAAACCACAGTAAAATCTGAATACTTTTCTACTTTACCTTGCTTTTTTAGTTGATAAATTCTATTCAGTTTCTTAACAAAGTAATAAAGTGAAACTGCTATTCCTGAAAACCAAATAATTTGAAATACTTGTTCCAAAGAAACAAAAGAGGTACTTATAGCCTGTGTTGTGTTTGATACTAAAATCTCAGGTAGATTGATGGTAACCACACTATTTAAAGTATTTTGTAATCCCTCAAATTTTAGGAAAGGGACTATCATTATGAAAATAGGTGCAAAAAGTAAATACACTCTATTTAACTGAAAAAATGTTTCTCTTTTAAGGAAAAGATCATAAAATCCTAACAATAAAAGCTGAAACACTATAATTTGAATAACATAGGATATCATGATTTTGTTTCTTTATTTATCTCTTTCAATATTGCCTCCAGTTCATTAATATTTACATCATTTTCTTTTACAAAAAATGAAACCATACTTTTAAAAGAACCTTTAAAGTAGCCATCTACCAATTTATTGATGGATTGATTACTGTAATCTGCTTTAGCGATTAACGGAAAATAAATATGCCCTCTTCCCTCACGTCTGTAATCCACAAATTCTTTACTTTCCAAAATTCTAACAATAGTGGATACTGTATTATACGCAGGTTTAGGACTGGGAAGCTCATCTATAATGCTGGCTACATTGGCTTCACCCAAATCCCATAGTACCTGCATGATATCTTCTTCTGCTTTGGTAAGTTGTTTCATCTTATTGCATTTAGAATTCAAATATAACTAAATTTTTAGTTTAAACTAATTTTTTAGTTGTTAATTTGTAACGTTTGAGTAAATTGTGAGTCGAATAGCACCATATGGACATCCTTTGTATTCTTATTGGTTTATTATTTATGCTCGTAGGAATTGCCGGCAGTATCCTCCCTGTCATTCCAGGGACTCCGCTTTCCTGGCTAGGTTTAGTAGTACTCTATTTAGCACCCTCTTTAGAATTTGATTGGACTTTTATCATTATTACAGGAATTGTTGGTATAGGAATTTACATTATGGATTATATCATTCCTGCGATGGGAACCAAGCGTTTTGGAGGAAGTAAAGCTGGAGCTTGGGGAACTACCATTGGTTTAATTATTGGTATTTTAGCTCCTATCCCTTTTGGAATTCTAATTGGCCCTTTTGTAGGAGCACTCGTTGGGGAATTGGCATTTAATAAAACCGAAGGACCCCAAGCATTTAAAGCAGCTTTGGGATCCTTTTTTGGATTTCTAGCATCTACTTTCCTCAAGTTTTTTGCGACACTAGTGTATTTAGGGCTATTTATTTACAAAGTGATTGTGAATTTTGACTTAATTTTTTAGGTTAATGTCTAGTCGGGTCAAACGGAAAATTATCTTGGTTATCTGGAAATCCATCTAAATCTGAATCTCTTACATCATTATCTATAAATAATAACTGGAAACTAATGGGTAAAAAGGTTTCAAAAACAACGGCATCAAATTCAGTTGTAGGAGCAACGGATACCGATATGGAAGTAAACGTAACATTGAGTGTAGTATCGACCATGGTTCTTGCCCAAACTAAAGCCGTAAAATTCCCAAAGCGCAATAGTCTAGCACCAAATGCCGAAGGAAAAGTCCCTGCAATAATTCCAGTTTCGTTTGTTGTGCACACCACTTGGGGGGAACCGTTAAAACCTAATACACTAAACATATTATTAATTTCTAAAGCCAAAACATCGTTAACCCCTACATTTCCTTGAAGAGATAAAGAAGGAATATATCTCCAAACCACATTATTGTCATTACGTACAACATTTACACCTAAAGCTTGAATCTGTGGAATTGTTATTTCTGTTGCACTATACCCAGCTGGCATAGTAAATCCTAATCCTGGATATTGTGTATGAATAAATTGTGTGCCTGGATTAGCTATGGTAGGAATTTGAGTTAAAGGAACAGGTAATCCGTGGGCATAATCCCAGTACAATGCCTGAACACCTGTAACGTTTGTACATATTTGAGAGTTAAAATTCCTAAAGTCGTTTGCGGGAGTTTCGTTATTATTATCCTTACTACAGGATGATAGTAAAAAAATGATTGACAGAGAAAGTATAGCAAAATGTTTCATATGGATGTATTTTTTAATACATCGAAACATTTTCAATTTGTCATCACAAAACTAAATCCATCGTGTTTTTTCTTCAATAGCTGTTTGTCTAAATCCTTCAGGAAGTTCCGCATCATACTTACCCATATAGAAAAAGCCTAAGCATTGTTCTCCTTCTTTCATAGGGACAAATTCATTTAGGTACTTACTAATAGCTGGAGAACCCCAATAGGTTCCTATCTTCATTTCTGAAGCCGTTAACCACATATTTTGCACAGCCATGGCCGTTGATGCAATTTCTTCCCATTCGGGGATAGATTCTTTAGGATCTCTTTGAAAACATATAGCAATAACACAAGCAGCTTTTACTGGGTTAACTTGATACTTTTTAAATTTAACTTCAGTAAAATTATTAGACTTTTCTTTATAGGTAGTGGATAAAAACTCGGCTAGTTTTCCTCTAGATTCTTTGGAATGAAAAACAATAAACCTCCATGGTTCTGTTCTTCTATGCGTTGGCGCCCAATTTGCGGCCTGCAAAATGGTTTTAATTTCTTCAACGGTTACTTCTTCAATATTGTATTGTGCAGGATATACTGCTCTTCTATTTGCGATAACCTTCGAAATCATTTTGCTGAAAATTTTGGCTCCAATATACACAAATAAAAACCTCCAAATGATAAGGTACCACATGGAGGTTTAAAAAAACTAACCAAATTAATTTGTTCATGAAGAAAGTAAATCATCCAATCTGATAGTCCAAAAATAAGTTCATTTTTGGACATATAATAATCAGAAAGACTTCCTAATGAGGGTTTTCGCCAAAATGTAACTTTTATAGCACTAACAGCAGTAATGTCATTAATTTTATGTAATTTAATATCGGCTTATTAACTGGATACCAACTTAAATGCTCTTCGATATGAAAAAATTAGCAGTAATTGCTTTCTCCATTTTATTAGCAGTGATTTTTATAGCGGCTTCAACAACTGAAGGCAATCAAAATGAATATACCCTAGAAGGAGTCTGGGAAATGAAGCACCAATATATCTATGAAAACAATGAGATATTGGACACTTTATATAACCTCAATGGATATAGACAGGTTAAAGTTTACAGTAAAGGAAAAGTCATGTGGTCTCGTTACAATCCTACCGACACCAATGAATGGTTTGGATATGGTACCTACGAAGTAAAAGATGGCATTCTAGAAGAACGACTAGAGTATGCTTCTCAAGCAATGATGAAGATTGTGGATACCGTGCAGGTATTCCGTTTTGAATTAAAATTGACGAAAGACACCTACAGTCAAATCTCCTTTGACAATGATGGTAACAAGTATAATTCAGAAAATTATACAAGGATAGAATAGCAAACTAAAGGGTAAATTTGGGTGTTTTAAAAATAATTTCCTGTTGATTTAAGACATCAACCACCATATTTATTTCGCTATCTTTTTTATTGAATTTTGCTTCGGTTAAAAGCTGTTCTATAGATTGTTTCATTTTTGGTTCATGATATTCCAATAAGAGTTCATTCTCTCCTAACTTAATGAGGCACTCTTTATCTGAAAAATCAAATTCTGCTTGAGGGTTGATAGTATAATCAAAGTGTTTTTCAGGATATGCCTTTTGTAATACTTTATAGAGTGCTTCTTCTACTCTTGAAACAGTTACAGAGTTTAAACAAATTTTATGGTCGCAGTTTAAAATGACGTCGTAGTTACATTTAATATTACAGACCCCTTTCTTTCCCCAAATTAACTCGTTACATTCTGAAAAACTACCCCAACTACCAGGTCCAGTGGGGCCATAAATTCCTACTGTAGGAACATTAAAAGCACCTGCTACATGAGTAATGCCTGCATCATTCCCAATATGAAATAATGCGCCTGCCATAGCTTCTCCCACATCTAACATTCCACCAGTAATTAATTCTATATGCGGCATGGGGTTGCTGAAATATTGCATAATATCTGGATCCTCTGGGCCCATAATAATTTTGCAATCTAAGTTGGTATATACCTCGCTCAATCTTTCAATAAGCTTAGCATATTTGTCTGTTGGCCAAATTTTTAATAAAAACCCTGCGCCGTGATGCACTACAAAGTAAGGTTTTGATGGATTTTCATTTCTTTTGAAATACGGATAGCCATCTAAATGATTGTCTATATCCAAGTGGAGTTTTGAAACCGTATCGATATAATGTTGGATGGAGTGTTGCTTTACTTTTTTATGAGTGGGATATTTTAACGCATGCGGGATATGATACCCTCTGAAAGCTGGGTAATTACCCAACTCATAAATGTTATCATACTTTTCTTCAGTTTTACGGGCAACATCTTCACTAACCACATTTACTTCTGTTAAATGTTTACTGAAAAAATCTACTAACCTTGGAGCTACAGCGAAATCGAGACTGGAGGAAACCTTCGCAATTTTATAAATGGCAGGAATGGCGAAGAAAATATCGCCCAACCCTCCGTAACTTTTATAGACCAATACATTACCTAAATTCTTTTCCTCTTTTTCTGAAGAAGAATCCTTCAAGATTGTTTCTATGGCATTCCAAAAATGTTCTGGTGCATCAAGCATTTCCTTTTTTGCTTTTTCCTTGTCTGAAGGGTAAAAATCAAAAGAAAAAGTTCCTACTCTATCATTACCTAAAATTTCACATCCTGATAGAAACGCTTCTGCTGCCAACCTTCCAGAAGGTTCTGGCCACACAGGTTTACAGATGAGCTGTTTTGTCTTTCCAAGGATTCTTAAAACCTCTTCATTGGCTATAGGTTCGTGGAAGGAAATATTAGGTGGTATTTGGCGGCGCAATCTATTTCTTCCGTAGACTGGAAATTTTAAATTTGGATGTTCTTCGGCGTACGTAACATATTCGTGACCGCCTTTCAGAAAATTTAAATCTCCAAAAAATGGAATAGTGTCTTCTACTTTTTCTTCAGAAATAGATAATTTGTTTACCTCAACCGTGGGAGGCATAATTAGTTTTTTTGCAACCGCTTCGCCATAAAATTCTTTGTGTGCTTCAAAATGTTTAGGCGATTGAAATACATTAAGCGATGCTTTTGCAAAAAGGTTTCGGAATAGATGAAATTTTTCAGGATGACAACAACTTTTTACATTTCTGTCTACGGTACAAAGAATATTTCGTCGAATGCAAAAATTGTAGTCATATTCTACTTTTACAATCGGAATGTTTAAAGAAAGTAAATGCTTAATTAAATCTATTTCAAAATTACATCGTGAGGTACTATTCAGAACAACAAGGTCTGCCTCGTTTAAAAGCATTTTTGTTTTTTCGAAGTTATTTAAGTAATCAAGAATTACGTGATACTTTTTTTCTTGCCCTAGTTTTATGAGTTGTTGTATGGTCAATTCGGCACCACGTGGAGTTGCCAATGTTGTATCGTGAAGAAATAATATCGTTTTCAAGTGCTATGAGAGTATAAAGTTAAATTGGACATTTCTAAAATAAAAACTAGAAATGTCCAATTAATTTAATTGAGTCAAGAAAAATTATATTTTCTCTAATACTAAAATATCAGTTCCAGAGCCTCCTCCACTAATATCTCTTAGTTCTACTCTATTGGGTAATACACTTATAATGTCCCAATCTCCATTAAACTCATCAAATGGACTACCTGTAAAATTAAATACCATATCAAAACCATTACTATCAACTATCCATGTTCCGTTATTAGTATTTGTGCCATTGGTGGCCGTTACTTGATTTCCAGTATTAAAATCTATTTCATAGCCGTTAAAGTCGGATGTATCATCCACACCGCTATCGATATAGCTAGCGACAAACCAAGTTCCGTCTAGTAACGTATCACGAATAACACCTGCATCACCATAGTACCCGTCATCATAATAGCCATCGTCATAATAGCCATCGTCGTAGTAACCGTCGTCGTAATATCCGTCATCATAGTATCCATCATCGTAATAACCATCGTCATAATAACCGTCATCGTAGTAACCATCGCCATAATAACCGTCGTCAAAAGGGTCGTTATTATCATCTTTTTGACAAGATGAAACTATAGCCCCTGTAATAGAAATCGAAGACACGGCCAATAAGGCCTGCCCCGACTTTTTAATAAAATTTCTTCTTTTCATAACATGAGGTGTTAGTAATTTAGTAAAAGTAAAAATTGTTCTCTTCTTATTTTATGACTTTTATCATTCATAAAACAGGTATTAAACAAGTTACCCTACCCAATTTAACACTTTTCAACAAAATATATTTTAAATATATATTAAATTCGATGTATAAATTCCTGTAACATATGAAAATTGGACCCACCATCGATAAAGAATTTGATGCATTTTCTGTGAATTACACAGAGGATATGACCAAGTGTGTGCCTTATTATCAAAAATTATTACATTCATTTTCTGAAAATCTACCCCCCACTTTTAGTCCTAATCGTATTTTAGATTTAGGTTGCGGGAACGGAAATGTTACGGCGCAATTGTTACAGAAATTTCATAAGGCATCGTATGAATTACTTGACGCTTCAAAGGAAATGATAACTCTTTGTAAAGGTCGTTTCATCGAATATGACATTCAATATCATACAACATTTTTCAATGATTTTCATTTTGCTGAAAATAAATACGATATGATTGTTGCAGGATTCAGTATACATCATTGTACCGGCGAAGAAAAGGAAGGACTCCTTAAAAAAATATATACATCATTAACACCAAACGGAGTTTTTGGAATATGCGATTTAATGATAGACAGAAACAGCCTAGAACATCACCAACTCCTAAAAGATTGGAAAAAATTTGTTCTCAATAATTATGCTAACGAAGATAAATGGAAATGGCTTATGGAACACTACCAAGAGTTTGATAAACCCGATGACCTCAACAATTATATAAAATGGCTAAAAAAAGCGGGGTTTACCAAAATTGAGCCCTTTGTAAATGAACATTATTGGGTGTATTTAAGAGCTTTTAAATAGCTTTTGGATAAGAATAAAAAAGTACGCCCCATTTCCATATTCAAAACAGGACGTACAATCAACTAACTAACCAAAAAAAATTAAACTAAAAATTTAAGTTATTTTATACTTAAGTTCAAGGAAAAAACTGTAATGCTTGTTGTGCCAGATCCTATTAAGCGTTGCCCCCATATTTCAACATAATCATTTGGAGCCAATTCTACTGTTCCCGAAATTGCTTGACTGGAAATATCTGTGGTGGTATTTACCCTCATTAAAGAGTTTGTCTCTACTAGGGTTGTAGTTCCATTCTTTTTAATAAAAAACGCATAATAATCCCCTGTGCCACTATTCCCTCTAATTGAAAGTGCTGCATTTAATTGAAATGTTCTAGTCTTTTTACCCATATAAGTAATTCTATTGTTTTGGGGGGACGATGCTCTAAATAAGTTTACGGCAGTTGTAGTATTAGTAGTGGTATTACCACTTAAATTAAACTCAGATCCATTTGATACCGATTGTACAAACCCTGTAGTAATACCTCCATTATAATAAATGTTGGCTGTGGCTTGACCATCTCCTTCTTGTGGAATACCAGGGCAATTTACGGTCCAAGAATTTGTAAAATTATACCCTGTGTATGACCCAGCAGCATAACGTTTCACATACTCTGTACTGGTTCCTGAAAAAGCAGTACTTAATAATACCCCATTGGTTACTGTTGGGTTACTACTTACATCTATCCCTATTGCAGTTCCATTAACTGTTGTGAAACCGCTTACTTTTTGTATAAGAGTGAAAGTTCCTGTAAACGTTTCATAGGTACCGCTATTGTTACTTGACCATCCTAAATCTGCCAATAGTAAGGAGTCAATGTTGTTGTATGTTATCCCTGTGGTATTTCCCACATATTGTATAACGCTTTTAAAAACCAAGCCAAATCCACTTATTGAACCTACCGAACCTGAATTAGCAACAATAGCATCTCTAAAAATTAGATTTTGAGTAGGAGCACCAGATAATGAAAAAATTGACCCTCCTGGAGCTGTTAAGGTAACTCCTTTTATACTTCCTCCTGTGGTTCCTGTAAAGATGGTCCCCCCAGCTCTAACCAAAATATCCTCGTTAGTATCTCTTCCTAAAATGTAGGAATTATTAATTTCTATGGGAAATGATAAAGTAATGGTACCATTTATTTCATATAATGTATTTGAGCTTAAAAGGTATTTACTACCACCTCCTGCAGTGAGTTCTGACGCTAAATCTGTAGCAGATTTTACAATCTTGTGATTGTTTCGCGTTTGTGAAGATGTAAACAAACTTACCCAAGAACTAGAGTTATAGTAAAATAATGAATTAAAATCAGTATCATATACAATAAGTCCATTTGCGGGGGAACTAATGGCTGTTCTCTGGGCAGTAGTTAATCGTGGTAGTAACATACCCTTACTCATAGATGTTACATCTAAAATTGAAGATGGATCTGGTGAAGTGGTATTAATTCCAACTTGCGCATGGGCAACAAGTTGTCCAATTAAAATAATTAGAAAAGAAATCGTTAAGGTTAAGTTTAATTTTTTCATAAGATTAGTTGTTAAATTTTAATAATGTATTTATTGGGGTTGTTTACATTTAATATTAGATTCATTTTACTATAGGTTAGCGGTTTAATTATATATCCAGAGCAAAGGACACACTGTTTGGACATATTAACATCTGCTATATTATTTGATGACGATAACAAGAAAATTTTAATTTCACCTTGTTTAAAAACATCACAGTCTTTTAGGGATTTTAACAAATCGAATCCATTCATATTTGGCATATTAATATCTATAAATACAATATCTGGTTGATCCTTTTTATTCGATTCCCATGTTGATTTATTTAACTTAAAAAAACTTAAAGCAGTTTGCGGATCTGAAAACTTCTTAATAGAATTGACTTTAAATTTTTTGATGACCTTTTCGGTTATGACTAGGTCAACTAAATTATCATCAATTAATACTATGTTTCTATTTGCATCCACCTTTTTATATTCTTGCATCGGAAAGGAAAATGGTAAAACACGTTCCCTTTTTAAATTCACTTTCAACATATATGCTCCCATTTAATTCATCAACGATATTATTTACTATATACAAGCCTAGGCCATTTCCATTTTCATTTCCATTTTCTTGACATAAATTTTCGGAATAAAAGAGCTCAAAAATTTTATCTAAATTTTCTTCTGGAATTCCTGTACCATTGTCTGTTATTTTTATTTGTATATCCCTACCAACAGAATCTATTTCAATACTAATCGTTGGCTCAAAGTTCTCCTGTTCTAGATTTTTAAACTTTATAGCATTCTCAATTAAGTTTTTAAATAATAGTTTTAATAGATTTTTATAAGAGTGAAAACCAGAATGTGTTAAAATTTTGACTTTAAATTTTATACCTTCTAATTCATACTGTTCACTTAAATAATTAACTACACTGTCTATAATTTTTCTAAAATTTATAATCTCTGGGGCTCTACTAGTTTCCAGCATGATGGAAGAACTAGCCATCTTTTCTAGTACAGTTTTTCCTTTTTCTAAGGTAGAATCTAGCAAAGAGGTCAATTCTATAATATTGTCATTTACCTTCTCATACTTCATCAAGTCAACTATCCCCTCCGCAGTCGAAATAGGACCCATTAATTCATGGGCAGACCGATAGAGAAAAGCCTCTAGATCTCTTGATTTTTTTCGTAATTTTTTTTCAAGTACCTTTCGTTTTGTAATATCCATCATAATAGCACTATAGTAGGTTCTACTACCTATCTCCCATTTATTTAATGTAATTTCTAGTGGAAATTCATCTCCATTCTTTTTAATTCCTGTCATTTCAATAGTTTCATTAAGACAGGATGGACTTAAATTATTTACAACCTTTTTTAACTCAGCAATGCTTCTTTCTCTATCTATGGGAGCAATTAATTGGGTAATATTTTTACCTAATATGTCCTCATCCGTATACCCGAAAGCATTTTCAGCTCCCTTATTCCATTCTGTAATAAAACCACGACTTTCAACTACCATCATAATACTCACATTTATTAATTTAAATATGGTATGATATTTTAAATCGGATTCAATTTCATCCATTTCCCTATTATAGTTTTTGGAAATCTCATTGTAAATACCAATAAATTTATTGAGGTTACCCCTTTTATTTAGAATGGGAGAAATGGTAGCTTCTAACCAAGTAGTTCTTCCATCATGTGTCCTATTCTTTAATACCCCTTTCCAAATTTTGCCCTTTTTTATTGTTTTCCAGAGATCCCTATATTTGGCCTCTTTGTGTCTTGGACATTCCAATATTTTATGTGGCTCCCCAATAATTTCGTGTTGATTATATCCAATAATTTTACAGTATCTCTCATTTGCATAAATAAGTCTGCCTCTTAAATCTGTAATTGAAACAATGGCATTCTTATTAAAATTCAAGTCATTTTGTAAGTGTGTAACTTCACTAATATTTTTAATTGCTCCCATATTTTATATTCATTTCATTACAATATTTAATAGCCCTATCCATTTCATAAAAAATCTTAAATGGAGTCTTGGGATCATAAATTCTTTTATAAGAATCCACTAATAATTTTGAGCTCATTGAATTAAGAAGAAAGGCTTCACAAAGCCGTAACTCTTTTATAGCTTTTGTATTAGATAATAGCTTTGCTGCATCAATGGTATAGGTTCCTTTAACATCCCTTAAATCAATTAAAAAGGGGGAACAAACTCCATTACACAAACTAATCATGGCATTGATGTAGTTGAGTGTATTCTCTTCCGTTAGGTTGTAATTAATATCTTGGTTAAATAATTTACAATACAGAATTCCCTCACTATACCATAAAGTTGCTTTTTCAAATTGAATTTTATTATCCATATTTCGACTTACTTCAAAAGAGCTAAGCCAAATGGTATGCCATCATAAATTAGAAAGTAAAATATTGGAATTAATCACCTGATTATTATTGTTTTATAAATCTATCAGACTATTTAATTGTAAGAAAAGTCCCGCGGAATACCGTTGGTAGAAAGACAAAATGAAAAGGTTTAACGGTATACCGTGAATTTAATTTGGCTTTGAAATATTCAATTTTTTAATTCTATCCCTAAGAGTACTGGGCTTTATTTTAAGAATGCGAGAGGCTCCATTTACTCCATCTATCTTCCAATTACAAGACTCTAAAACCTTAATAATATAATTGCGTTGAACTTCGTCAAGTGATAAATTGGTGTTAGAAATGTGCCTATTAGAACCATCGTCACCTATACTATAATCTGGCAAAACTAAGTGTTCTGCATTTGACAATATTACAGCTCTTTCAATAAGATTTTCTAATTCTCTTATATTACCCGGCCAATGATAATTTTGAAGCTCATCGAAAGCATTATCAGAAATATATTTTATATTTTTTCTATATAGCTTATTAAACTTATCAATAAAATGTTCTATTAATAATGGAATGTCTTCTTTTCGATCTTTCAAGCTAGGAACTTTTATTGGAAATACATTAAGTCTAAAGTATAAATCCTCCCTAAATCGTTTCTTTTTAATCTCCTTTTTAAGGTCTCTATTGGTAGCTGCTATTACCCTAACATTTATTTTTTTAGGTCTAGATTCGCCTATTATTTCTATTTCACCCTCTTGTAAAAAGCGCAATAGCTTTGGCTGCATTGATATTGGTAATTCTCCAATTTCGTCAAGAAATAATGTTCCTTCGTGTGCCAATTCTAATTTTCCAATTTTATCTTGCAGGGCACCTGTAAAAGAGCCCTTTTTATGCCCAAACAATTCACTTTCTATTAATTCTTTAGGAATTGCAGCACAATTTACCTTTATAAGGGGTTTTTCCCTGCGGTTGCTTAAATTATGAACCGCCCTTGCCAATAGTTCTTTCCCCGTTCCTGTATCTCCTAACAATAGTACGGTAGCATCTGATGGTGCGACCTTTTCAATGTTAGATAAAACCTCACTAAACGCTGCACTACCATAAACCATTTCTTCAAAATTGAACACCATATCTAACTCATTTCTTAGATATATATTTTCATTTTCTAATCGACTTTTTAAATCCTCTAATTCATTAACTGCTTTTGTTAGTTCTTCGTTTATTTCCTTTAGTTTATACTCTGCCTTTAACCTTTTGCGACTTTGAACCATTAATGAAACTAGGCTTGCTATAGAAGTCGCAAACTCTTCTTCTTCTGCTGTCCAATTTCTATTTGACCCAACATGTTCAAAACAGATAATACCATAGGGACGCCTAAACTCGCCAATAAACACATCCATCATAGCAGTAATTCCATGGGGTTTTAAATAGAATTCAAAAAATCCTTTAGTAATTTGACTTTTTGATGTATCTGAAATACAAATGGTTTTATTTTCATTTAAAGCGTCAAAATAGTTGGGGTTGTCACTTCTATGTAATTTTAAACCTTTCTCAAATGTTAAGGAGCTAAGAGTATGCAGTTTTTCACATGTGATAATTGTATAATCTTCATTAAAACTCCAAACACTTACCCTTTCTACTTGCAAAGTTTCGGCAGCTAAGGAGGTTATTCTGTTAAGGGCCATGGAAAACTCTTCTCCAACTAGATTCGCTAATTCCAGTATAACATTCTTTTTTTTATTAGATCGTTCTGCCAATTCTCTTTGGGAATTCTGAAGCTTTTTGTGATCTGTAATGTCCTGTACCGTACCAAAATATGCAACTTTCTTACCTTCACTATCAAATATAGGTGAAGCGGTCGCTGAAATTGGAAATCGATGCCCCTTTTTATGAATATAGACACTTTCAAACTCGGTTTGCAATTCTCCTTTTTCAAATTTTCTGATACGATGATTAACCTCGTCTCTTATTTCGGGAGGTGAAAATGGATAGGGGCTTTTTAAACCCAATAGTTCATTTTCAGTATATCCAAGCATTTTGCAAAACGCGGGATTCACTTTGATAATTTCATAATCTAAATTAGTAACAACAATTCCTTCTTGAAGTGAAGAAATTAGGTTTTCTAAATAATCTTTAGCAAGCCTAATCTCGTTTTGAGATTTTACCCTTTCTGTAATGTCTTGAACGGTTGCAAAAAGTGCCTTTACTTTTCCTTCTTTGTCCTTAATTTGAGAGGTTGTTATATGGACTGGGAAACGCTCACCATTTTTTCGCTTGTAATACGTTTCATATGGTTTATATACATTTTCTTTCAGTAATTTATTATAAAATGAATAACAAGTATCATAATGCTCTGGAGCCCAAAAGGGAAAGGGAAGCTCGGCTTCTATTAATTCCTCCTGCGTATATCCAGTCATTTTTGAGAACGCAGGATTTATACTGGTAATTTTATTATCTGTGGTTACCACAATTAATCCCTCGTTCATAGAGGAAATTAAATTTTCAGAGAATTCCTTTTCAGCTTTCAAGGACTCCCTAGATTTTTTTAGTTCAGAAATATCTAGAATTTCGCTTAGCACTAAATTATTTTCTTTAAATACAATTTTATCGAAAGAAAGAATCACTTCTTTTACTATGCCATTTTTATCAAATATTTTTGCTTCATATGAATTTAAATTTCCATTCTTGTCTAACTTTTCTTTGATAGATTTACGTTCATCATTTTCAATAATATTAAGACTTTCTATTGTTTTTCCAATAATCTCTTTTGCCTTATAACCAGTAAAATTTTCCCAGGCTTTATTAACCGCAATAAATTTCCCGGAAACAACATCAGACAAAGCCTTGGGAATTAAGCTTTTATGAAATATTAACTCAATACCTTTATCGTAACTAATAAAATTAATCAAGTCTGGATGCTTGATTTTTTTATTAGTAATTGTGTTTTCGTCTTTCCGTGATTCCATTTCTAAAATACCATTAAATAGGAAAATGGCCTATACATTTAAATAGGCATTTTTTATAGAAAAAATGGTCTAATATAAACCTTCTGGGGAGTTGTGATACTTTACTAAATATACAATATATTCTGTATTCTAAAATTGAATTCTGCAAAAAATTGTTTTTACAACCTATATTTGGGCCTCTGTTAAAACAAGAAAAGCTCTTATAAACAGTCCTAGTTTTCAATCAAAGAATCTTCACTCTAAACAAAATTTTAAATTATAATTTACTTATTATCAATATTTTCCATATTTTTGTCTTATCTTTACAAATACTCCCCTTTCTATTAAGCTTGATTTTGGCATCCTAATTTTATAGTATGACGAATTTGTGGTTGGTATAACTTGAGCGATTACTAACCAATACCTAATAATTATGAAAACCAAAATTCAAACAACACTCGCAACTCTGTTTATTTTTCTTTTAATGCTGTCTCCTTTGATGGCGCAAGAAAATGCTAAAAGACCAGCTTACATTACCATCACTACTTTATATTGGAATTTAGATCGAGAAGCAACCGATTCTAACGATTGGATGGCCATTGAAAAAGAATACTTAGAAAAAGTGACGAAAAAGAATGAGTATATAATGGCTGCCTCCTATTATATGCATTTGTACACTGAAAATAGTACAGAGTCTAAGTATGTGCAGACGTATGCTTCCTGGGCAGATATTGAAAAAGCTCAAAATAGAAATACTGAATTGGAGAAATTAGCCTGGCCAGATGAGGCTAAAAGAACTGCTTTTTTGAACAATCGTCAATCGTTTTATTCTAATTTTCATTCTGACGAAATCTACGTACCTCTCGAAGGTGGTAAATACCTAACTGAAAGACCTAAAGAGGATATGGTAACCTATGTTCGCATAAGTAAAATGGCGTTTCCAAGTGATGGTTCTAATGAAGAGTTTATGAAATTACATAAGCAGTTCATAAATACCACGGTAATGAAAAACGATAAGATTAAAGCATACTATCCAAACGTACATGGTTGGGGAGCAGATAAAACCGATTTTGTGGAAGCCTATTATATTGATTCTTTAGACGACCTTAATGATTTAAATGCTGGTAATGCAGATGCTATTAAGGCTCAATGGCCAGACGAAGAAGCAAGAAAAGCATTCTTTAAAAGTTACAACAAGTATTTTACTGGAGTCCACGGAGATTATCTCTATACCTACATAGCCGAGCTGTCCAAGTAGGACTACCTCTCTATTAAAAAAAATATGCAAGGCTACCAAGCTATGGAAGCCTTGCATTAATAACTTAAATCAAAAATATTATGTCAACATCAAAAAAGATTAGACTAGCGATAATAGCCGTGGTCTTCTTATTTATTCATTCTTGTAAGTCTCCAGAAGAACCAAAAGTTGTCTTTCCTGAAAACGATATACCAGTAGGACAAACCACTGATGAAGCGCTTCCCGAATTTATGAAAGGTCTAAAGTTATACGACGAAGGAGATATCATAAATTCTCGTAAACATTTTAAAAAATCTACTGAATTAGATTCTAATTTCGTTCGTGCACATATGTATGTAGCATTTACAAGTAATTCAAACAAGCAATGGGCCGAAAATCGAGATAAATATTTGGCCATGCGAGATAAAGCTGAAGAATCAGACCTTCTAATGATGGATTGGTTGCAAGCAAGTCTTGACAATAAACCAGAAAAGGAACTAGAAGTAATAAATAAGATGATCCAAAAGTATCCTAAGTCGGCACGTGCTGTAGACTATTTGGCCGGATACTATAATGGTGAAAATGAAGTTGCCAAGGCCAGAGAACTATGGCAAAAAGCCATTAAATTGGACTCAAGCTATGTACCTGCAATTTCCAATCTTGGTAATTCATATTTGTTTAGGTCTCCAAAGGACTTCAAATTAGCTCAAAATTATATGGAGATAATGGTGGAAAAACTTCCGAATAGTCCTGAGGCAAGAATTGGGTTAGGCGATGCTTACCGAGCGCAGAATAACTTAACTGAAGCATTGAATAATTATGAAAAGGCCGCAGAACTTGATCCAAATAATGAGACAGCACATTCTAAAGCTGGACACGCCAATACCTTTTTAGGTAATTTCGAAAAAGCCAGGAAAAATTTTCAAAATGCCAGAGAAGTAAGTGAATTTGGTACAGGGTCCTATAATTTCGAAGCCTATACCTACCTTTATGAAGGAGACCATAAAAAGGCTTTAGCTTTCCTTCAGGATGGCACCAAAACTTTTGATGCTATGTCCATTCCGGAAAGTAATAAGAACCAGGCTAAAATGGGATGCGCCTTCGATTGTGCTATGATTGCCATGCATTATAATGATGCCGAGCACCTTAAAGAATTGGTAGCCATGATGAAGCCAATGTCTGACCAAGTTAGCAACGAAGTGAATAATCCTATTACCACTAAGTATCAAAAAGCCAATATGTACTATTGGGACGCCATTGCTTTTGCTACGGAGGGAAATTATGATGCTGCGATTGAAAAAGCCGACAAGATAAAGGGCATCATGGAAACCATCGATAGTCCAAATAAACTAAGATCGTATCACCGTGTTCATGCTGTGGTTAATTACAAGCAAGGCAATTATGAAAAGGCATTGGAACATATGGCTAAATTAAATGAAGATAATGTGTATGTACAATATATGATGGCCAAAGCTTTTGAAAAGATGGGCAATCAAGAAAAGGCAAAGGAACTATTTACCAAGGTAGCTGGTAATAATTTTAATAGTGTGGCCTATGCTCTGGTTCGAAATGAATCAAAAAACAAAATTACCTCAGCAAACTAATTAAGACCAATCTTCTTTAAGAAGATTTAACCATAGATTTTAGCCTTCTTAAATTCAATTTTTGAAGGCTAATTTTTAGAAATTATCAATAACTCCAATTAATTATGAACAAAATAACCCTCAAAGGACAGGCTCAATAAATTCAAACGGACTTCTTCATTATTAGAATCCAATATCCACGTCAAATCGGATGCGCTGTCCCGTCTCTGTAAAAGGACCATAGGGAATTAACTGTTCCACCATAAAATATCTTGAATTCACTTTAATATTATCGGTTATCATATACCCCAGCATAAGTTCCAGTCCTTTATAATTGGTCAACCTACCATCAAGAGACCCTTGAGACGAATAATCCCACCGAGCCCAATCATTTTGCGCAAGAAAATCTACCGCAGCAAAGCGTTCCAATCTCGTATAAGTTATTCTAGCTTTCCAATCGCCTTTTTTCTTTAATTTTCCCATTCTCACACTAGCTACCAACCCTTGACGTTGATCTCTCAATTGCGTTGCTATGGAATCGTTTTTATTATAATCCTGAAGGTTTTGATACCAATCGACCTCTACACCGATTTTAGGTTTTTCAAAAATTTCGAAACGGCCGCCTAGATGCAAAATACTGTAGTCGATGGTAAAAGTACCGTTTCCATCAGGGATGTCTGGTAGTGAATTAAAATAATAGAAACCAGGAAACAGGGTGATGCGCTGGTTGACGTGAGAGCTCACCAACTGTATTCCTTGAAAGTAAGCATCATCATCTAGGGGTCCATTATTTGATGCAATGATAAAATGACCCGTGTTAATTCCAATAGACTCAACCCAAGACAAGTCCGTAGACCAGCTTCCTTGCGCAGCAATACCATCGGGATACACATTGTCACTCCAAAACAATTCATTCTGTTTTTCAAAAGGAAAGGTGTTTTTACCTATCCAGCCTTGAAACCAATCAAACTTAAATTGTGCAAAGGCTTTTTCAAGACCTATTGGTAGCGTCCCACCCTCATTAAAGCCATCTCCCAAAGTGAGTTGTGGATCTTGCTGCTTGCCTGGTAATCCTGTTCGCAATCGAACTCCCATTTGCAGCCAATTATTAAAGTCATAGTTTGCCCCAAATCGAAGTCTATATCGAAGGCGAGTACGGTTATCTCTAAAGGTTCCATCAGACTTGCGCGAATCCCAATCTGGTTCAGCTCGAAAACGAAAATCTCCTGTAAACTTTAACTTTTTGGGCAAAGTATCATTTTGAGACACCACACTCTGCCCTATGCATAGGAACAAAAGTATCCAAATATATTTACTCATAATTTGAAGCTGGTTAGGCAAGTACAATAGTTGATATACAAACTTACCATAACTTTCAGAAATAAAAAAGACCCTGTTTTGTTTTCAATTTAGCATCAGTAAAGGCAATATTCCCAAACAAAAAAAGCCCATCCATCAGGATAAGCTCTTCATTGGTCTATTTCTAAACCACTAGCCACATTTAAGTGACTCAACACAACATTTTAGTTGCGGTCTGGACGAGACTCGAACTCGCGACCCCCTGCGTGACAGGCAGGTATTCTAACCAACTGAACTACCAGACCAAATTTCTAATCCTTTTTATGGGATGCCAACAACAGTTGGCTTTAAAGAAATTGTTGCTTATTTAGCGGTGGCAAATATACACCGCATTTTCATTTTCACAAACAAAAAAGATAAAAAATAAAATCCTTATCCAAACTTCTGTTTTTCGAGGAGATAGGTCGTCAGAATTTTATTAAAACCTTCGTTTATATTAGCATCCACATACTTAATACGATATTGACCACACTTTAATTTTAATTCAGAAAAATACGTGCTTACAGCCTCTTCGTAAGACTCCCGAATATTATCGGCATACAAATTCACATATTCCCCTGTTTCAACGTCTACAAATCGCTTAGGGCGATTGTTAAACTGAAATGAGACCTCTTTACTTTTATCGTAGGTGTGAAACAGCACCACTTCATGTTTGTTGTATTTTAAATGCTGAAGGGCTTCAAACAATTTTTCTTCTTCAGTATCACTCTGAAACATATCTGAAAACAAAAACACTAGGGAGCGTCTTTTCAGTTTTTCAGCAATTAAATGAAGATGGCCATAGGTGTCTGTGGTTACCTCTTTTTTCGATTTTAAAAAAGCTTCATTCAATTGCGCTAAAAGCATTTGATGATGACGTTCACTTCCTTTTTCAGAAGCATAATATTCATAATCGTCACTATACACACTCAATCCCACCGCATCTCGCTGCCGCTTCATTAAATTCATAATGGCCGCAGATGCTAATACTGAAAACCCAATTTTATTCAAGGAATGTATATTGTATTCCTTCAATTTTGGGTAATGCATGGAGCTACTATTGTCGATAATTAAATGACAACGCAGGTTGGTTTCTTCTTCGTAGCGTTTGGTATATAGTTTATCGGTTTTGGCAAAAAGTTTCCAATCGATATGCTTCGTACTTTCCCCATTATTGTAAATTTTATGTTCGGCAAATTCTGCAGAGAATCCGTGAAACGGGCTTTTATGCAATCCAGAAATAAACCCTTCCACCACTTGGGATGCGAGCAATTCTAGGTTCTTAAACCCAGTAATTTCATTTATTTCCTTTTCAATGTTCAAAATTAGTCTTTGATAATTCCGTCCACAATGCCGTACTCTACACTTTCTTCGGCTCCCATCCAATGATCACGGTTAAAGTCTTTCATGATTTTTTCGAATTTCTGCCCACAGTTATCGGCTAATATTTGTGCACTTAGCTCCTTTGTTTTAATTATTTCTTGGGCCGAAATCTCAATGTCACTGGCTGGTCCTCTTGCTCCGCCACTAGGTTGATGAATCATCACTCTCGCATGAGGTTGAATAAATCGTCTTCCCTTTTCACCTGCCGAAAGTAAAATACTTCCCATAGAAGCAGCCAATCCTGTACAAATGGTAGAAACTGGACTTTTCACTGCCTTTATAGTATCATACATCGAAAATCCAGAAGTTACATACCCTCCTGGGCTATTGATGTACAATTTTATTTCGTCATTGCTTATAGCATCTAAATACAATAGTCTATCCACTACGTGTTTAGCAGTATCATCATCGACCATTCCCCAAAGAAATATTTTTCGATCTTTTAGTAGTTGATTATCTATTTGATCTTGAACTTTGTTTATTTTTTCCATAGATTTTTAATTGGAAGTGAAGGTATTAATTTTCAATTACACTAAAATAAAAAAAGGCTCACAATTTGGAGCCTTATCATTCTATTTTTTGAGTTTGATTACAACAATGAATCTAAAGCTTCAGTGTATGCAGTTTTAGGGGCTACACCTACTTGGCGACCTACTAATTCACCTTTGTCAAAAACCAAAACTGTTGGAATGTTTCTCACGCCATATTTGGCCGCAAATTCTTGGTTAGCATCTACATCAACCTTTCCAACAACTGCTTTGCCATCATATTCGGCACTAATTTCATCAATGATTGGACCTACCATACGGCAAGGACCACACCAAGCAGCCCAAAAGTCTACCATAACGGGTTTATCACTTTTTAATACGGTTTGTTCAAATGTTGCGTCTGTTATTTCTAAAGCCATTTTATTTATTTTTTATAATACACAAAAGTAGTCAAAAATTCTGCCAAAACTTACAAGGTATATATTAGTTTCATCAATGTAACTATTAGTATCATTGATGCTAACCCGTTATCTAGTTTAATTTATATGAAACTTCCTCTTCTTTTAATTGGTTAAGCAATTCTTTACTAATCGCCACTTTGGTTTTACGGCTAGGCATATTCAATTTCACTTCATCTTCAGTATCGTAAAGTGTAAAGTGTAATTGTTTATCTCCTTTATGACTTTTAAATAAATCCTTCAATATTGTTATTCGTTTTTCAGCTAAATCATGGATGGGCATTTGTACGGTTAATTTCTTTGCCTGACTTTCCATGACATCGTGTAATAACTGAAAATGATTATACTGAATTCTTGGCTCTCCTTTTTTACCTGTATCTCTATTTACCCATCCTTCCTTTACAAATACTCTTACATAAATAAAAGAATTAGGAATTAAAAAGTGTCGAAACTTTAAATACTCCTCGCCAAAGATCTTAAACTCATAACTATCATCATAGTCCTCCACGGTAAAAATTGCCCACCCTTTACCTGCTCTACTTTCACGGTGCTGAACATCTGATACTATCCCGCCAAAACAAACCTCTCGATTTATAAAATTCTCCAAATAGTTAAAGTCTGAAACTTTTACATTACAAAAATTCTCCATTTCCACTTTAAAATCGTCTAGGGGATGCCCCGAAATATAGATTCCCACTACTTCCTTTTCTTGCTTTAATTTTTTCATGGTGCCCCATTCCTCACAAGCCGGAACTTCGGGTTCTGGAATTTGCACCTCACTAGCATCCCCAAACAAGCTTACCTGTGAAGAGTTCTGTGTTTCTTGATATTTTGAAGCATACCGTAGCACTTTTTCAAAGAAAGGAACACCATCTCCTTCATCGTGCATGTATTGGGCACGGTGCGTTCCGAAGCTATCAAAACCACCTGCCAATACAAGATTTTCAAAAGATTTTTTATTGGCAGACCGGAGGTCGATTCGCTTTGCCAAATCGAAAATACTTTTATATTTTCCATCTTTTCGGTTTTCTACAATGGTAGCCACAGCATTTCCACCCACCCCTTTGATAGCACCCATTCCAAATCGCACAGCACCTCGGTCATTTACAGTAAATTTGTAAAAAGATTCATTAACATCGGGGCCTAACACTTCCAATCCCATCCGGCGGCATTCTTCCATAAAGAACGTTACTTGCTTTATGTCACTCATATTATTGGAAAGCACTGCTGCCATATATTCCGCTGGGTAATGGGCTTTTAAATAAGCCGTTTGATACGCAATCCACGCGTAACAGGTAGAATGACTTTTATTAAACGCATAACTAGCAAAAGCTTCCCAATCCTTCCAAATTTTTTCTAAAACATCTGCTGGGTGTCCATTTTTTTCGGCTTGCTCAATAAATTGAGGTTTCATTTTGTCAAGCACTGCTTTTTGCTTTTTACCCATGGCTTTTCGCAACACGTCTGCTTCACCTTTAGTAAAACTCGCTAACTTTTGGGAAAGTAGCATCACCTGCTCTTGGTAGACTGTAATTCCGTAAGTCTCTTTAAGATATTCCTCCATTTCTGGAAGGTCATAGGTAATTTCTTCCTCGCCATGTTTACGTCTAATAAAACTAGGAATGTATTCCATGGGTCCTGGACGGTACAAGGCATTCATTGCAATGAGGTCTGCAAAAACAGTAGGTTTTAAATCCTTCATGTGCTTTTGCATACCAGGCGATTCGTACTGAAATATCCCAACCGTTTCACCACGTTGGAATAACGCATATGTTTTCTCATCGTCCAATAGAAAACTATCTGGGTCCAGTTTAATTTTATGCTTATGCTTCACTAGCTTTACCGTATCCTTGATTAGGGTTAAGGTTTTTAACCCAAGGAAATCCATTTTTAATAACCCAGCATTTTCTACTACAGAGTTATCAAATTGAGTAACATATAAATCGGAATCTTTTGCCGTGGCAATAGGAACAAAGTTGGTGATATCGTCTGGCGTAATAATTACTCCACATGCGTGAATTCCCGTATTACGTACCGAACCTTCTAAAACTCTTGCCTGCTTAATGGTTTCAGCTTCTAAATCTGAACCTTCCGATAAGTTTAAAAGCTCATTGACCTTAGGAAGTTCATCACTTCTAAATTTGCTCCTCAGTTCTTGTTCAGACATATCAAAAACCTTGGCAAGCTTTGTCATGTTGGGTATGAGCTTCGCTATTCTATCGGCATCATTTAGTGGCAAATCTAAAACTCGAGCGGTATCTCGAATGGAAGATTTTGCCGCCATGGTTCCATAAGTAATAATTTGTGCTACTTGATTGGCTCCATATTTTTGAATCACATAGTCCATTACCTTACTTCGCCCTTCGTCATCAAAGTCAATATCAATATCGGGCATACTTACACGATCTGGATTTAAGAAACGCTCAAAAAGTAAGTCGTATTTAATAGGGTCTATATTGGTAATTCCTAAGCAATACGCAACCGCACTACCCGCTGCCGATCCTCTTCCTGGACCTACTGAAACACCCATTTTTCGAGCTTCGGCAATGAAATCTTGGACAATTAAGAAGTAGCCAGGATACCCTGTTTTTGCAATAACTTCAAGCTCAAAATCTAGACGACCTTTAATTACTTCGGTGAGTTCGGGGTAACGTTTTTTGGCCCCTTCAAAAGTTAAGTACTTTAAATAGGCATTTTCACCTCTTTTACCTCCATCGGCATCTTCCACATTTAAAAAATCGTTCGGAATGGCAAAATTAGGAAGTAATACATCTCTTACTAAACTGTAAGGTTCTATTTTTGATAAGACTTCTGAGATATTTGAAATGGCTTCAGGCAAATCCTTAAAAAGCAATTTCATCTCTTCTTGAGTCTTGAAATAATAATTTTGATTGGGCAATCCGTAACGATATCCTCGACCCCTTCCAATAGGTGTCGCTTGTTTTTCCCCATCTTTTACACATAATAAAATATCATGGGCATTTGCGTCTTCCTTATGGATGTAATAGGTGTTATTACAAGCTACAATTTTGACCTCGTATTTTTTTGAAAACTCGAGCAAAACAGGATTAATTCTGCGTTCATCTTCCTGATCATGGCGCATCATTTCAATATAAAGGTCACCACCAAACTGTTCTTTCCACCAAATTAGGGCTTCCTCGGCTTGACTTTCCCCAATATTCAATATTTTGGAAGGAACCTCACCATAAATTCCTCCGGTAAGTACAATGATATCATCTTTGTATTGCTCAATGATTTTTCTGTCAATCCTCGGCACATAATAAAACCCTTTGGTATACGCAATAGAGGCCATTTTTGCTAAATTGTGATACCCATTTTTGTTTTTGGCAAGCATCACTATTTGATAGCCGTTATCTTTATGGCTTTTGTTTTCATGGTCTTCACAAACAAAAAATTCACATCCAATAATGGCTTTTAATTGTTTGTGTTTCTCTTCTTCTGAAAGGGATTGATTGTGATAATTTACATGTTGAAGAAAATGAAACGCTCCCATCATATTTCCACTATCGGTAATAGCCACAGCAGGCATTCCATCCTTCACAGCCGCATTAACCAAATCCTTTGTAGAAGAAGTGGATTGAAGAATTGAAAACTGTGAATGATTATGAAGATGTACAAATGGGAATTCCTCTAATACAGCAATATTTTCTTTTATTTCTTCTTTGGAAACCTCTTGTGTTTCGGCTTTTGCCTCTTGTTTTTGTCTTAGTTTTTTTGAAGCCTTTCTTAAATTAATATGCTCAAGACCAATAAGGCTTATGGGCTGTGGGTTGACTTCAGAAAAGGATTTAAAATAGTCTTCATTTACATCAAGTTCTTCTTCCGTAAAAATCCTTCTACGAATCAATTCAAAAAAACAGCGCGTGGTTGCCTCCACATCTGCGGTGGCATTATGTGCTTCTTCAAAGGGCTCACTAAATAAAAACTCGTGAAGTTCAGTTAGGGTTGGAAGTTTAAATTTACCCCCTCTTCCTCCTGGTAGTTGACAAAGCTGTGCGGTAGTTTCGGTACACGTATCTAAAACAGGTAAAGATGCCAGGGGATTTTCCATCCCAAGCCTGTAAAATTCACATCCCATGATGTTGAGATCGAAATCTACATTCTGTCCAACTACAAATTTTGTTTTTGAAAGAACTTTTGCAAATTCTTCTGCCACATCTTTTAAGAGAACACCATTTTCTTCTGCAAGTGCTGTGGAAATTCCGTGAATTCGTTCGCTATCATAAGGGATATCAAACCCATCTGGGGTCACCAAAAAATCTTTACATTCAATTAGATTTCCTAATTCATCGTGCAGTTGCCACGCAATTTGAACACATCTTGGCCAATTATCGGTGTCGGTAATTGGCGCATTGAAGCGTTTTGGAAGTCCGGTGGTTTCCGTATCAAAAATTAAATACATGCTAGATTTTTGGAAGTGTTCTTAAAGCTATAAAAGTATAAAAACCACAACGTAAAGCCTCATAAAGTTGTAAACAATATGCCAATTTTTTCCACAAAAAAACCGAGCTGTTAACTCGGTTTTAAATTCTATAAAAATTGTCCCTTTTAATATGTCACATTAAACTGTCCTTCGGAGACGGTATTTTGAGAAGTAACAAAAGAAAAACTACCTGAAATAGCTCTCGCAGCCACATTATGTGTTACTACTGAAATATTCCCTATGGTAGCATTTTGAGTTACCGCTCCTTCTGCAAGCGAAGCTTGGAAACCAGCTTGAGGTAACGAATAATTGCCTACCTCAACATCTATAGGCACTCTAATAATTATTGATTTTATTGTTTCGGCTCCTGAAATTAACAAAGAATTCCCAGAATCCACCGCACTAACTGAAATAGGAGTAAAAGGTGTCTCGTTTATTTGAGCACTAAACGATCCTGCATTTGGTGAATCATCATCACCTGCACCGAAAGAAACATCAAAAAACACCCCCTTGGTTACATAAGTAGTATCTAAACCATTTAAAATAGCAGAAAATCTAAAATCTCCTGATAACCATCCACAAGAGATGCACCGATCTGTTAGATTAATAACCCCTTCTCCATTTGGGTTGGTAGTATATATATTACCATTACTATCTTCAAATGTTGCATAATTTGGGCTTCCCCCACCTAAAGTGTACGCACCTAGCTGAACATCAGAAATATGTAATGTAAGGATTTCGTTATCGGTTATTCCTTGCATGGTTATACTGCCGTCTTCAAGTCTCGTCCCTATGGCGTCAAAAGATTTAAAAAAGACACTATCAACTTCCGCTTGGATTACGGTAGAATTATCTTCAACATTTTCACAACTTGAAAATGCTAAAACTCCCACAAAAAGCAGTAAAAAGAATTTTTTCATAATAGATTTGGGTCTATAGGTTGTAACAAATATAAAATAAAAGTTTAATCTGCCTAGTTTCAAAAGGAAAATATAGTATCTTTGCGCACTCAAAAAAAATTATAACCGAGGTCGAGAACCTCAAAAATTAATTAATATGCCAGTAAAAATTAGATTACAAAGACACGGTAAAAAAGGAAAACCATTCTTCTGGATTGTTGCCGCAGATAGCCGTTCAAAAAGAGATGGTAAATATCTTGAAAAATTAGGAACATACAATCCTAATGTAAATCCTGCCGAAATTAATCTAGACGTTGATGGATCTGTAAAATGGCTTCAAAATGGAGCACAACCTACAGATACTGCTAGAGCAATTTTATCCTACAAAGGAGTTATGCTTAAAAAACACCTTGCAGAAGGAGTTACCAAAGGCGCTTTAACTGAAGAGCAAGCTGAAGAAAAATTCAACACTTGGTTAGATGAAAAAGCAAAAGCCGTTGGAAACAAAGAAACAAGACTAGCTGAAGCAAAAGCTAAAGCAAAAGCAAAAGCGTTAGAGGCAGAAAAAGCTGTTAACGAAGCTCGTGCTGCTGTTCCTGTGGAAGAAGTAGCTGAAGAAGCTGCTCCAGAGGCAACTGAAGAAGTAGTTGCAGAAACTGCTACTGAAGAAGCTCCTGCTGCTGTTGCAGAGGAAGCTACTAAAGAAGAAGAATAAATTTTTTACGATGCAAAAGAAGGATTGTTTCTTCGTTGGCAAAATCGTAAAAAAATACAGTTTTAAGGGTGAATTACTAGTAAAACTAGACACAGACGAACCTGAACTATTTACTGAAATGGAATCGATTTTTGTGGAACAACACAAAAATTTGATTCCATTTTTTATTGAACATAGCTCCCTTCATAAATCGGAGTTATTACGAGTTAAATTTGAAGAAGTAGACAATGAAGCAGATGCCGATGCATTATTGGGAGCCGAACTTTATTTGCCACTCGATTTTCTTCCTAAATTGACAGGAAATCAATTTTACTATCACGAAATTATTGGCTTTACGGTCCAAGACAAAAGCTACGGAAAGGTGGGAATTATCTCAGGGGTAAATGATTCCACTGCGCAACACTTATTCGAAATTGACCACGACGGAAAAGAGGTTCTTATTCCTATTAATGATGAAATTATTGAAAAGGTAGATAGAGCTTCAAAAACCATTTTCTTAGATACTCCTGAAGGGCTTATCGAAATATATTTGTAATGTCGCTCCCCTTCAAATTCAAACAATTTTCTGTAGCTCAAGATCGCTGTGCTATGAAAATAGGCACCGATGGTGTGCTTTTAGGTGCTTGGGTTTCTTTGGAAAACAACCCCGAAAGTATTTTAGACATAGGTGCTGGAACTGGTATTATTTCATTACAATTAGCACAACGAAGTACTGCCGAAACCATTGACGCTGTTGAAATTGACGACGATGCGTATGAGCAGTGTTCCGAAAATTTTGAAGCATCCCCTTGGGGCGACCGTCTTTTTTGTTATCATGCTTCCATTCAAGAATTTGCTTCAGAAATTGAGGAAAAATATGACCTTATCGTTTCCAATCCTCCTTTTTTTTCCGAAGATTATAAATCAGACAATGACGCTCGAGATATAGCCAGGTTCAATGATGCGCTTCCATTTCAGCATTTAGTGGTTTGTGCCTCCCATTTACTTTCAGAAGAGGGAACTTTTGCCGTGATTCTTCCTAAAAAAGAAGAGGAACACTTTATTCAGCTAGCTTCAGAAAACAATTTATACCTACAACGCTTTTGTGAGATTCAAGGCACTCCAAATTCAGAAATTAAAAGAGTTCTGCTAGAATTCTCTTTCAAAAAATTAACTCCAATTAAAGAAGCTCTTGTTATTGAAATTTCAAGACATCACTACACGCCAGAATACACCAACTTAGTGAAGGATTTTTATTTGAAAATGTAGGTCTTTCAATTTGGTATTTCTACCTTTGCGTACCAAAATTAAAATAGATGAAACCCGATTTATTTGAAGCTCCAGATTACTATAACCTAGACGATTTACTAACCGAAGAACACAAACTAATTCGCGATGCTGCCCGTGCTTGGGTAAAGCGTGATGTATCTCCTATCATTGAAGATGCCGCTCAAAAAGCCGAATTCCCAAAATCTATTATCCCAGGCTTGGCAGAAATTGGTGCTTTTGGACCCTATATCCCGGTGGAATATGGTGGTGCTGGATTAGACCAGATTTCGTATGGATTAATTATGCAGGAAATAGAACGTGGCGACAGTGGAGTGCGTAGTACGGCATCTGTACAATCTTCGTTGGTGATGTATCCTATTTGGAAATATGGTAATGAGGCACAACGACAAAAATACCTTCCCAAATTAGCTACAGGAGAATGGATGGGATCTTTTGGTTTAACCGAACCTGATTTTGGGAGTAATCCTGCGGGAATGGTAACTAATTTTAAAGATAAAGGAGATCATTATTTATTGAATGGTGCTAAACTTTGGATTTCTAATTCACCCTTTTGTGATGTGGCTGTGGTTTGGGCTAAAGATGAATCTGGACGTATTCACGGACTTATTGTAGAACGTGGCATGGAGGGCTTCACTACACCAGAAACACACAACAAGTGGTCTTTACGAGCCTCGGCTACTGGAGAATTATTGTTTCAAGATGTAAAGGTGCCTAAAGAAAATTTATTGCCTAATAAATCTGGATTAGGAGCACCACTAGGATGTTTAGACTCGGCTCGTTTTGGGATTGCTTGGGGAGCGATTGGTGCGGCGATGGATTGTTATGACACCGCACTTCGGTATGCGAAAGAACGTATTCAATTTGGAAAACCTATTGCGGCATTTCAGCTTCAGCAGAAAAAATTAGCCGAAATGATTACCGAAATTACAAAAGCACAGTTGTTAGCGTTCCGTTTAGGGCAACTTAAAAATGAAGATAGAGCTACTTCGGCTCAAATTTCAATGGCGAAAAGAAACAATGTGGATATGGCTATAAAAATAGCTCGTGAAGCAAGACAAATGTTAGGTGGTATGGGTATTACGGGAGAATATTCTATCATGCGACATATGATGAACTTGGAAAGTGTCATCACCTATGAAGGCACTCACGATATTCATTTATTAATTACAGGGCTCGACATTACGGGTCATAATGCTTTTAAATAAAACATAAAAAGGGCTCTAAATAGAGCCTTTTTTCTTTTTCCTCCTTTCAGAAATATCAAACTTTGTATCTTTAGATAAAGAAATTGAATGTCTTCAAAAACAAGGTTTAATCGCGCCTATAAAAATGCGCCCAGAGTTCCGTTTAACGACTTATCGAAGTTTGTATTATTCAGTGATTGTCATCGGGGCGACAATAGTTTTGCAGACGATTTTGCAAACAATAGAAACATCTATTATCACGCGTTAAAAAACTACTATGACAACGGATTTACCTATTGCGAATTAGGGGATGGTGACGAACTTTGGGAAAATATCGATTTTAAATCCATTTTTGAAGCGCATAAAAACGTCTATGAACTACTGCAGCTTTTCTTTAATGAAAACAGATTGTATCGTGTTTTGGGCAACCACGACATGGTCTATAAAAGCAAGCGGTATGTTGAAAAAAACTTAAGTAGCTACTTCGATAAAGTAACGGGTAAAGATGTTCCTCTATTCCCTGGGGTTAAATTTACTGAAGGCATCGTTTTAAAACACACCGAAACAGATCAAGAGCTTTTTTTACTTCACGGACACCAAGCCGACTTTATGAATTATGTAGGTTGGAAATTTAATCGTTTTATGGTACGTGCTTTGTGGCGTCAATTGCAAGTTTTTGGTATTGGTGACCCAACGAGTCCAGCAAAAAATTATAGCGAATTAATTAAAGTTGAAAAACGCACCAAAAAATGGATTGTAGAAAATGGAAACATATTTACCATTACAGGGCACACCCATCGTCCCCGCTTCCCAGAACCAGGTGAAATTGCTTACTTTAATGATGGAAGCTGTGTGCATCCTCGTTGTATTACTGGATTAGAAATTGAAAACGGAAGTATCTCACTCATAAAATGGCAAATTGCCACGGCAGAAGACGGTACACTAAAAGTGATACGAGCCGTTTTAGAAGGCCCTACACCACTTTCAGAATATTGTAAGCAATAGGCTAACTTTCGGGAGCCAGCTCTACGATAAGTCCATCTAATTCGGGATGAATATGAATTTGACACCCTAGGCGACTATTTTCTTTTACGTAATAAGCTTCCGCTAACATAGCTTCTTCATCATCACCTTTTTCTGGCAATGGATGCTCGCTTTCAACATAACATTGGCAAGAGGCACACATCGCCATGCCGCCACAAATACCAATAGTTCCTTCTGGAGCAAGTTCGAAAGCACGAACCAATTCCATAAGATTCATATTCATATCGGTGGGAGCATCAACTTCATGAGAAACCCCTTCACGATCAATGATAGTGATTTTAATATCCGCTTCCATTAATCAATTGCTTTTACTACAGCTTTAGGAGCTTCTTTTTTACTTCCGTCAAATCCTTCAACGCCACCTACGGTGGTGTATTTCATTACATATCTTTTATTTGGAAATATTCGCTGATACGCACTTTGACACATAAGGGTGGCTTCATGAAATCCGCAGAGAATTAGCTTCAATTTACCTGGATAGGTGTTTACATCTCCAATAGCATAGATGCCCGGAATGTTGGTTTGATAATCTAAGGTATTGTCTACTTTAATCGCGTTCTTTTCTATTTCCAATCCCCAATCGGCAATGGGTCCAAGTTTAGGGGCGAGTCCAAATAGTGGGATAAAGTGATCACATTTCTTCTGAAAAACTTCCCCATTCTTTTCAATAGAAACTGCTTCTACATTACTCTCACCAATAATATCAATAACTTCAGCTGGAGTGATGACATCAATTTTTCCTAAATTCTTAAGCTCTTGTACTTTTTCAACACTATCGAGCGCACCTCTAAATTCATTGCGTCTATGAATAAGTGTCACACTTTTTGCAATGTCCGTCAAAAAAATACTCCAATCCAAAGCCGAATCCCCACCCCCAGCAATCACTACTTCTTTATTTCGATAAAATTCTGGATCACGAATTATATATTCCACCCCGTGATCTTCATATTTTTCAATGTTGGGTATAAGTGGCTTACGAGGTTCAAAACTTCCTAAGCCCCCAGCGATAGCCACAATAGGTGCTTGATGTTGCGTTCCCTTATCTGTAGTAACTATAAAGCTTCCATCTTCTTGTTTTTCAATAGTCTCAGCACGTTCGCCTAAGGTAAAACCGGGTTGAAAAGGCTCTATTTGTTGCATCAGGTTATTCACCAAATCACCCGCTAATATTTCTGGAAAGGCAGGAATATCGTAAATAGGTTTTTTGGGGTAAATTTCGGCACACTGTCCGCCGGGTTGAGGCAACGCATCAATTAAATGGCACTTCAATTTTAAAAGTCCTGCTTCAAAAACAGTAAAAAGTCCCGTAGGACCCGCGCCAATAATTAGGATATCGGTTTTAATCATTTTTTGTAAGAGTCAATATATGCTTCAAAATTAGATTTCAGAAAAGAGTTAAAGAATGATATTTATCACTTACACATTTACAACACTTTCTACTTGAGGCGCATGTTTTTTTATGGTCATTTCCACCCCACTTTTTAGGGTCATTTGATTTACAGAACAACCTACACAAGCTCCCAGTAATTGCACGGTCACTTTTTTACCATCATCTTCTATGGAAACCAAAGAAATATCCCCTCCATCACTTTGAAGAAATGGTCTTATTTCTTCTAAAGCGGCTTCTACTTTTGTTTTTAATTGTTCTTCTACCATATCATTATTTTTTTACAGCGCTACATCCAGCCATTGTTGTTATTTTTATCGCTTCGGTTGGGGGTAAATTTTCATTTCGTAACACCGTTTGCTCAACTACATTTCGGGTGACTTCTTCAAAAGCCATCTCAACTTGAGTTGCCGTTTGTAATGCAGCTGGATGTCCAACATCACCAGCCTCACGTATACTTTGCACCAAAGGAATTTCTCCTAAAAAAGGAACATCCAAGTCTTCCGAAAGGTTTTTAGCCCCTTCTTTTCCGAAGATATAATATTTATTATTGGGTAATTCTTCTGGAGTGAAATACGCCATATTTTCTATAATTCCTAAAACAGGCACTTGAATATTTTCTTGTTGAAACATCGCCACCCCTTTTCTTGCATCTGCCAATGCAACCGTTTGAGGGGTACTTACCACAACCGCTCCGGTAATGGGCAATGATTGCATAATACTTAAGTGAATGTCACCTGTTCCTGGGGGAAGATCGATAAGCATAAAATCCAAGTCACCCCAAGCAGCATCAAAAATAAGCTGATTGAGTGCTTTTGCCGCCATAGGACCTCTCCAAATAACCGCTTGGTTGGGTTGGGTAAAAAATCCAATGGAAAGCATTTTTACACCATAATTTTCGATGGGCTTCATTTTGCTTTTCCCTTCCACGTTAACCGAAAGGGGTTTCTCCATAGCCACATCAAACATAATAGGGATGGAGGGTCCGTAAATATCGGCATCCAAAATTCCTACTTTAAACCCCATTTTGGAAAGCGTAACCGCCAAATTTGCAGTGACAGTAGATTTCCCAACCCCTCCTTTTCCTGAAGCCACAGCAACTATATTTTGAATTCCGGGAATAGGTTTCCCTTTTATTAAATTAGGGTTTTGTGGTTTTTGCGGCGCTTCCACCTTAATGTTCACTTTTACATCTGCTTCTTGTGAAACCTTTTCTTTAATTGTCTTTATAACATCTGCTTCTGCACGTTTTTTAATATGCATGGCAGGCGTTGCCATTTTTAAATCAACTACTACTTCATTAGCAAATGTGATGACATTTTGTACGGCACCACTTTCTACCATATTCTTTCCTTCACCAGGTAATGAAATGGTTTCTAATGCTTTTAGTATGTCTTTTTTGTTCAAATTCATATCTAATATTTAGACTCATTCTAAAGTGCAAATATAGGGGTAAAACTTGTGAAAAGGAAGTTGTAATATTGAAATGATTTATAGCGCAATAATGTAGTAATTAGCTTATATAGTAATTCGTTCGCTATAAAAACTAAAGTTCTGTGTTAGGATCCCAAAAGTGCTTTTCGAAATTTTGAATCTGGCTATCTATTACCGTAACTCCCTCACTTTCTAGCAACTGTTGCATTAAATTAGTCCCAGAAAAATGGTGCTTCCCCGTGAGTAACCCTTTTCGGTTTACTACCCTATGCGCTGGAACATCTTTATCTCCAGAAGCATTCATGGCCCAGCCTACCATACGAGCACTTTTTGCAGCTCCTAAATAACGAGCAATCGCACCATAGCTGGTTACCCTTCCATAGGGTACTAATTTGGCGACCTCATGTACTTTTTCGAAAAATCCATCAGAAGCCATATTATAGGTCTTGAAAAATTTTGAAGAAAGTAATTGCAGATATAATGGCGGTAATAATTCCTATGACGTAATTCATATTAAAATGAATGGTTCTTTTTTCTTTCTGATTTCTGAAAAATTGAATATACATAAAAAGCATCGCAAAAGTTCCCAAGCCCGATGCAATAACGGCGGCCCATAAGGACATTTGATCGAAGGAAAACCATCCAAATGATGCAAAAGTGATACTTATATACACCCAATAAGGAAGCGGCAATAAATTTATGGCAGCCAGAAAAATCCCGTAGAAAAATCGGTTGGTTTTAGAATGCTCCATTTCTTTTGGGGCTTCTCTTCTTGTGTCCTTTGCAATAAAAAAGAAATAAACCGTTAAGCATAAAAATATCCCTAGCGCTACTTTTTGAAGCGAATCCACAACCTCTGGATGCTTATCTAAATAGCGTGCAAAAATAAGGGCAAGAAAAGTTTGCAAACAAACTATAACACATACTCCCACCGAAAATAACAAAGCAATTTTTCGACCTTGCTTCATGCTTATTTTGGCAGCAGTCATATTGAGAAGTCCCGGAGGAATCACTCCAATTAAAGCTGCTGTAAAACCAATAATAAAGTTGGTAAGTAGTTGCATTTGGTTAGTTTGCAAGGTGAAGATACATAATTATTTGGAAGCAAGTTGAAAACTCACATAGGTGATTTTCTTTTGCTTTTCCAAATATTGTTGCTCGTAAAAGGTCTGTATTGCGGTTACCTCCTTTGGTGCCCCAGTAGTTCCGTATACATCATGATTTGCATATAGTATTTTTTCACCTAACCCATGAAGTAGTCCCACAGTATACCCGTGCATAAACTCACTATCTGTTTTTAAATGGATGACCCCTTTTGGCCTAATTACTTTTCTATACTTATCAAGAAATTCTTCATTGGTCAGTCTGTGCTTAGTCCGTTTATACTTTATTTGAGGATCTGGGAAAGTAATCCAAATTTCGTCTACTTCATTTTCTGCAAAACAATGCTCAATTAATTCAATTTGGGTACGTAAAAAACCAACATTTTTCAACCCTTCCTCTAAAGCGGTTTTAGCACCTCTCCAAAACCTAGCACCTTTAATATCTATCCCTAGAAAGTTTTTTTGCGGAAATTCTTTGGCAAGATTTACTGAATATTCTCCCTTACCACAACCCAATTCTAACACTAGAGGGTGATCATTCTTAAAAAAATCCTTTTTCCAATTCCCTTTTAAATCGAAGTTTTTTTCTAAAAGTACTTCTCTTGATGGCTGAATAACATTGGCAAAGGTTTCATTTTCCTTAAATCGTTTCAGTTTGTTTTTGCTTCCCACGTGATACTATTTCTTTAAATTTTGGTAAAATTACGGAAATATAAAGCTGTAAAAAGAATGGTACTTTTGTTTTTAACAAGAAATGAAGTCATCCAATTACCGTTTTAAACATTTGAAACAAAAAAAAACTATTTTAGTTGCCCCTTTACATTGGGGCCTTGGACACGCCACAAGGTGCATCCCTATTATTACGGAATTACTTCGGAATGATTACAACGTACTATTAGGAAGCGACGGCGCTCCTCTGTTATTACTAAGGAAAGAGTTTCCACAATTAGAATACATCGAATTACCCTCCTACAATATTACCTATCCAAAAAAGGGTGAGTTTTTTAAACTGAAGCTCTTTTTGAAACTCCCAGATATTAAAAAAACCATTTCTGAAGAAAAAAAAGTAATAAAGGAACTCGTTGCCCAAGGAAGAATAGATGGTATAATTAGTGACAATAGACTTGGGGTGCGGAGTAAAAAAGTACCTTCGGTTTTTATTACGCATCAATTAAATGTGTTAAGCGGTAATACTTCTTTTTTCAGCAGTAAAATGCATCAAAAAATTATCTCAAAATATGATGCCTGTTGGGTTCCCGATGTTGAAGAAGCCATTAACCTAAGCGGAAAGTTGGGGCATTCAAAAAAAGTAAAATTCCCTGTTACCTATATAGGTCCACTTAGCAGATTGAGCAAAAAGGTATTGCCAAAGAAATATGATGTTTTAGTATTGCTTTCAGGGCCAGAACCTCAACGCACCATGTTGGAAGTTAAAATGATGGAGGTGTTTTTAAATTCAGATAAAAAAGTACTACTTGTACGAGGGATTGTAGAAGAACGAGAAGAAATCCTTCAAAATAAAAACATTACCATCTTCAATTTTTTACAAAGTAAGGAACTTGAAAATGCAATTAATGAGAGCGAGGTGGTTGTTTCTCGCTCTGGTTACACTACTATTATGGATTTAGCCGCATTAGAAAAAGATGCTTACTTTATCCCTACACCAGGGCAATTTGAACAGAAGTACTTGGCAAAAGAACTAAAAGGACGGGGCATTGTCCCTTCTTGCAAACAGCATGAATTTACCCTAGAAAAATTAAAGGAAATCCCTCTATATAAAGGGCTAAAAGAGTTTGCTTACGAAGTAAATTTTAAAAAATTATTTGCTCTTTTCGAGGGTAAATGAAAACTCTGACCCCACACCAATTTGGCTTTCTACATAAATTTTCTCTTTATGAGCTTCGACTAAATGTTTCACAATCGCGAGTCCTAATCCACTACCTCCTACTTTTCTAGAACCACTTTTATCCACGCGATAAAAACGTTCAAAAAGCCTAGTTAAATGTTGTTTCTCCACACCTTCTCCATTATCGGTAATCCGTACAATAATTTTATTTTTGATTAGATTTTCAATGCTTACTTCTGTGGTGCCTTCTTCCCTTCCGTATTTAATAGAATTTTCAACAAGGTTGGTGAGTACTTGCTGAATCCTCTCCCTATCGGCATATACCATTATACTCTCTTTATAATGGATATCAAAGGTGAGTGTTATATTCTTTTTGGCAGCTTTCATCTCCAATAAATCGAAAACATTTTGCACCAATTCTATTATATTAAAATCTTCTTTATACAGTGTTAAATCGCCAACTTCAAGTTTGGTGATCATATCTAAATCCTTCACTATATATATGAGTCGTTCCACTCCTTTATTAGCTCTTTGTAAGTATTTTTTTCGAACTGTTTTATCCTTCATAGCACCATCAAGGAGGGTAAGTATATATCCTTGAACCGTAAAAAGGGGGGTTTTTAATTCATGAGAAACATTTCCCATAAATTCTTTTCGGTAGTTTTCTCTATCTATAAGGGATTCTATTTCAAGTTTTTTATCCTGAGCAAATCGTTCTACTTCTTTTGTTAAAGTAGCCATGTCTGTGGTGATTCTCCTCTTATCGAAAGTGCTTCCATCTAGTAACTTTACATCGTTGTAAATTTTCTTAACCTGTTTATAAATTAGCTTTTCTACACGATACTGAATCACAAAAAAGGTTAGAAAATAACTTATAAAAAAAAAGAGGAGTAAAAACCAATAATTTATTCCTCCATGCCAATAAAAAAAAACTCCCAACAAAGCTGTTAGGAAGAATGTAATAAAGGTTGAAGTAAAACCTGCAAACTTGTATGTTTTTTTAAAAATTTTAGTCATTAAACTACAAACTTATACCCAACGCCTTTAACCGTTTTAAATTTATCATCCCCTAATTTCTCTCGCAATTTCCTAATATGAACATCGATGGTACGACCCCCAACGACAACTTCGTTACCCCAAACAGTATCCAAAATATCTTCTCTCTTAAACACTTTCCCAGGCTTTGATGCAAGTAATGATAACAGCTCAAACTCTTTCCTAGGCAATAAAATATCTTCTTTCCCTCTTTGTACTTTATACTCTTCTCTGTTAATGATGATGTTTCCCAGCTTCAAAGTATTATCAACTATTTCTGCTTCTTTAAATCTGCGAAGCAATGCCTTTACTTTGCTCACCAGCACCTTTGGCTTAATAGGCTTGGTTATATAGTCATCTGCCCCAGCTTCAAACCCAGCTACTTGCGAATAGTCTTCTCCACGTGCTGTTAAAAAGGTGATGATCGTTTCGCTTAGCTCTGGGATACCTCTCATTTTTTCGCAGGCTTCAATCCCATCCATCTCTGGCATCATTACATCTAATATTATGAGGTGTGGCTGATGCTTTTTCGCTTCAGCAATGGCTTGAATTCCATTTTCTGCAGTTATAATTTGATACCCTTCAGCAGCTAAGTTATAACCAATTATTTCTAAAATATCAGGCTCGTCATCCACTAACAATATTCTTGTATCTTTTTTCTTCATGAATTATCGTATAATACTTGGTGTTAAATATACTGCATATTCTTTTTTTACTGTTTTAAAATAGCATTGTTAACGATTAAGTAACATTAGAATCACAATGGATTAAAATTAGGCATTCCGTCTTTATTTTAAAGTAAACCTTTAAAATTTTCTATCAAAAAATGCAAAAAATCCTTTTCTTTGTACCATTAAAACAATTTTACATGATGAAAAAAATTACATTTTTAGTAGCATTACTTATTAGTACTATCTCTTTTGCACAAATCGCAAGTACAAGCTTTGAAGAACCAGGCGTATTTACAATACAATATGTAGATACTGGAGATCCAAATACAGCACATGACCTTATAGATAATGTTGATGAGCCTTTTGTAAATTGGACTTCTACAGGTGGTGAAATGGGATTTAGTGCCCGTTACGAACCATATGATACTCCAGATGTAGGACTTACCGATGGTGACTTTGTGGGAGTAACCGATTTTGTTTCTACCGTAGGAGCGTATACAGATGGTGTTAAAGGATATCAAATAAGTGATGCCGATGGAAACTTTATTCTAGAATTTGACAATGTTGATTTAACCGGGGTTTCCACTCCAAGTGTATCTATAGATTATTGGATTTCTGAAACTGGATACGAAGGGGACGGAACCTTAAATGAAATGGGATCGGACAGATTGAGAATCTATGTGAGAGATATTACCAATAGTACCGAAATTGATATATTAGATACTACTGGTAACGATATTAATGATTTAGGAATTGAAGGTTCTTGGATTACTGGCGGTGCAAACTTGACTTCAGATGCAACGGTACAATTAGTAATCGAAGCAAGAATGAATGCAGGGGCTGAAGCATTTTATTTTGATAATGTTGTCTTCTCTGGAGAGCCTTTAGGCATTGCAGATCAAAATAAAAATCAATTTGCCATCTACCCTAACCCAGCACAAGGATTCTTAAATATTAGTTCACCTACTTCTGGTGAAAAGCAAGTAACTATTTTCGACGTATTAGGGAAGAAAGTAATGACCACTACTGTCACCAATGAAAGAATGAATATCTCTCAATTAAACAGTGGTGTGTACATTGTTCAAATTACACAAGGAAACATTTCTGAAACCAAAAAATTGGTAGTGAGATAATCTTTCCCAAATAATATTTCTAAAAAAGCTTCTGTACTTACGGAAGCTTTTTTTATTCCCTATTTTTGAATAGCCAAAAAGTAAAAATGCTAGAAAAAGCCATTTTTCAAATAAAAAATAAACAAGAATTTGAAACGCTTGCCCTACAAGTGTTTCAATATCAATATGAGCATGTGGCACCGTATCGGGATTTTTGTAACCTACTGCACAAAAATCCCGATACTGTAACGTCTTTAAAATCCATTCCGTTTCTCCCTATTGAATTTTTTAAATCGCATACCATTCTTTCCGACGAAAAGGAACCTCAAACCATTTTTACCAGTAGTGGTACCACAGGAACGATTACCAGTAACCATTTGGTGGCAGATCTTCAGTTGTACGAAGAAAGTTTTTTAAGCGGTTTTCGGCAATTTTATGGAAATCCTAAGGATTGGACCATCCTTGCCTTACTTCCCTCGTATTTGGAGCGAGAAGGATCCTCACTCATTTATATGGTGCATGCCCTAATCGAAAAAAGTAATGCCTCCAGCGGATTTTACCTTCACAATCTCGATGCGCTCATAGAAAATTTGGAAGCACTTGAAAAAAGCAACCAAAAAACACTATTAATTGGAGTATCCTATGCGTTGTTAGACCTCATCGAAAAGCAACAATTTCAATTAAAATCGACCACAATAATGGAAACCGGAGGCATGAAGGGCAGACGTAAAGAACTTATTAAGGCGGCTTTACATGAAAAACTAAAAAAAGGATTTGGTGTTGCTCAAATTCATAGCGAATATGGAATGACCGAGCTACTGTCTCAAGCCTATTCGTCAGGGAAAGGAGTTTATACAACACCTCCCTGGATGAAAGTCTTTACGCGCGATACCGAGGATGCGCTTACCTTCATTTCAGGAAAAACGGGAGGAATTAACATCATTGACTTGGCAAATCTTTATTCCTGTTCGTTTATTGCAACTCAGGACTTAGGGAAAACTTTGCCCGATGGAAGTTTCGAAATTTTAGGTAGATTTGATACCAGCGATATTCGAGGTTGTAATCTTATGGTACTTTAATGCAACAAACACCTAAAAAAAATAACGGTTGCCTTTGGCTTTTTGTTTTTGGACTAATAAGCTTTATGGGCGCTATTGGTATTGCTGCTTTTTTAGATGTATCATGGATTTTCTCATTTATTATTGCAGGAATTATTGGGGCCATACTCACTTCAAAAATCATTGGAAAACCCACCATCTCAAGCCTAGTTAAAAATGTAGGGGTTATCTTTTTTCTCGTTATAGGTGTCCGGTTTTTATTTCTCTTTATCATTGAATTTGTAAAAGTCCCTGCTACGGAAGATACCACATTCAATATTGAAGAAGGCGTTGCGAAATCTACCATTTTGGAAGGTATCGATACCGTTTCGGTGTATTCCAGTAACAGAGTATGGAAAGACAATTATGGCAATAATTACCAAGGAAAACTAACCGTTCGCGAAAATGATTTTAATCGCCTGTATAACCACATAAATAATTATAAAGTAAGAGGTTCATCTAATTTTTGGGGTATTCTTTATGACTATATCGACAGAACCGATACGCCAAGCCTCGATTTGGTAATGAAGGCCTTTGAGGACATTCATATAAATAAAAAATTGAACCAGATGGAATTTGCCGAAATGGTGATTTCCTGTATTCAAGACATTCCATATTCCTTTGTGTTTCAAGAGGCGTGTATGCCAGCCGAAAATTATGAAGATTCCATACGCACCATTCTTGAAGATTGTCCCGATTGTTGCATTGGCAACGTGAAATACGGCATTCAAAATCCGGTGTCTTTTCTTCAGAATTTAAAAGGAGATTGCGATACCCGTACGGTTTTAATTTATTCCATTTTGAAACATTTTAACTACGATGTCGCCATATTAAATAGCAACTTTTATAGACACTCCATTATTGGGATTAATTTGCCCGCAAAAGGATTGTATAAAACCCATTACGGAAAAAAATATGTGGTTTGGGAAACCACGGCAAAATATTATACGGCTGGGCAACTCCCTGGCAATTTTAATGATATTACCCACTGGAATGTGGTACTAACCAGTAAATAACGAATTATGAACAAACAACTTTTTACACTCGCACTCTTCGAAGTCATCCTATCCATTATCATCACGGTGGCCATTATTTATGTTTCGTATAGCATACTGCACAAGCTATTTTTCCAAAAGGAAGATGTAAAAGGAAACAACACAGCCTTTACCGTGTTTACTTCGGGAATCATCTTAAGTATTGGTTTAATTTTAAGCGAAATCCTACCGTCTATCACTAACATTATTCGGTTGGCAACGACCCAAACTGATGCGGTAGATATAGCAACCATTGTAAAATATTCGGGGATTTATTTATTGATTGGATTTCTTGCAGCGGTGATAATTAATGCTTCGGTATTCTTTTTATTTTCCATGCTTACACGAGGAATAAATGAGTTTCAAGCCATTAAAAACAATCACGTAGGAGTCGCCATTTTAGTGGCCTCCACGCTGGTGAGTATTACCCTTATTGTCAAGGAAAGCATCGCTTTATTAATAAGCTCCTTAATTCCGTATCCTGAAGTTTCAAATTTCATGTAGAATTGTAAGGAATTTAAAAAAGTACGACCAATATAGTGTTATGAAAAAGGGAAATTTCCCTTGACTACATTCATAATTGGTTGGTTAGTTAGTTGAAAGCCCCGAGAGGTCGGGGCTTTCTTATTTTATACTACTTTAATGATAAAATAGTTTTTCTTTCCACGTTGAAGCAATACAAATTGCCCGTTAATCAAATCGCTTGAAGTAATCTGAAAATCTTCCCCTACCTTTTCCTTGTTTACTGAAATGGAATTCTCTTTTAATGCGCGTCGCGCCTCACCATTAGACTTTAAAAAGCCTGTCTTTTCAGCCAAAGCACCAATAATATCAAGTCCGTTGTTGAGTTCTGTTGAAGATATTTCAGCTTGCGGAACCCCTTCAAATACATCGAGAAAGGTTTTTTCATTCAGATTTTTTAAATCTTCAGAAGTTGATTTTCCGAATAAAATTTCTGAAGCTTTTACTGCATTTTCATATTCTTCTTCACTGTGTACCGTAATGGTAACTTCCTGAGCCAATCTTTTTTGAAGCAATCGCATATGCGGTGCTTCTTTGTGTTCAGCTACCAAGCCTTCCACCGTTGCTTTATCCAAAAAAGTGAAAATTTTGATATATTTTTCGGCATCTTCATCGCTGGTATTTAACCAATACTGGTAAAATTTATAAGGCGATGTTCTGTTAGCATCCAACCATACATTCCCACCTTCGCTTTTTCCAAATTTACTACCGTCGCTTTTGGTAATCAAGGGGCAGGTAAGTGCATAGCCTTTTCCATTGCCTATTCTACGAATTAATTCGGTTCCTGTAGTGATGTTTCCCCACTGGTCGCTTCCACCCATTTGGAGGGTGCAATCATGGTTTTTGAATAAGTGAAGAAAATCGTACCCTTGCACCAATTGGTAAGTAAACTCTGTAAAAGACATGCCATCATTTCCTTCGCCAGAGATTCTATTTTTTACAGAATCCTTTGCCATCATATAATTTACAGTGATATGCTTTCCTACATCGCGAATAAAATCGAGAAAACTAAATTCCTTCATCCAGTCGTAATTGTTCACCATCACCGCTTCATTTTCGGCACCCGAAGAAAAATCTAAAAACTGAGACAATTGCTGGCGCACACATTCCTGATTGTGACGCAAGGTTTTTTCATCGAGTAAATTACGCTCGCTCGACTTCCCAGAGGGATCACCAATCATTCCCGTAGCACCTCCAACCAAAGCAACAGGCTTATGTCCACAACGTTGGAAAAAAGCCAACAACATAATAGGCACCAAGTTTCCAATGTGCAGCGAATCTGCGGTAGGATCAAAGCCTACGTAGGCAGCACGCATGGCTTCGTTAAGATGCGTTTCGGTGTCTGGCATCACATCGTGAATCATCCCACGCCATGTAAGTTCTTCTATAAAATTTTTGGGCATTGTCTTTTTGTTTGCCGCAAAGATAGTGGGATGCTTTTAAACAAAAAAGGAATTCTGTTTTTCAAGAATTCCTTTTTAAAGTTTATATGCTATTATAAATAATTATTCCTTTACAATCTTTTCAATACTGCCCCCTTTTTCTGTACTAATTTCAACAACCAATAAACCTGTTGGTAATTCTGCTAATGAAATCTCCCTAAAATTAGCAGTGACCTCTTTTACCAATAGCCCAAACAGATTATAAATTTTCACTTTTTTTATATGGGTAGCGCTTTCTATACTTAAAACATCCTTAACGGGATTGGGATATAAGACCACTCCTTTTTGGCCATAATCCTCAAGTCCCAGAAAACAATCCTCTGAGATAATAGGATTATTTTCAATGACCCAATTATCATAAGGAGGGTCAACCCCCGCAATAACGGCTTCTGGATCGTCTACTTGTACACAGGTTAAACTTTCATTTTGTAAAAACCTTAAATAATATAAACTACTGTTTGCCCCATTTTTTAAATTAACTTGTGTTAAATCGTTTAAGCGCGATAATTGTAAACGGACTAAGTTACTATTATTAGAAAAATCCAAATATGTTATTGAAGCATCTAACAAATAGACATCACGAAGCACTAAATTATTACTTAAATCCAAATTACTTAAAGGACTATAAAATTGACAACTTGAACAGTTTAATTGAATTAATAAATTTTTTAAGTTGATATTATTTGATAAATCCAATTCTAATAACGAATTATTACCTACTTCAAGTTCTTCAAGGAGAACAGCATTACTTAGATCCAAATGGGTAATGCCCATATTGGTTAGCTCAAGCTTTTCTAGGTTTATAAAAGCTTCTATCCCCGTCACATCGGCAATAAGCTGTTGGTCATAAATTAATAATTGGGTAACGGCTTCTAAGTCGCTGGTTAAAGCCTGCCCATTTACTTCCCCATCAGTATCAATTCCAAATCCCACCAGCACACCCTCAAAATAGGGATCTGGGATAAGGGTAATCTGGGCCTGTAAGCTAGTTACAAGCCCAAATAATATGTGTATTAAAACTAGCTTTTTCATTATCTAAATGTAAGAAATAATATTCCTAAAAAAGAGTATTTTCGTAGGATGATATTAGTAACAGGCGGTACGGGATTGGTAGGAGCACATTTGCTCTATCATTTGGTGTTAAAGCATCCCAAAGTTCGTGCTACCCATCGTGCATCGAGTGACTTAGCCTCGGTAAAAAAAGTATTTTCTTATTATACAAAAGACGTTGAAGCACTTTACCAAAAGATTGAATGGGTAGCAGCCAATATCACAGAAATTCCTCAGCTCACACAAGCATTTCAAGGCATTACTCACGTGTATCACTGTGCTGCCTTTGTTAGTTTTAATCCCAAGCACTATCACGCCCTAAAAAAAGCAAATATAGAAGGCACTGCCAATGTGGTTAATATCGCACTGGCGAACGACGTAAAAAAAATGTGTTATGTGAGTTCCATTGCTACTTTAGGTAAATCCCTAAACGGAGAAAGTATTACCGAAGAAACGCCTTGGAATCCCGAAGACAAAAACAGTGTGTATTCCATTACAAAATATGGTGCCGAAATGGAAGTGTGGCGTGGCACGCAAGAAGGATTGGATGCCGTGATTGTTAATCCGGGGGTAATTCTAGGCGAAGGCTATTGGCATTCAAGCAGTGGAAGGCTTATTACAAGAGCCGCCAAAGGAGTGAAGTATTATACTGAAGGAAGTTCCGGTTTTGTAGATATTAAAGATGTAGTAAAAGGGATGGTGTCTTTAATGGAAAGCGATATAAAAAATGAACGCTTCGTGTTGGTTTCAGAAAATCTAACCTATAAAGAATTTTTGGGTGGCCTAAGTGTTGCTTTGGGGAAGCCAGCGCCTTCTAAAAGTATATCCAAAAGGACATTGTTGTTTTTAAGTAGCTTGGATTGGCTATCGAGTACACTCTTTGGAACCAAAAGAAGGTTATTAAAAGGGATGATTCATTCTATGTTTACGCATTCGAAATACGATGCTTCAAAAATTGAAAAAGCATTAGATTTTCAGTTTACTCCTTATGATGAAACTATTACAAGAATTGTAAAAAACTATAACGCTTAATTTTGAATAGGGGGTATTGTTATCCCTTCAGAAATAGAATCTTTTTTTGCTTTTCGCTTTTCGCGAGCTGCATCAATACTATCCTTTTTAATTTTAGCCTCCCGGATAATTAATGTGTCTATTTCGGCTTTTTGAGCCACTAACCGCTCTTCCACTCGTTTTAAAATATAGATATAATCATTTAATTGGGATGCGTAATAAGCATTACTTTGTGCAAATTGAAGGCTATCAATATTAAATTTTTTAAAAATAAGAGAGTCCAATTCAATCACCTCATCTCGCATGATTCTATTATTGATGCTACGGGCAGCATTTCCAGTATAGGATTCAGATAGAATTAAGACCATATTATCCTTCGAGATTAGATTGTCTGGTTTTATGGGACGTTTTACATCCTGACAACCTATCAAAAAAGATAATAGTAGTGCAAAAATTACAAATCTCATCCTCTATTAAAAGTTAATCGTTCTCCGTGGGTTCTATTCGGAAACTTCCCGTTTTCGAAAGCCAACACCCCGTTAATAAAAGTATAACGCACACGTGATTTAAAGGTCGTTCCCTCGAAAGGCGACCAACCACAATGGTATAAAATATTCTCTTTATTTACTGCCCAAGGTGCATTAAGGTCTACTAAAACCAAATCTGCTTTATATCCTTCGCGAATGTACCCTCGATCTTTTATATCGAATAAAATGGCAGGATTGTGTGCAAATTTCTCCACTATTTTCTCTAATGAAATCACTTCTCTGTGATACATTTCAAGTAAGGCAACCAAGGCATGTTGCACTAGTGGCCCACCTGAAGGCGCTTTGGTATATACTTGATTTTTTTCTTCCAGCGTATGTGGTGCGTGATCTGTAGCGATAACATCGATGCGGTCCTCTAAAAGCGCTTTCCAAAGACCGTCTTTGTCTTTTTGTGTTTTTACCGCTGGATTCCACTTAATTTTAGTGCCTTTAGATGTATAATCTTCATCGGTAAACCAAAGGTGATGTATACATACTTCAGCCGTAATTTTTTTATCAGCTAACTTCTTTTTCTTATCAAAAAGATGG
>NZMG01000024.1 GCA_002694465.1 Flavobacteriaceae bacterium | reverse complement strand
TTGTTCATTTTCTTTGCTCGTCCAAAGAAAACGAACCAAAAGAAAAGACTCCTTTTCAGAGGAATTTTTGCTTCGCAAAACCGTCTTGAAAACTCCGCGTCGCCTTGCTCCTGAATCTCGGAGCTTTTCTGCGACTATTCTGCTGAAAAGGGTTTTATTCTTTCACTACACAATATTTATATAACCGATACTAATTATAGCAGACACACTTGTCATTCTGAAATGTCACACAGAATTGTCACACTGAGCCTGTCGAAGTGCAAATGAGTAATCTCTTTTAGATTCTTCGTATCGCTACGCTCACTCTGAATGACATTGTCATTTCGAGCTGTCACGCTGAGCCTGTCGAAGCGCAAGCGAGAAACCTCACTTGTCATTCTGAACGAAGTGAAGAATCTCAATCAGGTTCTTCGTATCACTTCGCTCCCTCTGAATGACATTGGGTAAAACCTAAAAAAAGTATCTAAAAGCCGAATACTATTATCTGTAAGTCTAAAAACAATTAGTCTAATCATTAATAAAATTATCAATTAGCCTAAAAGTATTCATCGTTAGGCGAATACTATTAACTGATAGCCTAACAGCTATTAGTCTAATGATTAATAAAATTATCAATTAGCCTAAAAGTATTCATTGTTAGCCGAATACTATTATCTAATAACCTAAAAAATTAATTTGATTGCTTTTATAGCGAGTTAAATTTTGAAAACAAAAATTTGCTATCTTTGAGTATCTCCCCACAAAAATTTTAACGGATACCCATGATTAAAAAGGTACGTTATCCAGCTAAATCACATGGATAACCATGATAAACTTAGGATATAACAAGTTAGCCACAAGCTGAAAAAAATTTACGTTCCGGATTAAAATTTTACCTTTGTAGAAAAAGTAATGGCAGATAAAGCATTCATAACATCTGAGATTTTAAAGTGGGCAAGAGAGTCCGCTAATATCTCTGTGGAAGATGCTGCCAAAAAAATTTCAGTATCCCCTGAAAGGTATATGACTTGGGAAGATGGGAATGATTTTCCTACCATTCGACAAGCACAAATCTTGGCAAAAAGTTTTAGAAGGCCTTTTTCACTTTTCTTTTTACCTGAAATCCCAATAGATTTTCAACCACTTCAAGATTATAGAAGAGATGATGCAAAAAAATTAGATACGGCATCACTGTTCATTATTCGTGATGTTCAAGAAAAGCAGAATTGGATAAGTGAATTATTTGAAGAAATTAGCGAAGACAAACTTCCATTTGTTGGTAAATATTCAATTAATGATAATCCAGAAATTGTTGCTAGGGACATATTGGATACTTTAAAAATTAGTCCAAATAATTATAAGAAAACACCTATTAACGAATGGATTGACAAAGCTGAATCAGCGGGTATATTTATATCTCGGGCTAGTTACTTGCATTCACATTTGGTTTTAGATAGAGATTTAATTCAAGGGTTTGCGATTGCTGACAAATTTGCCCCTTTTGTATTTGTGAATTCAAAAAATTGGAATGCACCACAACTATTTACATTAGTTCACGAATTAGCACATATTTGGATAGCGAAATCAGGTATCTCAAATGAAATCGATATTGACTTTACTGATAAACCTAAGTCGAAATTTCATCCAGTAGAATTATTTTGTAACCAAGTTGCAGCTAATGCACTAATGCCAAGAGATATAATCATGCAATTTGGAGCAGATACTTTTGATTCAAATCAAATGATTTTTAAACAAGCAAAAGAACTTGGCATAAGTTCTTTTGCCTTGTTGGTTCGAGCTTTAAACTTAAATTTAATTTCCCAATCTCAATATAAAATTCTAAAGCAAGATGCTCAAGAGGAATTTGAGAAATTCGTGGAAAGAGAAAAAATAAAGAAAGAAAAGGAAAAACAAAGAAAAGGAGGTCCAGACGCATACCTTCTTCGTCTAAATAAAAACAGTAAACTATTTACCAGAATTGTAATGGATTCTTTTAATAATGGTTCATTGTCACCATCAATTGCAAGTAATCTTCTTAACACACAGATTAATAAATTCCAAAATTTTGAAAAACTGCTTGCCTAATGTTTGAAGATGAAAAAGTAGTTTATTGTATTGATGCCAATATTCTTATTCAAGCTTGGCAAAAATATTACTCACCAGAAATTTGTCCATCTTATTGGGACGTTTTAAATAATTTAGGGAAAAAAGGAGTAATTTTTATTCCCGAATTAGTTTATGAAGAAATCGAGAAAGGTGAAGACAATCTATTTGAATGGCTGAAAAACAGTGATATTCCGATAAAAAAAATAGATGGAGAAGTAACAAATCAGCTTAAAAAAATATATGCATCGAATCCAAGTCACAAATTTTTAGTTTCTAGCAATGGAATTCATTCAAAAGCTGACCCTTGGGTAATTGCCCACGCAATGAAAGAAAATGCAATTGTAGTTACAAAAGAAACAAAAGACTATTTCAAAAAACAAACCAAAATTAAAATCCCTCACGTTTGTGACAATATGAATGTTAAGTGGATTGATGATTTTGAGTTCATTAGGGATTTGAACATAAAATTTACTTGTGAAACACAATAAAGCCAATGGCCAACACCCCCATACATAACTCATAAATCCCTACACATATTCTTTCCAACTACTCCCCCACAATCAAGCGCTTGCTTAAGTACTGGAAGCGTATCAATAGCATCACCGCAGAGGCGGTTAATCCGGCTAAAAGGCCTATCCAAATCCCCGCACTGGCGTACTCGGTGTACATCCCCAAATAAAAAGAAATCGGGAAGCCAATGAGCCAATAGGCAATAAACGTAATAAACGTAGGGATTTTTACATCTTGCATCCCGCGTAGCGCCCCCAATACCACTACTTGTAAGGTATCGCTAATCTGGAAGATGGCGGCAATGAGCATGAGTTTAGAGGCAATGGTAAGTACCTCCAGCGTATCGGCAATGTTGTTAGCATCGTCAAAATCGAGATAGATTTTGGGGAGTTGGTCTTTTAAGAGTAAAAAGCTTATCGCAAACAGCACCGCCAGCATGGTGGAGAGCAAAAAGATAGAAAAGGCAATACGGCGTAATTCTCTAAAGCGTTTCATCCCCTTTTGGTTTCCTACCCGTATCATGGCCGCCACACTAAAGCCCATCGCCACCATAAAGGTCATAGAGGATAAATTGAGTGCAATCTGGTTGGCGGCCTGTGGATTCTTGCCCAAAATTCCAGAGAGCCAAATGGCAGCTGTAAAAATGGCAACTTCAAAAAACATTTGTAATGCCGAGGGAAAACCTAAGCCCAATAGTTTTTTAATCATGGATTTAGTTAGGGTAAAAAACTTAATGTTGGTGACGTAGTCTTTCGACTTTAAATTTTGCGACATCAAATACCATAAATAAGCCAACATGACCACCCGAGATGCCAAGGTACCAATGGCCGCGCCCACGACGCCCATCGCTGGTGCACCAAACTTTCCAAAAATAAACATATAGTTGAGCACCACATTCACCACATTGGCAATGATAGTAGCATACATAGGGTGCTTGGTCATGGAGAGGCCGTCACTACATTGTTTAAACGCCTGGAAAACAATTAAAGGAATCAAGGAAATCGCTACCAACGTAAGATACGGCATCGCCAGCTCTACCACCTCTTCCGGTTGATTCATAATATACATCAACGGCTTGGCAAAAAAGACCATGAGAAAGAGTGCAATCCCGAGCATGGTACAGAGGAACAATCCGTGTTTAAACGAGGATTTTCCGTAGGCAAAGTTGCCTTCGCCATCGGCTTCGGCCACCAAAGGAGTGATGGCAGTGGAGAAACCAATCCCCAGTGACATGGCGATAAACATAAAACTATTTCCCAGAGAAACCGCGGCGAGTTCTGCCGTCCCCAATTGTCCCACCATAATATTATCTACAAACGCCACCAAGGTATGCCCCAGCATCCCTAAAATAACGGGCGTTGCCAGTTTTACGTTGTATTTAAACTCTTTGGTGTATTGGTGTAGCACAATAGGTTAGTTTCCCAGCAAAAGTAGAAAACCCAAATGGGTTAACATAATGAAAGAAGGATTTCCCTTTAAAAAACTAAGTGCGCAACGAATTGAGATACTGCGAAGGCGTTTGTAGTAAAAACTTTTTAAAGGATTTATTAAAGGTCACTTTGTTGTTAAACCCTACCTCGTATGCCACATCGATGATGTTTCGGTTTTGTTCCTTTTCCAAAATCGCGGCAGCATCGGCAATGCGGTATTTATTGATAAATTCGAAGAAATTAAGCCCGAAGTGTTCATTAATCACCTGCGAGGTATTGTGCCGTGTGGTTCCGAGTAATTCAGAAACCTGATCCAAGCTCACCTTGTTTTGAAGGTAGATTTTATCCTTTTCAAAAAGCTGAAGCAAAGCATCTTTTAATTCTAACGAATAGCTTTCGGTAAGTCCGGATTTCACATACTTATCATTGTTTGAATTAAAGTTCCCCGCAAACAAATTAGGACTTCTAAAAGACGCATAGCCAATATACAACACCATGGTAGCCATCACCACAATTTGCAACTGAAACAAAAACGAAATATTAGGAATAATCTCAGCCAACACCATCCCGTAAATCGCATAGGACAAAACGTATATGGAACTTAAGGTGACGAGGGTGGTAAGCCATTTCTTTGCCTCAGAAGTATAGCTTTTATGCTGGTTATTCTTAAAGAAAAGGTACACCACCAAAGCTCCATAAATGAGTAATGACAGAATTTTTGTACTTACAATTCCGTATAAATAAGGCATTCTATCAAAGGAGCCTACTTCAAACATAATATGTAGTTTTTCTTCTTTGGAAAGTAAAAACAACGGAAACATGATGACCATGATAATAAACGTAGGAAGCAGATGTACTATGTCTCTCTTTTTGAAGGTATACTTTTGGGTAATTCTTTTAAAATAGAAATACAACAAAGGACCATACAAATATGAGAATATAGAGGACATGTATAAAATATGCGGCGTTCTAAACTTTAAATTGGTGCTATGCAGAAAAATATGAAAGATAAACAGCGAGTGGATTAACACAAATACTGAAATTAATACCGTAGCCTTCTTATCCTTACTCTTATTGATGAGTAGCATGATTCCAATAAAAAAACCAATCAATGCTGAAAAGAGGTAAAAGAAATGTAGCCAATTTACATTAAGATCGTACTTTTCTTTTAATTTTTTAAATTCGGCAGTATCTGAAAACTTAGCAAAATAGCGGGATTCTACAAAGCCTGTTTCGGCTGAGTATTTAATATACTCTTCTGCATAAAAGGCTGCATTTTTTAAATCGTTATTCTTTGCCGCAAAAATGGCTCTGTCTTTATATAACTGAAGTGAGTCTTCACTAAACTTCGCATCTTCCTGTAACGTTATTTTATAGGTTGCTCCATAAAGACGCTCTCCCGCGAGTAAATAAGTATCGGGAAGTAAACATACCAGCAGAATAAAGATTCTGAAATATGGCTTTATGTAAGCAAACAGTCGCATAGGGTTAGTATCAATTTTACTTACTTAAATATACGATTTGTTTCCTAAAAATGAAGGAATTAGGTAACTCCCGATAATAATTTACTTTTTCTTCCGAAGAAAATTTACCTCGTGAAATATAAAAAAGCCCAATGAATTTGGGCTTTTATCTAATTCTATACTCGTAAAATGAAGAGACTATTTTTTTAGGGTACTCATTTCGGTTTTGGTACCATATTTATCCATTAAATACACCAAACTAGTCATGGTCGCTGCCCCTAATTCTAATTCTCTTTTGTTCACAGCATCAAAGGTATCATTCTCTGCGTGGTGATAATCGAAGTATCTTTGCGAGTCTGGACGAAGCCCAGCTAAAACGATTTTATCATTCTTTAATGGGCCAATATCTGCACCACTACCCCCTTTTTCAAAATAATGAATGAGGTAGGGTTTAAATAAAGGCTCCCAACTTTTTATCTGAGCAAAATTAGCATCGTCGGTATCAAAGGAGAATCCGCGAGGCGTAAATCCGCCCGCATCACTTTCCAAAGCGAATACGTGGTCTTCTTGTTTTAGTTTGGCTTCTTCGGCATATTTAGTTCCGCCTCGTAATCCGTTTTCTTCATTCATAAACAACACCACACGAATACTGTGTCTAGGCTTATAGCCCATTTTTTTGAAAATTTGCAATACTTCCATGGATTGTACACAACCCGCCCCATCGTCATGAGAACCATCCCCTAAATCCCAAGAATCTAGGTGTCCGCCAACAATCATATACTTGTTTGGAAATTCGGTTCCTGTAATTTCTCCAATCACGTTATACGATTGCACATCGGGATATACTTTACAGGTTTGCTTAAAAAAGAACTTTAAATCTGGCTGAATTCTCAATGCGCTACTTAAATAATCGGCTCCGTTGGTGCTAATGGCACAGGCGGGAATTCTATTTTTTTCGGGCGTGTCTCCATAAGTCATAGACCCTGTATGTGGGAAATCGTCTTTACGTAAATTCATAGAACGCACGACCACCCCTACGGCACCAAACTTGGCAGCCTCCATAGCTCCTGCATACCGTTGGTCTACACAACCCCCATAAGCACTAAATGTAGCGATTTGAGTAGGGTCCATGGGACGATTATAAAATACTATTTTCCCTTGAATTTTTTCCTTGCCTAATGTGGCTAAATCTTCTATTCCTTTTACTTCAATCACCTGAGCTTTGAGCCCTCCTTCGGGTGTGGCCACAGAACCTCCCAAAGCACATACATTGGCTAAAGATGTGATGCCTGGTGCTGTTTCAATATAGGCGTATTCTGGAATACCCCGAGTCCACTTGGGCACCATCACAGGCTGTAACCAAACTTTGTCAAGTCCTAATTTATCGAGTTGTTCTTTGGTGTATTGTACTGCCTTTTCGGCTTCGAGAGAACCTGATAATCTACCGCCAATATTATTAGACAAGTAATCTAACCACTGGTAGCTTTTGCCTTCCAATAAGGCAGTATCATATATTTTACGAAGCATTGTAGAATCTTCTTTGTTTACTTTTTGGGCATAGGAAATTGCACCAAAAAGCAAGAAAAGATTTACAAAAATGAGTGCTCTCATCACTTTATTCATTCTCCAACTGTTGTTTGTATTCATCAATTTTTGCTTTTACTTTTGGATCTAAATCGGGTTCTTTGATATCGGTGTATTTTGCCAATTCTTCTAGCAGAATGGAAGCAACCAATAAACGTGCCGCAGGTTTGTTATCTGCAGGAATATTGTACCAAGGCGCATGAGGTTTTGAAGTTCTATTAATAGCATCTTCGTAGCATTCTTGGTATTTATCCCAGAGCATGCGCTCTTTTAAATCGTCTGGTGAAAATTTCCAGTGTTTGTTTTTCTTTTCTAACCTTCTAAGCAGTCTAAATTTTTGTTCATCCTTAGAAAGATTGAGATAGAATTTAAAAATGATGGTACCGTTTTGTGCAATTGTTTTTTCGAAATTATTGATTTGTTCAAAACGCTTATCCCAAAAAGCATCATTTACATCTGCGACACTTTTTACATCGGGTAGATATTCGCCTAAAATATATTCGGGATGCACACGAGTAACTAATACATTTTCGTAATGGGTTCGGTTAAAAACACCAAATTTCCCTCTGGCGGGTAGCGCAATATAATGGCGCCATAAATAGTCGTGTTTTCGCTCTAATTCGGTAGGAACTTTAAAACTATGCACCACGACGCCACGAGCATTTAAATCTTTAAACACCTCCCGTATGAGACTGTCCTTTCCAGCAGTATCCATACCTTGAAGACAAACCAAAACGGCATACTTCCCGTGCGCGTACATAGTATTTTGCAATTTTGACAATGCAATACGTATTTTGGCTAATTCTTCCTCTAAAGTCTTCTTCGAAAGTTGAAAATCTTCATAGGTAGTTAATTCTTTTAAACTTATCTTTTTGTCAATCCTAAAATCGGCACTATTAATTTCCTTCATATTATTTATTTACTAGCGAAAAGTTTTACATCGTTTTCACTTACTTCCTTGTCTCCTAAAATAATTAATCTTTCCACAACATTTCGTAATTCACGAATATTTCCAGTCCAATCGTACTCCTGAAGCAATTTTATAGCTTTATCTGAAAACTTTTTTTGAGCCGTTCCGTGTTCATCGGCTATTTTTTTAGTAAAATAATCTATCAACAATGGAATATCCTCACGTCTTTCATTTAAGGGTGGTACTTTAATTAAAATTACCGCAAGACGATGATACAAATCCTCTCTAAATTTCCCATCTGCAATTTCTTTGCTTAAGTCTTTATTGGTGGCAGCCACTACACGCACATCTACCTTTATGTCTTTATCGCTACCTACACGTTGCACCTTACTCTCCTGAAGCGCTCTTAACACTTTTGCTTGAGCAGAGAGGCTCATATCCCCTACTTCATCAAGGAAAATAGTTCCCCCGTTGGCAGCTTCAAACTTTCCTGCTCTGTCTTTTACAGCAGAAGTAAAGGCTCCTTTTAAATGCCCAAACAATTCACTTTCTATAAGCTCACTAGGAATAGCAGCGCAGTTTACTTCTACCAAAGGACCTTTGGAACGATCACTTTTTTGATGTAACCAATGTGCCACTAATTCCTTTCCTGTCCCGTTAGGACCTGTAATTAATACCCTTGCCTCTGTGGGAGCCACTTTTTCGATCATTTCTTTTATTTGTGAAATGGCTTCAGAATCACCAATCATTTCGTATTTCTGACTAACTTTCTTTTTAAGTCTTGTATTTTCTACTACAAGTTCTTTTCGGTCTAAAGCAATACGAACCGTATTTAACAATCTATTTAAATCGGGTGGTTTCGAAATATAATCGAAGGCTCCTAAACGCATGGTATTGACTGCTGTATCAAGATCACCATGTCCCGAAATCATCACAATAGGAATTTCTGGTTTTATCTTTTTCACAGCTTCTAAGACCTCAACCCCATCCATTTTTGGCATTTTAATATCGCAAAGAATTAAATCGAAATCTTCTTTTTTAATAAGTTCAATTCCTGCCAATCCGTCTTCTGCTTCCACGACTTCATAGGAGTTGCTTTCTTCACTTAATATTTTTACGAGCACCCTTCTAATGGCAGCTTCATCTTCAATGATTAATATTCTTGACATAGTTAAATTTTAAATTTTAATCCTGTTCTTCCGTAAAAGTTGTTTTGATTATTAATGGTATACACATCATTTCCATTTCCATCTCTTAAACGAATATCGTTTATAATGGTATGCCCAAAATACGCATATAAATATAAATGTTTTGATAGACCATATTCGTATCCTAACCCAGAAAGTACTGTGGTCATTGAAATATTTTCTCCTATTCCCTCATTGGGTAAATTAATATTATTCTGAATATTGGCAAAAAAACCATCCAATGTAGCAAATGCCTGTATAGAGTTTTTACTGTTAAAAGTGTATTTTAAATTGCTCTTTGGAATCCCTAAAGTGTACGACCATTGGGGTTGAAACTCTCGGTAATAATTGATAATGGGTAACGGAAATGGCCTTCCCACTGTTGTCGAATAATTTATTCCTACAATTAATCGCCAAGGCTTTTTTAAAGGGTTAGCTTCGTTATCTCCTGTTCTATCTTTTATTAAAAAAACGGATGCTTCATAAATATAATCGTCTTTTATAGGCTTTCCTTCAAAATCTGAAGCAAGTTTTAAACCCCCTTTAAATGCATACCGCCAATCATTATTCAACATATCTGTAAATCCGAGAGTTACCGTAAAGGATTCATATCGTTCTCGGTTATTGGTGTTAAATGGAAAGGGGTCTCTAAGTTTCAAGTGGACATTTCTATATTCGAAACCTGGAACTAAATAGGCACTTTCTCCAAACATGATAGGAAAATGAACAAAAGAACGAAACCTTTTAAAAGAATTATCAGATTGATCCTGCGGAAAATAGGTGTATTCTATTCGCGCTAAATCTGCAACTTGAGCCTCCCCCTTAAAAATAAACACAATAAGAACTAAACTCGAAAAAATGATTTTTTTCATGTATAGTCTTAACTGTCATTATTGTTATTTATTTTATCATCTTTCATCTTTAAAAGATTGGGATCATTTGTAAATAAATGCACATCTCTTTGTGGAAATGGGATACTAATTTTGTTTTCTCTAAACATACTATCAATTCTAAACCGAATGTCACTCTTTATCCCAGGGTCTATAAAACTATCATTAATAAAAAAGTAAATACTAAATAGTAATGCCGAATCGCCAAAATCTTCAAAAAGTACAAATGGTGCGGGTCTTTTAAGAATTCGTTTGTCGTTTTCGACACTTTTAAGCATCAAGTTTTTCACCAATTGTGTATCACTACCATAGGCCACCCCTACTTTTACAAACTCACGAGTTTGTTTATGATTTTGTGTATAGTTATAAATAGTTTCACTAAGAAATTTATGGTTTGGGATAATAAAGATTTTATCATCTCTTGTTATAGCACGTGTGGTACGAAGTTTAATCTCAATAACTCGCCCCACTTTACCATTAACTTCTATGACATCACCTACTAAAAGCGACTTGTCTACAATTATAAATATACCCCCAATAATGTCTTGAAACAACTCCTGAAGCGCCAATCCAACCCCTACTAATAATGCTGCAGAAGCAGCCAAAAATGGGGTAACATTTACCCCAGCCACACTTAATACCGCAAAAACAACTATGACATAGGCAATGTACTTTATAAACTTAAAAATACTTTTAAATTTAAGAGTATCCGACTCACTCATTCTACGAGTATAGAGTTTCCTAACACCCACAAGAATATAGCTGGTAACAATAAAGGTGATTATTACTAAAATAAGTAACCCTATGGTAATGTTCACTTTATCTTCTCCTTCCCCATATTGAACACCCCAATTAAGAAATTCCTTAATGGAGCCCCAAACATCTTCTTTTACCACTTCCGATATTTTTTCGGTTACTTCTTCTTGCATACTTAGTATTTAATCCACTTAATCAACTCTTTATAACTTGGTTTTTTGCCGTACATTAAAATGCCCACTCTATAAATTTTTGCTGCAAACCAAACTGTCCCTATAAAGGTAGCAAATAAAATTACCAAAGAAAGAATCTGCTGCCATATTGGTACCCCAAATGGAATTCGCATAAGCATTACCACTGGCGACGTAAAGGGAATAAACGAAAAAACTTGAGACACGGTTCCATGCGGGTCTTCTATAACAGTGAAAAAACCAACATACACGGCCAAAATTAAAGGAAGTAACATAGGCAACATAAACTGTTGGGTATCTGTTTCACTATCGACTGCGGCACCGATTGCTGCATATAATGAGGCATACAATAGATATCCTCCAATAAAGAAGAATAAAAACATGATAATTAAATTGGTAAGGGGTAAATTATTAATTTCTCTAAGAACTTCTACAATAATGCCTTCCATCCCTTCAGGATTATTTTGCATCTGATTCATCATTTCTTGTTGAGGAGATTGAATCGTCGAAATGTCGACCCCAAAAATAGCGGTTACAACAAAACTTAAAACACCTAATAAAATAACCCACGCCATAAATTGTGTAATTCCAGCGAGTGACGTCCCAAATATTTTACCAAGTAGTAACTTAATAGGCTTTACGGAAGAAATAATGACTTCGATAATACGGCTCGTTTTTTCTTCAATTACACTGCGCATTATCATATTTCCATAAATAATGATAAACATAAAAAGTAAATATCCCGCAGCACCACCAAAAATAAGTTTAAGACCAGAGCCTAACTTTGAAGTTTCTTCCCCACGAAAGGTTTCTAATTGTGGGTCAATATTTACACGTAAATTCTTAATAAGTTCCGAATCGATTCCTGCCTCCTTTAACTTGATAGCGTTGGCTTTACTTTGGATAACATCCTCAATATTATCCATAACCATTAATGAGGGTGAATCTTCCGAATAAAAAACAATCCGTTTTGAAAGATCATCAATGTTATCGCTCTTGGGAATAAAAAGTAAGCCGTACACCTCTTCAGCTTCTGCCTTGGTTTTGGCTTCTTCGAGACTTATTCCTTTTAATAATTCAAATTTTAAGTTATCATCGTCTTCAAACTGATGGGCAAACAAACCACTTTCATCCAACACCGAAATAGTACGCACTTTGTCATTGTTTAATTGTGAAAGGTAGGCTACCAAACTAAAAATCCCTACCATAAGTAACGGACTTAAAAACGTCATAATGATAAAGGACTTATTCCGAACTTTATTGAGGTACTCGCGTTTTATTATTAGGGAGAGGTGATTCATTTTCTATAAATTAGTTGTTTTTTACCGATTGAATAAAGATATCATTTGCTGAAGGGATTACCTCTACAAAATGGGTAACCTGTCCTAAGGTCGATAAATAGGTTAATAAATCGTTAGGTTGATGGGAAAGCGGAATTTTCACTTTATACTGAAGCTCATCATTAATAGTTTTATAGGTTGCTGGAAAGGTTTCAAACTTTTCTTTTAAAATTTTTGAAACTTCATCCTTCCTTTCAGTCATTAAAGCAACTTCAAACGTATTGGATTTATACTGTCGTTTTATATCAATTAACTTTCCATCCAAAATTTTATTCGATTTATGAATTAAAGCAATATGATCACACATTTCTTCAACAGATTCCATTCTATGGGTTGAAAAAATTACGGTGGCACCATCCTCTCGTAGCTTTAAAATTTCATCTTTAATGAGGTTAGCATTAATTGGATCAAATCCGCTGAAAGGTTCGTCAAATATGAGCAATTTGGGCTCGTGTAACACTGTCACCACAAACTGAATCTTTTGGGCCATTCCTTTTGAGAGCTCCTGAATTTTCTTATTCCACCAATCTCCAATTTCTAGCCGTTCAAACCACATTTTAAGTCTTTTCTTAGCTTCGGCTTTAGATAAGCCTTTTAATTGTGCAAGGTACACGGCTTGTTCGCCCACCTTCATCGACTTATACAATCCACGTTCTTCTGGTAAATATCCAATGTGTTGAATATGATGTGGTCTCAGGGGTTCTCCATCCAAAAACACACTTCCCGAATCTGGCATGGTAATTTGGTTAATAATTCGAATAAAGGTTGTCTTTCCAGCACCATTAGGTCCAAGGAGGCCAAAAATGGACCCTTTGGGCACTTCGATAGACACATTGTTTAGGGCTGTAAATGTTCCGAAGGACTTTGAAACATTATTGGCAACAAGGAGGTTTTCCATAAAATTATTTTGGTAGGTAAAGTTAGAATTTCCCTTTTAAGCAGTAAAGCAATTAAGAGAATTTTAAAGATTTGTAGCAATAGCATAACAATTGTTACGAATGATTTATTAAAGGTTTCCCCTTATAAGCGTAAAACCCATCCCGCCAGTGGCGGGATGGGAAAAAAATTGCTATGAAAAAGAAAAATTATCGCTAAAAGAATTAGCGACTTTCAAATATAGGTAAAAAATCTTTTAATCAGGGGATTTTCAAGAAAACATGTCCTTCACCTTTTCGAAGAATGACTTATCATCTTTCTCTGGTTTAGGTGTAAAATGGTCATCGTTTTTCATCTTTTCGAAAAAATCCTTCTGTTCCTTGGTTAAAGATTTTGGTGTCCACACATTTACATGAACTAGCAGATCTCCAGACCCATAACCATTTATACTTGGAATTCCTTTGTTGCGTAATCGCAATATTTTTCCACTCTGTGCACCCGGTTCAATTTTAATTCGAACTTTCCCCGTAACGGTTTCAATTTCTTTTGAAGTTCCTAAAACAGCTTCCGAAATGCTTATATAAAGATCGTAATGAAGATTATCCCCTTCTCTTTGTAGAAATGGGTGTGTTTCTTCTTCAATGGCTACCAGTAAGTCACCGGCTATTCCATTTCCAGGAGCTTCATTCCCTTTCCCAGAAACTTTAAGTTGCATTCCATCCACAACACCAGCTGGAATTTTTATAGATACGGTTTCTTCCGCTAGGATCATTCCTTGTGCATCTGCTCCAGCAGGTTTTGCGTCTATTATTTGTCCAGCTCCACCACAAGTACTACAAGTAGCAGACGTTTGCATCCTACCTAATATGGTATTCTGAATTTTAGTTACCTGTCCGTGACCACCACACGTAGTACACGTTTTATAGGTAGTTCCGGGTGCTTGTTTCTTACGTTTAACCTTAATTTTTTTGTCAACTCCATTGGCAATTTCCTCCAAGGTAAGCTTTACACGAATTCTAAGGTTACTTCCCTTCACTCGTCGCTGACCTCCGCCACCAAAGCCTCCAAAACCACCAAAGCCTCCACCAAAAGCACCGCCAAAAATGTCTCCAAATTGACTGAATATGTCATCCATATTCATTCCACCGCCACCAAAGCCACCGCCTTCAAAGGCTTGATGACCATATTGATCGTATCGTGCTTTTTTATCTGGGTCGCTTAATACTTCATAAGCCTCGGCCGCTTTTTTAAACATTTCTTCGGCTTTAGCATCCCCAGGGTTTTTATCTGGATGAAACTCAATAGCCTTTTTGCGGTATGCCTTTTTAATTTCGGCAGCGGTAGCATTTTTTGAAATGCCTAAAATATCGTAAAAGTCTTCCTTCATATTAATTTCCTATTACTACCTTGGGGTAGCGAATTATTTTTTCTCCTAAGGAATATCCCTTTTCAATGACATCAATAACCTTTCCTTTCATTTCCTCAGAAGGCGCTGGAATTTGGGTAATAGCCTCATGGATATCGGCATCAAAAGTGTCTCCAGCTTCGGTTTTTACAACCTCTAGTCCTTTTTGACGGAGTGTTTCATTAAATTTATTGCTAATAAGTTCAACTCCCTTAAAAAGAGTATCATCATCGCTTTTTTCAATTTCCTTCAAGGCTCTTTCAAAATCGTCTAAAACCGGCAATAAAGATACCATGACATCCTGACTTGCCGTCTTAAACAATTCCAAACGTTCTTTTCCAGTACGTTTTTTGTAGTTTTCAAACTCGGCAAAAAGACGAAGATAGCGGTCTTTTTCTTTTTCGACCTCTGCTTTTAATTCGTCTATAGGATTCTTTTCTTCTTTCTGTTTTTTTGACGTCTCTTTTATTTCCTTGCTGTCATCTTCGGCAACAGCTACTTTTTCCTTATTCTTCTTACTCATATGTAAATTTAATTTCTTGCTTTTTAGGGATTACAAAAGTACTGCCAATTACGTAAAAATGTCAAAATGTCATCACTAAATTTTAATATAATATTAGGATGAATTGGCTTTACAATAACTAATTTTGCACCTTCAAATAAAAAACTAAATACTATGAAAAAAATCATGTTAAATATTGCCCTGTTTGCGTTTATTGGAATTGCAACAATTTCTTGTAAAAACAACAACGAAGCTGAAACCACCCAAGCACAAGAAGTAGCGGAAGCAGCTCCAGTTGCAGTAGAATACACCGTTGATACAGAAGCTTCGCAAATTCATTGGAAAGGTTCTAAGCCTGTAAAATCGCACAATGGCACCATTAGTTTAGCATCAGGAATGGTGATGGTAATGGGTGATGCTGTTGAAGCTGGAAAATTTACTATTGATATGAACACTATCACCGACCTAGATTTAGAAGGTGATATGAAAACCAATTTAGAAAACCATTTAAAAGGAACCGTTGAAGGGAAAGAAGGTGACTTTTTTAATGTAACTGCATACCCATTCTCAACTTTTCAAATTACTGAAGTAGCTACCGTAGAGGGAAAAACAATGGTTTCTGGAAATTTAACAATTAAAGATAAAACGCATAACATTAGCTTTCCTGCAACCATCTCTATGGAAGGAAATGTTCTGAAACTTACATCTGAGACGTTTACTATTGATAGAACTCAATGGGGTGTTAATTTTGGTTCAAAAACCGTATTTGACAACTTAGGTGAAAAATTTATTAGTGATGATATCGAGCTTACTGTTAATTTGGTAGCCAATAAAAGCTAATTTTTTTTTAGAATAACTTTTAAAGGCGACCCTTGAGGTCGCCTTTTTTTATAGTAAATCTTCAAGTGCGTTTTCTAAATTCACAAACTGAAACTGAAAACCTTCTTTGACTATTTTTTCGGAACTCACTAACTGACTCTCCAAAGCGATACTTCCCATTTCACCCAATAATATTGTAATCATAAATTTTGGAATGTTAGGTAACCACAAGGGTTTATCGTAATAATGGGCGATTATATGGGTCATTTTTTTATTGGTCACGGGATTGGGAGAAACCGCATTATACACGCCAGTAAGTTGATTTTTTAGAATATAAATATAGAGTCTAGCCATATCGTTGATATGTATCCAAGATTGCCATTGTTCGCCACTTCCCAAAGGTGCACCTACGCTCAATTTAATAGGCTTTACCATCTGCTGCAAAGCACCTCCCTTTTCTGAAAGGACTATCCCTGTCCTAACTTTGGCAACTTTAATATTTAAATCTGAAAATTGATCGGCTGCCGTCTCCCAAGACTTCACTACTTCTCCTAAAAAAGTTTGTGCTTCCTCATTTGAGGTTTCTTGATATAAATTGGTAAATGAACTTGGATAAATACTAATTCCACTTGCTGAAATATAATACGCTACACTATGTTCTAGCTTTTTTAAGGTATTGTAAATGAGGTTTGCTGTTTGTGTACGACTACTTAAAATTTCCTTTTTATAGGAAGAAGTCCATCTTTTTGAAACAGAAGCACCTGCCAAATTAATTATTGCTGAAACACCCTTAAAAGCGGCATCGTCAATAATTTCTTTTGAAGGGTTCCAATAAAACCCTTGGTATTCCTCCTTATTTTCAAGCTTGTTCTTCCGAGTAGTTAAATAGTGTATTTTTATTCCTAAATCTAAACATTCTTCTACTAATTCTTTTCCTATAAGTCCTGTTGCCCCAGCGATAAGTATTCTCATCAATTTTTCTTTAAAGTTACTATTTTAGATAGTAAATCTTTTAAACATTAACGTAACCTTAATAGGGTTTTAACGAATATTAAAACATTGGAATAAGGCGGTAAATTGTTGAATAAGAAACAATAAGAAACCCTATTTTGAATCTTGAAAAAATAGACAAAAATCGAATGCTTCTTACCTACCAGAGCGAAGCATTTGAAAAAAACTGAATGCTTCTTACCTAACCGAGCGAAGCATTTCACGTTTTCCTGGAGGACCAGGAAGTCGTTCCACTTTAAAACCAACAGCTTCCATGGCTCTACGAACACTACCTTTTGCGGCGTAGGTCACTAAGACTCCTTCTGGTTTTAATGCGCGATACATTTTTTCGAATATCGCTTCAGTCCATAGTTCGGGCTGAACTCGCGCTCCAAAGGCATCAAAATAGATGAGATTATAAGCATCAACCTCATCAATCTCAGAAAAGAATAGTTTTCGTTTTTTAAGTATAAAATTTTCTGAAATCTGAGTAGGCTTTTCCCAAGGGACTTGATGAAGTTTTTCAAAAATCCTTTCTGAGGATCCCACTAACTTTGGGTAGTTTAATTTTTCAATTTCAGAAAATAAAACAGGGTATGCTTCTACCCCTGTATATTCTATCTTAATTTGCTCCTTTTCTGAAAAAAGTTGCGTTAAAAAAGCATTGAGTCCTGTGCCAAAACCAATCTCCAAAATTTGAACCTTTTTACTTTTTGAAGTTTTTAAAAAATGTCGAAGCCCTGCTTGTATAAACACATGCAGGGCTTCGTTTATGGCTCCATGTTTGGAGTGATATTGTTCATTCCATTCTGGAATATGAATCGTAATAGATCCATCTCCCGTGGTTAGGAATTCACGTTTCATTTTTATTGCTTTTCAGGAATCAACACTCCAGAAGAAAGAAATGATAATGTTAATTTAGGCTCCGTAATAGCGTCAATTTCTTCTTGCGATTTACCAGCATCCTTGGCGAAGTGTTTTAAATCTTCTACAGATGTTTGCTCTACAAATGCTTTCCCGTCAACAATAACTTCCTGTCCTGCAATGTCTTTAGGCATAAAAAAAGCATAATCTTTAAACTTTACAAAAGACTCGTTGTCTCCCATATCCAAACGCATCCAGCACCCTTTCGATTGACAAACACTATCAACTTTTGAAGAAAATTTAACCTCAACGGTATCACCTGCTTTAAGGTTTTGATATTTTTCAATCATTTCATCTTTGGTAAGTACTTCTTCATCGGTTATTTCTTCTCCAAAACTTTGGTAGTTTACAGCAACTTCTTCTACAATCGCTTCTGCAGCTTCTTCGTTGTCATTGGTTTCCGTTGTATTTTTACAAGCGATAAAAGCAATACTTAATAGTACTAAATAGGCTATTTTTTTCATTGTTTCAATAGATTTTAATCGATTTAATAATATACTGCAATTTTATTAATTTTTTAGGTTTTAATTGCCCATTTTTTTGACTAATTTTGACGTTCAAACACAACGCATGAGCCTTACCAAAGATTACACTCTAAACATCCAAAAAATTAATACTTCCAGAATTGGTCAAGTTGATTTTAAAAACTTAGTTTTTGGGACAACATTTACAGACCATATGTTTGAATGTGACTATAAAAATGGTGTTTGGCAAAACCCCACCATTAGACCTTATGGTCCATTAAGTATTTATCCGTCTTCTAAAGTACTTCATTATGGTCAAGCTGTTTTTGAAGGAATGAAAGCATATAAGGATGATAATGGATCTATTTTTCTATTTAGACCTCTCGAAAATCTAAAACGAATAAATATTTCCTCCAAAAGATTGGCCATGCCAGAATTTCCAGAGGATCTTTTTTTTGAAGCTTTGGAAACTTTACTGAAAATGGATAAGGCTTGGGCTCAAACAGGAGTAGGCAATTCACTTTATATTCGTCCCTTTGTGATTGCTAATGAAAATTGTGTTTCGGCATCGCCATCAAATGAATATAAATTTATGATTATCATCTCTCCTGTGAGTGCCTATTATTCTGGAGAATTGAAAGTAGTTATTGCAGAACAGTACAGTAGATCTGCAGACGGCGGCGTTGGATTTGCTAAAGCTGCTGGAAATTATGCAGCGCAATTTTACCCTACTAATTTGGCAAAAGAGAAAGGATTTCAGCAGGTAATTTGGACCGATTCAAACTCGCACAAGTATTTAGAAGAGGCTGGTACCATGAATGTATTTTTCAGAATCAATGACACCTTAATAACCGCCCCAACAAGTGACCGTATTCTGGACGGTGTTACTCGAAAAAGCGTGATTGCACTTGCCGAAAGAAATGGAATTAAAGTTGACGTAAGAAAACTTACCGTTACCGAATTGGTGGAAGCTGCGAAAGATGGATCTTTAAAAGAAATTTTTGGCTCTGGTACTGCAGCTGTTATAAGTTTTGTGAATGGCTTTAGTTATAAGAACACCCTATACAATCTACCCAAAATAGAAAATAGTTACGCCAAAAGATTTAAAAAGGAATTGATGGATATTCAATACAATCTGGCCGCAGATCCTTTTGGGTGGCGTCATAAAGTAGTATAAATTATTTCCTAAGAATCTCTTCGATATTGGGTTTAAAATAGTTAGGCCCCTTTAAAACTTTTCCGTCTTCTCTATAAATAGGATTTCCATCGGCTCCTAATTTACTCATGTTACTCCGCTGGATTTCTTCGAAGACCTCTTCGATTTTATGCTGCATGCCATGTTCGATTATGGTACCACAAAGGATGTAGAGCATATCGCCTAAAGCATCGGCAACTTCAACCAAATCATTATTATTTGCTGCTTCTAGATATTCTTCATTTTCTTCCCTCATCAGTTTATAACGTAATAGATTTTTGGCTTCTCCCAAATCGGCAGTAGGCACTTCTTTTATGCCTAATCCAAAGGCTGAGTGAAATTTGTGAACGGCAGCAATTTTATTCTTCATAGTAAATTGGTATGTTGTATTTTTGTGTTTGTAAAACTACAATAATTTATGTTTTCTACAGGTCAACTTATTTTTGCCATTTGTTTTGTAATTGTTTTTGTTACCGTTATGATTTTTAGTTATAAAAGGGACAAAAAACTTCACAGAAAGCAATTTAAAGGTAGTTTTTGGATTCTTATTGGTTTTGTGTTTTTTATCCTATTACTCCTAGCCGCAAAGGTTTATTTGAAAGGATAGCCTTATATCCTTGGTCAAAAAGTTTAGATTTTATCTAACTTGCAACTTCGCTTTATTCCTTATAGATTTAAGGAATTAAAAATGAAATTAAAATTTATAAAATACCCAGTATTGGTGATACATTTACTTTAAAATTGTTACCATCTTTACTTGCACAACAAATTGTACTAATTAAAATCTAAAAAAATGATACCAATTGATGAAAACTTTTTAAGCAACTTAAACCTAGCATCAAATAAACCACAATTTATTCAATCCGGGCAGGTTTATGATTCCACCTATGGAATATATGGAAGCTTCCAAACGAATGATGAGGGAAATATTTTAGAAATTAACTTATCTATTATTAATTATAAAGGAATACTAGAGTTAGAATTTGATAATGACTTTGCTTCTAATTGCACATTAATACATCAAGAAAATGGAGTTTATGTTTTATTTCTTACTACCCAATTAAGAGCCTCTGTAAGTAGAAAAACGACTCCAACGGCTTGTGTATGTTTGGATAATTCTCTGGAAGGATTTAAAGATATTGGTCCAGACGATTCTATTTATTTGGTGGTGGAACGAAAATTAGCTCCTATTTGGGGATATGAAACCAAAAACCCATTTAAAAATGGTGTTTTTGATAACGAATTCTTTTACAGAGATGGAAACCGGTATTTGCCAAGAGCGGTGAAAACAATTCCGGACAACGCCTATTTTAGTGACCTTAGAGTGGTTAATCCAGATTCTCCGGCCGAAATTTTAGGATTTAAGCCTGGTTTTAAATGTAGAAACTCAACCTTGTTCGTACTGCGTTAATTTGAAGGCTATAATACTTCTTTTTGTCACTTTATTTTCTTCCACTTATAATCTTAAGGGGCAGGAAGAATTTTACCAAAATGTGTTATTAAAAGAAATAGTGGCCCATAATTTTTCTAAGGCTGAAATTGATGTCCACTCCATAGAAGATATTACGTTAAAAAATTCGTTTGGCAACTTAATACAAGTAATGGAGCACAGAGGACAAATGCGAAAGGTAGATTCTATTTTGGTTTCAAAAATAAAATTAGAGAATAATTCAAAAGTTATTACCATTTTAAATAATCTAACCCTAGGATTTTATACTTTAAATAATGAAACCAACAATTACCAAGGGATAGAATATTTTAATAAAGCCTATACACTCTCTAAGGAATTTAACAACAAGGAATTATTAAAACTAAGTCTTATAGGAATTATAGAATTGTATACATTGCAAGTGGTTCATTCTACCGATTCTTATAAAGAATATATTTTAGAGCTGACAAATGTAGCCGAAAATGATATGGACCGTGCCCTAGCCAGCTTTTATGAAAATAGCTTTTATGCCAACTCTATACACTCTCCTAAGGATTTTTTTGAAACCTCAAAAAATTTAATACAAATTACAAATCAAACCCAACTTAGTCCAGCGTTACAAGGGAGGTTCTACGAAGACATAGCGGTATATTATAGGGTCATTAACCATAAAGATAGTGCCTATTACTATAACCAACAAATTCTAGAACTCCCCGAAAGTTATTATAATAATAAAACAAAATGTTATGCTCTTTTTGAGTTAGCAAACCTTGCGGCAACACAACAAGAGGCAAAACAAGCAAAGGACTATTTAGCTCAAGCCAAAAAGTATTTTAATAAATCGAATTATGCTCATTCACAATATTCTTGGGAAAAATGGAAGGCACAATATGTACACGAGCCTTTAAAAGAATATGACAGTGCTTATTATCTTCTAGAAAAAGCCATGGTTTATGAAGCTAATAAAGATTTTAAATCCAACGAGGAAAAAATATCACAACTAAATATTGAATTACAAACTGCCGAAAAAGAAAAGCAAATCCTCATTGAGCAACAGCAAAAAAAACAAAATAGAAACATTGCAATAGGGCTTGCTGGTAGCCTGATAGGTGTAACTATTTTTGCGTTTCTTATTTATAAAAACTCCAAACGAAAGCAACGTATAGCCGAGCAGGAAAAGGAATTAGAGATTCAGAAAAAAGAAAAAATATTAAAAGACCAAGAATTGAATGCTATAGACGCAATGATTGCCGGGCAGGAAAAGGAGCGTGAACGACTCGCAAGCGATTTACACGATAGCGTAGGTGCTACCTTAACTGCTGCAAAACTTCAATTTGAACATCTTTCGAAAAACAAGGATAAGCTGGGAACCATGGATGAGTTCTTCAATAAAACTGGCATTTTATTAGACAAAGCCTACTCTGAGGTTCGTTCCATGGCACATCTAAAAAATAGCGGAGTAATTGCCAAAAAAGGATTGCTCCCTGCCATTACAACTTTAGCTAAAAACGCTTCGGTCACCGGCCAATTAAACATTGAAGTACAAGATTTTGGATTCGATGAAAAGCTTGATAGTATGATGGAGATTACTATTTTTAGAATCATCCAAGAATTGGTTACTAACATTATAAAACATTCTGAAGGTTCCGAAGCAAACATCTCTCTTACACAACACAAAGAGATGCTGAGTATCATTGTGGAGGATAACGGAAAAGGGTTCGATACTCGAAAAATGAATTCAGAAGAAGGAATGGGACTTTCAACCATCGAAAAGCGAATAGAACATCTTGAAGGAACTCTTGAAGTAGATAGTACTCCAAAAAAGGGAACTAGTATATTAATTGAAATACCTATATGATAACACTAGCGATAGCAGAAGATCATCAATCACTTGCAGATGGCATTACCTTGCTTTTAAAATACGAAGAGCATATTGAAATTGTAGGGATGGCAAATGATGGTGAAGCACTTTGGGAAATTGTACAACGAAAACAACCCAAAGTAGTGCTAACCGATATTAAAATGCCTAAAATGGATGGTATTGTGGCAACGAAACTCATAAAAAAACAATTTCCACATACCAAAGTAATCGCTTTTTCCATGTTCGATCAAGAAGAAGCTGTAAGCCAAATGATAGAGGCTGGAGCATCTGGCTATCTTTTAAAAAATTCACCCCTTGAAGAAGTTTTAAAAGCTATTGAAACAGTGGTAAACGGAAACGAATTTTTTGATGCTTCACTAAATATTGAAGCCATTAAAGAAGGAGCTATTTCTACCAATAAAAAACCGTTACTTTCAAAAAGCGAGCAAGAAATTTTAAAACTAATTGGCGAAGGGAAGTCGACCAGTGAAATTGCCAATATTCGATTTACTGCCGTGTCGACAGTAGAAAAACACCGGAAAAACATGATACACAAATTGGGGTTAAATGGTAAAGGAGAGTTACTTCGATATGCGCTTGAAAAAAAATATGATTTTTAAATAATCTATGAAAATAAAAATAGCATTTGCAATAACTATTCTATTAGGAATAAGTTCATTTAGTCAAACTCAAAAAGATTCTTTACTTAGAATTTGGAAAAACACATCTATTGCGGATAGTTTAAGAGCTAATGCTTTAAGCAATTTAATCTTCAATGAATACCAATATAAAAAACCCGACAGCGCACTACTTTTAATAGAAAATCTTGAAAATTTTATACAAGCAAAGAAACTAGATAAGCATCAAGCCGATGCACTCATTTTGAAAGGGAATGTATTTACGGTTAATGGAGACAATCTTAAGGCCATTGAATATTACCAAAAAGCTTTAAAAAATTACGAAACGTTTCATGATTCTAAGGGAATTACAACAGCACTTAACAATATTGGCCGTGTCTATAAATCAATTTGGAACTTCGACAAGGCTCTGGATTATTATAATAGAAGTTTACAAATAGCCATCGCAATTAATGATAAAACTTCTCAATCAAGAGCATTGGTAAATATTGGGAACATTTACAATGACAAATTTAAGGTGGATGAAGCTTTGTCTTATTATACCAAAAGTTTAGAATTAAATTTAGAACTTAATGATAAAGTAGGAGAATCTATTACCCTACAAAACATAGGTCTTAACTATACAAAAAGAAAGGAGTATGACAAGGCTTTAGACTATTTTATGCAAAGTCTATCAATAAGTGAAGCCCTTAATGATTATTATTCGCAATCTAATAATCTCATTGCCATTGCTCAATTATATTATACTCAAAAAAATTATCCTCAATTAATTAAGTACAGCAACAAGGCGCTTGAGGCGGCAGAGAAAGTAAACAGCATTCAGCTTCAAAACAGAGCAAATTTCTTTCTCTATCAAGGTTATAAGGCTTTAAATAATTTTACCAAAGCCCTGTACCATCATGAAGAATCGATTAAATTTTTGGATAGTCTTAATATTGTAGAAACTGAAAAAAGAATTCAAGAAATAGAGTTTGAAAAACAACGAAGCACCGATAGTATTATTAATCAGCAAAACGCCTTAAAACAAAAACTGGTGTTTGACCAAGAAATTGAAATTAAAAAAAGAGAAAATAAAATAATCCTTATCGCATTTACTGGAATTTTTATCCTTATCTCATTTATTGCATACCTAATTTACACAAGAATTAAACGTCAACAACGCATTTTAGAACAGGAGAAAGAATTAGAAATTCAGAAAAAAGAAAAACTGCTTAAAGAACAAGAGCTTTCTACAATTGACGCTATGCTTGAAGGACAGGAAAAAGAGCGAAAAAGACTAGCCATGGATTTGCACGATAGTATAGGAGCAACTTTGTCTGCAGTAAAACTACAATTCAACCATCTCGCAAAAAATAAGGATCAAATCCTAGAAATGGAAGACCTTTTTTATAAAACAAGTACTTTAATCGATCAAGCCTATGCCGAAGTTCGCTCTATATCTCACATAAAATATAGTGGCGTCATGGCAAAAGAGGGATTGCTTCCGGCTATTTATTCACTTGCAAAAAATGCTTCGGCACAGGGAACATTAAAAATTGAAGTTCAAGACTTTGGGGTAACTCATACCTTTGATGCAACCACCGAAGTAGCTATTTTTAGAATTATTCAAGAATTAATCACCAATATTATAAAGCATTCGCATGCAACCGAGGCTAATATTTCGTTAACACAACATAAAATGATGTTAACCATCATGGTAGAAGATAATGGTATTGGCTTTGACAGGAAAACAATTTATTCTAAAAAAGGAATGGGGCTTTCTAGTGTTGAAAAACGTATTGAACACATGGATGGAACATTGGATATAGATAGTACTCCAGGAAAAGGAACCACCATTATTATCGAATTACCTTTAAAATAAACAATAGGGAAGAGAATTCATTTTCCCCATTACAAATAAATATCCCCTCTATCGGGTATTTTATGAAAGGAGTTGTAAATCTATTTTTACAACAACTAAAATAAAATACACTATCATGAAAACATTAAAACTCCTTACTCTTTTTACAATATTCTTCACACTTATTGCATGTGAAAAAGAAGAAGAAACAGAACCCGAAGTAGAAATTGAGGTAAATGAAACCTCTATTATTCCATCATCTACTTCAGGAAGACCCAACAATTATCTAGGCTGTATTGAAATTTCAAGCCGTATCACTACAATTCAAGTTTGGGATCACGGACAAATTGATGGTGATATTGTTTCAATTATAGCAAATGGAAACACCATCATTAATCAGCAAACTTTAGATGGCCCAAGCAATCCAATTACCGTGGACTACGACTTCACCAACAATGGATTTAACTATATTACATTATTTGCGCATAATTTAGGAGATATCCCTCCCAACACGTGTACTATTGCAATAAATGGGGTTCAATTTGTATTAGAAGCAAATCTAGACGCCAATGGGTCTATAGATGTTATTGTTACTGGTTACGGTGTAGATTGTTCAGATGCTGGAGGTAATGGAGGAGGTAATGGCGGTGGCGGCAATGGTAACGATACAGGCTCGTTAATATTTTATGTAGGTGAAGATTTAGGGTGCGGTCCCATTAGTGTAAACCTTTCCAGTGTGGGTAGTGATACTATTACTGGTTATTATATCTCAACTCCAGATTGTGGGGCAAGTGCAGGAGCAAATTTTAGTAATCTCGACCCAGGGGTATATTCCTATACTGCGTCTTGTTCTGGAATAGATTGGAGTGGAACTGTCACCATTGAAGCAAACACATGTTTAAGACAACAATTACTTCCAGGCTCCGGTGGCGGAGGTGGTGGAGGAAGTGGCACAGGAGATGTTAAATTCTGGATAAACCAAGATTTTGGTTGTGGAAATATTTCGGTCAATGTTACAAGTGTTGGAAGTTCAACTATCTCTGGATACTTCCCTTCTGCCCCTAGTTGTGATAATTCTGCAGCTGGAGGAAACTTTAATAATTTAACTCCTGGAACCTATTCCTATAATGCGAGTTGTAATGGATATACTTGGCAAGGTAACTTTACGGTAGTAGAAGATCAATGCCTACAATTTCAATTATCGCTTTAGTTCTATTTGAACTAATTATTAACTAACCAAGTTTGAGAAAGCCCCTTTTTGGGGCTTTTTTTATTCAATATACCCTGTATTGGGTATTGATAGAAGACAATTGTTTACTCATCTTTAACCTAACAATGAAACGTTGTTTTAGGTTGTAGTTTGTTGTAAAAATAGCCTCCTTAGAAGAGGAGCTAAGGGGGTTATTTTAATTTTTATCTTAAGTTATCATTTCGAAACTAAACCACAATCCGTATATTTAAAGCAAATTAACTAAACCATTTAAAAAATGAAGAAAAAATTAACATCCCTCACCATTTTAATGACTATTTGTTTTCTAACTCTTACAACTATTGAAGCCGCCGCCGAAGTAGTTGGCGGAAAAAAAGTTACCATTGGAGTATCTCAATCTGATGCAGAAATTTGGGTAAACGGTAAAATGGTTGCCAAAGGCTCAACCGAAATTAAAGTTGAAAAAAATTCTTGTGCAAATATATCCATTCGAAAGGTAGGCTACTTAGAAGAGCAACTTGAAATTTGTAATAACAAAACTAGTATTTGGGAAAAGTCTAAATACTTCGAAATGAAGCGTGACGATTCCTATGATGCTTCAATCCAAACCGATATTGCCAATGTGGATATTGAGCTTATTGTAAATACCATGGACAAGGACACTGCTTGGAAATTAATTAATCAAATTGTCTTAAATTATATAGATGTCATTGAGATGACCGATAAAGAAACGGGGTATTTGAGAACGGCTTGGTCCTTAAAAGCCTTTAAACAAAATACGGTAAGAACCCGAATTATTGTGAAAGAATCTTCTACAGATCCCTTAGTATTTAAAGCAAAACTTATAAGTGAATTTTCTGGCTCTGCCTTAACAAGCGTAAAAGCAGACGAATTATATAAGGAATGGGATCGTGTACTTCGTTCTTATTCTGATGTGATTTCAGAATTTCAAGCGCGTGTAAAATAGTTATTTTACAGACTACTGATAATAAAAAAGCCTCCCATTGGGAGGCTTTTCTATTATTCTACGACAAACCATTATAGATTTGAATACGTTTTGCTATAATACATCATTTGCTCTTCAAAAGTAGCAGGTTGTGTTATTGTGAAACTTTCAATTTCACCTGCGTCATTCATTTTAGGAACAATAACAGGGTTCACAAATCCGCTATACGGAGGAGACTTAAATTTGCTGTTACGCTCAAGCACTTCTTTATGTAATACTTGATCTACTTTTACTCCATAATCTTCGACCAATGCTTTGGCAGCTTCGTAATCTCCTTCGCTGGTTATGCGTTGTGTCTCTCTCAATAATTCACCAAAAATGGTTCTTAATTTTGCATAATCATTTATGTTGTAATAGGTTTTTCCATCTCGTGTAATTTTTTCAATTACGTTGTCTGCTTTTCCTCTTTCATAAGCCCAAGCACTCACCCACTGACGGTTACGCATATGTGCTTCTTCCACGTCATCGCCTAGTTCTAATCGTACCAATTGCGTAATTAATCCATTTCGGATATAACCATCATATGCGGCTTTTCCAGTTTCTTCCCAATTTTCAACCAATCCTAATTCTTGTAATTTCGGATCCATTAAGTAGTACAATCCAAACAAGTCTGCACGACCCTCTTCAATAGTAGATTTGTAACTTTTAAGGGTTTCTTTTGGAGTCCCAACACCTTCGTTTATTTGTCCAGAAGCGTGACCTACTACTTCGTGAAGTGCTGTGTGAAGCTTATCTGCTAGCTGTCCATACTTTTCTTCCAATCTAATTTCTTCTTCGTCATTAGCAAATTCTTTAAGCCTTCCACTTCCGCCAGCATTGTTGTAGGAATGAATAATGTTTCCTAAGGAAACAGATTTACTTCCGTGAGCTTGACGAATCCAATTGTTATTGGGTAAGTTAACTCCAATTGGAGTACTTGGCGAAGCATCTCCTGCTTCTCCAGCCACAATTACTGTTTTATAGGAAACTCCTTTTACCTCTTTCTTTTTGTGTTCTGGCATTAATGGTGAATTATCTTCAAACCACTGTGCCTCTTGAGAAAGCACTGCCATTTTTTTAGACATGTCAAAATCCTTAATTTGTACTATGGTTTCATAAGATCCTTTGTATCCCTTTGGATCATTATACACTTCAATAAAGCCATTAATCCAGTCGATATTTCCTTCGGTAGAATTTACCCAAGCAACTGCATAATCGTCCCAAGTATCAAGACTTCCGGTTTTGTAATATTCAATTAGAAGCCTTAGAGCCTCAGCCTGAGCATCACTTTCTGCTACACCTTTTGCCTTTTCTAACCAATACACAATCTTATCGATAGCCTCACCATAAAGACCCCCACTTTTATAAACCTTCTCAACCAGCTTTCCGTTTTCTTTAACCAGTTTTGTATTTAAACCAATTTCAATAGGCTCTTTTGCATCTACTTTCATGGCACCGTAAAAGGTCTCTACATCTTTAGTAGTAACATCTGGTCCATAAAAATTGATGGCGCTCTCAAGAACAATATCTGCATCTTTACTTAGGTTTACTTTTTTAGCATCTTTATCATTAAAAATGACATCGAACGCTTCTCCTTCTAGGGTTGTGTTCGTTTCCGTTAAAAGTGTTTTTAAATAATCACTACTAAAGTCAGGCTTAATTTTAGCATTACTATAATGGTGGTGAATTCCATTACTAAACCACACTCGTTTTAAATAGGTCTCAAAATTTTTCCAGTCTTCTGTCGACTTATCACCCGTGTAGGTAGTATACACATTTTCTAAAGCCTTACGAATGGTCAGGTTATGTCTATAATTTTGTGCCCACATGATATCGCGACCTTCAAGGCCAGCTTGCGTAAGGTAATACACCAATTGCTGCTCTTTAATAGTTAGATCTTCAAATCCAGGGATTTGGTAGCGAAGAATTTTTAAATCGGCAAATTGATCTACTACATATTCAAAATCATCTGTTTGTTCTGTAACTGTAGCTACTTCTGGCTCTCCTTTTTTTGAGTCTCCACACGAAAAAAAGAACATACTAGCCAAAGCCATTGTAAATAAAAAGGTATGTTTCATCTGTATAAAATATTTGATAAAGAGGAAGATGGAACGCCCAAATAGCTCCTCTTGGTTGGTTTGTAAATTAGTATTGGGCATGTCATAATTAATAAGATTAGTTCTAATTTTTGCAAATGTACAAATAATTGGGTCTTGTTTCTCATTGCTAACCTGAAGTAAACAAACATTTTAATTATCTTAGCAAGACCAACCAACTCCCTAAAATATGAAAATCCTTAAATATCTTTTTTTCTTATTGCTTATTGTCATTATTGGTGCTGCCGTATATTTTGGAACCAAAGATGGAAAATTTAATGTAGCGGCTACCAAAACTATAGAAGCACCAGTTGATTTAATCTTTGAACAAGTAAACGATTACAAAAACTGGCAAGTTTGGGGTCCTTGGATGGAAAGTGACCCAAATATTAAAATGAATTTTAATGATAATACCTCGGGGGAAGGAGCTTCATACACATGGGAAAGTGACATCACTGGTAATGGGTCTATGGAAACTATTAAAGTAGCAAAAAATGATTCCATTCTTCAAAAGATTACATTTAATACACCCTTAGGAGATAGTGAAAGTGATGTGTATTGGAGATTTAGCCCTACTAATGATGGAGCAACAGAAGTTACTTGGGGAATGAAGGGAGAGCATTCTTTTATGGAAAAAGTATTTATGTCTTTTCAAAAAGATGATTTCGAGACCGTACTTAAGGATATGTACGAAAAAGGACTCCATAATATCGATAATGTGGTGCAAGAGGAAATGAAAAAATATACCATTACCAACGAAGGAATTAAACAGTACGGAGGAGGTTATTACTTATTCACCACTACGGCTAGTAAAATAGATGAATTGGGCGAAAAAATGGGTCCCATGTTGGGTAAAATTGCTGCGTTTATGGAACAAAATAAAATTCAGCAAAGTGGCATGCCTTTCACCATTTATAATGAATGGGATGAAATGAACGGCACCACTATTTTCTCTCCTGCTATTCCTGTAAGTGAAAGAATTATTATTACGGAAGGCGATGTGCTTTGTGGATATATGGAACCACTTTCGGCAATAAAAGTAGTCCTAAAGGGTAATTATAATTACTTAGGAGAAGCTCACCAAACAGCCATGGATTATATTAAAGACAATAAACTTGTTTTAAATCCAAAACAACCCATGTTTGAAGTATATGCCAATGACCCTGGAGAGTTTCCAAATCCGGCCGATTGGATTACGGAAGTTTACTACCCAATTTTTAGAGATTTACGTGTAGACAATGTTTTAATTGAAGGGAATTAACATCTATGAAACAACTTCTTTTGGTATTTCTTGGGGGCGGCGCTGGAAGTGTCTTGCGATATATCTTCGGAAAGTTTTTAAATAATGCTGAATCGGGAATTCCCTATGGAACCTTTGCAGCCAACATTCTAGGTAGTTTATTTATTGGACTTATTTTAGGTTGGGCAGCCAAAAATGAAGCTATTTCCCAGAATGCTTTATTGCTTTTAGCTACCGGATTCTGTGGCGGATTTACCACCTTCTCCACCTTTGCGTATGAAAATCATGTGTTTCTTAAAAATGGTGACTTCGGGCTTTTTACTCTTTATACAGTAGCCAGCTTTACCATTGGATTTTTAGCCGTGTTTTTAGGGATATGGCTGATTAAGATTTTTTAATGCTTCACAAAATCCTTTACACCTGCCTCAATTCTAGTAAGTAGGTCATTCTCACGTGGTGGAATAGGGCAAGAATACTTACTATTATAAGCACAATAAGGATTGTAGGAAGTATTAAAGTCTATAATAATGGTATCACCTTCTGGAATAATAAGATCTATAAACCTACCCCCTCCATAAGAGCCGTCGCCACTTGTTAAATCGGTAAAAGGTAAAAACAAATGATCTCCATATTTTTCGGGGTCTCCCCAAGAATCGGTGCTTTTGTAAAGCATTAGTTTTAGTGGTTTACCATCAATCTCAAAATGTGCCTCGCCATATTTTACATATTCAGGCAATCTATCGGTAGTAGTAGGCATTAAGAAAGGTTTTTCATCTGGTGTCCTTACAAACTTCGCTTCTACTCGGTATTTTAAATCGATGGGATAAAATTCTAAACCCATAAAATGTCTAAACGTGTCTTTATCTAAAATGCTAGTTTCAGGATTTGTGAATTTTTCATTTAAAGACGATTGGTATGCTTCAATTTCCTGAAGTACTTCAGCATCGCTTTGTGCAAACAAACTGAAAGTGAAAACAATAAAAAATAGAGGAAGTATCTTTTTCATTAGAATTTTAGTTTCCGTAAAGATAATTGAAAACTTTTTTTTACTACATTTGAAATTCAAATTCAAAAAAATGACTAATAAATACATCATCCTTACCAAAACTCAGGTTTGTAAAACCACGAGCGGGATGCCTATGTATTGATATAACCATAACATAAATCAATAACAAAACGTCTCGCAATTATGCGGGACGTTTTATTTTTATAGAAACCAACCATGAAAAAATTCTATACTTATTATATCGAAAATTTTCGAGGACTCTCCAGAGAAGTTTGGCTACTCTCTTTAGTTACCTTTATTAATAGAGCGGGTGCTATGGTAATTCCTTTCTTGTCCCTTTATTTGGTCAATGAAAAAGGGTTCACCCTTCCGCAGGTAGGATGGATTATGACCAGTTTTGGCGTAGGATCCCTTTTTGGGACTTGGGTAGGTGGAAAATTAACCGATTCTATTGGGTATTATAAAGTCATTGTACTAAGCTTATTCTTTGGTGGATTAGGATTTATAGGCCTTCAATTTTTAGATACATTCTACGGAATATGTGCCGGCGTGTTTGCACTTATTTTTGTGGCAGATGCCTATCGCCCAGCTATTTTTGTAGCCTGTGACGCTTATAGCAAACCTAAAAACATCACCCGAAGCATTGCACTTATTCGACTTGCAATCAACCTAGGATTTTCCATAGGCCCGCTTATTGGTGGTATTATCATTGCCAAAATTAATTATGATTCACTTTTTTGGATTGACGGACTTACCTGTATCATGGCATCTGGGTTACTTTTTGTGGTATTAAAGCCGAAAAAACTACAACCCGGTGAAAAAAAAGAAGTGGCAGTTATAGAAGGTGTATCTCCCTATAAAAACGCCCTGTATTTGCTTTTAATTGCGATTATGGTTTTTAACGGAATCATGTTTGTTCAGTATTTTTCGGTAGTGCCATTGTATTACGAGCAAGCGCATTTCCTTTCAGAAGACCTTATTGGACTGCTCCTATTTCTAAATGGGTTTATGATAGTTGTTTTTGAAATGCCCTTAGTGGGATGGCTCGAACGTATCAATATTTCAAAAACCATGGCCACCTTTTGGGGTGTGGTGTTTTTAGCACTCAGCTTTATTGTTCTCAATATGAGCGATTGGATAGGAGTGTTAGTAATAGGAATGATTTTAATGACATTGGGCGAAATGATAGGTTCTCCATTTTCAAACGCCCTGGCTATTTCTATGGCTCCCAAAGGACGAAAAGGAAGCTATATGGGGTTGTACAGCATGAGTTTTTCATTTTCACACATCTTTGGTCATAACAGCGGTATGAACCTTGTCGATTCTTACGGATATGACATCACATGGCATGTGTTTTTTGGGGTGCTTGTTTTGGTGGCCTTGCTTACCTTATGGCTTTTGAAATTATTAAAAAAATCTCGAACGGTAACCACGTATTAAATGGGCTTTACCTCGTTATTTTCAACAACATGAGACAATACAATTTGCGTTTTAGTCTCTCCATAGACAATAAGTTGATCAATAAAGCTCTCTAGGTGTTTTTGGTTTTTAATGGCAACCTCCATGACAATGTTTTCGTTTCCCGTAATACGATAACAATTTAACACCTCATCGTAGGTTTTTACATGAGAAAGGAACGGTTTTAATTTACCCATAAATGCACGAAGGGTAATAATTGCTTTTAATTGATAGCCACACTCAAAAGGAGAAACATTGGCATAATATCCTGTAATAATACCAGCATCCTCCATCTTTTTAATACGTTCGTTTACGGCAGGAGAGGTAAGGCCTACTTGGCGTCCAATTTCGGCATTGGACTGACGAGCGTTTGTTTGTAAACACTTGAGTATTTTTCGATTAAGTGGGTCATGTTTCATTTAGCATAAATTTTAACGCTAAATATAACATTTTTAAAGTAAAATCGAACACCCACTTTAAATTCGAAAGAAGGATTTTTTAATTTGTTGGTAAATTTGGGTGACTTTCAAAAAAAGTTATAGATAAATCATGTACCACCCTGTGCCCCATCAGTATTCCTATTCGCCTTTATACCAAAAGGCTATAGAAATCTTTCGTATTTCGCGAAGCATCTCTCACTATTTTGTGGACGACCTTTGCCATTTACAGCCCAACGGCAAGGAAGACCCTAACATTTATTTCTCGGGTGACATTGTACAGCAATCTGTAAACTTAGCCCCAGAAATTTTAAAGGCCGAAAGCCAAACCTACTCTGAAGAGAAACACAAATACGCAGCTTCTGTAAACCGTTTAACCAATATGCTCTACAAAAACTGTGAGCGATTGGAAAATACCCATAGCAATGGCAAAGACTATATGCCTATCCTACGTAAAGAACTAAAACTTTTTAGAAAATTACAGCGTACGTGGATGCTAACGCTGTAAGCCTACTATTTTTTTAAGGTAGGTGTAGAAACGTTTACAATCATCGCTTCACTTTGGTAATACCTTTCAGATTTAATTGTGTTTAACAACCAGTCAAAATAGTTTTTTGAACGTCTTTCAAATCGATAGTGTAAGGTTGCTCCCATAACAAATAGTTTTAAACAACTGTAATTATATATACAGTTATCTACCTATTTGCATAAAATATGCCAAAGTGAATGGTTGTAGTGATAGCAATAGATAAGAAGGGATGTTAATTTCTATCTTTTAGTAAATCGAAAATAGTCTATAGCTTAATGATTTTTTTTCTTTCTACAGTAATGGGAGAGCCTTCCGCCAAGAACACAGATGTAGGCGAAGTGTTGCTTAAAAAACCAAATGAAGCGCCATACACGGCCTCAAAAGCTACTTCAATTTTATAGTCTAGCACGGGGTAGTGCTCCCATTTGGGATGGGTGACTTCATATTCGTTAGCGCTATGCTTATTTCTATGAGCGTAGCCCCAATAATGTTCGGTGATAAATTCGGTGTCACTGCCTACAGGAATAGGTACTGCATCTCGTTTTGTGGTCACGCTAAAAGAATTCCAATGGTTGTTTTTCTTCCATTGGTAGGTAACCAGTCTTTTCTCGGAAGTTTCCTCCCAACGGTTCTGCATGGGTAAGGTTTCGTAGTTTTCCTGATACACCGTATTTGCCACAAACGTGAGCGCGGGTTTGGGCACTATTTCTTTAATAAACACCACTCCCCGCTTGTATTGGGTGCCATTAAAGCGTTTTACGTAAAAACGCAGATTTACTTCTTCAAAATTTGTGTGAAATGGAATCTTTATCCCTAGGAGCTTGGTGTTTAAAAACATAAAGCCCACCAGACTGACATAGCATTTACCTTCCCATAAATCCAGCTCGGTACCAAAAGGCACATAAGGAGCTAACAACGCTGGCGACACCTCATAATTTGCCATAGCTAGTTTGCGCCATTCTGCCGTTAGGAAACTCATGAGTGTTTACATGTTACGTCTATACTGCCCTCCTACTTCAAACAACGCGCTGGTAATTTGCCCGAGGGAGCAAACCTTGGTTGCTTCCATCAATTCTTCAAAGATATTTTTGTTATGGATAGCGGCCTGTTGTACTTTTTTAATGGCTTCTTTCGCCTTTGTTGGATAACTATTATGTAGTTGTTCTAAGGTGTGAATCTGAGCTTGTTTTTCATCCTCGGTAGCGCGAATCACTTCCGCAGGTAAGATGGTAGGCGATCCTTTACTACTTAAAAAGGTATTCACCCCAATTATAGGAAACTCGCCGTTGTGCTTTAAGGTTTCATAATACAAGCTTTCTTCCTGAATTTTACTTCGCTGGTACATGGTCTCCATGGCTCCTAGCACGCCCCCACGTTCGGTTATGCTATCGAATTCCTTAAGTACGGCCTCTTCTACCAAATCGGTAAGTTCTTCAATTATAAACGAACCTTGTATGGGGTTTTCATTTTTCGCTAATCCTAATTCTTTATTGATAATCAACTGAATCGCCATCGCACGACGTACACTTTCTTCAGTAGGCGTAGTAATAGCCTCATCGTAGGCGTTGGTGTGTAACGAATTACAATTATCGTAAATAGCATACAATGCCTGAAGCGTCGTACGAATATCGTTAAAGTCTATTTCCTGAGCGTGCAAGCTTCTTCCCGATGTTTGGATGTGGTATTTCAGCATTTGCGCACGCGGATTGGCTCCGTATTTATCACGCATGGCTTTTGCCCAAATCTTACGTGCCACGCGTCCAATGACGGAATATTCTGGGTCAATTCCATTACTGAAAAAGAAGGATAAATTAGGACCAAATTTATTGATGTCCATCCCACGTGAAAGGTAGTATTCTACGTAGGTAAATCCGTTGGCGAGGGTAAATGCTAATTGCGAAATGGGGTTGGCCCCAGCTTCGGCAATGTGGTATCCCGAAATAGACACCGAATAGAAATTTCGTACTTTTTTCTGAATAAAATACTCCTGCACATCCCCCATCAAACGAAGCGCAAACTCTGTGGAGAAAATACAGGTGTTCTGTGCTTGGTCTTCTTTTAGGATATCGGCTTGCACCGTTCCACGAACTTGTTGAAGGGTTTCCGCTTTTATTTTTTGATATACTTCGGAAGGTAAAACTTGGTCTCCCGTAACCCCTAACAGCATCAATCCTAATCCGTCGTTTCCTTCTGGAAGTTCTCCGTAGTATTTGGGTCGTTCGGTTCCCTTTTCTTTATAAATGGCAGCAATTTTCTTTTCAACCTCCTTTTCAAGACCATTTTCTTTGATGTACTTCTCACAGTTTTGATCTATGGCGGCATTCATAAAAAAGCCAAGTAACATAGGAGCAGGTCCATTAATCGTCATACTCACCGAGGTCATCGCATCACTCAAATCGAATCCTGAATACAATTTCTTGGCATCGTCCAAACAACAAATAGACACCCCTGCATTTCCAATCTTTCCGTAAATATCGGGACGTAATCCTGGGTCATTTCCGTAGAGTGTCACACTATCAAATGCGGTAGAAAGACGCTTGGCTGGCAATCCGTGGCTTACATAATGGAATCTGCGGTTGGTACGTTCTGGCCCACCTTCACCTGCAAACATTCTTGCAGGGTCTTCTCCTGTTCTTTTAAAAGGATATAATCCCGAAGCATAAGGAAACTCGCCCGGTACATTTTCTTGCAAACACCAACGTAAAATATCACCCCACGCTTGGTATTTTGGTAATGCTACTTTGGGTATTTGCGTATGTGAAAGGCTTTCAGTATGCGTTTCAATTTTAATTTCTTTATCGCGAACTTTAAAGCTATAGATAGGGTCTTTGTACCTTTTTACAGTAGCATCCCAGTTAATTAGGGTATCCCAATGATGTGGATCGAGATCCATTTTTACGCGGTCAAACTCCTTCAGTAGCAACTGAATTAATTCTTTGTCATTGTCATTCTGAGTGGAACGAAGAATCTCATCTGCATCGAGTCCTAATTTTTGAATAAAAGACTTCTCGACTGCGCTCGAAGTGACACGAGCAACCGTACAAATGGTTTTAAAAATACCGTATAATTTTTGAGCCACTTCCACTTGTTGGGAAGCCACTTTATCGTAGTTTCTATTGTTTTCCGCAATTTCAGAAAGATAACGTGTACGTGCTGGAGGAATCACAAAGATTTTCTCGCTCATTTCATCGCTAATCTCGTAACTGCTTTTAAGTGGTGCTTCCGTTTTGTCTACAATTTTATCCATAATGGCTTTGTAGAGCTGGTTCATCCCGGGATCGTTAAACTGGGAAGCAATCGTTCCATATACAGGCAATTCTTCCTGTGGCGTATCCCACAAATTGTGGTTACGCATATATTGTTTTTTTACATCGCGCAAGGCATCGAGTGACCCTCTTTTATCGAATTTGTTGATGGCTACCAAATCGGCAAAGTCCAGCATATCAATTTTTTCCAACTGGGTGGCAGCTCCAAATTCGGGTGTCATCACATATAATGACACATCGCTGTGTTCTAAAATTTCGGTGTCACTTTGTCCAATTCCCGACGTTTCTAACACAATTAAATCGTATTCGGCTGCTTTCAGTACTTCAATGGCTTCGTTTACATACTTCGACAATGCCAAATTACTTTGACGTGTTGCCAAACTGCGCATATACACTCTTGGGTTGTTAATGGCATTCATTCGAATACGATCTCCCAACAAAGCGCCTCCTGTTTTCCTTTTAGAAGGATCTACCGAGATAAGGGCGATGGTTTTTTCAGGAAAATCGATAAGGAATCTACGCACCAACTCGTCTACCAAAGACGATTTACCCGCTCCTCCTGTTCCTGTAATTCCCAATACTGGAATGGTCGCTTTTTCATTCTTTTTATGAATGGCATCAAGAGTTTCCTTGGCCACTTCAGGAAAATTTTCTGCCGAAGAAATAATACGCGCAATGGATTTTGGATTCTTTTTAGGAAGGTCTTTCAGTTCACCATTCAGTGAATCTCCTACCGGAAAATCAGATTGTTGTACCAGATCGTTAATCATTCCCTGTAAGCCTAACTCACGACCATCGTCTGGAGAATAGATTCGGGTGATTCCGTAGTCCATTAACTCTTTAATTTCTGAAGGTAAAATCACGCCGCCTCCGCCGCCAAAAATCTTGATATGACTAGCTCCCTTTTCCTGAAGCAAGTCGTACATATATTTAAAATACTCATTGTGTCCCCCTTGATAGGAAGTCATTGCAATAGCATTGGCATCTTCTTGAATAGCCGTATTTACTACTTCTTCCACACTTCTATCGTGCCCAAGATGAATCACCTCAACCCCTGTGGCTTGAATGATACGACGCATAATATTAATCGCGGCATCGTGACCATCGAACAAAGAGGCAGCGGTAACAATTCTTACTTTATTTTTAGGTTGATAAGGAGGTATTTGTTGCATTGACAAAATCTATGGATTATTGAAGTGCAAATTTACGAAATTCACAATGAAAGGAAGGAATTGTTTACAATTTTACAAAAGCGCATTTTTGGAATGGTTTTTATTATAAGTAGTATCTTTAGAACCTTAAAATAATTAACCCATGTTGAAAAGAGTTTTTTTGATTGTTACCGTATTTTTCTTCACCTCCTGCGACGAACTTCAAAACGTTGTAAACACCCTTCCCAATGGCGACGGTGGTATTAGTGATGCCATGATTGGCAATGGATTGCGGGAGGCACTAGATTTTGGGATTGACAAACAAGTAACCAAGCTTACACAAGTAGATGGGTTTTATAAAAATGAATTGGTAAAGATTTTACTGCCGCAAGAACTTCAAAAGGTAGATCAAACGCTACGGGATATTGGGCTTTCCAACTTAGCCGATGAAGGATTAAAAATACTCAATCGCGCTGCCGAAGATGCCGTAAAAGAAGCAACACCCATATTTGTAGATGCTGTAAAAGGAATCACTTTTGCCGATGCTAAAAATATTTTATTAGGTCCCGATAATGCAGCTACCACCTACTTAGAAGGAAAAACCCAATCAGCTTTGTATGCTAAGTTTAATCCTGTCATTCAAAATTCGTTTGCCAAGGTAGGCGCCGACCAAATTTGGAATAATATTATTACTACCTATAACTCCATTCCTTTAGTCAATAAAGTAAATCCAGATCTAACCGATTACGTTACGAATGAAGCCTTAAAAGGTGTGTACACCATGATTTCGGTAGAAGAGAAAAATATTCGAACCAAAGTATCTTCTAGAACTACCGATTTGTTAAGAAAAGTATTTGTGTTGCAAGACTAACGATTTTCTAAAATCGTTTTCATTTGTTGCTGAAGAATTTGAGCTGACTTTGCCGCTGCGGTAGCAAAGTCTTCTTTTTTTGAAGCATATATGATACCACGAGAGGAGTTAATAAGTAGTCCTACATTCTTTGTCATTCCATATTTGCAGACATCTTCTAAGCTTCCACCTTGTGCTCCTACACCAGGAACTAACAGAAAACTTTCAGGAATTATGTTCCGTATTTCAGCCAAATATTCTGCTTTTGTAGCACCCACCACATACATTAAGTTTTCACTGTTCTTCCAAGTTTTTGAAGTTTCAATCACCGATTTATAGAGCTCTTTCCCTTCCATTTCCTTGGTTTGAAAATCGAATGCGCCTTCATTAGAAGTCAAGGCTAAAAGGATAGTGTGTTTGTCTTCAAACGATAAAAAAGGCTCCACGGAGTCTTTTCCCATATAAGGTGCTACCGTAATAGAATCGAATCCCAAATCTTCAAAAAAAGCTTTGGCATACATCTTTGATGTATTACCAATATCGCCTCGTTTGGCATCGGCTATGGTAAATATTTCGGGGTGATTTCTATTTAAATAATCGATGGTTTTCTTCAGTGACTCCCAGCCTTTTAATCCGTAGGCTTCATAAAAAGCAGTATTGGGTTTATAAGCAACCGCCAAGTGATGTGTGGCATCGATTATGGCTTTATTAAATGCAAAAATAGGATCTTCCTCTTTCAACAAATGAGATGGGATTTTCTCCAAGTCCACATCCAAACCAATACATAGGAAGGAGTTTTTTTTATGAATCTGTTGTATGAGTGCTTCCGTAGTCATTAAAATGCTTCGCCAGTTTCTTGCAATTTCTCGGTGTTTCTTACTAAATGGATTTCGTCAATAATCTTCTGGATATCTCCATCCATAATATTTCCTAAATCGTATAAGGTTAGGTTAATTCGGTGATCGGTAACACGTCCTTGAGGGTAATTATAGGTTCTAATTTTAGCACTTCGGTCACCAGAAGACACCATACTTTTACGCTTTTCAGAATCGGCTTCCATTTTCTTGGCAAGTTCCAACTCATATAAACGAGAACGCAATACTTTTAAAGCCTTTTCCAAGTTTTTATGAGACGATTTTTGGTCCTGACAGCTCACAATCATTCCCGTAGGTTCGTGATGTAATTTAATAGCCGAATAGGTTGTATTAACCGACTGCCCACCAGGTCCTGTGGAAGTGGTTCGTTCGATACGTACTTCGCTCATATCCAGTTCTACGTCAAATTCTTCGGCTTCGGGAAGTACCATCACAGTAGCTGCACTTGTATGTACTCTTCCTTGGGTTTCGGTTTGTGGCACTCTTTGTACACGGTGAACACCCGCTTCATATTTTAGCGTTCCGTACACATCTTCACCAGAAATTTCAAAAATAATTTCTTTAAATCCGCCACTGGTTCCTTCGTTATAATCAACCACACTCAAATTCCATCCTTTTCCTTCACAATACTTAGTATACATTCTATACAAATCCCCTGCAAAAATACTGGCCTCATCACCACCAGTACCTGCACGGATTTCCATTACGGCATTTTTAGCATCTTCGGGGTCTTTTGGGATTAAAAGAAATTTTATTTCTTCCTCCAATTCTGGCAAACGTTCCTCGGCAGTTTCCAATTCCATTTTTGCCATTTCTACCATTTCGGCATCGCTACCATCATTTATAATTTCGTTGGCTTCGTTGATAGAATTGGTTAAAGAAGTATATTCCTCTCGCTTATCCATTAACACACGAAGATCTTTGTATTCTTTATTTAACTGAATGTAACGCTTCTGATCACTAATAATATCAGGCTGAATGATAAGATCACTCACCTCATCGAAACGATTTTTAATAATTTGAAGTTTTTCTAACATAGGTCAACAGATTGCCTTTTCCTTTTGGCTGTGCAAATTTACGATAAAATACGAATGTTTGTACTAATGATACTCAAACGTTCCTTTTGAGCTTTTTATAGTTAATTTCTTTGTTGTAGCAGCTTCCACACGCCCTACAATTTGTGCCACCACATTAAAACTTTCTGAAATTTCTATAATTTGATTTGCAATAATTGGCGAAACATACAATTCCATACGATGCCCCATATTAAATACTTGATACATCTCTTTCCAATCGGTTTTACTTTCTTCCTGAATTAATTTGAAAAGCGGCGGAATATCGAACAAGTTGTCTTTTACAATGTGAAGCTTCTCTACAAAATGAAGGATTTTAGTTTGTGCCCCTCCGCTGCAATGTACCATTCCGTGAAGGTGTTTTCTATCTACTTTGGATAGTATTTTCTGAATAATAGGCGCATAGGTACGCGTGGGTGACAAAACCAATTTACCAGCATCGACTGGGCTACCTTCAACAGAATCCGTCAATTTTTTTGAACCAGAATAGACTAAATCTTCAGGAACTGAAGCATCAAAACTTTCAGGATATTTTGAAGCCAATTCTTTATGGAAAACATCGTGCCTTGCCGATGTTAATCCGTTGCTTCCCATCCCGCCATTGTATTCGGTTTCATAAGTAGCTTGTCCAAAAGAAGCCAAACCTACAATGACATCGCCGGGTTTGATATTTGCATTGTCGATAACGTCACTTCGCTTCATTCGAGCGGTAACAGTAGAATCCACAATAATGGTTCGCACCAAATCGCCTACATCGGCTGTTTCACCTCCCGTACTATGAATGGTCACCCCAAATTTCTTTAAATCTGAAATGATTTCTTCGGTACCATTAATAATGGCAGAAATGACTTCCCCAGGAATCAAGTTTTTATTTCTCCCAATAGTGGAAGACAACATAATATTATCGACTGCCCCTACGCATAACAAATCGTCAATGTTCATGATAAGCGCGTCTTGCGCAATACCCTTCCAAACGGATAGATCTCCAGTTTCCTTCCAATACATATACGCTAGAGAAGATTTGGTTCCTGCACCATCTGCGTGCATGACTAAACAATGGTCATTACTCCCTGTTAAATGATCGGGAACAATTTTACAAAAGGCCTTTGGGAACAATCCTTTGTCTACATTTTTTATAGCATTATGGACATCTTCTTTTGCGGCAGAAACCCCACGTTGGGCATATCTTTTAGAAACTTCGTTGCTCATTGGGCAAAGGTAAAAAAAGTAACTTGTATAAAATAAATACACAATCATAACTTTTTAAAAGTAAAATTTGTATCTTCAAATAAATTAAATAATTTAAAATCAATTCATTATGAAAGTAACTATTTCTCGGGGGAGAGAAATAAAATTTTTCTTTTTCTTCTCAATTATAAGTTTTTTATCTTTTTCACAAAGCAATTACTATTACTACAATGGAGAACAAGTCTCACTCACTCTCAATAAACAGTTCGTTAATATTGTTACAACTAACACATTTGACGAAAATCAGTTAGATACTATGGGAGTTCAGTCTTTCGTTTTTAAAAACATAGGTAATGAAAAGATTGCCAAATTACAGTTTAGTAATAATATTTCTAGCCAAAGTGAATATGAACAAAAAATAAACTCCTTAAAAAACTTAGTTGAAACAGAAGGCGTTTTTCCCTATTTTACTTATAATGGAAGTACGTTTGGCACAAATAATAAATTGTATGTTCGGTTAAATCAATTATCAGATACCATACAGTTAAACAATTTAGTAACAATCAAAAATTTGTTAATTGAAGGCACAATACCCTACATGCCACTTTGGTATAAAATTAAGACTACATCTACTACACAAGATACCACTCTCGAATTAGCTGCTTATTTTTATGAATCAGGGTATATTGCATCTGCAGAGCCAGGTTTTACAGGTCTTTTTAGCATTCCTGAAGTCCCTCAACCAAGTCCCGCAATTTTTATTGGTAGTTTAGATACTTGTTATAATGAACCCAATGCTGAATTGCAATGGAATCTCTTTAATAATGAATCGGGCAATGAATTAGCAGATATTAATATCTGTGGGGCTTGGGAAGAAACAACAGGTGGCCCCCAAGTATTAGTTACAATCATTGATACTGGAGTTGATGATGGAATTCTTGATTTACCTGTAGACGCAACTGATGTTATTGATCCAGCAGGAGGGATGGATGAAGATTTCTATTATACAGTTACACAAAACCCAGAACACGGAACACTAGTTTCTAGTGTTATAGGTGCATTACATAATGGTCAAAGAATGGGTGGTATTGCACCAGATTGTAACTTTTTTTGGGTTGCAACAGACTTGGCTAACAATTTTGATCAAGAAGCAGTTGCAACGGGTATTAATGTTGCGGTTTTTGGGAGAGGCTCGAAAGTAATAAATATGTCTTTCACAGGAGGTGGAGCCCCATCTGAAAATTTAGAAATGGCATTCAATAATGCTATAGCAGAAGGTGTAATTTTAGTAGCTCCCAGTGGTAATCTTGGGGTCAATACTATTGCTATGCCTGCAAATTATCCTAGTATATTAGCTGTCGGCGGCTCAACTATAGGTGGAAATAGACAATCTTCCTCAAATTATGGTCCGCTATTAGATATTGTAGCTCCAGCAGAAGAAATAATGTCGATAGATATAGGAGGAACAGTATATGGATTATTTGGAAAAACCTCTGCAGCTGCTCCACATGTTGCTGGTATAGCAGCTTTAATGTTTACGGTCAAGCCAGAATTAAAAGGTGAAGCTATTCGAAACATATTGCGAAGGACTGCTCAAAAATCAGGTACAATCCCATATGCTATAGGTGATTTAAGCATTGGCTCTAGAAATGATGAAATGGGTTTTGGTATTCCTAATGCTACGGCCTGTGTGTTAACTGCAAAGGAATTTGAAACCACCTCTGGTGTTTTGGACATGCACATGCGTAATTCCTTAAAAGATTTTGGTGTGGAGCCTGATAATGTAACAAAACATGCCAATTTTGTATTGTGGAATAGCCCAGATATATGGATTCCTGAAAATACAGGCAATGAATTTTATGAACATAGAAATCCAATATATAGTGGGCCTGGAAGTACTGAAACAGTATTGGTTAGAGTAATTAATAAAAGTAATGAGACAGTACCTATTAATAGTCTAAATGTAAAACTCTATTGGTCTAAAACAGGTGGACACACCAATACCTGGCCAGAAAATTGGGATGGCACAACTACATATAATGCCATACCTGTTGGAGGTCCAGTAGGAAATCCCAATGGACAAGTCAACACTTTCTCGTCGATAGAACCTGGGGAACAAGGGCTTTATTTCTTTACATGGGATGTCCCAAACCCAGATGATTTTGTTGGATACATGAATTCTGACCCAAATGAATTTAGTTTTTTAGCACGTATTGACTCAAATGATGACCCCATGACAAATGAAATTATGGTAGATGGGGATGTTTGGACTAACACTCGTAATAACAATAATATTGTTTGGAAAAATGTTGTAGTAATAGAACCTGCCCCTGGGCCTGCCCCAATGACAGGAACTATAAGTATTACTAATTTTGATTCTGTTACTAAAAGTTACAGCCTTGAATTTGGAGTAGATTGGGAGGAAATAGGAAAACTTATATATGATGAAGCCGAGGTTACTTTACAAATGGATAATGAACTTTACCAAAATTGGAGTAATAATGGGTCTCTGGTCTCCAATGCAACTGAAAACTCACAAAAGTTTCTTGTTACTGATGACGAAGTAGTATTTGATAATATTTCCCTTGAGCCAGGTGAAACAAGGAATATAACTTTAACTTTTAATTTTCTTGTAGACGAACTTACCAATAAGAAAGAATACTACTATCATTTTATACAAAGAGACATTTCTACAGACGATATAGTTTATGGAAAGACTTTTCTTATAAAAAAAGGTGAATCTTCCACCTTTGATGCCAATGCTGGCAATGATCAACAAATTGACAAAAATGAAAGTGTAACTTTAAGTGCAGAAAGTATAACAGCCCCTGCAACCTATAATTGGTACGACCCACAAGGGAATCTAATTTTTACAGGACAGGATATCTCTGTTTCCCCAGAACTTACACAACAATATACTCTAGAGGTTATTAATAACAGTGACGGTGTAAAGGATTATGATAATGTAACTGTAACGGTAAACCCATTTGTGTTAGGTGTTATTGCTCCAAATCCTGCCCAAACGCAAATTACCATAGATTATATTGCTGAGGATGCTACCTCTGCCTACCTTATTTTAACAGAAGTTAGTACTAGTAATACTTTTAATCATATTATAGACACACAGGTGGGGCAACACCAAATAGATGTTAGTAGTTATGCAACGGGAATTTATTTAGTAACTTTAGTGTGTGATGGCACAGCCATTGAAACAAAAACAATAATTATTGAATGATGAAAAAATTGTCCCTAATATTTACTTTATTTCTTCTTGTTTCTTGTTCATTAAGTGCTCAAATAGTAACTATTCCAGACCCTGTTTTTAAAGATATGCTAGTAAATTTACCTTGTGCAGATTTTGACGGTGATGGTACTTATGAAAGTGATGTTGACCTAAATAATGATGGAGAAATACAAGTAAGCGAAGCTGCTGGTGTTTTGAGGCTTCGAACCAACGTAATATCTGGAATAACTTCGGTAATAGGAATTGAAGAATTCACTGCACTTGAAGTCCTTAATTTAGAGTTTCAAGAATTGACCGAGTTAAATATTACTCAAAACGTAAATCTAACCTATTTGAGTTGTGGTTTTAATACTATTGAAAGCATAGATGTATCTCAAAATACAGCATTGGAGCATGTTGATTTTGTTTCAAACAATTTTACTTCGATTGACGTTTCACAGAATGTAAATCTTATGTATTTAAATGTAAGCTCTATGAATTTACTTGAAATAGATATTACTAACAACACACTATTAGAATTTCTTTTTGTTGCTGGAAATCAAATTACATCTCTAGATGTTAGTAATCAACCTCTTCTTAAAGAATTGAATTTTAGAGATAATTCAATACCCTCTATTGATCTTTCATTCAATCCAAATTTAGTTTATTTAGATGGAAATGAAAATAAACTTTCAGAATTAGACTTATCAAACAATTCTTTACTTGATGTAATTAATGCTAGTCATAATATGATCCAAAGCATAGATATTAGTAATAATTCAAGTTTAAGTTTTTTAATATTAGAAGATAATAACTTAAAGCAAGTAAACCTCAATAATAATAACAATGAAGGCTTTTATGCAGTTAATCTAACAGAAAATCCTAATTTAAAATGTATTCAAGTAGATGATGTTGATTTTGCAAATGCTCAAGAGTGTATCAGTGAAGCAGAAGGTTGGTGTAAGGATGAAACTGCTGTCTATAGTGAAGATTGTAATTTAAGTGTTGAAGAAAACGCCATTAATATTGTAAAACTATATCCCAACCCTGTAAAGGAAGTTTTGAATATAGATAGTTCTAATGTGATTAAAAGGATTACTATTTACAACGTCTTGGGTGTTAAACTTAAAGAAATTACGCAAAACTTTAGTGAAATCTCATTACTTGGGATGCCAGCAGGGTTACTATTTATGGAGATAGAATCCGAGAAAGGAACAGTGATTCAAAAAGTCATTAAAGAATAAAAAAAGACCGCTACTCTTCGACTTCGCTCAGAGACCAGCGGTCTGTTCATTTTTATCGTGTAAATAATAACTCTCTATACTTGGTCAATGGCCAAATTTCATCGTCCACCAATAACTCAAGTTTATCACAGTGATATCTAATTTCTTCAAAGAAAGGTTTTACTTTATCACAATATGCAAAGGCTCTTTTTTCTCCATCTTCAATCTTGTTAGCTTTTTTGCGCTCTTCAATCATATTGGTAATATTGGTGTTGATTTTTGCAATATGTTCGCTAATACTCTCTATCAATTGCATTTGCTCTGAAGCCAATTTTTTGAAACCCGCACCATAGATTTCTTTTAACCCACGTACGTTTTCAATTAAAATATTTTGATAACGTATTGCTGTTGGAATTACGTGATTTCTAGCAATATCCCCTAAGACGCGTCCTTCAATTTGGATACGCAGCGCATATTCCTCTACTTCAATTTCGTGACGTGCCTCAATTTCAATTTTATTTAAAATCCCAAGGCCTTCGTATAAATCAATAGTCTTTTTTGAAACTTGTGCTTTAAGTGCTTCTGGGGTAGTTTTATTATTACTTAAACCACGCTTTTTAGCTTCTTTTTCCCAAGCCTCACCATAACCATCTCCTTCAAAACGAATGCGCTTCGATTGTTTGATATATTCTCTCAATACGTTGAAAATAGCATCGTCCTTCTTCATTTTCTTCTTTGCAATTAGCGCATCAACCTCCTCTTTAAAGTCGATTAACTGTCTTGCAACAATGGTATTAAGCACCGTCATTGGATTAGCACAGTTGGCTGTAGAACCTACGGCACGGAATTCAAATTTATTTCCTGTAAAGGCAAAAGGCGACGTACGGTTACGATCTGTGTTATCTAATAAAATTTCAGGAATTTTACCAACCACATTTAACTTAAGATCGGTTTTTTCTTCTGGAGAAAGCTTTCCATTGGTTACTTTTTCAAGTTCGTCCAATACATCTGTTAATTGTGAACCAATAAACACTGAAATAATCGCTGGAGGTGCTTCGTTTGCTCCTAATCGGTGATCGTTACTGGCACTTGCAATAGATGCACGAAGCAATTCTTCATATTCGTTAACCGCTTTTATAGTATTGATAAAGAAGGTTAAAAACTGAAGGTTTTTCATTGGAGTACTTCCAGGACTCAGTAAGTTAACTCCTGTACTTGTTGCCAAAGACCAGTTGTTATGTTTTCCGCTTCCATTAATTCCTGCAAAAGGTTTTTCGTGGAAAAGCACTTTAAAATTATGTCTGTCTGCCACTTTATCCATCACATCCATTAATAATGAATTGTGATCCACAGCGAGGTTGGCTTCTTCAAAAATAGGTGCCAATTCAAACTGATTTGGGGCTACTTCATTATGACGCGTTTTTACAGGAATACCTAATAGCATGCATTCGGTTTCTAAGTCACGCATATAGTTTAATACCCTAGTGGGAATAGAACCAAAATAGTGATCGTCTAATTGTTGACCTTTTGCTGAAGAATGTCCTAAAAGCGTTCTACCAGCTAAAGAAATATCTGGTCTGGAAGCGGCTAACGACTTATCTATAAGAAAATACTCTTGCTCCCAACCAAGGGTTGCAACTACTTTACTTACGTTTTTATCGAAATATTTAGCTACAGCAGTAGCAGCATTGTCAACTACTTGTAATGAGCGTAGCAACGGTGTTTTATTATCTAACGCTTCTCCTGTATACGCCACAAAAACGGTTGGAATACAAAGCGTGGTTCCATAAATAAAAGCTGGTGAGGTAGGATCCCAAGCGGTATATCCTCTTGCTTCAAACGTATTTCTAATTCCGCCATTTGGAAAACTTGAAGCATCTGGTTCTTGTTGTACTAATTGACCTCCTCCAAACTTTTCAATAGCCATTCCACCTTCGATAGTTTCAAAAAAAGCATCGTGCTTTTCAGCAGTAGCTCCGGTTAATGGTTGAAACCAGTGTGTATAATGAGTCGCCCCTTTGCTAATAGCCCATTCTTTCATTCCAGTAGAAACATGATCCGCTACAGTTCGGTCTATTTTTGAACCATTTACAACAGCATCCATCACGCTTTTATATGAATCTTTGGTAAGATATTGACGCATGGCTTGCTCGTTAAAAACATTGTTTCCAAATATTTCTGAACGACGTGCTGGTTCTTTAACTTCAATAGGCTTACGATTGAAGGTTTCGCTTATTGCTTTAAATCTTAGGGTAGACATACTTTTAGGCTTTTTTATTTAAAAAAATGAATTAGACGGCACAAAAATATATCTATTTTAAATATACCCCCTGTTTTTTTATAATTTTTTTATTTAAAAAATAATATTTTTATCAACACACCCCCTAAAAAAGTTAATAAAAATATTGAATCAATAAAAATATTGAAAATAACCCCTCTAATTTATAAATGCCATACTTGTAAAAATGGCGTAGGCAACAACAAGAACAAAACCTTTTAAACGTCCAATTTCAAATCTCTTGGGAAGAAAGACAAAAGGAATCAATACAGCCGCAAAACCCAGCATCCAAAAAATATCATTGGTAAGAACTTCTGGGCTTTTAACCGCAATGGGCTGAATTAACGAAGTAATACCCAATACACAAGCGATATTAAATATGTTTGAGCCAATTAAATTCCCTAAAGAAATTGCCTTTTCTTTTTTCAAGGCAGCAATCACCGAAGCTGCCAATTCTGGAACACTTGTCCCTACAGCAATCATGGTAACGGCTATGACTCTTTCACTTACTCCCATGGCTGTTGCCAAATCTACTGCTCCTTTAACCAATAGCTCACTTCCTCCCCAAAGAGATACTCCTCCAATAAGCAACCAAATAGCAATTTTGAAATTGGAAACCATGGCTAGTGATTCATTTACCTCCTCCAAAACTTCAGTCTTTTTACCCCTTGTTTTTCTAGCTCTTGAGATAAGCATCCAAAGGTATATTACTAAAAGAGCAATTAACCCCCCACCCTCCATTCGGGATAATTCATTTCCAGATGTAAGTAAGCCATAAAGCGCTAAGGAAATAAACATCATAATAGGCCAATTGAGCTTATAGAAATCCTTATCTATGGCAAGCGGTCCTATTACCGCAGTAATTCCCAAGACCAATCCAATATTTGCAATATTACTTCCTATTACATTTCCTAACGAGATATCACTAAACCCAGACAATGCCGCATTTAAACTCACTAATAATTCTGGAGCCGAAGTAGCAAAAGAAACCACCGTAAGTCCAATGACCATTTTGGATAAGTGTAATTTAAAGGAAAGCGCTACCGAGGATCTAACTAAAAATTCTCCTCCTATGACTAATAAGGTAAGCCCTAAAAAAATGAAAAGTATGCTCATAATATTTATACCGTGCGAAGATAACAATTATGAAAAAGGAATGGAATCTTCAGAAAAAAATTATACTGAAACAATAATTAACTAAAACTTAAGTTATATAACTACAAAAATAGTTGTACAACTAAAAAAATAGTTTTAAGTTTGACTTATGGAACAATTAACGAATAAAGAAGAAGAGGTTATGCAAGCGCTATGGAAGCTAGAAAAAGCTTTTGTGAAAGAGATTATTGCTGTATTACCTAACGAAAACCATTACAATACCATTTCGACTATTGTAAGGAATTTAGAAGAAAAGGGATTTGTCTCTTATACCGCCTACGGAAAAACCCACCAATATTATCCCATTATCTCTAAAGAAGAATACACCAAGCGTTTTATGAATTTAGCTATGAAACGATACTTCAATAATAATTATAAGAGTATGGTTTCCTTTTTTGCCAAAGAAGAGAAAATTAGTGCCAAAGAACTTCGAGAAATTTTGGATTTAATCGAAAACAAAAAATAATATGGAACTCATTACCTATATAATAAAGTCGGGAGGTGTTTTGGTATTGTTTTACGCTGTCTATTTCCTATGGCTACAAAAAGACACCTTATTTAGAGCAAAAAGACAGTTTTTACTTTTTGGACTTGCTACTGCCATCATTTTACCTTTAGTTGAATTTACAAAAACTGTTGTTATTGAAGTTCCAGAGATGACCCATGCTCTAAATACTGGAATTTCTACATTAAGTCAAACCCCACAACAAGCAGAACCCTTTACAATAAACCTATGGGATTTTTTCATGATAGTTTATAGCGTTGGGGTTGTTTTTATGGTATATCGATTTATAAGGGAGCTTTACTCTTTACTAAGTATTCTTATTTCGGGTAAAACTGAAAAATTGGATGGGGTTTTCCACATTAAAACAGTACAAAAACATGCCCCTTTTTCATTCTTTAATTATATTGTTTATAATCCGTCGCTTCACACAAATGAAGAATTACAAATGATTATTAAGCACGAAAAAGTACATGCAAATCAATGGCATTCAGCAGATATTCTATTGGCCAATTTGGTCCTCATTTTTCAATGGATAAATCCTTTTGCTTGGTTATTCAAAAATAGTATCGAAGAGAATTTAGAATTTATTGCCGATAATGAAACAGTTCAACAAATTTCTTCAAAAAAAGCATATCAACTGGCACTGGTAAAGGCATCATCATCCTATACCGTTCCAGCACTTACCAATAATTTTTATCAATCATTCATCAATAAACGAATCATTATGTTAAACAAAAGCAATTCAAGAAAAGTAAATGTTTTAAAAATTGGAATTATCCTTCCATTATTAGCCCTCTTTTTATGGAGTTTTAATGTGAAAGAAATAGTCACTTACAAAACAATTCCGGTGGCAGAAGAGCCTGTTGAAAAACCTTCAACAAATGCCATTCCTGTGGCAGAAAATTCGGATAAAAAGGAAAATGTAGCTCAGAAAAACGAAACTCCTTCTATAGCCGAAGCGTCCTCAAAACCTGAAATTAAGAACAGCCAAGAAGAAAAAGAAATTCGAGAAAAATTCAGTGTTAAGATTACAAAAAACACAAGCAACGCAGAGTTTGAAACCATTAAAAAGGAGCTGAAAGAAAAATACGGAATTGATCTTAGCTACACGGTTGTTAGAAACGATGCCAACGAGATAGTTTCATTATCCATGAATTACTCTAGCACAGACTCTAGAAATGGAAATTATCAAGTTAATGATGATGAGGGTATTGAAGAATTTCATTTTTACATAGACGAAGAAGGTAAAAGTGGATTTTGGTCTGAAGGTGCAGAAGAGCGCCGCATAGAGCGTATGGAACGAAGAACAAAAGAAATGGAAGTGCGAAAGGATGAAATGGAAGTACGTAGAGCAGAAATGAAAGAACGAAGAAAAGAACTAGACAAACGTCGCGTAAAAATGGAAGAACGCAGAGAAAAGCAAATAGCCGTTATAGATGAAGAAAGAAGAGAATTAGCCGATAGAAAAAGAGCTATGACTTATTCTATTGCAAATAGCAGGGGTGGCTCAAACGGAAACGTGGCTGTTATATCGGGATCAGAAGATAGTGCTGTAATTAATAAAAACACAAGTGACGCAGAACTCTCAAAAATGAAAACCGAATTAGCTTCAAAAAATATTGATTTTACTTACAAGAATGTAAAAAGAAATGATGTCGGTGAAATTGTAGCCATCAAAATATCGGTAGATGATAATAAAGGATCGAAATCTACTTCTGTGATAAAAGGAGACGATGATGAGCCTATTGATTTAATTATAATTCACCAATAGTTTAAAATAAGATATGGTAAAAGCCTCTTTATAAGAGGCTTTTGTTATTTTTGAATATGAAAAAATCGTTTTTTAAGTTTTTAGCCAAGATGAATAAAATATTACTCCCTAGTTTTACAAAAAAGGGGGTGGATTTGGCTAATGCTTCAAAATTTCAATTATTATTGTTTGGATATCGGTTATGGGTCACTAAAAATGCATTAGACTAGTAATTTAATATCGAAGCTACTTGGTATTTCTTTAATTTATCTTTTCCGTCCAGAAAATCCAATTGCATAATAAAATTACACTGTACAATTTCACCTCCTAATTTTTCAACCAATTGGCACACTGCTTTTGCCGTACCTCCAGTTGCCAACACGTCGTCATGTACCAATACTTTTTCGCCTTTTGCAATAGCATCTTCATGAATTTCGAGAGCATCCCAACCGTACTCCAGCTCGTAAGGTTGCTTAATAGTAGTAAATGGAAGCTTTCCAGGTTTTCTAACGGGCACAAAACCCACACCCAATGCTTGCGCTAAAAGTGTTCCAAAGAAAAACCCACGAGACTCAACTCCTACCACTTTATCAATTTTTTTGGCTTTTACTAATTGCACTAATTCTTTTAGGCATTGCGCAGTCGCTTCTGGCGACGAAAGTAAGGGAGTAATATCTTTAAAAACAATTCCTTGTTTTGGAAAGTCTGGAATAATACGGATATAATCTTCGAGGTCAAGCATAGTTAAATGTAACTATAAAAAAAATCCTAAACAACAGTTTAGGATTTTTGATTTATTAGTGACCTCGGCAGGATTCAAACCTGCAACCTTCTGAGCCGTAATCAGATGCGCTATTCAGTTGCGCCACGAGGCCGTTTAGGGGTGTAAATATAAAAAATAATGAAGTATTGGCAATTAAAAAACTAAATTATCTCTGCACTTAATCCGGCCTCCAATAATTTACTGCAACGAGGTTTTAAATCTTCGAAAGAACCCGATTTAACCGTGCATTTCCCTTTGTAATGAACAATAATAGCACATTGTTCTGCCTGTATAGTAGTGTGCTCACAAGTGGCTACAAGCATTTCTATAACGTGATCAAAGGTATTCACCTCATCATTGTATAACACAATCTGATTTTCTTGATCTTCCTGTTCGGCAACTAAGAGGTCCTCTTGGTATTTTTCTTTTGTACTCATCGTTAGAAACTTACACTGCAACTAATTTACAAATTTTGCTGCAATCCAATTATTTTTTTCTTTGTTTTCAACGAATTGAAGCCCCAACTTATTGCAACATTCTATAATAATTGGTAAATCTTCTTTATAAAAACCACTTAAATATAATTCACCTCCCATTTTAAGTCCTTTTGAATATATTTCCATATCATTCAGCAAGATATTTCTATTAATGTTGGCAATAATAGTATCATAGGTTTCTGAAGTAGGTAATACAGAAGCATCACCTAACTTTACTGAAATATATTTACAATGATTCCGAAGTACGTTCTCTTCCGAATTTTCTACACACCAATCGTCAATATCAATCGCATCTACTTTTGAAGCGCCTCTCATTTCAGCAAGAATCGCCAAAACGGCCGTGCCGCAACCCATATCGAGTACTGTTTTACCTTCAAAAGTATTTTCTAAAATAAACTGAAGCATCATAAAAGTTGTTTCGTGATGCCCCGTTCCAAACGACATTTTAGGCTCAATAACTATCTCGTATTGTACATTAAAAGGCTTATGAAAAGGAGCGCGAACTGCACAGGCATCTGCTATAACAATGGGCTCGAAGTTCTTTTCCCATTCTTCATTCCAATTCACCTGTTCTATTTCTTTAGAGCTGTGCGATATTTCGAATTCATCCGATTCTAAAATCTGAATATCTTTCAGGATATCCTCGTTCCATTCCTCTTTCTGAATATAGGCTAGTACCCCCTCTTCTGTTTCAATAAAACTTTCAAATCCTGCATATCCTAGTTCGGCAATCAAAATTTCGGAAGCGGGTTGCAGAGCATCTATGATAAATGTGTACTCAATATAAATGGCACTCATTACATGGCTTTAATTATGGCTGCAAAGTCTTGGGCATTTAATGAAGCACCGCCTATCAATCCGCCATCCACATCAGGTTTGCCAAAAATTTCTTCAGCATTGTTGGGTTTTACGCTTCCACCATATAAGATAGAAACACCTTCTGCTAATGCTTCGGAGTAGTTATCTGAAATTGTTTTTCGAATAAAAGCGTGCATTTCTTGTGCCTGCTCTGGTGTAGCAGTCATTCCAGTGCCAATGGCCCAAACAGGCTCATAAGCTAAAATGATGTTTTTCCAGTCTTCTTTCGATAAATGGAACAATGCTTTTCGCAATTGTTTTTCTACCACCGTAAAATGATTTCCTAGATGTCTTTCATCTAGTTTTTCACCAAAACAGAACACCACTTCTAAACCATTTTTAAGAGCAGCATCTACTTTTTGTTGCAACAATTCGTCCGTTTCATGAAAATATTCGCGACGCTCACTATGACCTAAAATCACTGTAGTAACGTGAACGTTTAACAACATTTTAGCCGAAACTTCCCCTGTATAAGCACCACTCTCTGCTTGATGCATATTTTGTGCCCCTACTTCTACTCTACCATCTCTTCCCGAAGCATCCTGCGCCCCTTGAATGCTAAGAAACGGCGGAAAAACCATTACTCGATTCCCGTTAATATCGTGATTTTGAATCTCCGCACTAATGTCATTGACTAGTTGCATCGCTTCGTCACGATTGATATTCATTTTCCAGTTTCCTGCTACTATTTTCGTTCTCATAAGTCTTTTTTTATTGTCTACTAATTTTTGGGTCTAACCAACCATATATTATATCTACAAAAATATTGATTAAAATAAACAAAGTTGCTATTACTAATACAGCTCCCATAATAATGGGTAAATCCAAGGTGTTTAAGGCATCTACTATTTCTTTTCCAAGACCATTCCAGCCAAATATATACTCTACAAATACAGCACCAGCCAACATCGATGCAAACCATCCTGAAATTGCCGTCACTACCGGATTTAAGGAATTCTTTAATGCGTGTTTCCGAATGATCTTGGCGAAAGAAAGTCCTTTGGCTTTTGCCGTACGAATGTAATCCTGACTCAACACTTCCAATAACGAATTACGCATCAACTGTGTCACCACACCCAAAGGGCGGATCCCCAAAACAATGGCGGGAAGTATTAAATTCTTTAATTGCATATACGTTCCATCTCCAAAATCATCAACTTCATATAAACTACCTGTCATATTTAAATTTGTGTATTCGTGCAACACAAAACCAAACAGCCACGCAAAAATAATGGCACTAAAAAAGGAAGGAACACTCATTCCCAATGTGCTAATCAACTGAATGAATTTATCTAAAAATTTATCTTTAAACAACACCGAAATAATGCCGAGAAAAACTCCCAGCATCATTGCGATGGTAATAGCAGAAATAGCCAAAATAGCCGTGTTGGGTAGTGTTTCGGCTATAACACTACTAACAGGCTTCCCATTTTTTTGAAAGGATTCTCGTAAATAGGGTAGCTTTAAAACTGTCGTAGTTCCTTCGGTTGAAAAAAGCTTGGTTGCTGTATATTTCCCTTCAGAAAGAAAGGAGTAATCGCCTTCGGTTTTACTATGAAATGAAAGGGGCGAAAGATCGTTTAAATACAACAAATATTGTTCGCCTAAGGATTTATCGAACCCGTATTTCTTCTTTACAATAGCTACCTGTTCTGCCGTTTCGTTTTGTCCAAGCATCATCCGTGCTGGATCTCCAGGAAGAATATTAAATAATAAAAAAATGACCGTCACTACTCCAAATAATGTGAGTACTGCATACCCTATTTTTTGAAGGACGTATCGTAGCAATTTAGTTTAGTTTAAAATCTTCGGCATCGTTCCAATGCAACTTTTGAAGAATGGTTCCCTCACTTAATTCTAAAATTCCAGGGTTACTTCGAACAATAGTTTTTAAAGTCATCATGTCACAAAAATAGAATTGAAAATTCAGTTTTTGTTTCCTAGCTAAACTTTCAGTTTCAGCAGTACTCGATGCCGAAAGTCCAATCACTTTATAGCCTTTCTTTAAAGCTTCATCCGTCACTTTTTTGATATTGGCAAAGCCTTCAATTTCAGTATTGTCCAAGTTGTAAGCAATCACGACAATTAGTTTGTCTTCGGCTAGAAAATCTTCAGTGAAATCTTGATCATCTCTTTCAATGGTAAAATCATGAATAGGTGGTTCGTAAGGTTCACGAATAAAATCGGTTTCCACGCCAATTCTTGTCCCTCCTTCAGGTTGAGGATCTAAACCGGAAGTGTTGGTAATGGTTTTTTCTTTTCCATTAATTTCATACTTCCATTGGTATTCAATAATGGGCGGTAAAGCATCATCTGGCACTGTCATCCCCTCCTGGATATTGTTTCCAATTTTATAGGCTCTAAAATCCACAATGGGAAGATGCATAAGCACATGATAGCCCAACCATAAACACAATACAAAGGAAATCATTACTGCGATACTTCTAAAATTTGCTGTAAAGAAGGGCGTTAAGTGTTTTCTCCAAAAGAATACAATGAGAATTAAAATCAACAGCACTATATCTTTCCAAAAGGACTCCCAAGGCGTTAATTTTAAAGCATCCCCAAAACATCCACAATCAGTTACTTTATTGAAATATGCCGAATAAAACGTAAGAAAAGTAAAGAAAACTATCATGGCGATAAGGCTCCAGAGTGTGAACCTTTTTGCATATCCCAAAATGAGCATCACACCCAACATGACTTCATATACCACTACAAAAAGGGCTATCATTAAAGAATAGGGTACTAAAAACTCGAGGTTTAATACATCGGGTGCAAAATAATCCTGAAGTTTAAACGAAAATCCAACGGGATCATTCAGTTTTATAAGTCCACTGATGATAAAAAATATTCCAATAAAAATTCGTAAAAAGCCAATTAAGTATTTCATAATGTTAATAAATTTCAAATTTCAAGTACCAAAATCCAAAGGGTATCTAAAACTTGTTAATAATAGAAGAAATAATCTTACGTAATTCTTCCGATTCTTTTAATAATGTAATTATTTCCTCATTTTCATGGTTAGACACCTTTAGTAGTCTAAGCCAATATCCAGATTCTTTAGCTTCTTTTCTAGCTATTTTTAATCTAAAGATAAAATCTTTATTCCCTAATTTTTCATTAGCTTCAATGTAATTAGCTCCTACTGAACCTGAAGATCTAATTAACTGTTTTCCATCTTCAATATTCGCTAATGTAGGTTTTAAATCCTTTATTAATACTCTACAACTCCCTGCAAATTGAAATGTTCTTTCCTCTAAATCAAACTTCCTTTCCATTTGGATTTTGGAATTTTAGCTTTGGAATTTACTTTGAAGGTGAATCATCGCAAAAACGCTGTAATTTATCATATCCTGATAATTTGCATCAATGCCTTCACTCACTAAGGTTTTTCCTTGATTATCTTCAATTTGTTTAACACGTAATAATTTCTGAAGGATTAAATCGGTTAAAGAACTTACTCGCATATCGCGCCAAGCTTCGCCGTAATCGTGATTTTTATCCAACATAAGTTCTTTCGTAATCGTTACTTTTTCATCATACAACTTTATTGCTTCTTCTAGAGAAAGATCGGGTTGTTCCACCACTCCTTTTTCCAATTGAATTAAAGCCATGACCGAATAATTAATAATCCCAATAAACTCACTAGCTTCTCCTTCGTCCACTTTTCGTTCTGCATTTTGCTGAAGACTGCGAATTCGTTGCGCTTTTATAAATATTTGATCGGTTAATGAAGGCAATCGCAATATACGCCAAGCGCTTCCGTAGTCCTTCATTTTATTGATAAACAGTGTTCTGCACGTTTCAATGACGGCGTCGTATTGTTTTACAGTATCTGGCATTCGTTCTTTAAGATTTTGCGTAAATTTCGCTTAAATAAATCAAATTAAAAAATAGGATGAACCTCAATTGTAAAGGAACCCTTATCAACATCACTACACCCAAGGTGATGGGGATTTTAAATATCACTCCAGATTCATTTTATGATGGAGGAAATTTAACAAATGAACGTCTTATTTTAGCACAAGCCGAAAAAATGCTAAAGCAGGGGGCTACCTTACTCGATATTGGTGGTCACAGTTCCCGACCGGGTGCTAATGAAGTTTCAGAAAAAGAAGAACTGCAAAGAGTTGTTCCAGCTATCGAAGCCATTTTAAAACAGTTTCCCGAAGCTCTTATTTCCATAGATACCTTCCGAAGTGAAATTGTCAAAAAAAGTGTAGAAGCAGGTGCCGTGATGGTGAATGATATTTCGGCTGGAAATTTAGATTCGAACATGATGAAAACAGTGGCTCAACTAAAAGTTCCATACGTGATGATGCATATGAAAGGGAATCCGAAAACGATGGTCTCGCTTTCAGAATATAAAAATGTCACCAAAGAAGTATTGTTTTATTTTTCTGAAAAATTAGCGGAAGCCCGTACTTTGGGAATGAATGATGTGATTGTAGATCCAGGTTTTGGCTTCGCC